>CAVPEV010000038.1:0-67964 GCA_963703555.1 uncultured Actinomycetota bacterium | reverse complement strand
CGACGATGTCCGCCAGCCGCTCCCGGATGGAGGTGAAGTCCGCCAGGATGACGTCCACGCCCGGCTGGTGGTCCTCGGGGAACAGCACGCCGCAGTCGACGACGAGCAGCTTGCCGGCGTGCTCGAAGACGGTCATGTTGCGCCCGATCTCCCCCAGACCGCCCAACGGGGTGATGCGCAGCGCGCCCGGGGCGAGCGGCGCCGGCGCGGTGAGCTGGCGGTGGTGAACTGTCTGCATGTCTCTCCTGGAGATCGGGCGTCGGGACAGGATCAGGGCCGGGCAGGGACCCGTCAGCGGGCTGCCCGGATCTCGGTGCGGTTGTCCTGCCGCGCCGGCGCACGGACGATCGGCGACCACCCGGCCGGCGGGGCGGCACTGCTCGGGCCACCGGAGGCCGACGGACCGCATGCGACCGGACCACCATGGCGAGGCCTTCAGCCTACCGGAGCACGGCATTCGGCTCCGACGGTGGTCGGCTGCCCGTCTGGGGACGGCCCCCAGGGTCGCCGGTCCGACGAACTGTCGGTGGGAAGGAGGCGACGATGCAGCTCACCGCGGTGGTCGAGGGGCACGTCCAGGGTGTGGGGTTCCGCTGGTGGGTGCACTCGGTGCTCGCTGACCTGGGGCTGCGCGGATCGGCGCAGAACATGCCGGACGGGACGGTACGCGTGCGCGCCACCGGACCGGAGCCCGCACTGCGCGTGCTGGTGAGCACGCTGCGCGGCGGGCGCGCGCCGGGTCGGGTCGACAGGGCGACGATCACCTGGGAGCCGGACGACTGATCTGAGGGTCGTTCCTGTCACGTGGCAGGGCGAAGCGCCCGCCCTGGGCCGTCGCCCGGGGCGGGCGCTTCTCTTGTCGTGGTGGCGGCGGCCGTCGCGCTCGTCGCCGGGTACCTCAACGCCGCGTTCGGGCTGCGTCTGAGCTGCGAGCTGTACCTCCTGCTCCAGCGGGTGCGCACCGCGCGGGCCTGATCCCGGCGGTCATCTGGTCGTCAGCCCGAACCCGTACGGGTACAGCGGGTCGTAGCCGGCGTCGCCGACGTTGATCGGCTCCTGCGCGAGGGTGCGCGGCCACGTGACCGGGAGCTTCCCGGTGAAGGGGACCGCGCCGAACAGGGTGTCGGCCACCCCGGCGCCCTCGCTGCCCGGCAGCCAGGCCGCGACGAGCCCGTCGATCTCGGCCAGCTGTGCGGGGTCGATGATCACCGGGCGACCGGAGACCACGACGACCACGCACTTGGCGGCGACGGAGCACACCGTGTCGACGGCGGCCTTGTCCGCCGCGGACAGCTGCATGTCCTTGACCGGGCGGGGCACCCCGTGGTCACCGGGGTCATAGGCCCACTGCGGACCGCCGACGTCACCGAACCCCTCGGCGTACGGCGTCTCCCCCACCACGACGATGCCCGTGTCACCGTGCCGCACGGGTGCGGAGGCATCGGCGCTGTACGTCACCGTCGCGTGGCCTGCGGCCTGGCGGATCCCGTCCAGGATGGTGGTGCCCGGGATGTCGGTGGTGGACCCGCCCTGCCAGGTGATCGTCCAGCCGCCGGCCTGGTTGCCGATGCTGTCGGCGTTGCTGCCGGCCACGTAGATGTGTCCCTGGGTCCTGATCGGGAGCACATGCCGGTCGTTCTTCAGCAGCACCTGGGACTCGGCGACGGCCGTGCGGGCCACGGCCCGGTGCGCGGCGCTGCCGACGGCAGGAAGGTTGGTCCGGTCGGTGTAGGGGTGCTCGAAGAGGCCGAGCTCGAACTTCTTCGTCAGGATCCGGCTGACCGCGTCGTCGATGCGGCTCGCCGGGACCCGGCCGCCGTTGACCTCCTCGGTCAGCGTCGTCTCGAAGCTCTGGTAGGCGTTGGGTTCCATCATCATGTCGATCCCGGCGTTGACCCCGGTGCGGACCTGGGTCGGCCAGTCACCGGGCAGCTGGTGGATGCCCTCCCAGTCGCTGATCACGAACCCGCCGAAGTCCATCGCGCCCTTGAGGACACCGGTGATCAGCTCGGTGCTGGCGTGCATCTTGATCGGGTTGCCGACGCCGTCCTCGGTCCAGTCGACGCTCGAGTACGACGGCATCACGCTGCCGACGTGATGGCGCTGCACGGCCGGCAGGTACTGGCGCAGCGACGTCCGCCAGAAGTCGGGATGGTCGGTGACCGCGATGCCCTGGTCGATCGGGTAGCCCGTCGCGCTCGGGTCGTACCGCGTGTCGCCGTCGCCGGCGAAGTGCTTCGCGGTGGCCAGCACGCGGTCACGGTCGGCGAGGTGCCCGGCGGGTCCCTGGAAGCCGTCGATGGCCGACTCCATGGCGATGACCAGGTTCGGGTCCTCACCGAAGCTCTCGTACGTGCGACCCCACCGGTCGTCCTGCGCGGCGCACAGGCACGGCGCGAAGGTCCACTGCGGTCCGCTCGCCCGGGTCTCGGCGGCGGTGACGTGCTCGACCTCGGCGACCAGGGCCGGGTCGCGGGTGGCACCCAGGCCGATGTTGTGCGGGAAGACGGTCGCCCCGTCGATGCCGGCGACCCCGTGCACCGCGTCGATGCCGTAGAGCAGCGGGATGTGCAGGCGGGTCGCCAGCGCCGCCTGCTGGAATCGGTCGACCATGTCGGCCCAGGCCTGCGGAGTGTTCTCGCTCGGCGCGGACCCGCCGCCGGACAGGATGCTGCCCAGGTTCCAGGTGGTGATGAGGGACGGGTCGGCGTCGACCTGGTAGCGCTCGGTCTGCGTCATCTGGCCGACCTTCTCGGCCAGGGTCATCCGGCCGAGCAGGTCCGCGACCCGCGCGCTGACCGGCAGACCGGCGTCCTCGTAGGGCAGCACGGCCGCCGTCGCGTCGCCGGCACCGTCCGCAGCGCCGCCCGCGGCGCCGCCCGCGGCGAGCGCAGGGCTCGTGGCCGTCAGCACGCCGAGGGGGCCCACCAGACCGAGCGCGACGACGGCTGCGATGCGCCTGCCACCCCGCGGATGGTCGGATCGTCCGAGGCGTTCGGGCACCACATGGGTTCTCATCGAAACGTTCACCGCTCACTCCCTCGTGAGGCACGGATCATCGGCCGACCAGGCCGCGCCGACCAGGGCCGCTCCTGCAGAGCACCACCAGTGGTGGCTCCGCCGCTGATCTGGCAGGCGTCCGCCCCCCGGCGGCTCGACCTGACCAACCCAGTGAACCACGGACGGGCCGTTGCCGCGCCGGTGAGCCGGGACGAATCCGCCTCCCGGGTTCGGCACGGAGCCGCAGCTCAGCCCGGCGCACGCCGCGGTCGTCCGTCCGCCGTGCTGTCCCACATACCCCCTGGGGTATAGTGGCGCGGACGATCGGAGCCCACCATGTCCCTGCCCAGCACCCCTGGTCAGACCCCCGGCCTGTTCGGGCGACTGCGCCGACTGCTCGGGCGCGAGCCGGCCGACGGCCGTACGCGCCCGGCCGTGGACGCGGCCCGGGCCGTCCAGCTGGTCAGCGACGGCGCGACCCTGGTGGACGTGCGCGAGAACAGCGAGTGGAAGTCCGGGCACGCTCCCCGTGCGGTCCACATCCCGCTGGGTCAGATCGACCGCGGTGAGCGCCGGTTGCCGAGGGACCGTCCGGTCGTCGTCATCTGTGCGACCGGGATGCGCTCGCGTACCGCGGCCACGCGGCTGCGAGCGCTCGGGTACGACGCGACGAGCGTCTCGGGCGGCATGCGCGCCTGGCAGCGCGCAGGAGGAGAGGTCCGCCGGTGAGCGACGCCCGGAAGATCGTCGTCGTCGGAGGGGTGGCCGGCGGCATGAGCGCCGCGGCGCGCGCCCGGCGCCTGGACGAGCACGCCACGATCGTCGTCCTCGAGCAGGGCGACGACGTCTCGTTCGCCAACTGCGGCCTGCCCTACCACCTGTCCGGCGAGATCTCCCGACGCGACGCGCTGCTGCTGCACACCCCGGCGTCGCTGGCCTCGTCCCTGAACCTGGACGTCCGCACCCGCCACCGGGTGATCGCCATCGACCGCGCGGCTCGGCAGGTGACCGTGCAGACCGAGGAGGGCACCGTCCGCGAGCCGTACGACGCCCTGCTGCTCGCCCCGGGCGCGGTCGCCGTGCGCCCCCCGATCGCCGGCTTGGACCACCCCACGGTGCACGCCCTGCGGACCCTGCCCGACGTCGACGCGCTGCGGGACAGCGTGGTGGCCCTCGTGGCGGACCACGCCAGCGGCTCGCCCGCACCGCACGCCGTCGTCGTCGGCGCCGGGTTCATCGGCCTGGAGGCGGTCGAGGCGCTGGCGTCCCGCGGCCTGCAGGTCCACCTCGTCGAGCTGGCCGACCACGTCCTTCCGCCCATCGACGCGGAGCTCGCCCCGCTCCTCGCCGCCGAGCTCACCGCGCACGGCGTCGACCTGCACCTCGGGGTGTCGGCGCAGGCCATCGAACCCGCCACGACGGGCGCCACGGGCGAGGGGTCCCATGACACAGCGTCGCCCGATGACACAGCGTCACCCGATGACACAGCGTCACCCGGCGCGGTCACGGTCACCCTGTCCGACGGGACCCGGCTGCCCGCCGACGTGGTCGTCGTCAACGTCGGGGTGCGCCCCGCGAGCACCCTCGCGCGCGACGCGGGGCTGGACCTCGGGCCCACCGGCGCGATCCGGGTCGACGCCGACCAGCGCACGTCCGACCCGCACATCTGGGCCGTCGGCGACGCGGTCGAGGTCACCCACGCCATCACCGGGGCGTTCGGGCCGGTACCGCTCGCGGGACCGGCCAACCGCCAGGGCCGCCGGGCGGCCGACTCGATCTGCGGTCGCCGGACGACCCCCCAGGCAGCCGTCCTGGGGACCGCGATCGTCCGCGTCTTCGGCCTGACGGCAGCCACCACCGGCGCGAACCAGGCCACGCTGCGCCGGGCCGGCATCGCGCACGAGGTGGTGCACATCCACCCCGGCGACCACGCGGGCTATTACCCGGGGTCCCAGACGATGCACCTCGTCGCCAGCTTCGCCCCGGACGGCAGGCTGCTCGGCGCGCAAGGGGTGGGGCGCGCCGGCGTGGACAAGCGCATCGACGTCCTGGCGACGGCGCTGCGCGCCGGCATGACGGCGGACGACCTGGCCGAGCTCGAGCTCGCCTATGCCCCGCCGTACGGCTCGGCGAAGGACGCGATCAACATGCTCGGGTTCGTGGCCCAGAACGTCCTGGACGCGACGATGCCGCAGTGGCAGGCGGAGGACGTGGACCAGGCGATGGCGACGACGCTCCTGCTCGACGTGCGTTCGCGCGCGGAGTTCGATGCCGGCCACGTCGAGGGCGCGGTCAACATCGCACACCTGGAGCTGCGCCAGCACCTGGACGAGGTCCGCGCCGCAGCCCACGGACGGGCCGTCAGCGTGTACTGCGCCAGCGGCGTGCGGTCCTACCTGGCCACCCGGGTGCTGCTCGCCGCGGGGTTCGACGCCCGCAACCTCTCCGGCGGATGGCTCACCCTGCAGGCCGTCGGCCCGCGGCAGTGACCGACGACCCGGCCGGATCCCCCGGCGCGGATCAGATCGCGCAGGCCCTCGGCTGCGTGAGACGCTGCAGGAGCCCGACCGTCGCGACGACGAGCGCGAGCGCCGCCGAGGGTACGTCGGGCGGCATGCCGCTCAGCACGGCTGCGGCGACCGGAACGCTCAGCGCAGCGGCCCACGCGCACGGCGCGCAGCCGACGGCGAGCCGGAAGCCGGCCTTCGGCGCCGGCAGGTAGGTGGCCAGCGTCGCCGCGGACGCCACCGCGAGGAGCGCGACGAAGGCCTGCCGCACGGGCAGGCCCGGGGTGGCACCGGAGACGCCCGTCAGGACGACGAACAGCGCAGGGGACGACAGGGCGACGCCGACCACCCTGCCCGGGGTCCAGGCGAACGGGGCGCCTGGCGCCCGGCCAGTGCTGGCGTCCGGCCTGTCCACCACCGCGTCCTCCGGCGGGTCCGTGCGCCGACCGACCGGCGCGACGGGGCCGCCGGTCAACGACAGGTGCACCGCTGGTCCGGTGGGACGCTGGCCATCACGGCGTCGACATGCCTGCCGCATCCCGTCCAGGTGGTCTTCCCGCAGCGCGGGCAGCGAGCCGGGCTACACATAGGTCGCTCCTCGGGGTCGTTCCTCGGAATCGCCCCAACTATACCCCTGGGGGTATGTCATCCGGTCAGCGGCGGCAGCGGTGTGGCATGCGCCGGGGCCAGGGCGTCGAACATGAGCGCCACGTACCTCTGCTGGGCGCCGGCCGGCAGCCCCGGCACGATGAGCCCGGCGATCATCATCCCCAGCAGGCGGGGGATGTCCTCCCCCTCGATGTCCTCGCGCATCTCACCTGCGCGCTGTGCCGCGAGGACGAGCTCGCCGAGCGAGCCCCGGAACTCCCGGAGGAGCTCATCGGTGAGCGCCGCGACGTTCGCCGTGGACGCGACCAGTCCGTGTGCCCGCGACAGCAACGCGAGCAGACCTTCGGAGGCGGATCTCAGGCCGTGGATGGGGCTCGGGTCGTGGCGCGCCCGCTCGAGGGCAGGGACGATCTCCTCGTCGAAGAGCTGCCGGTAGACGGCCGAGGCGAGGACCTCGCGGCGCGCGAAGTGCCGGTAGAGCGTCGCGATACCGACACCCGCTTCCCGGGCGATCTCCTCCAGGGAGCCCAGCCCGTCTCCCCGCATGAAGACCCGCCGAGCCGCCTCGACGATGCGCCCGGCGTTGAACGTCGCGTCAGCGCGTCGGGGAGTGCCACTGGCGGCACCGGTCGGGGTCATGCCGCCATCCTCCCGCAGGACGAAGTGAGAGTGCGCTATCGTTCAAACCGATAGCGTGCTATCAGTTGTTCCGGCTGACCCGGCCGAGTCTCGCACGTCGCCCGTAGCCGGACCAGCCCTGGTGTTCCCCGACCGCGCTGCACGGCGCGGGCCGTGCCGAGTCGCCTGCTATGCCGAGGTGGCCGGCCACCCACAGCGAGAATGCGAGCCGTCCGTGTCCACGTTGCTCTACCGCATCGGCATGACCTCCTATCGCCGCCCGTGGCGCGTGATCGGGGTCTGGCTGGGCCTGATCGCCGTCATCGCGACCGCGCTGGCCGCCGGCACCGTCCGGGTCTCCAGCGAGATCCGGATCCAGGGGACCCCGGCGCAGCAGGTGCTCGACGAGCTCGCGGTCCGCATGCCGGCGGCATCCGGGGGCCAGGCGAGCATCGTCTTCCAGGCTCCGGAGGGTGATCGCGTCGACTCCCCGGCCCATGCCGTCGGCATCGCCAGGGCCGTCAGCGACATCTACCAGATCGACCGGGTCATCGACCCACGTGCGGCTCTCGCGGCGCACGCCGGCGCTGGAACGGACCCGACGGCGGGCCAGGCAGCGAACCCGGCAGCGAACCCGGCAGCGGCCGGGGCCCCCGGTCCGCTCATCGTGGACGGACAGCCCGTTCCCGGGGTGCTCGTCTCCGGCGACGGACGGGTCGCCCTGCTCCAGGTCCAGTTCACCCAGCAGATCTTCGAGCTGCCCGCCGGCACCGTGGACGACGTCGTGGCGGCCGCCGAGCGCGGAACGGCCGGGACCGGCATCGCGGTGCTGTCCGGCGCCACCCTGGGCATCCCGCAGATCCTCGGCGTCGGCGAGGGCGTCGGGGTCGTCGTGGCGGCCATCGTCCTGCTGCTCACCCTCGCCTCCGTGGTCGCTGCCGGTCTGCCACTGCTCACCGCCCTGACCGGGGTGGCCGTCGGGGTCGGTGGCACCTACGCCCTGTCCAGCGTCATCGAGCTGAACTCCGCGGCAGCGGTGCTCGCGCTCATGCTGGGTCTGGCCGTCGGCATGGACTACGCCCTGTTCATCGTCAACCGGCAGCGCCGCGGCATCCTCGACCACGGGCTCACCGCCCACGAGGCCGCGGGCCGGGCGGTGGGCACTGCCGGGAGCGCCGTGTTCTTCGCCGGCCTCACGGTGATCATCGCCCTGGTGGCACTGCTCGTCGTCAACGTCACCGTGCTGACCTCGATGGCGCTCATCGCTGCGGCAACCGTCGGGATCGCCGTGCTCGTCGCGCTCACGCTGCTGCCGGCGCTCATGGGCCTGGCCGGCGAGCGGATCTGCACCCCACAGGAGCGAGCCCGTGCTCGCGCGCACGCCGACCAGCGTGACGGTGCGACGCCCGCCGGGCAGCGGGGTGGTGCGACGCCCGCCGACCAGCGGGGCGGTGCGACGCCCGCCACTGCTCCTGGCGAGCGGTGGGCGCGGCTGGTCATCCGCCACCGGTACGCCACGATCGCCGCTGTCGTCGTCCTCCTGGGGCTCGTCGCCGTGCCGATGGCCGGGATGCGACTGGGCCTGCCCTCGGGCCAGAGCTACAACAGCGACACCCCACAACGGCGCAGCTACGACGCCGTCGCCACGAGCCTCGGCGCCGGCTACAACGGGCCACTCCTTGTCGTGGCCTCCGCGACGCAGCCGGGTACTCCCATCGCTCCCCCGGCTCTCGGGCAGCTCACCGCGGAGCTGGCCACGCTCGACGGCGTCTCCTCCGTGACACCATCCGGAGCGAGCGACAGCGGCGACACCGTCGTGCTCGCGGTCATCCCGACCACGGGCCCCACGGACCCGGCGACCGAGGACCTCGTGCGGACCATCCGCGCCGACGCGCCCGGCTACGCCCAGAACCTCGGCGTCACCGTCGGCGTCACCGGGATCACGGCGATGGCGATCGACGTGTCCCAGCGGCTGGCCGACGTGCTGCCGAGATACCTGGCCGTCGTCCTCGTGCTGTCGTTGGTCGTCCTGCTGCTGGTCTTCCGGTCGGTCTTCGTCCCCATCAAGGCGACGATCGGGTTCCTGCTCTCGGTGCTGGCCGCCTTCGGTGCGACGACCGCCGTGTTCCAGTGGGGCTGGCTGCAAGGCCTGCTGGGCATCGACGCCACCACCCCGGTGCTCAGCTTCCTGCCCATCATCACCACGGGCGTGCTGTACGGCCTCGCGATGGACTACGAGGTCTTCCTGGTCTCCTCGATGCGGGAGTCCTACGTCCACGGCCACCGCGGTATCGACACCGCGGTCCAGGGCTTCCGGCAGGCCAGCCGGGTCGTCATGGGCGCTGCCATCATCATGACCTCGGTGTTCACCGGCTTCGTGTTCAACCACGACCCGATGATCAAGCAGATCGGCTTCGCCCTGGCCTTCGGCATCCTCGCCGACGCCTTCGTGGTCCGCCTGACGCTGGTGCCTGCGGTGATGGCCATGTTCGGGGACAACGCCTGGTGGCTGCCCCGCTGGCTGGACCGGCTGCTCCCCAACCTCGACGTCGAGGGGGACAGGCTCGTCAACTCGCTGCGCGCCCAGCAGGACCGAGCCCCCGGAGCCGGGGCCCTGCCCGACGGCCCGGCGCCGTCCGCCGGCGCAGATGCGGCGGCCGGGCGTCACACGGCCAGGTCCTGACGCCATGACATCGACCACGACCGGCAGGATGGCCGCGTCACCCACGGCAGGCGAGCCCGCGCGACTGGGCCTCGTGCTGTCCAGCGGCGCGGCTCACGGGGCGGCCCACGCCGGGGTTCTTCAGGCCCTCGAGTCGGCAGGAGTCCGGGTCGACGTGCTCGTCGGTTCGAGCGCCGGCGCGCTGCTCGGGGGGGCCTGGGCCGCCGGAGTCCCCGCCGACGAGATCGCCGCATGGGTCTCCCGCGCGACCTGGGCCAGCTTCGGGTCCGCGCGGCCGAACCGGCGTCTGGGGCTCCTCGACACGAACGTGCTGCGCGACAGCCTGGACGAGCTGTTCGCCGGCCGCGCGATCGAGAACTTCCCCCTACGGTTCGGCGCGGTGGCGACCGACCTGCTCGCCCGCACCCCGGTGCTGCTCGACCACGGGTCGGCCGCGGACGCGCTGCGTGCGAGCACCGCCGTCCCCGGCGTCTTCCCGCCCGTACGCGTCGACGGGCGTCTGCTCGTCGACGGAGCCGTGACCTCGCCGCTGCCCGTGTGGGCGGCCCGCCGGCTCGGCGCACGCGCCGTGGTGGCCGTCAGCCTCCGGCCGGACGCGCCGTCCCGATCGCATCCGTGGCGGTCCCGCATCCTGCCGCCCGTTCCCGACGACGGGCCCGCCGACCTGGAGATCGTCGTGGACACCCGGCAGTTCTCCGCATGGTCCCCGCGCGACGTCCCGACCCTCGTCGAGCTGGGCCGGCGGGCCGTCGAGCACGCCCTGGCGAGGATCGACGTCCTGGCCGGCACCGATCCGCACGCATGCACGACGAGCCGGCCATGAGCGGCGCACCCGGCACGGCGCGCACCGCGGACCGGGTCGCGCAGCAGGCGTCCGCCACCCACCGGGCCGCCTTCGCGACCTGTGCGCTGGTCACCCGCCTGGGGCTGCTCGTCATCGCCAAGGTCAAGGTCGGGCCCGCGCAGGTCCAGGTCGCCGACGGCCTGGGGGTGATCATCGCGATGAACCACCGCAGCATGCTGGACTTCTTCGTGAGCACCCTCGCCTGCCGGCAGTGGGGCGTGTACCCGCATACGGTCATGCGGGGGGACTTCTTCACCTGGCCGGTCCTTGGCCGGGCACTGAGGCTGATCGGCGCCATCCCGGCAGGCCGAGGCCGTGGGGCTGCCGCCACCCTCCGGGACGTCCACGAGGTCCTCCACCACGGCGGGGCCGTCACCATCGCCCCGGAGGGCAGGATCGTCACTCCCCAGCACCGGGTCGACGGCCTCGGCGAGTTGCGGGGTGGCATCGGCGCCATGAGCTCACCGCACGGGACGCCCATCCTCCTCACCGCGATGAGGAACACGGACACCGCCTGGCCCCTGGGCCGCCGGACCCCCGTGCTGCACCTGCCCTGGAACCGCCCGACGATCACCGTCACGGCGACCTGGATGGTGGTCGAGACCGGAGCGCCGCCCTCGGACGTGACCCGTCAGGTGGCCGGGGAGCTGCGCGCGCTGCTGAGGATCGCCGACCGGTCGACAGGCGGTCGGTGAGCACGGGCGTGCGCGCCCCCCTGCACCCAGGCCCGGTCCACACCGTCCCGGGTCGATGCGGGAGCTGCCCTCGGACCCACCGTGCCGGTGGGGGCACGTCCCCAGGAACGCGCACCGACGACTCAGGGATCATCCGGCTCCCCGCAGATCCGCACATACCCCACGGGGTATATCGTCCGGCCAACCGACGACAGCTCACACCCTGCCGCAGACGGTCTGCCAGGTGGCTCGGTCCCCGTGAGCACGTCCCGTCTCACCGCTTCGGAGGATGCATGCTCCCGGTCACCACCACGCCGACCGAACCCAGGCGGACCCTGGAGGCTGGCGTCCTCGCGCTGCGCGGTTGGACGGCCCGGCAGCGCCGGGCAGCGGCCGGCTTCTCCGTCGCGTTCGCCCTGCTGATCGGCGTCCCGACAGTGCTCATCCCCAACCCGGTGTTCGCTCGCCAGGTCCCGGTGCAGGCCTGGAACTTCCCCGTATGGATCGCCTCGTCGATCCTCACCGGGATGCTGGCGGCGACCTATGTCCGGCGTGCCCGCGATGAGGTCGACCCGACGAGAGCCGACGACGCGGGTGGTGCGCCGAGCCGTCTTGGCATGGTCGGCGGCGTCCTGGCCTGGTTCGCCGTCGGCTGCCCGGTGTGCAACAAGATCGCCCTGCTCGCGCTCGGGTACTCGGGGGCGATCACCTGGTTCGCCCCCGCGCAGCCCTTCCTCGCGGCAGCGGCCCTCGCCACGACCGCGGGCGCCCTCCTGGTGCGCCTGCGCGGACAGCTCCTGTGCACGACGCCGCAGGTCGCCCGTGACCGACAGTTGACCACGCCCTGACCCCGAGGGGAGTCCGCCGATGCGCACCGGTGTCGTCCTGCACCTGACCCAGGCGTCCCCGGACAAGCACCGCGCGGTCCTCCGCGGCGCGGTCAACCTGCTGCCCGAGGTCGCTCCCGGAACCCCGATCGAGATCGTGGTGCACGCCGAGGCGATCGCCGTCGCCCGCCTCGGCCGGGTCACGGCGGACGCCCTGGCCGAAGCGTTGGACTCCGGCAGCACGCTCGTCGTATGCCGCAACTCCAAGCGGTCGCACCAGCTCACGGACGACGACCTGGTGCCCGGCGCGGTCGTCGTCCCCTCCGGCGTCGGGCACCTCGTCGCCCGGCAGGGACAGGGCTCGGCGTACCTGCGGCCCGGACGGGCTCCGCACGGCGTGCCCCACGTGCGGCTGACGGCGTTCGCGGACGCCGTCAGGACTCGTGCGCCGATGCCGGCCTGCGGGGCAGCCGGATCGTGATGGTCGTGCCGGCACCCTCGTGCGAAGCCGCCTCGATCGTGCCGCCGTGGGCCATGACGATCTCCCGGGCGACCGCGAGACCGATCCCCGAGCCGGCCACCCCCTGGGCTGCCCGGCCACGCCACAACCGCTCGAAGACGTGGGGCAGCTCATCCGCAGCAATGCCCGGTCCGGAGTCGAGCACCTCCAGGACCGCCAGATCGCTCTCCGGCCGCACCGCGATCCCCACCCGGTCGCCCGGATGGCAGTATCGCGCCGCGTTGGCCAGCAGGTTCCCCACCACCTGGTGCAGGCGGTCGGAGTCCCCCCGGACCAGAACGGGTCCGTCGAGCCGGTCGTCCACCACGAGCCCCGCAGCGCGCAGCTGGGGATCACGCACGGCCAGCTCGTCGCGCGCGACCTGCGCCAGGTCGACCTCGACCCGCGCCACTGACCCACCGCTCGACTCGGCGGCCGACAGCTCCGCCAGGTCGCTCACCACGCGCCCGAGCCGCAGCGACTGGTCGTGCAGGCTCGCAAGCCCGTGCGGGCTCGGCTCGACCAGCCCGTCGCGCAGCTCTTCGAGCCCGGCCTGCAGGGCCGCGAGCGGGGTGCGCAGCTCGTGGGCGACGTCGGCAGTGAGGCTGCGCCGGTCCCGCTCCGAGCGGGCGACAGTCTCCGCCATCGAGTCGAAGGCGCGCGCCAGCTCGCCGATCTCGCCGGGTCCCGTCACGCCCGCGCGGGCACCGCGGTCCCCCGCCGCGAACGCCCTCGCGGCGGCCGTCATGGCGTCGATCGGACGCGTGAGCCGTCGGGTGACCGCCCAGCTCGCGAGCACCGCGACCAACAGAGCGACCACGGCGGCGGCCGCGATCCACGCCCACGCCACGTCGCGCGCACCGGTGTCGGTCGCCGCCGGGAAGACGAGATGCACCGTGCCGACCGCGTCGCCGGTCACGGCCACGGGAGCCTCGAACACCCCCGCGCCACCGGCCGGCCCGGGGCCCTTGCCCTGTCCTGACGGCCCACCGGAGCGCCCGCCGACCGAGACCCCCGACCGGTCGAGGACGACCAAGCGGGCCCCGGCGGCCTCGGCGATCGCACCGGCGCGGCTGAGGTCTGCCCCGGCCCAGCCACCGGCCTGCCGGTAGGCGCCTGCCGCCGCGGTCGCGGCGGCCAGCGTCGCCTGCTGACGGTCCGCCTTCTGGGAGACCTCGATGCCGCGCCCGGCACCGACCAGCGCCGCGACCGTCAGCATGGCCACCGAGGACACGGCGACCAGGACGAACGCGAGCAGCATCCGCCGGCCGAGCGGGCCGAGCCCAGAGCGCGCGACGCTCATCGAGGATCATCCCGGCGCAGGCGCAGCCGGTAGCCGATGCCGAGCACCGTCTCCACGACGTCGGCCCCGTCCGGGCCGAGCTTGTGCCGCAGGTTCTTCACGTGGGAGTCGATGGTCCGTTCGTACCCTGCGTACTCGTAGCCCCGCACCCGGTTGACCAGCTCGTAGCGGGAGAACACCCGCTCCGGAGCCGCCGCCAGGGCGACCAGCAGCCCCCACTCGGTCGGGGTCAGGTCCAGCGTGCGACCGCCCAACCACGCCTCGTGCCGAGGCTCGTCGATGCGCAGCCTGCCCTCACCGTACGTCGCCGGGCCCCCTGCGGCGGCCGTCCCAC
This sequence comes from uncultured Actinomycetota bacterium, assembly GCA_963703555.1. Taxonomy (GTDB): domain Bacteria; phylum Actinomycetota; class Actinomycetes; order Actinomycetales; family Cellulomonadaceae; genus CAVPEV01. The sequence continues at coordinate 54,066 of CAVPEV010000038.1, read as the reverse complement.
CGGTCCGGTTCAGCACTGCTTGGACGCGCAGCACGACCTCGGCGGGGCTGAACGGTTTGGTGACGTAGTCGTCCGCGCCGAGCTGCAGGCCACGGATGCGGTCATCAACCGTGCTGCGAGCCGTCAGGACGAGGACGGGCGGGTGCCCGGCTGCGCTGATCTCACGGAGCACGTCGGTCCCGTCGACATCGGGCAGACCCAGATCGAGCACGACCAGGTCCGGCGGCGCCGCCGTGAGCAGTCGGACCGCTTCGGCCCCGGTGCCTGTGGTGAGCACCGACAGGCCGGCGCGCTCGAGGTACCGGCGCAGCACCTCGCGGATGTCGCGCTCATCCTCGACGACCAGCACCGTGGGCATGCCTCATCCTTGCGGGTCGGACGCGATCGAGCCCTCCGGTCCGCACCGCGTCCCCTCCTCGCCGGCAAACTCCACGCCGTCTCCACACCGGTCCCGAGTGACCTCCAGACGCCCGCCGCACCGTGAGGTCGTACACCCGAACAGACCAACGAAGGAGCCTCCCATGCGTACCAGGACTCGCGTCGCCACGGCGATCGCGACCGGGGTCGTCGCCACCACACTGCTCGCCTCGCCCGCGCTGGCCCGCGCGCAGGCCGGCGGCACCGGGCCCGATCAGGTCCGCAGCTACCGGCAGAGCGCACAGCAGGCCGGCACGTGCCACGACACCGGTGTCGGCTCGGACCCCCGCGCGGGCCGCAATGGTCCCGGCATCGGCGGCCAGGTCCGCGGTGCCGGGATGGGCACCCGAGTGCACGCCGACCTCACCGACGTGGCCAGTGGTACGTTGACCGACTCCCAGACGGCCGTGGTCGCCGCACTCGCCGAGGAGGAGAAGCTGGCACACGACCTGTACGTCGCTTTCGCCGACCAGTACGGCACGCCACCGTTCACCCGGATCGCGGACGCCGAGACCCAGCATCTCGCGCAGGTCCGCATCATCCTCGAGCGGTACGCCATCGCGGACCCGACCGCGGGGCTCGCCGCGGGGACGTTCGCGACAGCCGCGACCCAGGACCTCTACGACACGCTGCTGGCTGACGGCTCGGCCGGCGTCGAAGCCGCCTTCCAGGCAGCGCGTACCGTTGAGTCGACCGACGTTGCGGACCTGCAGTCCGCGGTCGTCGGCGTCACCGCCCCCGACGTGCTGCAGGTGTACGCCAACCTGCTCGCGGGGTCCGGGCGCCACCTGGTGGCGTTCGGTGGCTGACCGGTGACGCTCCACCCTGCTCGCGCCCGGGTCCGGGACCTTCACGATGCTGGGCGAGGACCATGACGCCAGCACCGAGGCCGCGCCCCGACGGGCTTGCGATCACCCCTTGCTCCACGTGTCGGACCCGAATCCCTGCGGGCCCCACACAACACCCACACCGTTGGGGGGCGAGCCCGACGGCTGCCGGCTGACACACTGGGGCGATGCACGCCCGCGAGAGTCGCACCGACATCGCATGACCCTCGTCGCAGCCGAGAGCTCGCCGCGGGCGCGGGTCCCCGCCATGGTTGCGACCGGGCTCGTGGTGGTCGCGCTGGTGACGGTGAACCTCGCTGAGCACCTGCTGCACAACGCACTGTGGCTGGGTCCGGTGGCGGCCGTGGCGCTGCTCGCGTTCGCCCGCTGGAGCGGGTTGAGCTGGTCGCAGCTCGGCCTGCACCGGAACCGGCTCCGGTCCGGGATGCGGTGGGGGCTCGGCGCCATCGCACTGGTGGCCGCCGTGTACCTGGTCGGGGTGTTCGTGCCGGCGACCCGCACCGCGTTCCTGGACGCGCGCTACCACCTCGGTGTGCACGGTGCGCTGGTCTCGGCGTTCGCGATCATCCCGGTCGGCACGATCCTGCTCGAGGAGGTCGCGTTCCGCTCGGTGCTCTGGGGCATGTTGGCGCGGCACGCCACGACGTGGCGAGTGCTGGTCACGTCATCGGCCCTGTTCGGGCTGTGGCACATCTTGCCGTCACTGCACGTCGCCTCGGCCAACCACGGTGTCGGAGACGCCGTGCGAGGCGCCGGCCCCGCCGCGAACGTGCTGGTCGTCGCGGGGATCGTCGTATTCACGGCGTTGGGTGGGGTGGTGGCCGGTGAGCTGCGCCGCCGCAGCGGCAGCGTGCTGGCCAGTGCCGGCATGCACTGGGCCACCAACAGCCTCGGCGTGCTCTTCGGCCTGCTCGCCTGGCGCCTGACCGGCTGAGCGCAGGCCGATCCGCCACGCGTCGCGTGCCGCTCTCGGACGCGCTGCGGCTCCGGTCTCGGGGCAGGGGGCGAAGCGTGCCGGGCCGCTCCGGCTACGACGGCGGTGACCATGGCGAAGGTCGAGTGCAGGCGCCGGTGGTCACCCCACCCGTCGGCGGGCCATCCACAGCACGGGAAGGACCAGTGCCCCGGCACAGGCAGCAAGACCCGAGAAGCCGAGCGTCGCCATCGCCGGCCCGGACGCGATCGCGCCCACGGCCGCCGCCGCGTTCATGGCCGAGTCGCCCAACCCCTGGACGAACGGCCGCGAGCGTGCGGGGACGGACTGCGACAGCAGCGCCGCAGCCGGCACCGTGACGATCGACCACCCGAGCCCGAGCAGGAACAGACCCGCGACGACGGCCGCGGTCGAGCCGGCGGCGACCACGTTGAGGACCGCCGAGAGGACCAGGACGACCTGGCCGGTGAGGATGACGGGCCGGCGACCGTACCTGTCCGTGGCAGCACCCACCAGCGGCGCGAAGGCGTACATGCCCAGGACGTGCACGCTGATCGTGATGCCCACGACCGTGATCGTCTGCCCGTGCCGCGCGAGGCTGACCGGCGTCATCGTCATCACCGAGACCATCGCCACGTGCGCCAGCACGAGGGTGACCAGCGCGAACCGGGCGGCGGGCACCCGGCGAACCTCGCCCAGCGCCGCGCGGGCGCCCACCCGGGTCGGTGTCGGGGTGGCGGCCTGCGCGGCGACGTGACGCGCGGCCAGGAGCAACGGGTCCGGACGCATGAGCAGCCAGACGACGAGCGCGGTGACACCGAGCAGGACCGCCCCGATCACGAAGGCACCGGACAGCGGCGCCAGACCGAGCTGCGACTCCACAGCTGAGCCCGGGACCCCGAGATTGGGGCCGAGGACCGCGCCCACCGTCCCGACCCAGACCACCATCGACAGGCTGCGCGCCCGTCGGGCCGGGACGGCCAGGTCGGTCGCCGCGAAGCGTGACTGCATCCCGGCCGCCGACCCTGCGCCGAGGGCCAGCATCCCGACCACCAGGAGCACGACGGACGTGGTCGTCGCGGCGACGACGAGGAGCGCCGCCCCGGCCGCGGCGACGGCCCACGCCAGCGACAGCGACCGGCGCCGTCCCCGGCGAGCGGCCATCATGCCGAGCGGCAGCGCGAGCAGCGCGGCCCCGATCGTCGTGGAGGCTCGCGCCACACCGGCCCAGGAGTCGGACCGGGTGACCTCCTGTGCCAGCAGGACGCCCACGGAGGGTGCTGCGCCGATCCCCAGGGACCCGAGCACCTGGGCGACGACGAGGACCCCGAGCGTGCGGCGTCGGGCGACGCCCACGTCGGGCAGCTCGAACCAGGAGCCGGTTGCTGAGAGCCCGTCCGGCTCGCTCGGGCCGGGCACGCCCCCCGCGACGGGCCGCTCGACGTCACCGGCTCCGTGACGGTTCGCCGGGGCGCCGCTCAACGGAGCCAGACCTGGCCGGAGCGCGTGGCACGCAGCGTCCGCGTGGCGACGACGACCCAGAAACCGACGAGGGCGAGGTACAGGAGCGCGGCGAGGGCTTCCAGCGCAGGGACCTGCCACGCGCGGGCGAGGGTCAGCGTGGCGACGGTGAAGGCACCGAGCGGGAAGGTGAACGCCCACCAGCCCAGGTGGAACGGGAGACGCCCGGCGCGCAGGTATCGCACCAGCAGGGCCACCGCGATCGCCAGCCACCAGACCCCGAACCCCCATACCGCGGTGGCGAGGAGCCGGGACACGATCTCGACCACGGGTGCGGCCGGGCCGAGGACCTCCTGTGCGGCACGGGCCAGGGCCAGTGGTGCCAGCGACCCGACCCCGACCGGACCCAACGCCACCCACACGGTGGGCGCCAGCGTCGCCGGGGGCAGCGGGTGCAGCACGAGACGGTCGTGGAGCAGACCCAGGGTGAGCAGGAACAGCAGGAAACCCATCCCGTAGATCGCACAGCCCGCGACCACCAGGAGCCGGGCACCGCCGGCACCGGCGTGGGGGATCAACGGCGCCAGGGCCAACGGGATGATGATGGTGACGACGGGCGGGATGAACCATCCGCCGTTGACCGAGGCAGGCGCCGTCTGGCCGACGAACACCGTGTAGGCGAACGCCACAGCGATCACCAGGCCGAGCACCGCGCCGAGCGTCGCCAGTGCCGCGACGAGCGCCGTGACTGCCGACGCCGCCATCAGGCTGGGACCGCACCCAGCACGTAGGCCACGACCGCCAGCCCGGTGCCCAGCCCATGGGCCGTCCCGCGCAGGGCAGCGACGTTGCCGGGGTTGTCGTAGGTGGCCACCGCCAGGATCGCGGTGCCCATCACCGAGGCGAACCAGCCCGGGTGCAGGTCGCGCAGCCGCGACGGGACGCCCGCGGCTGCGCCGGCGGGGTCGCCACCACCAGATGCTGGGAACGGTCTCGGGTGGTCCGTGGGTTCAGCCGTCATGGTGCGCTGGTCCTGCTTCCTGATGGTGCCGGGACGGATCTCGCTCGCCGGTGGTCGGGCTCGTGAGCCCCCGCGGGGGCTCGACCGGCGGCTCAGCGCGGCGGGGGCTCGTCACACGGTGATGGCCTTGAACTGCTCGGCCTGCGCTGTGATGGCCTTCTCGGTGGGCAGCCGTTCCATGGACGATGCGCCGAAGAAGCCGACGACGCCCTCGGTGTGGTCCAGCACGTACTGCGCGTCCTCGGGCTCGGCGATCGGACCACCGTGGCACAGCACGAGGATCTCGGGGTTGACCGTCTTCGCCGCGTCGTGCATCTCCTGGACCCGCGCAACGGCTTCGTCGAGCGTGATCGCGGTCCGTGCACCGATGGTGCCGCTGGTGGTCAGGCCCATGTGCGGCACGAGGACGTCCGCACCCGCGGCCGCCATGGCACGTGCCTGGTCCGGGTCGAACACGTACGGGGCCGTGAGCAGGTCCCGCTCGTGGGCGAGCCGGATCATGTCGACCTCGAGCCCGTAGCCCATCCCGGTCTCCTCGATGTTGGCGCGGAACACCCCGTCATACAGACCGACCGTCGGGAAGTTCTGCACGCCCGAGAACCCTACGCGCTTGATCTCGTCGAGGAACGGACCCATCAGACGGAACGGGTCGGTGCCGCACACCCCCGCCAGCACCGGCGTCGCCCTGACGACCGGCAGCACCTCGTTGGCCATCTCCATGACGATGCCGTTCGCATCCCCGTAGGGCAGCAGCCCGGCCAGGGATCCCCGGCCGGCCATCCGGTACCGGCCGGAGTTGTAGATGATCAGCAGGTCGATCCCACCGGCCTCCGCCGACTTCGCCGACAGCCCCGTGCCGGCTCCCGCACCGATGATCGGGCGGCCCGCCGCTACCGTCGCGTGCAGCCGGGCCAGCGCCGTCGTCCTGTCCATGTCAGCTCTCCTTGTCCGTGGATCTCGCCGTCGTGCTCGAGGATGCACCCGTGATGAGGCGGTGCAGCGCATCGGCCGCAGCTCGACCGAACCCCTCGTCGTTGATCGCCATGTCGGCCTCGTGCACGACGACGGCGCTGCCGGCCAGGCCGGTGCGGATCGCCGCGAACAGCGCGGCGTCGGCGGCGGGATCGTCGAACGGTCCGCCCGGGCAGTCGATCCCCGACACCCCGCGCAACGGCAGGAAGATCTCCACCGGACCCACGGACGCGCGCAGCTTGGCCGCGATGGCCGCACCGAGCCGAGCCATCTCCGGCTCGGTGGTCCGCATCAGGGTGACCGTGGGGTTGTGCACGACCAGCTGCCGCCCGTCGAACCTGCTCGGTACGGTCTCGCGCGGCCCGAAGTTGACCATGTCGAGCGCCCCGACGCTGACCACCTGCGCGATCCCCGCTCGTCCCGCGGCCTCGAGCCGGTGCGGACCGGCGCTCAGGACGCCGCCGACCAGGTCGTCGGCCAGCTCGGTGGTGGTCAGGTCGAGAACACCGGCGAGGAAACCGCCGTCGACCAACGCCTCCATGGCCCGGCCGCCGGCACCGGTGGCGTGGAAGACGAGCACCTCGTAGCCCAGCTCGGTCAGCCGTTCGCGCGCCTCGTCGACGGCGGGGGTCGTCAGGCCGAACATCGTGGCTCCGACCAGTGGCCTCTCGTCGGGCGGTGCCGGGTGCGCGAGGGTGTCGGCGTAGTGAGCGGCCATGCCGGCGACAGCTGCCACCGCGTTGCCGAGCACCCGGCGGGAGATCGAGTTGATACCGGACACGTCCACCACGGAGTACATCAGGCACACGTCCGAGACCCCGACATAGGGCGAGACGTCGCCGGAGGCCATCGTGGAGACCAGCAGCTTCGGCACACCCACCGGCAGCGCCTGCATCGCGCGAGCCGCCACCGACGAGCCGCCCGAGCCGCCCACCGCCAACAGGCCGTCCAGCCGCCCCTCCGCATGGAGCCGCTGGATCACCGCTGCGGCACCGTCGGCCATCGTGGTCATCCCCGCACCGCGGTCGTGCGCCAGGCGAAGGTCGGCGAGGTCCGCCCCGGCGGCAGCCGCTACCTCGCCGGCCGAGACGTCTGCGATCCCGGCGCCGTCGGAGAACACCCCCGCATCGACCACCACCGTGTCGCAGCCCGCCGAGACCAGCTGCTCCTGCAGCCAGCGGTACTCGGCTCCCTTGGTGTCCAGCGTGCCCAGCAGCACCACAGTCGTCATCGACCTGCACCCTTCCGGCCCGTCACGGTCGGCACCGACCGCCGTGTCCACCCTGCACCCGATCGGGTCGGCACGACCAGACTGCGATGCCATCGACTCACCGGGAGCCACGGGAGACTCCTCGAGGATGCTCTCGGGGTGCCCCGGCTGAGTGCGCTACGTCAGGCGGTGTGCAGACGCGTGTCGAAGAAGTCGAGCACCTGCTCCAGGGCCGCACGCGTCGGCGACCCCTCGGCGTCGGAGTAGTCCTCGGTGAGCACCGAGTGCGCCGCGGGCCGGTACCCCCACGGGTTGCCTGCGGAGGAGTCGATCTCCACCCCGATGAACCCGTCGCCCAGCTCGGAGCGCAGCCGCGCGAACCGCTCGGCCGGCACCGCCCGGTCACCGGTGAACCGCAGGCCCATGACACAGGCGCCGTCCCGGACGCGGCGACGGACCGTCGCCAGGTCGTCGTCGGACAGCCCGACGTCGCGCCGCTGGGACGGGGTCAGCGCGAACGGCAGCGCGGGCTGGCTGAGGACCGGGGCCACCACCACCGGGTCGACCATCATCGCGAGCGCGAACCCCCCGGTCAGGCACATCCCCACGGCGCCGACCCCGGGGCCGCCGCACCGCTCGTGCTCCCCGGCTGCCAGCGCCCGCAACCACCGGGTCACCGGGCTCGTCCGCCGGGTCGCGAGCATGGTGAACTCCCGGCTGATGCACGCCGACGCCATGGAGGAGGCCGCGTAGCCGGCGGACGGCGCACGCCCCGGGGTGCCGAACAGGTCGGGCAGCACCGCAGTGAGGCCACGCTCGGCGACCTTGCGGCCGAACGCGGCGACCAGCGGGGTGATCCCCGGGATCTCGTGGATGACGATCACCGCCGGCCCCGAGCCGGTCCGGTACACCGACCGCGTCGAGCCGAGCAGCTCGAGCTGCTCCACCGTGTAGTCCGCCAGCGCCGCCACGTCCGTCTCAGCCATCCAGCGAGGGTACGACGCGGCGCGCCCGGTGGGCGCGCCGGCGGGAATCAGGACGAAGGGCTGCGCCTCGGCAGCGATGCCCGCGGTTGGGCCTACGGTGCCGGGGACGGCGCTCGTGTCGGCCCCCCTGCACCAGCGCTCGCCTCAGCCCCCCGGCTGTACGAGCACCCAGGGGGACCCGCCGGCGACCGGCACGCCGGGCCTCTTCCCCTGGGACCACCACTTGGCCTCGTAGGGCACCAGTCCCAGCTGCACCCGCGCACCGGCGACGTAGGCGACGCTCGGATCCCACGGCGGATAGCTGCCGGCCGGCAGGGTGGGCAGTGGTGCGGGCGTGTCGCCCGGCAGCACCGGACCGACGAGGATCCACGGGGCGGCGGACGCGCCGGACACGGGAGCGTCGGGTGCGACCGCGCTGGTCCAGTACCTGGCCTGGAACACCTGGTGGTGCCAGACGATCTTGGTGCCGGCCGGGTAGGTGCCCAACGGGTCCCAGATGGGGAACGGGCTGTGCGCCGGGTCGTCGACGACGTCGAGCGGTGGCGTCGTGGCCACCGGGCTGCTGGTGGCCGAGGGCCCGGTGGTGCCGGTTCCCGTGCCGGCAGCTGTGCCGCTCGTCAGGTCGGTGGCGAGCACCGCGGCAAACCGTCGGGTGCCCTGGTCGACCCCGCTGCACGAGGTCTGCACGACCGGGACGACCGTCGGTAGCGGGTAGGCGCAGGTCGAGTCCCGGTTCAGCGACCACATCGACACCTGGCCCACGCCGTGGGCGCGGGCGAACTCGTTGAGGACGGCGGCGTCATCGAGAGTGAACTGCTCGGTGACGACGTCGTTCTGGCCGATCATCGGGGTGATGCCGACCTTGCCCCAGGCCTGGGTCTCCCCGAGGCGCTGACCGCTGGCGGCGAGGACCGCGCGGACCTGCTGCTGCAGCGCTGTGGCGGCCTGGACCACCAGGTCCGACAGCGGTCGGCCCTGCGCCAGGGCCGTCCCGAAGTCCATCGTCATGCCGTTGACGCCGGCGACGTCCACACCGGCCGCCAGCATGCCGGCGACAACGGCCGATCCCTGGGAGGTCAGCCCGGTCGCCGCCACGGGCAGGGTCAGCCAGACGGCCAGGCCGCGCCCGTCGGAGTGTGCCCGGTCCTGGACCGCCTTGACCGCCGTGGCACGCCGGGCCGCACCGGCGCTGTCCTCCAGCGCCGCACCCTCGAGGTCGACGTCGATGCTCGTCAGGTCGTACCGGTCGACGACCGCCTGGTACGCCTGCTGCAGCGCCCCGGGGTCGGTGCAGACCGTGGCCAGCTCGTGGTTGGCCTGCCCACCGAAGGAGACCCGCGCCTGGCCACCGGTGAGCCGCAGCTGGGAAACCCTGCGGTCGAGCTCCAGGTCGGACCCGGCCTTGTCCAGCGTGTAGTAGCCGCCCCAACTGGGCGTGCACGGGTCGTCGGGGCTCGCCACCACGAACGACAGGATGACGTTCGACTGCGCGGGACCGGCCGGGGTCTCGAACGGGTAGGCGGGGGTCGCGGTCACGTCCACATACGCGGCGAACGTCGACGGCTCAGGGGTCACCGGTCGGGCCACCGTCGCCGAGACGGACCGGAAGCCGACCCACCCGACAGCCGCGGCGCAGAGCACGACGACGCCCACCCGCACCAGCGAGATCCTGGTCCGCGGCGGGTCGGAGGATGCGGCAGGCGCAGTCATGGGGTCCTCTCCCGCGCTCGGGTGTCGCCCCGTCGGGGCAACGCCGTGGCGGTCACGCCGGGAGCTGCTCGCCGTCCTGCCGGCCCGCGGTGGTCGGGCCCGAAGTACAGGACCGTCTCCCAGTCCGGGCCCTCCGCGCTCTCCGGCAGGGCGGCCGTCGGCGCCGCCACCGGTACCCGCACCCAGCGGGCGAAGCCCAGTGCCACGTCCACGATCGAGTTGCGCACACCGATGAAGGCGACGATCGCGTAGCACGTGAGCACACCGTTGACGGCGGCGAACGCCCCGTTGGTCCAGTTGCGAGAGACGATGTCGTTGGCCAGCGTGTAGAAGGAGAACGCGGCGATGAGGTAGGCGGCGAGGACGAACAGGGCCGGCGCCGACGTGCGGTCGGCGACCTTCGGGGTCCGGGCGAACGCGATCTTCGACTTGGCCGCTGCCTGCTGCAGAGACTTCAGCGTGCCGGCCAGGTTCACCGGTAGCAGGACGAGGTTGAAGGCGTACAGCCGGAAGACGTCGGTGCGCTTGTAGCCGAGCCGGTGGAAGTCCGAGCTCATGGCAATGAAGTACGGCAGGGCCGCGGCCACGATGACCGGGCTGAGCAGTCGGTCGTCGAACGGGAAGATCAGCAGGAAGACCAGACCGAGGCTGGCCCAGCTGATGGACGCCATGTAGTTGAGCCGCAGCGCGGACGACGCCCGCGGCACCCGGTGGCCGCCGCGGCGCTCGCGGCGGACGTAGCGCCAGAACTTCGGCGCGATGAGCAGCCCACCGTTGGCCCACCGGGCGCGCTGCACCACGAGCGAGCCGAAGTCCGGCGGGGTCGCGGAGTAGCTGAGCCGCTCGGGATAGTTGAACAGGGTCCAGCCGTGGGCGATCAGGTCGACGCTCGACTCGGTGTCCTCGATGACGGTGCGGTCCTGGACGTAGCGGCGGACCTCCTGACCGTCGACGTAGGAGACCTCGACGATGTCGTCGAGAGCGATCTTGCGGATCACCGCGTTCGCACCGACCCAGAACGTGGCCCCGAAGTGGGTGAGGCCCTGGTGGAGGATGTGCTGGATGTCCGTCGTCGCTCCGGCGATCCGCTCCAGTCGGGTGTCCGCGCCCCGGAAGGCCGAGTACGGCGTCTGGGCCACGGCAATTCGCTCGTTGCCCGGCAGCTCCAGGTGGTGGACCAGGCGCAGGCAGTACTCGCGCAGCAGCACGCTGTCGGCGTCGAGTGTGAGCAGGTAGTCGCTGTCCGGGATGAGGATGCCGTCCTCGGCCTCGGTGTCCCGCAGGACGAGCCCCAGCCGGGTGTCGATCTCGCGCACAGTCCGGCCCATCAGGCCGATGTAGGCGTTGAGGTTCATCGCCTTGTTCGAGTCGTGCGGCAGGTGGGCGTACCGCTTGCGCTCGAAGGAGGACAGGTCGGCCTCGAAGGTCCACACGAGCCGGCGACACAGCTGGCTCAGCCGCGCCGCCGGTACCACGGCGCCCTCGTCCAGCGCGGCGAACAGGGCCCCGGCCGTCACCTCGAAGTCACCGGCCAGCCCGCCCAGCACCTCGTCAGCCAGGAAGTCGTCGGCATGGGACGAGCGCGGGTACCCGCTCGCCTGCGCCCGGAGCCACTGGCCCGCCCAGACGAAGTCCAGCGCGAGCGCGCGTAGGTCGCCGGACGCGCTCGGGCCGCCGGCCAGCTCCGCGGCCTCGTGGGTCAGCAAGGATGCGGAGAACCGGGCGTACGGCTCCCGCAACAGTTCGGTGATCTCGGCTGGCAGCGCCCGGCAGCCGGCCAGGCTCGCGGCCGCGGCCTGGTCGGACGGCTGCGGCGGGTCGTCCAGCAGCAGCACGATCCGCAGGCCCGGATACTCCTGCAACGCTGCGGACAGCAGCGTCGAGCGCACCACCGCCGGATCCTCGCAGTAGGACGGAACCAGGACGGTCAGGTGAGGCTGTGCCCCGGCGAGGAAGGCGTCGATCTCCGCCCGCGGCGCCCGCACGTGCCCGCGCGACCGGTACACCGCGCCCTGCCGCGCGACCAGGTACATGAGCGCCGAGAACGTGAGGAAGCTCATCACGACGACGTAGGCGATCGTCTGCGCGATGAACTGGCTGCTCTGCATGCCGCTGTCGATGAACCTGGAGACCACGGTCCGGGTGAGGTAGGCCACCCACGCCAGCACGACGACCGTCATCGCCAGCCCACCCGCCCATGCCGCAGCGGCGCTCGGCGGCTTCTCGATGGCGGGCAGCGCCGGGCGGGCAGGCTCCGCGCCCCACTGCCGGCGGCGGCGACCGGCCGCGGCGGGCCGGGCCCCGGGCGCACGGCTCCCTTCGGCGCCGTCGACGTCGTCACCGCCCTGCCGAGTCATGCGCCACCTCTACCTCGTGGATGTCCCTGCCTGTCGTATCGGTATCGCGCGGCGTGAAATGAGGGTCACCTTCGTTGGCTTCGCTCGGGGGCGCAGCAGCGCTACCGCCCCTCCCCGGTTCGGATCAGTCGTCGATCATGGAGGAGCTCAGCCACCCGTCGAGAGCTGCAGAGTCGTGAACCCACGTCACGCAACAGCCAGATCACCCACGCAGCGGGACTCGCGATCACACCGGCACACCGGCTGTTCGGTGTCGCGGGGCTGGTGCCGCAGGGGGTGGGACGAGGGCCGGTCCGGGTCAGCGGGACGTGGGCTGGGTCGTGGCCAGCAGGCCGTCGGCGTCCTCCGGCCGGAGCAGGACCACCGAACAGGTGGCGTGGGCGATCAGGGAGTGGGTGAGACTGCCCTCCGCGAGCTGCGCGGCGATGCCGTTGGGCGATGGTCCGATGGTCACGTTGCGGGCATGGACGGTGGCGGCGTGGCGGGCGAGGAGCCGGCCGGCGGCGGCGTGGTCCCCGACGCTGTGCAGCAGCACACCCGTCACCGCCAGGTCGTCCTCCGCCAGGCGATCCAGCTGGCGCACCAGCTTCTCGCGAGCACCGCCGGTGTCGTCGCGATCGACGGCGAACTCCTCGACGATGGAGGTCTCGACGATGCGCACCACCTCCAGCGGGCTGCCGGTGCTGCGGGCGATGCGTGCGGCGGCCGCAAGGATCCCGTCGGCGTCGGGCCGGTCGCCGACCGCGACGATGACCGGGCGCCGGCCCGCACTGGGCGCGGCCCCGACCGGCTCCAGCCGCGGACGAGGGACGACCGCCTCGCCGGACAGCTGCTCGGCCTCGGCGGCGTCGAGGAGCCGGCGGCCGGTGGAGAGCACGGCGATGGCAACGATGAAGGCCGCAGCACCGAGGTAGAACGGCACGCTGAGACCGTAGGCGTCGCCGAGCCTGCCGGCCACGAACGGGGCCAGCCCGCCGCCGATGAATCGGACGAAGCCATAGGCGGAGGAGGCCACCGATCGTTCGACCGGGGAGACGAGCATCACGGCCTGGGTGGTGAGGGTGTTGTTCACGCCGATGAACGCACCGCTGACGATCACCGCGACGATCACGACCCAGGGCGTCCGGATGCCGGCTGCGATGACCGCCATCAGCACGCCGAGCGCCCCGAGGTTCACGTAGAGCACCCGGGCCGTGCCGAAGCGGCCCTGCAGCCGTGGAGCGACCACCACGGCGAAGAGGGCCACGAGCGCCCCCCAGCCGAAGAAGACGGCGCCGAGCCCGTGGACGGTGAGCCGCATCGGGTACGGGGCGAACCCCAGCATGGTGAAGAAGCCCCAGTTGTACAGCAGCGCCGTGATGGCCACGACGCGCAGGCCGCGGTGGCGCAGGGCCTTCAGTGGCGCGCTGATCGACGTCGTCTGCGCGGGCTTCGGCAGCTTCGGCACGGACACGACCGTGGCAACCAGGGCGATCACCATGAGGACCGCGACGCCGAAGAAGGGCCCTCGCCAGCTGATGGACCCGAGCACGCCGCCCAGCAGCGGTCCGACGGCGAAGCCGATCCCGAGAGCGGTCTCGTACAGGACGATCGCCCCGGTCAGCCGGCCGGCGGACAGGGCCACGATCACCGCCAGGCTGGTCGCGATGAAGAGCGCGTTGCCGACACCCCATCCGGCTCGGAAGCCCACCACGCCGGTGACGCTGCCCGCGACGCCGGCCAGCGCCGCGAAGACGGCGATGATGGCGAGGCCGTAGACCATCGTGGGCTTCGGGCCGATCCGGGAGGAGATCGCCCCGACGAACAGCATGGCGATCGCAGTGACCAGGAGGTAGCTGGTGAACAGCAGCGAGACCTGGCTGGCGGTCGCATGCAGGTCTCCGGCGATCGCGGGCAGGATCGGGTCGACCAGGCCGATCCCCATGAAGGAGATCACGGTGGCGAACGCGACCGCCCACACCGCTCGCGGCTGACGGAACGGGCTGGCGGGCTGGACCTGGGTGGCGCTCATGGTGTCCTCTCGCAGGATGCGCGGCCGGGGTGTCGGTGCTGTAACGGGTTGTCAGCCAGGATGTGACGGCGATCCCGGGCGTGGTTCGATCGCCAGGTCGACCATGTGCTGCAGCGCGGGGAGCGCCGCGCGGATGGCGTCCTGCTCCGGTGGCAACAGCCGGTCGAACAGCGTCCCCATCGCCACCGCCCGGGTGGCACGACGCTGCGTGATCAGCTCGCGGCCGGCTGACGTCGGCTCGACGAGCACCACCCGCCCGTCGTCGGAGGACGGCGACCGCCGGACGAGCCCGCCACGCTCCAGGCGGCCGACCAGCTGGGTCATCGAGGGCTGCGACACGCCCTCGCGCCCGCTCAGGTCGGTCAGCCGCAGCGGGCCCTCCACGCAGACGCGGGCGAGCGTGGATGCGGCCGTCCGGCTGAGTCCGACCCCGCCGCGCACGTGCCCGAGCACGCGCACTGCCTCCTCGAAGAAGAGGGCGAGGGCGTCCTCGGTCGAGTTCGGCACAGGGCCAACTGTATAACGACCCTATGCATCTCGGTGACGCTCTGGGGCGGAGGCCCGCCCGCTGCAGACGCAGCCGTCCGACGTGGCCGGGCTGCACGCGACGAGGATCGCATCCGGGGATTCGTCCCGGCCGTCCCCCGTGGGCCAGACTGGGTGCCCATGCGCGGCATCATCCTGGCGGGCGGCTCCGGCACGCGGCTGCACCCGATCACGCTCGGCGTCAGCAAGCAGCTGGTCCCGGTCTACGACAAGCCGATGGTCTACTACCCGCTGTCGACGCTGATCCTGGCCGGCGTCCGCGACGTGCTGGTGATCACCACACCGCACGACGCCGAGCAGTTCCACCGGCTGCTCGGCGACGGGTCGCAGTTCGGCATCTCGATCTCGTACACCGTGCAGCAGGTTCCGAACGGGCTGGCCCAGGCGTTCGTGCTCGGCGCGGACTTCGTCGGGTCGGACTCCGCCGCGCTCGTGCTCGGCGACAACATCTTCTACGGGCCGGGTCTCGGCTCGACGCTGCAGCGGTTCGGTGACATCGACGGCGGGGCGGTGTTCGCCTACCGGGTGGCGGACCCGTCGTCCTACGGCGTGGTCGAGTTCGACGAGTCCGGGCGCGCCCTCTCGCTCGAGGAGAAGCCGGCGCGCCCGAAGTCGAACTACGCGGTGCCGGGACTGTACTTCTACGACAACGACGTGCTGGCCATCGCGCGCGACCTCGCACCGTCGGCGCGCGGCGAGTACGAGATCACCGACGTCAACCGGGAGTACCTGCGGCAGGGCCGGCTGCACGTCGAGGTGCTCCCCCGCGGCACGGCGTGGCTGGACACCGGCACGTTCGACTCGCTGCTGGAGGCGTCAGACTTCGTCCGGACCATCGAGTCGCGGCAGGGGATGAAGATCGGCTGCCCCGAGGAGGTCTCGTGGCGGCGGGGCCTGCTGTCCGACGACGAGCTGCGCACACGCGCCGAGAAGCTCGAGAAGTCGGGCTACGGGTCCTACCTGCTCGGGTTGCTCGCAACCGAGTGAGCAGGGTCCCGGCGCGGACCCCAGATGCACGGCACGTTGGCGCGACACCGTCACCACCCCCCAGATCGAACCCGGGTGACACCTTTCGAGTCCCGGTGTCGAGAGCCATCCTTGACGGTCAAAGCCGTACCGGACGGTGCACTGCAGGGCGCAGTCCGATCCCCGACGCCTGTCCGCCCCTACTCCAGACGGGGTGCTTCCGGCCGGCCGGGAGTCCGTCTCACCCTGCGAGCACCGATGGCGCCGCCGTGGCCCATCGCTCCGCCCACGGTCCGATCGGCGATGTCCCGATCGCCGTCAGGTCCCGGTGATCGAGCACCGAGTACGGAGGACGAGCGGCGGCCCGGACGAGCGCGGCACTCGTCGTCGGCCGGACGATGTCTGGATCGAGCCCGGCCGCCGCGACGACGGAACGAGCAAACCCGAACCAGGAGGTCATCCCGCTCGAGGTGCCGTGATAGGTCCCCGCTGGTGCTCTACCCGCGACCAGGCGGACGATGAGCGCGGCCAGATCGGCCGTCCACGTGGGCTGCCCCACCTGGTCGTCGACCACGTCGAGCCCACCCCGCTCGGTGGCGATGCGTGCGATCGTCTTCGGGAAGCAGGGACCATGCTCGCCGTACAGCCACGCGGTGCGGACGATGAGGTGATCGGGCGCCTCGGCGCGCACGGCCCACTCGCCGGCTGCCTTGGTGCGCCCGTAGGCAGACTTGGGCGCGATCGGATCGTCGACCTGGTAAGGCTCGGCGCCCTCGCCGGGGAAGACGTAGTCCGTCGAGATCTGGACCACACGGGCCCCCGCCATACGGGATGCCCGCGCAACGTGCGCCGCGCCGACCGCGTTCACGGCGAATGCCCGACCTTCGTCCGACTCCGCGGCATCGACCGCGGTGTACGCCGCGCAGTTGACCACGACGTCCGCATCGCGGATCACCTGTGACACGGAGGACAGGTCGACGATGTCCACCTCGTCACGGTCGACCGGGAGGACCGTGTCGCTCGCACGACCGCGGAGCAGTGCGACCACGTCCTGGCCCAGCATTCCGCGCGCGCCCACGACGATCCACCGCACGACCGTGCTTCCTCCTCCCGGACACCCGCACCCGCCGGGACACACTCTAGGCGACCAGGGCTTAGGTCCCTGAACCCGTCCGCCGAGCCGGCGGATGCGGAATGCTCACGCCGTGCATAGACGCGCCGGAAGTGACCGCCTCGACGCGCCCCGCAGAACCGGGGCCGCCTCTCGACGGGCGGGTGACGCGTGACCATCGACGCAGGGGTCTCCATGCCGCCCGCCGGGGCAACGGGTCAGGTCGCCGACGCGTCCGGCGGCCGAGCCGGTGGCCCGACGCGGCGCTGGCTCCTCGCTGTGCCGTCGGGAGCGGTGGTCGCCGGCGCGGTGCTCGCGCTGCGCCTCGAGGGCCTCCTGCGCGGGAATCTTGCGCTCACGGTCGCGTTGCTGCTCGTGCTCTTGGTGCCGACGTCCCGGCTGCTGTCACGGCGAATCCTGCTGGCCGGCGCCTACAGCGCCGGGCTCGTCCCGGCGCTGTGGTGGCTCCCGCTCCCGCTCGGAAGCGTGGGCCGTGCCGGACTCCTCCTGGCGGCCCTGGCGGGGGGCACCACCGGATGGCTGCTGTTCGGTGGCGCCGGGGGTCTGCGGCCCCGGGCACGTTCGCTGCTGCCGCGGCTGGCGCCGGTCGATGCGCTCCCGCTCGCGGCGGCCGCGGTGACGACGTGGGTGACCCGCGCCTGGATCCGCGTGCCGGACGGCGCCACCGCGCTCGCCGCGCTGCTCCCGGGGTGGGACAACTCCGCGCACTTCGACATGGTCCACATGATCCGGATGCGCGGGCTGACGGTGGACCGACTGGGCGCGGCGCCCGGCGGCGAGGCGTGGCAATTCGACCAGTACCCCCAGGCCTACCACGCGGTCGTCGCGACGCTGATGGAGCTGTTCGGTTCCCCGAGCCTCGCCACCCCCGGGGCCGAGCTGGTCGCGTTCACTCGTGCACAGGCCTGGCTCCTGGTCCTGCTGGCAGCCATGCTCGCAGCCGCCGTGTGCTCCCTGCCGCGGCTGCGCCGCAACCCCGGCCTCGCCCTGGTCGCTGCGGTGCTGCTGGTCGCCGCCTTCGTCGTGGGACCTGGCGGAGCCGGCATCGCCGAGGGCTTCCCGAACTTCGTGTTCGCCTGCGCGCTGACGGCCTGCGTCCCGCTCCTGGTCGCGACCGTGCCGCGGGTCCCCCTGCCGTGGCACGTCGCCGCGATCGGCGGGCTGCTCGCCGGGGTGGCCGGCGCGTGGGTCCTCATGCTCGTCGTCGCCGGGCCGGCCGCCGCCGTGCTCCTGCTACCCACTCGCCGGTCCCGCTGGCGAGCGACGCGGCGGGCCTGGACGGCCACCGGCGTCGCGCTCGCCGCGACGGTGGTCGGGGTGCTCGCCCCGCTGCATGTTCTCGGCGGCCTCGACGCCGGCACGGTGCTGGTGACCCCCGGTGGCATCAGTGCCCCGGAGACAGGACTGGTCGTCGCCCTGGCACTGGGCGCGGCGGCGCTCTGCCTCTGGCCATCGCGGCCGGGGTCCGCACTCGGTCGGCACGCCGTGGCGCCCATCGCGGGACTCACCGCCGCGGTTGTCCTCGCCTGGTGGCAGCTGCACAACGCCGGCCAGCTCTCCTACTACTTCTTCAAGCTCCTCACCGGCGTCGAGCTGACCAGCCTCGCGGTCGCCGCGCTCGCACTCACCGGGTTGGGTCGGGCGACGGCCGGCGACGGCCACCGACCGGCGCGCACCCGGAAGGTGTCGGCGGCGGTCCTGGCCGCGGTCGCAGCCAGCCAGGTCACGGGCTTCACCGGCACCGGCAGCGCACACTTCGCCGTCCCGACAGGTGCGACAACCGTCGGGTCGGCCCTGGTGGCGGCCTCCGAGGTGCCGATCGAGGCGTCGCGAGCCACCTTGCTCGCGGCCGTGGGCGTGCACCCGCTCAACGCCCAGCAGTGGTACCTCGCGCTGACGGGTCGCTGGACGCAGCGGGCGAACACCGACGCGGGTGCGCTCCTCGACGACGCCGGCCTGCCCCGCGACCTGCCGACCGTGGTCCGCACCCTGCTCGACCAGCACGACGGTGCCGTGATCCTCGTCGACCCCGTGCAGCTCGAAACGGCCCGAGAGGCGGCCGGCTCGGCGGAACGCAGGGCACTCGTCGTCGGCTGGTGATGGCGGCCACGCCGCCCGCGGCTGGCGACGGCCGTGGCAGGCCGACGCCGGCAGCGGCTACAGCAGGCCCCGCACCATCCGCCAGTAGACGACGAGCGCCGTCTGGAGCGGTGCTGCCCAGGCGGGCAGTGGCATCGCGGCGGCGTCGAAGCGGTCGCTCCAGAGCGACGACAAGCCACGGTCCCCGACCGTCCGGGTCTGCTGCACCAGGCGCCGCCGCTCGCGCAGCCACCCCGGGTGCCCGAGCACCCAGCCCCAGCCGCGGACCTTCTGCCACCCCCAGCCCTGGGCCGCGGCGACCGCGAGCAGCGCCAGCTCGAACACGACGAACGCGGGCGCCAGGAGGGCCAGCGTGCGCGGCCCGTAGCAGGTCAGGACGAAGAGCAGACGGTTGCGCTCGAGCAGGTACATCTTCGACGGGTTGCGACTGAACTCGTAGTGGTGCACCACGACGGCATCCGGGACGTAGCGCACGGCCTGCCCGAGCTGCCAGGTCCGCCAGCTCAGTTCGAGATCCTCCTGGTAGGCGAAGAAGGCCTCCGGGAACCCGCCGAGGTGATCCCACAGCTCGCGCCGCAGCACCAGACCTGCGCCGCTCGCCGCTGCCACGTCGTGCGGCTCGGTGTGGGCGGCCGCCGCCTCCCCGAGCCCGCCCGCCCAGCACAGGCCCAGCAGGTGCACCGGGTTGCCGGCGGAGTTCATCCGGGCGGGGTCGTCCGCGAGCCGGATGCTGCCGCTGGCGATGCCGACGCCTGGCGCTGCCGCCACCCGCACCAGCCGTGCCAGCGCGTCGGCGTCCACGACCGCGTCGCTGTTGACGAGCCCGAGGAACGAGGCGTCCAGGTACCGTGCGCCGAAGTTGACCCCGCCGGTAAACCCCAGGTTCGCACCGGGGTGGACGAGGATCGCACCGGCGGCCCGGCACAGCTCGGGTAGGTCGCCGCGCAAACAACCGTTGTCGACGACGACGAGGGAGACCTCGACACCGCGCGACGCCCGGACCGCGGCGATCGCCTCGCCGAGATACGGCTCGGGGCCGTAGGCGAGCATCACCACTCCCAGCCCGAGGACGTCCTCAGCCACCGGAAGCCACCGCCGAGGTAGCGATGTCGCGGCGCCAACGGCCCACCCGGGCGAAGGCGGCCACGGCGAGCACGGCGAGCGACACCGCGGCGCCGGCCACGAGCGCACCGGCCGCGCGCACGTCCACCGGCGCGTGCCACGCGCTCGCGAGCACCAGGGCGACGAGCCCGATCGCCCACCCGACGACCACCAGCCGCTCGCCCCCGAGGGCGACCAGGAGCTGGGCGGCGACCTGCGCCAGCATGAAGAACGCGCCGGAGGCGGCGATCGCCGCGACCATGCCTCGCCCGGCAGTGAACCCCGGACCGAAGAGCAGCGGGACCAGCCACGACCCCAGGAGCCAGATTGCCACCGTGCCGGCAGCCCCGAGCGCTGCGGTCCATGCCGCAACCACGAGGATGCGGCCGCGCAGCCCGTCTACGTCTCGTGCCCCGACCAGGCCGGCGAGCCCCGGCAGCAGCACGGCCTGCACCGCCGCGAAAGCGAACAACGGGACCCTCGCCACGACGAGCGCGGCGGTGAACAGACCCGCCGCCGACTGCTCGTCGGGCCCGGCGAGCATCTGGACCATGACGGGCCCGGCGTTGGCGAGCGCCTGGGACAGCAGCGACGCCGCGACGAGGGTGGTGAGGGCGGCCGCTGCGCCGCCGTACGGCCGCCGCGGACCGGAAGCAACGAGATCTGCGGGCCGCGGCGTCGTGAGGGCGACCGCCAGCAGCGGCGCTGCGACCAGGACGGCCGCGTACGCCTCTGGAGACCGCACGCCGGCGGCGGCGAGGACGACGCCTCCCCCGGCGCGTAGCACGCCGTCGGCCGCCAGCTGAGCGCCGTACCGCCCGAACCTTCCAGACCCCGACAGCAGCCCCCGCACCACGTAGCTGACCGCCATCCCGGCCATCGCCGCCACGAGGAGGCCGACGAGCCCGGTCCGCCCTGCGAAGAGCCGTGCCGCCAGCACGTGCGCCAGAAGCAACCCGACGACCGCGACGACCGCGACGACCCCGCTCGCGCCGGCTATCGAGTGCCGGAGCGCCGGCACGTTCGACTCGTGCGAGATCCGCGCCACGGCCGTTCGGCGAGCCATCTCCTGCTCGAACGGCACGAACAGGCCGATCCCGACGGCGTTCAGCAGCGTCCACATGACCGACAGCGGCGTGAAGTCCGCGGCGGCCAGCCCTCGGCCGGCGGCGGCGAGAAAGCCGTAGGTGGCGAGGCCGTAGACCGCGAGCCCGGCGGCGACGGCGAGCAACGCGGTACGGCCGCCCGCCACCGGCTGGGCCCGCTCCCCCGTGCGCGCCGTCACCCGGCAGCGCGCCCGTCCGGGCCGGGGTCGGCGACCGGGGGGACCGGCTCTGCGCCACGCTCCCGCTCGAGGACCTCGACGTCGTGGCGCAGGAGCGCCACCTCCTCCGCGAGCGTCTGGGAGCCGCGCTCGAGCGTCGTGATCTCCGCGCTCAGCTGGATGCACACGGCGAGCAGCACGAGCAGGGAGCCGAAGAAGACGAGGTTGAGCGGCACCGTGACACCTGTGACGCGCGCGGCACGCTCGAGGACGCTGGGCCAGGCAACCGTGACCAGCACCACCACGCCGAGGACGATCCACAGCGCCGCGAACTTCTCGCGCAGGCGACGACGACGGAGCAGCTCGACCATGAAACCGATGATCAGGAGCGCCCCCACCAACGCCACGACGTGCCCGCTCATCCGAGGGCCTCCGGCACCGACACCGACTGCCGCGTCAGCGAGATGAGCAGCGCGAGGAAGGCCCGCACGAGGTAGACGGCCGCCATCCACGGCCGCTGGGAAGGCTGACCGGCCTGCCGCTCACGCATCGTCACTGCGACCTGAGTCACGCGCAGGCCCGAACGCACGGCGATGACCAGCGACTCCACGGTGTCGCCGAGGTACTCGGCCGGGTAGTGCACCGCGAAGAGCCGAACCGCTCGCGGCCCCGAGGCCCGGAATCCGGATGTCGTGTCGGTCAGACGCGTCCTGGCGAGCCGGCTGAGCACCGCGGCCAGGACGCTCATCGCCCAGCGTCGCGGTCCACCAACGCGGTAGCCGTCGAGCTCCGCGAACCGTGCGCCGACGACGATGTCCGCCTCGGCGAGGGCCGCGACGAGCCGCGGTACGTCACGCGGGTCGTGCTGGCCATCCGCGTCGACCTGGACCACGACGTCGTAGCCCTGGGCCAGCGCGTACCGGAAGCCGGCACGCATGGCGCCACCGACGCCGAGGTTGAACGGGAGGTCGAGCACGTCCGTGCCACGGGCCCGCGCCACGGCGCTCGTCGCGTCCGACGAGCCGTCGTTGACGACGAGCACCCCGACGCCGGGAAGTGCGGTCTCGATCTCAGCCAGCACCGCGGGCAACGACTCCGCCTCGTTCCACGCCGGCACCACCAGGAGGACGCGCGGATCGGAGGCGACGGGCACGGGCCTCAGGGTACCGGCGAAGCACCGCGGATCCGGCCTTCGCCCGCCCTAGACTGACGCGCGCCTCCACTCCTTCTCTGCACCGACGAGAACGGCCTTCGATGCCCCCGACCCACCGCGCAGCACTTCGGCGGAAAGTCCCGCGCTGGTTCGCCGCGGGCCTGGTGCTCGCGGCGCTTCACGCGATGTGGTCGGTGACGATTCCCCTGATGGCGTCCCCCGACGAGCCGTCGCACGTCGTGCGGGCGGCGGCCGTGGCGCGAGGCCAGTGGAGCGGCGAGCTGGGCCCGCCGCCCGTCGACGGCAGCCGGCCCGGCACGGGCACCGTCGTCCAGCTCCCCAGCGACTACGCCGAGCTGATCACCCTTCCGAACTGCATCGCGTTCCAGCCGGACGAGCCTGCGTCGTGCCAACCGGTGGTGCATCCCCCGACCGGTTCATTGGTGCCGGTCGAGACCTTCGCCGGGCAGTACCCGCCGTTGTACTACGCGCTCGTCGGCTGGCCCTCGCTGCTCTGGCACGCGGAGGCGAGCACGTATGCCATGCGGCTGCTGTCCGGCGTGCTGGCCAGTGCGTTCCTGCTGTGGGGAGTGGCAGGGCTGCGCCGGTCGACGCTGCCGGCCCCCGCAGTGTGGGGCTGCCTCGTCGCGGTGACGCCGATGACGCTCTTCCTCGGCGCAACCGTCAACCCGCAGGCGCTCGAGATCGCCTCGGCGTTCGCGTTCTGGTCCGCGTGCATCGCGCTCGTGGCCGCGCCGGGCAGGCCGGCGACCTCGACGCTGGTCCAGGCTGCGGTCGCCGGCGCGGTCCTCGTCAACGCCCGCGCCTCGGGACCGGTGTGGGCGCTGGCGGCGATCACGATCGCCCTTGTCCTCGCCCCACACGGGAGACTGCGCGAACTCTGGGCGGCACGCGGCGTGCGCTGGGTCCTCGGCGTGGGCCTCACCTCCGGTCTCGTCGCGACGGCCTGGGTGGCGACGCACGGCGGGGTCGTCAGCGGCCACGGGCTCTTCCCGCAGTACGCCAGCCCATTCGCGGCGGCCCGTGCCATCCTCGGATTCAGCCACGGGTACCTGCTGCAGATGATCGGTAACTTCGGGTGGCTCGACGCGCCGAGCCCACCGGTGACGACCGAGCTCTGGTTCGTCGCCACCGGTGCTCTGCTGCTGCTCGGCCTTGCCGCCCCCGTGCGGCGGCGTGCGCGCGTTGCACTCGCGCTGGCGGCGCTCATCGTCGTCGCCGCACCGTTCGCACTCCAGATCCCCACCGCAGGCGACACCGGGATCATCTGGCAGGGCCGCTACGCCCTGCCCGTCGCCGTCGGTGTTCCGCTCGTCGCCGCCGCGGTCCTGACGGAGGCCGCCCTGCCCGTACGGGACCTCGTCGCGCGCGCGGGACGGTGGGTCCTGGCCGCCGTGGGGGTGGCACACGTCGCGGCGTTCTGGTGGGCGATGCGTCGGTACGCCGACGGGTTGGACGGCGAGGTGGTCACGACCACCCCGCAGTGGTCCTCGCCGCTCGGCTACCTGCCGGCAGTCGCCCTGTACGCCGCGCTCGTCGTCGTCGCCGGGACGATCGCCTGGCGGGCCGCCCGGAGGGTGCCGCAGCCGCAGGACGATCCGTCACTTGTAGGCTGACCGGCGGCCACCACCCGTCGGAAGGACCGCAATGCCGTTCCGTGAGCTGTCCGTGTCGGGAGCGTGGGAGTTCACGCCCGTCCAGCACGGAGACGCCCGTGGGACCTTCCTCGAGTGGTTCCAGGCCGACCCCGTCTCCGAGCAGCTCGGGCACCGGTTCCCGCTCGCCCAGGCGAACTGCTCGATCTCCGCGGCAGGCGTCGTCCGGGGCATCCACTTCGCCGACGTGCCGCCGAGCCAGGCGAAGTACGTCACCTGCATGCGCGGTGCGGCATTCGACATCGTCGTGGACCTGCGGGTGGGCTCGCCGACGTTCGCCCGGTGGGAGTCGGTGCTGCTCGACGACGTCGACCGGCGGGCCGTCTATCTCGCGGAAGGCCTCGGCCACGCATTTTGCGCGCTGGAGGACGACACGACAGTCGTCTATCTGTGCAGCACGCCATACACACCCGGCCGCGAGCACGGCGTGCACCCACTCGACGAGCAGATCGCCATCAGGTGGCCGGAGCGTGATCGCGCGGGTCGCCCCTTAGAGCTGCGGCTGTCCGACAAGGACCTTGCCGCCCCGACGCTCGCCGAGGCACTGGCGGCGGGTCTCCTCCCGCACGCCGACGAGGTCGAGGCGTACGTGGCGTCGCTCGCTGATTGATCCGCCCCGCCCCCGCCGTCGGGTGGGTCAGGAGCGGGCACGGTCGATCGCGGCTTCGTACGCCGCGACATGCGCTTGCGCGGACGCCTCCCAGGTGAACAGGTGTGACCGCGCCAGGGCCCGTGCGGCGAGGTCCGCCCGGCGCGCGGGATCGTCGAGCAGCGCTCCGAGCGTCGCCGCAACCGCCTCGACGCCGGTGCCGCAGTAGGCGACCGCGTCGCCGCCGATCTCCGGCAGCGACAGCTCTTCGGTGGTCAGCACCGTCGCGCCACAGGCCATCGCCTCCAGCACCGGCAGGCCGAATCCCTCGCCGAGGCTCGGGTACGCGACCACCACGGCTCCCGACAGGTAGCCGGGCAGGTCGTCGATCGGCAGGTAGCCCGGGGTGCGGACGACGAGACCCGCCGGCGCCTCGGCGATCGCGGCGTCCACCGCGGAGTCCCAGCCGCGACCTCCGGCGAGCACCAGCGCCGGGGCGTCGTCGCGGCCGGCACAGGCGGCCACCCACCCGCGCACCAGCGCAGGCACGTTCTTCCGCGGTTCCAGCGTGCCGAGAAAGGCGACGTAGGCGCGGTCCCCGATGCCGAGCGCCGCCCGCACACGCGCGCGTTCGTCGTCCCCGACCGGGTGGAACCGCGTCGTGTCGACCCCGTGATGGGCGACCGTGAACCGGTCCGCGTCCGCGCCGGTGCACCTGATCACCGCGTCGCGCGTCGCCTCGGAGGGGACGACGAGGCCAGCCGCCCGCGCGGCGGAGATCCTGGTCCACGCTCGGAAGAAGCGCCCCTTCGCCGGAAGGTGCAGCTCCGGATGGGTGAAGAAGGTCGCGTCGTGAAAGGTGACGACCACCGGCGTGCGGGTGAGGACGGGCATCGTGTAGTGCGGGCTGTGCACCACGTCCGGCCGCCACCGCCGCAGTTCCCCCGGAACGCCGAGCTGCTCCCACACGAGCCGCACCGGCCGGCGAGCGGCCGCCGCCGGTGCCGCCACCACCCGAGCGCGAGGCGCCACCGTGCGGAAGAGGTCGACGTCCCGCACCTGAGCGAGAACGGCCAGGTCGATTCCCGCCCCGACGAGCCGCGGCACCAGCTCATCGACATAACGACCGACGCCGCCTCGATCGGCCGGAATCGCTGTCGCGTCCAGTGCTACCCGCACATCACACCCTCTCCACGCGCGTGTCGGTAGACCTCGACATGGGCCGCGGCCGATGCCTCCCAGGTGAACCGAGCGGCCGTGGCTCGCACATGCTCCCGGTCGATCTGCGGCGCCCGGCCGATCGCGGCGGCCAGTGCCGGGACGTCTCCCGGCTGGACCAGTTCCCCGGCGCCCTCGACGAACTCCGCCATCGCCGTCCCACGGGAGGTCACCACCGGCACCCCGTGCGCCATCGCCTCGAGCACCGGCATCCCGAAGCCTTCCCACAGGGACGGGTAGGCGAACACACCAGCGCCGGCGTAGGCGACCTGGAGCTCGGCCGCGGAGAGCCTGCCGAGCACGTGCACCGAACCGGCCGGAGCGGCCGCCAGCGCCCGCTCCAGTCGCCGGGCCTCATCGCCCCAGCCGGCGGGGCCGACGAGGACGAGGTCGGACGTCGTCGCCCCCTCGCCACGTGCCAGCGTGAACGCCTCGACCAGCCCCGCGACGTTCTTGCGCGGCTCGACCGTGCCGCACCACAGCACGTATCCCTCGGGTAGCCCCCGTCGGGCCCGCCATGCGGCGACCACCTCCGGGGCCACGGCGTCGGCCCGCACGCCGTGCGGTATCACCGTGATCCGATCACGCTCGATCCCTGCCGCGACGCAGTCGTCCGCCGTCGCCCGGGACGGGACGACCACGACCGCCGCCTCGTCCCGCGCCACGGCGAGCGCACGCCTGAAGTAGGAGTTGCCGCGCCGGGTGAAGTTGGAGGGATCGCGTAGGAACGCCAGGTCGTGGACCGTAGCCACGAGCGGCACTCGGTGGCCGGGAATCGCCCACGTCGTGGCGTGGACCACGTCGACGGAGCCGTCGATCCCATCGGCCCGAGGCCGGCGGAGCCGGTTCCAGGCCTCATAGAGCGCCGTTCGAGGAAGGCTCGAGTGCACGACCGCCGTGTGCGGCCGGGGATCGGGCATCTCATCGGCCCGGTGCCGAGCCGCGAGGCCGACGATCCGGACGTCGTCCAGCCCCGACAGCGCCCTTGTCAGCTCCGCGATGTACGACGCCGATCCCCCCGGCACGGGCTGCCAGCACTGCTCCACGGTGAGCACGGCCCGGATCGGATCCACCCGCACACACTAGGGGCCGCCTAGACTCCGGCGCGTGCCCGCCGAGCCGCTCGCCCGCGTCGTGGTGGTCAGCTGGAACGGCGCCCACCTGCTCGAGGAGTGCCTCGACTCGATCGACGGCCAGACGATCCGGGACCACCTGGAGGTCGTGGTCGTCGACAACGCGTCGACGGACGGGACGGAGGCGCTGCTGGCGGCGAGGCACCGGCCACCGCGGGTGCTGCGCCCCGACCGCAACCTCGGGTTCGCGGGCGGCGCCGCGTTCGGCATGGCCGACGCCACGGGCGACGTCGTGCTACTCAACAACGACGCCACCTTCGCCCCGGACGCGGTCGAGCGGCTCCTCGAGGCGCTGCACGCCCCTGGCGCCGCGCGGGTCGGGGCGACGACCGCGCTGGTCATGCTCCACGGGGACGACGACGCACCGACGCTGGTCAACTCCACGGGCAACGTCGTGTCCGCCGACGGTGCCGGGGGAGACCGGGACTGGCGGGCGCCGCTCGGGAAGCAGTCACGCGACCCCGAAGTGTTCGGGTTCAACGGCGGGGCGTGCGCCCTGCGCCGCGAGGCGCTCGACGAGGTCGGCGGGTTCGACCCCCGGCTGTTCCTCTACTACGAGGACACGGACCTGTCGTGGCGGATGCGCGCCCATGGATGGACCGTCCGGTACGTCGAGGCGGCGGTCGCCACTCACCGCCACGCGGCGAGCTCGCGCGCGGACTCACCGTTGTTCCGCTACTACAACACCCGCAACTCCCTCGTCGTACTCGGCCGTCACGCGCCCGCGGCAGTCGTCGTGCGATCCTGGGTGCGGCAGGTCCTCGGCCTGGTGAGAGCAGTGCTGACCGGCGCCCCGCGCGACACCACTGCGGCGCGCGCGCGAGGGCTCCGGGATGCTCTGCTGCGGACCCCAGCGACCGTGCGCGAGCGACGAACGGAACGGATCGCCCGCGCGACGAGCCGCAGGCTCAGGGGGCAGTAGTCATCACATCGGGAACCAGCTGCTCCAGCTCGGCGGAACTCGCGCAGAAGGCCTCGCCGAACCGGACCTCGTATGTCCGCTCCACCGCCCGCACCACTGCCGTGCGGTAGTAGTCCGGCCACGGCCGGTCCGCCCAGCGCAGCAGGATCGCGCACCGCTGCTGCTGATCCAGATCACCGTCGACCGCGGCGCCCGTGAGTGCGATGTTGCCGTCGAAGGCACCAGTCATGAAGTCGGCCAGGTGCCACGAGATGGTCAGCTGCACCACGACGACAACCCCCAGCAACGCCGCTCCGGCGGTGCGAGCCCCCCTCGACCACGAGCCATGCCACCGTCCGGTGGCAGCGCATGCCGCAAGCACCGCAAGCGCCGCCAGGCACCCGAGGGCCACCACGTGGAACAGGTAGACCTGCCCAGGCACCTGGATCTCCGAGGCGTACTTCACCGTGAACGTCTGCGTGGCCGTCGTCGCGGCCCACGCCACGACGATCCCGACCGCCGGTATCACCAAGCCGTGCGGCGAGGCCACGTGCACCGGGTGGCGTCGCCAGAGCGCGACGATCGCGCCAAGCGCGACGACGTACACCGCAGCGAGCACGCCAGGGACGAACGCGAGCGGAACCGGGCCGGCCGCGGCGGTGAGGTAGGACCACGCACCGCCAGGCAGGACGCCGAGCACGGCCGCCCACGTCGACCGAAGCGCCGCGGTGCCCGTACCCAGTGCCGTGCCCGTGTACCCCCGTCCGTCGGCCGCGGAGGCGAACCGGCCCACGACGAAGACGACGGCGGGAAGCACCACGCCGGAGGCGCCCAGCGCGAGCACTCGTCGCACCGCACGGCGCTTCCCCGAGCGCCCCGCACGCACGCCGGCCCCGACCAACACCGCGGCCACGCCGGCTACCACGCCGGTCAGCATCTCGTACCAGAGGACGGCAAGAACGCCCGCCACCCCCAGCGCGACCACGTCGCCCCATCCCCCGCGCCCTGGCGACACGGCCCGCAGGGCCAGCCCGAGGACGACAAAGCCGAGGGCGGCCGACGCCCACCCGGCCATCAGGTAGGAACTGACCGGGTCGTTCGACCACGGGTGCAGCTGCAGGCTGCCCGCGAGCGCCGCCGAGGTCACAGCGAAGCTTCGGGCCACCAGCAGTTCGCCCTCGACGCGTGCGTGCCTCAGCGCCCACGCGGCGCACCACGCGACCGCGAGCGCCGTCACCCACAGCAGCGCCGCGCCGGCGACGACGTCGACCACCCGCGGCGGCAGCCCGGTCGTCGCCGGCAGCGCATACGCGACGAAGTGGTACAGCGCCCCGAGGGCCTGACCCACCGGGTTGAAGTGGCCGGCCTCCTGGCCCGCGCGCCAGCCGTAGCGAAGTGCCTGGAACGCGCTTCCATTCACTTCACCGTAGGTGAACAGGAAGGCGTGGAAGTCGTCCCCCACCAACGGCACCCGGGCGACCGGCGCATAGCCCGTCGCCAACAGGACCGTTCCCACGCCGAGCCACCCGAGGTATCCCCTCACGGTTCGCATCCAGCAGTCTCCCAGACGGTGCACCCGCGATGACCCCGGTGCCACACTTCGTGACTGATATCATCTGACATGCGGGCCGCGCCCCAGACCACCGGAGCTCTGAGAACCGAGAGATCCGCGCGATCGGGCAGGAGGGACCGTCGGCATGCGTGTCGTGATCATGGGCAACGGGGGGCACGCACGTGCCTGCCTCGACGCCTGGGATCCCGAGTCCGGCCTCGAGCCCATCGGCTACCTCGGCCCCGAGTCCGGCGACGTGCTAGGGCTCGAGCGTCTCGGCACTGATGGCGACCTCCCTGACGTGGTCGCGAGTGGCGTCGAACACTGCTTCGTCGCACTCGGTTCGAACCGCCTCCGCCAGAAGGTCACCGCTACCGCTGCCGCGGCGGGCATGACGCTCGTCAGTGTCGTCGCGCCCACGGCCGTCGTCGCACGTACCGCGCGCGTGGGAGCCGGTGCGGCGGTACTGCACCGCGTTGTGCTCGGTGCCAACGTCCGCCTCGGAGCCGGCGCGATCGTCAACACCGGCGCCACGGTCGACCACGACTGCGTTGTGGGAGAATTTGTCCACATCGCGCCCGGCGTCAATCTCGCCGGCACCGTCACCATCGGCGACCGCGCGATGGTCGGTATCGGGGCCAACGTCGTCCCGGGAGTGACCATCGGTGCGGACGCCGTCGTCGGCGCCGGCGCAGTGGTGCTCCACGACGTGCCCGATGGCAAGACCGTCGTGGGGGTTCCAGCAAGGGAGTTGATCCGGTGATCCATATCGCCAGCCCTGACCTTTCGGGCAAAGAATCAGCGTACGTCGCCGAGTGCCTCGAGACCACGTGGATATCCTCGGTCGGCCACTTCATCACCGACTTCGAGACGGCTTTCGCCGAGATTGCTGGCACGCGCCACGTCGTAGCCACCAACAACGGCACGACGGCCCTGCACCTCGCCCTTACCGCCCTGGGGATCGGCCCCGGCGACGAGGTCATCGTTCCGACCCTCACGTACATCGCAACCGCGAACGCGGTCGTCTACTGCGGCGGGACCCCGGTGTTCGCCGACGTCGAGCCGGACACGATGAACCTTGATCCTGAGGACGTTCGGCGCCGGATCACCGACCGGACGCGGGCGATCATCCCCGTCGACCTCTACGGTCATCCCGCCGACATGACGGCGATCATGGAGATCGCTACGGAGCACGGCCTGCTCGTCGTCGAGGACGCGGCAGAAGCCCACGGCGCAACGCTTGCTGGCCGCCCGGTCGGTGCGCTCGGTCACGTCGGCATTTTCAGCTTCTTCGGCAACAAGATCGTCACTACGGGCGAGGGCGGCGCGGTGACCACCGACGACGACGCCCTCGCTACCCGGCTGCGACTGTTGCGCGGTCAGGGCATGGACCCGAAGCGCCGATACTGGTTCAACGAGATCGGCTTCAATTACCGCATGACCAATGTGGCCGCTGCGATCGGACTCGGTCAACTGGAGCGGATCGGCGACTTCACGGCGCGCCGCCGGGAGATCGCCCAGACCTACACCGAGCGCCTCGGCGCGATCGAAGGTATTCACCTGCCTGCCGAGCGGCCCAATACTCGGCGGGTTGACTGGCTGTATACCGTCGGCGTGGAAGGTTTCGACACCAACGAGCGCAACCACCTGATCGACCTGCTTGCAACGGACGGTATCGAGACGCGCCCGGTGTTTTACCCGCTCCACACCCTTCCACCGTACGTCAGCGACCCTGTCGCCTCCTTCCCGGTCGCTGAGCGTCTCGGTGCCGAAGGCATCTCGCTTCCGACTCATGTCCGACTTAGCGACGCCGACGTTGACGCCGTGTGCGACGCGTTCGCTCAGCACGTCCGCGAAATGCGCAGATGACCGCTCCGGCGCCACATGGCTACGGCGCCGCGCTACGAGCGCGGCGCCGCCGGCAGGGGCTCATGCTGCTGCTCACCGCCGAGCCGATCTCCGCTAGTTCAGAGATCCAGTCGCCGACCCCGCTGCTGGACCTTGCGGCTTCCCCGGCCGACCCCTTGACCGTGGTCACCGCGCTCTTTCGACACATCCTTGAGCGAGAGGCGGACGAGGAGGGACTCGTCACTTGGCGAACGCACCTCGAGCACGACGTCCCCGTCCGGACCGTCGCGAAGGCGATGGCGAACTCGCCGGAGTTCGCCAAACTTCCTCGACCCCACCGCGACTCGGTGCTCCAGCAGCTCGCGTCGTGGGATGCCACCAGCTGGCTGGCCGAGCTCGGCCTCTGGCCGAGGGAACCCACCTATCACGAAGGACGCGTGTCCGACGAGATCTTCGTCCGGGCGCTCTTCGAGGTCGCCTTCCACCAGGTTCCCGACGCGCCGAGCCTCGCGCACGAGCTGTCCCGTCTGGATGCCGGGATCGGCAGAGAGTCCATGCTTCGGGCCTTCGCCGCGAACCCCGCCGTCCAGCGCCGGTTCGGCGGCACAGGGTCCACTGGCCTGCGCGGCGTGCTCCGCAGGCGCCGCGACAAGTACGCGACACTGGAGACGTTTCGACTTCTGGTCGTGCTGGCGGAGGGTCGGCAGGTTGCGGACATGCTCGGAACCGTGAAGTTTGCCCGTCTGCCTCGAGGCGGCAGCAAGTGAGGGTTGTGATCGCCTCCTCCACGTTGCCGCACGTCAAGGGCGGTGGCTCCCTCATCGCCGAGTGGACGGCCGAGGCGATGCGTGCCGAAGGCCACCAGGTCGAGGAGTTCTACCTGCCGTTCCCCGCCGAACCTCGTCGTGTGCTCTCCGCCCTGGTGGGCATGCGCGCCATGCCCTTCGCGGGATCGGGCGACCGACTGGTCGCGATCCGGTGGCCCGCTCACCTCATTCGACACGAGAACAAGGCCACGTGGTTCATCCACCACTTCCGGCAGCTCTTCGACCTGTGGGACACGCCCTTTCGAGGTCGGATCACCCAGGCGGACGGCGAGTCGTATCGCGAGGCGATCCGTCGGATCGATACGGCCGGCCTCAACGAGTCGCGTGCCGTGTTCTCCAACTCGCTCGTGGTGAGGGACCGCCTGCGTCAGTTCAACGGGGTCGAGGCCACGCCGCTCTTTCCTCCCCTGGGCGGTGACATCTCACGCTTCCGGACCGAGGAGTACGGCGACTTCATCTTCTACGCCAGCCGGCTCACGCCGATCAAGCGGCAGTTCCTCGCCGTGCAGGCGATGCGGTACACGGCGACGCCCGTCCGCCTCATCATCGCAGGACGGCCGGACTCCCCTGTGTTCGGCCGTCAGGTGGCGGACTACGTACGCGACCACCACCTCGAGGACAAGGTGGACCTCCGGCTCGGCTGGATGCCCGAGGACGAGAAGGTCGATCTGCTAGGTCGCTGCCTCGCGGTCGCCTATCTCCCACGCGACGAAGACTCCTATGGGTACCCGTCCCTGGAGGCATCACACTCCGCGAAGGCGATCGTCACGCTGAAGGACTCGGGTGGCGCGCTCGAGTTCGTCCGCGACGGGGTCGAGGGACTCGTCGTGGATCCAGAGGCGCGGGCACTTGCCGCCGCCTTCGACCGGCTGTACCTGGACCGCACCGAGGCGGAGCGCATGGGCAAGAACAGCCACGAGCGCCGGGCTGAGCTCGGGATCAGCTGGTCGAGCACGATCGCCCGCCTGCTCAGGGAGGGCGCGTGAAGCTGCTTGTCGCCAACAACGCGGCGCCGTTCGTCCGGGGTGGGGCCGAGCTGCTCGCCGACCGCCTCGTCGTCGAGCTCCGTCGTGCGGGCCACGATGCGGAACTTTTCCGCCTGCCTCTCGGTGAGACGCCTGAGCAGATTCTCGACTCGATCGTGGCCGCGTCGTTGACGTCGCTCGCCAACGTCGACCGTGTCATCGGGATGAAGTTCCCCGCATATCTGGTCCCGCATGACGATGTCGTCATCTATCTCGTCCATCAGTTCCGGCAGGCCTACGACCCACCCCCCGTCGGGTGGCCCGACGAGCCCCGGCTGAACCGCGTCGTGAGTGCGGTTCGTGTCGCGGACGCGGCGGCGTTCGAGGCGGCGACGCGGATGTACGCGATCTCGCCGATGGTCTCGGCGCGGCTCCGGAGGGACAACGGCATCGACGCCCCCGTCCTGATGACCCCTCCGCATTCCGACGACGAGTACCGGACGGCGAAGGCCGAGGGGTACATCGTCGCGCTCGGCCGGATCTCGGGGAGCAAGCGCCAGCTTCTCGCCGTGCAGGCCATGCGCCACGCGCGACCCGGCTACCGGCTCGTCGTCGCCGGTGCTCCCGAGAGCCCGGCGGTCCTGGCGGATCTCACGCGCGAGATCATCGAAGGCGGCCTCGAAGACCGGGTGGAGATCATCCCGCGGTTCATCACCGAGGAAGAGAAGCTCGACCTGATCGCGCGGTCGATCGGTTCGGTCTACCTCCCTATCGACGAGGACTCCTACGGCTACGTCTGCTACGAGGCCGCCATGTCCTCCAAGCCGACCGTCACAGGCACGGATTCGGGCGGGACGACGACCCTCGTCGAGCACGGCCGGACCGGTCTCGTGACCGCACCGGAGCCCGAGGCGCTGGCACGTGCGTTCGACGAGCTGGCCGCACACCCCGACCAGGCACGCGGAATGGGCGAGAACGCTCGAACGCTCGCGCTCGAACTCGACCTCTCCTGGTCGCGAGTCGTCACGGAGCTGACCCGATGAGAGTCGCGATGCTGATGCCCATGGCGCAGGAGAGCGCCATTGCGGACGTCATGCTGCAGGCCGTCCCCCACCTGTCGGCCGGATGGGATCTCGAAGTCTGGCACCCCGTGACGGCGGACCCGCGCAGTTGCCCAGTGCCTGTTCGTTCCTTCGGCCCCGCCGATGCCGAGACCGTAGCTGAGCTCGAGAGTGTCGATCTCGTCGTCTACGTCCTCGGGAACAGCCCGCTCCACAGCCACATGCTGCCCCTCATGCGCGAGGTACCCGGACTCGTCGTGCTTCATGATGCATCGATGACCGACCTCGTCCGACAGACGGCCGTCAACTTCGGGGTGCTCCACGAGGTGGCTCGGGAGATCGAACGGAGACACGGGGCCGACGTTGCCGCGGCGTTTCGTAGCGGCGATCCACGAAAGCTGGGCCTGGACTGGATGCGGTTCTGTGCTGAATACCCGCTCTCCGACCTCATCATCCGGGGCAGCCTGGGCGCAGTCGTCCATTCCTCATGGCACGCGGGCCTGGTCGACGGGCTCACGCTCGGAGACGTCTCCGTCGCTCCGTTGCCCGTCCCGTCGACGCGCACACGCGACGACGGGACGGCATCCCTGACAGGCAGCACACACGCGCTCGATCGCCTACCGGCTGATGCGGTCCTTGCCGTCACGGTCGGCGCGGTCAACGCCAACCGTCGCATCGAGACGATCCTCGCAGCGGTCAGCGACGACCCTGCGCTCGCGACCCGGGTTCACCTCTGGGCCGTCGGTCCTGCCGAGTCGCGTACCCGCCAGGACCTCCTGTCGGTCGCATCGATGCGGGGACTTGCGGATCGTTTCCGCGTCACGGGACGCGTGACGGACGACGTCCTCCAGGCGATCTTGGCCCGTGCCGACGTCGCCCTCGCTCTGCGTGACCCTGTCCTCGAGGGGCAGTCTGCGAGCGTCCTCACCCAGATGCTCTCCGGAACGCCGGTGATCGTCTTTGACCACGGTCATTATGCCGAGCTCCCGGACGATGCCGTGGTGAAGGTCGAGCCGAGCGACGGCGCCGCAGGGCTCCGGGTGGCACTGCATGCACTCGTCGATGACGAGCCGCGACGGGTTCGCGCGGGGGAGGCCGCCCGTGACTACGTGCTGACCAGTCGTAGCGGCTCCGCCTACGCAGACGTCCTTCTCGACGCTGGGGAACGCGCGGTGAAAGTCAAGGCCGTGGCACACACCGGCGCCGACGTCGCGGCGCGACTGCGCAGACTCGGACTGCATCGAGAGCCGGCTGTCACCGACGCGGTGTCCGACCTGCTGCTCGAGATGTTCGACCTGGCATAGGAAGCGCTCATGGAGACCATTCGGATCAACGACCTCTCGCGAGCGCTCAACGCGGAGCGGACCGAGCTGATCGAGGCCGTCGCAGACGTGCTCGACAGCGGCTGGCTCGTACACGGTCCGCAGCACGCCGCGTTCGAGTCGGAACTGGCCGCGTATGTCGGAACGCGCCACGCCATCGCGGTAGCAAGCGGCACGGATGCGCTGGAACTGGCCTTGCAGGCCGTGATGCCGACTCGTCGCCGTGCGGTGGTCACCACCGCCAATTGCGGCGGCTACTCTGCCACGGCCGCGCGGCGCGCCGGGTTCGTGGTCCGCTACGTCGACATCGATGCGGCGACGATGTGTCTCGACCCGACATCACTCGAGGCGGTGCTCGACGACTCGGTCGGGGTGGTCGTCGTCACCCACCTGTATGGCCGCGCGGCCGATGTCGCCGCGGTCCGGCGCGTCGCCGCAGTCCACGGCGCCCGCGTCCTGGAGGACTGCGCACAAGCGATCGGCGCGACGACGGCAGATGGAAGGGTCGGGTCGCTCGCCGACGCCGCGGCCTTCAGCTTCTACCCCACGAAGAACCTCGGTGCGCTCGGCGACGGAGGCGCGGTGACCACGTCGGACGACGCGATCGCTGTGACCGTCCGCGAGCTGCGCCAGTACGGTTGGCAAGGCAAGTACACGATCGGTCGGGACGGCGGTCGCAACTCCCGCCTCGACGAGGTACAGGCGGCAGTTCTCCGGCGCCGGATCAAGCGGCTGGACGCCGAGAATGCACGACGCCGCGCCATCATCGCCGCGTATACAGCTGCGGCGAGCCCGCGTGTGCAGGTGTTGCCAGCGGACGGCCAGGACCATGTCGGACACTTGGCGGTCGTCATCGCCGAAGAACGTGACGCACTCCGCGCCCACCTCGCGGAGCGAGGGATTGGATCCGATGTGCACTACCCCGTGCCGGACCACCGGCAGCCCGCTTGGGCCGAGGAGTTCGCCGCCGTCAGCCTTCCCGTGACCGAATGGGCGGCCGAGCACATCCTCACCATCCCGATGTTCCCTGGGCTCCGCGACGACGAGATCGAACGGATCTGCGATGCGCTCGCCGCGTTCTGACGCGGAGGGAACGAAGTCGACGGCAGTCCGCTACTCCGCCGTCGTGCCCGTCTACGGCAACGAGCAGACCCTCGAGCCGCTGCTTGAGGCGCTGACCAAGGTCGCCGAGCACCTCGACGGTCAGATGGAAGCCGTGTTCGTCATCGACGGCTCGCCCGACGACTCGCTTCAGCTCCTACGGCGGCTGCTGCCGCAGGCGGCCATTCCCACCCAGATCGTGGTGCACTCGCGCAACTTCGGGTCCTTCCCCGCCATCCGGTCTGGCCTCGCCGCGGCGCGCGGCGAGTACATCGGCGTAGTGGCCGCGGACCTGCAGGAGCCGCCCGAACTGCTGGAGTCGTTCTTTGTCAAACTCGCGTCCGGCGACGCCGACGTCGTTGTCGGACGCCGCGAGGCGCGCGCGGACCCCGCAATGTCATCCGCCGCGTCCCGCAGCTTCTGGTGGATGTATCGCCGCATCATCAATCCCGAGATCCCCGAAGGCGGCGTAGACGTCTTCGGTTGCACCCGCGAGGTCGCCGACCACCTGCTCCGGCTCGACGAAGCACACTCCAGCCTCGTCGCGCAGCTCTACTGGCTGGGGTATCGCCGTAGCGAGGTGCCGTACGCGCGGATGCCACGGCCGTCCGGCAGGTCCGGGTGGACGTTCCGCAGGCGGGCGCGCTACCTGCTCGACTCGGTCTTCGCATTCACGGACATCCCGATCAGCGTCCTGATCACGGTCGGTT
Organism: uncultured Actinomycetota bacterium; assembly: GCA_963703555.1. GTDB lineage: Bacteria > Actinomycetota > Actinomycetes > Actinomycetales > Cellulomonadaceae > CAVPEV01. The sequence continues at coordinate 16,974 of CAVPEV010000038.1, read as the reverse complement.
TCATCGGGGGCGCGCTCACGACGATCGCCGCCCTGGTCGTCTTCATCGGATGGGCCACGAGACGCATCGTCAACCCCGGCTATACGCCGCTCATGCTCGTGATGCTCTTCTCCACCTTCACGATCCTGTCGGGCCTCGGCATCGTCGGCTCGTACGTGTGGCGCACATTCGAGAACAGCAAGGGCCGACCCGTGTCCATCGCGATGACCGTGGAGGGGTACGACGGTGTCGACTGAGGCGCCGCGCTCGCTGCGGGCCTCAGCGCTCCGATTCGTCGTCGCCGGTGGCCTGAACACGCTCGTGACCGGGATCGCGCTGTCGCTCCTGGCCCGCGTCATCGACCCCCGCCTCGCATACACGATCGTCTTCGCACTCGGCATCGCCATCTCTGTCGCGCTTGCGGGCGGCTTCGTCTTCGGCGTCCGGATGACCACACGCCTGGCCGTCCTCTACGTCGCGATGTACGTGACCGTCTACCTGATCGGGCTCGCCGCGGTCAGCATCGCCGTGCACGCGGGCATGCCCGACTCGTGGAGCGGCCTGGTGGTGCTGGTCACCGCTCCCCTGACCTTCATCGGCGGCCGGCTGTTGCTGGTCCGCCGCGCAACGCCCGTTCGAGAGGACTGACGATGGACTTCTTCGTGCACCCGCAGGGAATCTGCGAATCGACGCAGGTCGGCGAGGGCACTCACATCTGGGCGTTCGCCCACGTGCTGCCCGGGGCGGTCATCGGCGCGGACTGCAACGTCAACGACCATGTCTTCGTCGAGAACGACGTCGTCATCGGCGACCGCGTGACTCTCAAGTCCGGCGTCCAGGTATGGGATGGCATACGCCTCGCGGACGATGTCTTCGTCGGACCGAACGTCACGTTCACGAACGACCCGTTCCCGCGGAGCAAGCACTACCCGGAGAAGCTCGCGACCACCATCGTCGGTCAGGGCGCGTCGCTCGGCGGCGGTGCGGTCATCCTGCCCGGCGTCCGCATCGGCCGCGGTGCGATGGTCGGCGCCGGTGCGGTGGTCACCCGTGACGTGCCGGCCAACGCGATCGTCGTAGGGAACCCGGCCCGCATCAAGGGCTACGTGCACGAACCCGTCACGAGCGCGGCACCTGTTGCCACCGCGGTCTCGGAACCGGTCGAGCTGGTGGGCGGCGCACGCCTCTTCCCGGTGACGCTCGCCCATGACCTTCGCGGGTCGCTTGCCGCCGTCGAGCTCACACGGGACCTGCCGTTCCAGCCCGCTCGCTTCTTCGCCGTGTTCGGGGTCCCGTCCAAGGACGTCCGCGGCGAGCACGCCCACCACAGGTGCGAGCAGGTGCTGGTCTGCCTCGCCGGATCGGTCCGGTGCATCGTCGACGACGGCACCCGGCGGCAGGAGGTCCTACTAGACCGGCCTGGCCTCGCCCTCTACATGCCCGCCATGATCTGGGGTACGCAGTTCGGCTACTCCCCCGACGCCGTTCTCGGCGTGTTCGCTTCACTCCAGTACGACGGATCGGACTACATCCGGGACTACGACGAATTCCTCAGACTGGCATCCGGGCAGGCCGACCCGGTCGGTTAGGCCGCGGCGCAGCTCGCGAAGTCACACACGCGCAGCGGCATCGGAGCACTCAACCCGCCTTTGCCGACTGGGTCCCCTCAACCGCCTAGCGGCCACCAACGGTCGGGTCCGGTCAGCGCTTGGCGCTAGCCGGCTCAGCCTCCGCATCTGGGACATCGACCGATGCATGACGGCTCCTCCGGCACGCGTTGCGGGTCGAGGCTGAGCGGCGTCCTCGCCCGGTGACCGCCCGCGCCCCGACGGGCCGCCCGCATCACCGGCCGCTCGACGAGGAACCAGCTGGCCACGGCGAGAGGAAACGTCCCGAGCACCGCCAGGATGCTGAACAGAACGATACCGTGATTGTACGCCCCCGTGTCGACGCCGCGTGAAGACTGAGGGTGTTATTCACGGCGCCTACCATCCGAGTCTGAAGAGTTCGAGTCGTGTGACGGTGCGGATGACGGCGGGGAGTTCTTGGAGTCGGCTCCGGTAGCCGGTGGCGAGGACTTTCCATTCCTTGAGGTGGCGGATGGCGTGCTCGACCGCGGCGCGTATCGAGGAGACGGACTTGTTGAAGATCTTGTCGGCCTCGGATCGTTTCACCCCACGCGGCTTCTTGCGGGGCGTGATCGCATTCACGCCTACGTATCCGGTGTCCGCGATCCAAGCGGTGTCCTTCAGTTGGTCGTCCCATCCGCACAGCCGCAGCGCGGCAGCGTCGTGACGCGCACCGGCAACCGGTTCGGACACGGTCGCCAACGTGCCGTCCGTCAGACAGGCGACCTGGACGTTCACGCACTGCACATGATGCTTGCCCGAGTAGTTCGCCTTCTCCACGTCCCGGCCCTGACCTGGCCTGTTACCAGTCGGCACGAACGTCCCGTCAATCAGCAACACCCGCCCGACGGCCACGTCGGACAGTTGCGGCTCGCTCATGCCCAGCCAGGGTCCCGGCAAAGTCGTGTTTCAGCAGGTCAGCAAGAGTTCGACGGGCCGGGCCGCGTCGCGGGCGTGATGTCGGGTCGCCGCGGCGATGCAGGTGGTCCCGGTCAGGCGTAGGACGCTGATGGCGGTCGATCGCAGGATGGCCATGACCCGGGGCGCGTGGCCGGTGCGCACGGCTGAGCGGTCTTCGTCGAAGACGACGTCCCGGACCCGGTGCAGCCGGTTCTCGATGCCCCAATGGCCCTGAACCCACGCAGCGAGCTGGGCCGGTGGAGCCTCGGCGGAGGTCATCGAGGTGATCACGTAGACGACCTCGACGGTCTTCTTGCCACTGTGGGTGCGGGTGCGTCGGATCTGGGCGACCTGGACCGCGCCGGCGAAGTCCAGCACGGCCGGGGCGGCGGCGACCTTGATCGTGCGCCGAACCCGACGCCCGTGCCCACGATCCAGCGTCGTGACCGCGCGGATGTCTGCCCATGGCAGCGCCTTGCACCGACGGAACAGGCCGCCCTGGTTCGCCTTGACAGTGAACACGTAGTGCCCACCACGGCCGATGACGTACTGCGCGGTGGTGATCTGGGTGTGCATCGCATCGGCCGTGACCACGGCCCCGACCAGGTCAAATGCTTCCAGCAGGGTCCGCAGGGCGGGAATCTCGTTGCTCTTGGCCGCGACCTGCACCTGCCCCAGCACGACCCCCATCGTGTGGTCCAGGGCGGCGACCAGGTGCGGTGCGACCCTTGCGCCGGCGCGAGCGCCGCGGACCGTCTTGCCGTCGATGGCGATGACCCGCCGCCCGCCGAGCAGACCGACCCGGGTCCGCATCCATGCCCCGACCACGGCATCGAGCAGGTCGGCGTCCACCCGGGTCAGTGCCCGTCGGATCGTGGCCTCGCACGGGCGGCGCGCGCCGGCGATCCCCAACCGTGCCAGCACCCCGGCGTCGGCATCGGCGACCCATTCGCCGATGGCAACGAACGAACGGGCACCGGCCAGAACCCCGGCCAGCGCCACGGCCAGGACCGGGGCGAACCGGTGCCGCACCCCACGACGGGCCCGGGGATCGCTCACGCGCTCCAGGAGCTCCAGCAGACCAGGGCGAGCCAGCCCCTCGGGCTCGACGGACATGGTGGCGGCAGGCGAAGATGACATGGCGGGCGTGGTGCTCCGGTGCGGACGGCGGCGTGGGAACTTCCATCCTCACCGCCAGCACCACGCCCGCACCTCAACCCACCCGGCGTGTCACACCACAGACGCGCAGGTCACAGCCCCAACGCCATGACTTTGCCGGGACCCTGCATGCCCAGCACCTCCTGCAGCACCGGCATCATCCTCCTGACCACTCGTGAGATCGTAGCCTGCGATACTCCGAACAATTCAGCTACGACCATCTGCGTCAAGTTCAGTCGTAGCAGCACCAGCGTCGCCTCCACCTGGGCATCGAAATCCAGGGCGAATGGCGACTCGTCCAGGCACCGCCCGGTCAGGACCTCTCGAACGCGTCCCACCAGCTCCGCGATCAAGTCGTCATCCAGCCCCGTGGTACAGTGCTAACGCATCGGCCCTCCTCGCGAAGAACGAACTGTTGACAAGTCCATTCTTCAACGAGAGGGCCGATGCTCCCCTCAACGACACGCCAGATCGTCAAACCGCAATCTCGTGAATAACACCCTGACTGAACGAGGGTTGTCCGGCGTGCCTACGTAAGGGGCGGTCCGCTTCTTGAAAGAATTGGGTTACGAGGCTCAATTCTAGAGAGGCGGACCACCGGCATGTATCTTACTACAGGCTTCACGAAGGCTCAGATCCTGGACCTGTGCGTGGGCGTGCGGGCCGCACGCTGTGACGACGAGACGATCAAGTGGCCGCCGGTGGGATTGTGGAACTCGGTCGTGGTGACCTTGACCTATCTGCGCAAGAATCGCGTGCAGGGCGAGATCGGTGAGCAGTTCGGGGTCTCCCAGCCGACGATCAGTCGTGCTGTCACCGCGCTGACTGGCGTGCTCGGGCGGGTGCTGGTGGACTACGTGCCGGTCGCCGAGGACCTGGACCCCCGCACCCAGTACATCGTGGACGGCACCCTGCTGCCGTGCTGGTCCTTGCACGACCAGCGCCAGCTGTGGTCCGGCAAGCACAAGACCACCGCCATGAGCGTGCAGGTCGTCTGCGACCTGGCCGGGCGGCTCGTGTGGATCTCGGACGCCGTCGACGGGTGCCGCCACGACATGGCAGCCCTGCGGATGTCCGCCGTCCTGGACACCCTGGACCCCAGCAACTGGATGGGCGACAAGGGATACATCGGGGCCGGCATGCTGAGCCCCATCAAGAAACCCGCACACCGGAACCTGCTGGACTGGGAGAAACAGTTCAACAACGACGTCAGCAGCATCCGCTACATGATCGAGCGAACCATCGCCAACCTCAAGACCTGGCGCATCCTGCACACCGACTACCGCCGATCGCTGTCAACATTCACCGAAACGATCACAACCGTGATCGCGCTCCACTTCTACAAGATCAACTGTGAATAACCCTCCAGGTACGCGAGCGCGCACGGCACGCTCGACGGGTACCTCGCGACGCCGACCCAGCCCGGCGTGTTCCTCATTGCGAATGCTCCGCTCAAGATATCTGTGTGGGACATTGCAGGGACCCCACTGGGTGTGCCCTACCCGGGGGCGTGGAACGGCTCCCTCTGGACCTTGTACTACGAGTTCATCTGCTACCTCATCATCGGTGCACTCGGCTTCCTTGCGGTCGCGCGGCGCTCGCCGTGGTTCATCGGTGGATTGTTCGTGGTATCGGTCGCGGCGCAGGCTCTTCACAGACCGTGCAGTCCTACCTGGGCAACGGCGATGCCTCCCTGCTGATCAAGCTGCTGCCGTTCTTCCTCGGCGGTGCTCTGCTCTACCTGCTGCGAACGCGAATACCGCTGCACTGGCTCGGTGCGATCGTGTCGGTGCTCGTCGGCGCCACCCTGGTCATCGGGATCGACGGCTGGGGGATGCAGGCGGCAGCGCCGTTCGTGACGTACGTGATCCTGTGGGGCGCCTCGGTGGTGCCCGCGCCGCGAATCGCGCAGCGGCGCGACATCTCGTACGGCGTATACATCTACGCGTTCCCTGTCCAGCAGCTGCTGGCGGTCGCGGGGTGTCAACGCTGGGGGCGGATTCCAGGCATCGTCGCAACACCGGAGGTGTTCGGGAGTTCGGATGGGGCATGGTCGGCGAGGTGTGGCGCCGCAGTCGGCGAAGCGTGAGCAGTTCGGGCGGTTGATCGCCCGCGGAGTGCCGAATGCGGAGGCATGCCGGGTGGTGGGCATCAATCGGCGGACCGGGACGCGGTGGCGACACGGCCGTGAGATCACTAGCAGCAGCGGTCGGCGACTGCACTATCCGCCAGTGATCAGGGTGTTATTCACGAGATTGCGGTTTGACGATCTGGCGTGTCGTTGAGGGGAGCATCGGCCCTCTCGTTGACGAATGGGCTTGTCAACAGTTCGTTCTTCGCGAGGAGGGCCGATGCGTTAGCACTGTGCCACGGGCCTGGGTGACGACCTGGTCGCAGAACTGGTGGGACGCGTTCGACAGGTCCTGACCGGGCGGTGCCTGGACGAGTCGCCATTCGCCCTGGATTTCGATGCCCAGGTGGAAGCGACGCTGGTGCTGCTACGACTGAACTTGACGCAGATGGTCGTAGCTGAATTGTTCGGAGTATCGCAGGCTACGATCTCACGAGTGGTCAGGAGGATGATGCCGGTGCTGCAGGACGTGCTGGGCATGAGCGAGCCGCAACTGTCCGACGTGGCCGTCGGGCGGGTGTTGCTGATTGACGGGACGTTCGTGCCGACTGGTAACAGGCCAGGTCAGGGGCGGGACGTGGAGAAGGCGAACTACTCGGGAAAGCATCATGTGCAGTGCGTGAACGTCCAAGTCGCCTGTCTGACGGACGGCACGTTGGCGACCGTGTCCGAACCGGTTGCCGGTGCGCGTCACGACGCTGCCGCGCTGCGGCTGTGCGGATGGGACGACCAACTGAAGGACACCGCTTGGATCGCGGACACCGGATACGTAGGCATGAATGCGATCACGCCCCGCAAGAAGCCGCGTGGGGTGAAACGATCCGAGGCCGACAAGATCTTCAACAAGTCCGTCTCCTCGATACGCGCCGCGGTCGAGCACGCCATCCGCCACCTCAAGGAATGGAAAGTCCTCGCCACCGGCTACCGGGGCCGACTCCAAGAACTCCCCGCCGTCATCCGCACCGTCACACGACTCGAACTCTTCAGACTCGGATGGTAGGCGCCGTGAATAACACCCTCACTACTCGGAAGGCGCAGATCTCGGAGCGGTACTTGTCCGAGGACGAGCGGGTCAGGATCGCCGGGTTGCATCGTGCCGGGCATACGGTCCGATCGATCGCGACCGAGTTGGGTCGGAGCCCGTCGACGATCAGCCGGGAGCTGCGTCGTAACGCCGACTCCGACGACGGGCGGTACCGGCCGTTCACGGCGCAACGGCTGGCCGTCGAACGCCACGCTCGCCCCGGACGGGGCAGGCTGATCAACGACGAGGTGCTGCGCGAGCTCGTCGCCGCGCGGTTGACGAAGCGCTGGAGTCCGGAGCAGATCAGCCACGCGTTGGTCGAGGAGTTCCCCGACCAGCCCGAGCGACACCTGGTGCCGGAGACGATCTACCAGGCGGTCTACCGGCCCGAGCTGGGCGGTCTGGGCCGCGAGTTCCCCAAGGCGCTGCGCACCGGCCGGCGACGCCGCAACCCGCACCGGCGCCCAGGCCAGCGCCGCCCGACGAAGCTGGTGGACATGACCATGATCGACCAGCGGCCGACCGAGGCCCACGACCGGACGGTGCCCGGGCATTGGGAAGGAGATTTGATCACCGGGGAGCAGAACCGTTCGGCGATCGGCACACTGGTCGAACGCCGTTCCCGGTTCACCATCGTGTTGCACCTGCCCGGCCGGCACACCGCCGAGGCGGTACGTGACGCGATCATCGCCGCGTTCGCGCCGCTGCCGGCGCAACTACGCCGGTCGCTGACTTGGGATCAGGGCAGCGAGCTGGCACTGCACGCCGAGATTGCCGCCGCGTTGGGGATGCCGGTGTTCTTCTGCGAACCGCACTCGCCGTGGCAGCGTCCCAGGGCGAGTTCAGCCGGTGAGTGCGTCGCCTGATTCTAAGAGTAGCAGGTCGAGTTTCTCGGCTGGCTTGAGCCAGTTAAGGGTTTCGCGGGGTCGGGTGTTGAGCAGGTAGGCGACGTTGTCGAGGTCGGTCTGGGAATGCACCCAGAGGTCGGTGCCCTTGGGAAAGAACTCGCGGAGCAGGCCGTTGGTGTTCTCGTTGGTGCCGCGTTGCCATGGTGAGTGCGGGTCGGCGAAGAACACAGGAATGTTGGTGGCGATGGTGAAGTCGGCGTGGCGGGCCATCTGCCGGGCCTGGTCCCACGTCAGGGACCGGCGCAGCAGGGCCGGCAGGCGGCCCATGGCCTGGGACAGCAGCAACGCCACGCGGGGTGCGCTGTGGTCGTAGGGGACCTTCGCCCAGATGGCGTAGCGGGTGGTGCGCTCCACCACGGTGATGATCGCCGACGCGTTGCCCGCCCCCATGATGAGGTTCCCTGCCCAGTGTCCTGGCACGGCCCGGTCGGCGACCTCGCCACGACGTTCGCTGATCAGGACCATGTTCGGGATCACCTGCTGGCGGCGTTCGGTGAGCGCCGTCCGCTCTGCCTGTCCGACCCGGCGGGTGCCGCCACGGCGCAGGGCGCCGGTCAGCTGGACCGTCAGCGTCCCGCGGGCCTGGCAGTACAGGGCCTGGTCGACCGCTTCGTGCGACCCGCGCCACTCCACCTCGTGCGGATGGTCCACCACCAGTCTGTGCGCGATCTGCCGGGGCGACCAGTGCCGGGTCAGACCCTCGTTGACCGCCGCCGCCAACCGCGCACCCGACTCGACCTTCCGCTCCTTAGGCCGGGCCCGCTGCACACCGGTCCGCTCCTGCGCCGAATTCGCCCGATAGCCACGCCGCCCACCATGACGGGCGATCTGTCGGTTCACCACGCAGTAATGCCGACCCAGCCGTGCCCCGATCACCCGACCAGACTCGCCCATCACGATTCCCCGACAGATCTCCTCCCGCTCCACCGCCGACAACACCACACCACGAACCACACACCCCACCTCCAAAGCAGCAGATCATACCGGTGGTGACACACTCACCCCTTTACACCGCCCAGCAACGAGAACACCAATGGCTTGCTGCGCCAGTACTTTCCTAAAGGCACCAACCTCGCCGTCCACGAGGTCGAGGAGCTGCTCCGAGTGGCTGTCGAGCTCAACGAGTGTCCCCGCAAGACGATGGACTGGGCAAGCCCCGCGCAACGCCTCGAGGCGATCCCAGGTGACGGCGCCCGGTGACCTCAGGGTCCCGGCAAAGTTATGGCGTTGGGGCTGTGACCTGCGCGTCTGTGGTGTGACACGCCGGGTGGGTTGAGGTGCGGGCGTGGTGCTGGTGGTGAGGATGGAAGTTCCCACGCCGCCGTCCGCACCGGAGCACCACGCCCGCCATGTCATCTTCGCCTGCCGCCACCATGTCCGTCGAGCCCGAGGGGCTGGCTCGCCCTGGTCTGCTGGAGCTCCTGGAGCGCGTGAGCGATCCCCGGGCCCGTCGTGGGGTGCGGCACCGGTTCGCCCCGGTCCTGGCCGTGGCGCTGGCCGGGGTTCTGGCCGGTGCCCGTTCGTTCGTTGCCATCGGCGAATGGGTCGCCGATGCCGACGCCGGGGTGCTGGCACGGTTGGGGATCGCCGGCGCGCGCCGCCCGTGCGAGGCCACGATCCGACGGGCACTGACCCGGGTGGACGCCGACCTGCTCGATGCCGTGGTCGGGGCATGGATGCGGACCCGGGTCGGTCTGCTCGGCGGGCGGTGGGTCATCGCCATCGACGGCAAGACGGTCCGCGGCGCTCGCGCCGGCGCAAGGGTCGCACCGCACCTGGTCGCCGCCCTGGACCACACGATGGGGGTCGTGCTGGGGCAGGTGCAGGTCGCGGCCAAGAGCAACGAGATTCCCGCCCTGCGGACCCTGCTGGAAGCATTTGACCTGGTCGGGGCCGTGGTCACGGCCGATGCGATGCACACCCAGATCACCACCGCGCAGTACGTCATCGGCCGTGGTGGGCACTACGTGTTCACTGTCAAGGCGAACCAGGGCGGCCTGTTCCGTCGGTGCAAGGCGCTGCCATGGGCAGACATCCGCGCGGTCACGACGCTGGATCGTGGGCACGGGCGTCGGGTTCGGCGCACGATCAAGGTCGCCGCCGCCCCGGCCGTGCTGGACTTCGCCGGCGCGGTCCAGGTCGCCCAGATCCGACGCACCCGCACCCACAGTGGCAAGAAGACCGTCGAGGTCGTCTACGTGATCACCTCGATGACCTCCGCCGAGGCTCCACCGGCCCAGCTCGCTGCGTGGGTTCAGGGCCATTGGGGCATCGAGAACCGGCTGCACCGGGTCCGGGACGTCGTCTTCGACGAAGACCGCTCAGCCGTGCGCACCGGCCACGCGCCCCGGGTCATGGCCATCCTGCGATCGACCGCCATCAGCGTCCTACGCCTGACCGGGACCACCTGCATCGCCGCGGCGACCCGACATCACGCCCGCGACGCGGCCCGGCCCGTCGAACTCTTGCTGACCTGCTGAAACACGACTTTGCCGGGACCCTGCCGGTGACCTGAGGTCAGCGCGCTGCGTGCGAGGATGAACGGATGGCGGACATGCGTCCACACAGCCCCGAACCACCGGCCGGGTTGCCGCGGATCGAACACAAGCCCGGACTGGCGAACGAGATGCTGGGCGAACTGGCGCCGCTGCTGGCCGAAGAAGGCATCAACGTCGACAACATCGACGTCGCCGACCTCGAAACCCTGCAAGCGGCAATGAACCGAGCGGTCGAACGCCGCAACATGGAACTGTTCAGCCCGGTCGGGCAAGCCCGCGACTACGCCGTGACGACATTGCGCTTGATCGCCGAAGCCGTCGCCGACAACGACACACAGCTCCCCGCGGCGATCCTGGACGCCGTCCCACCTGAATCCCCCGACGGCGATAGTGCGACCGTGGCCAGCTGCATCGGCGTCGCGCTCGGCCTGCTCGACGACTGGCTCTGCGGCCGTAACTGGTCAGGTGGTGGTGGGGTACCAGGTGTTGTGGCTGGTCAGGCGGGTGAGGGCGTCGAGCATGGTGATGCCGTGCTTGGCGGCGGTGGCGGTGTAGGAGCGGATGGCGGCGAAGTCTTGGGCTCCTTTGAGGGTGCGCATGGTGCCGGAGACTTTCTGTCGGATCTTGACCATCCGGATTTGCTGTTCGGCGGCGTTGTTGGTGGCGGGGACGGCGGGGTCGGTGGCGAAGCGTAGGTAGTCCTGGAGTCTTCTGGTCAGGTGAAGCGCCGCGGGTTTGATGCCGCTCCTGTTTGAGTGCAGGAGGATGTCGTCATGCCGAAGAAGATCGATCCGGAGTTGAGGGCGCGTGCGGTGAGGTTGGTCAACGACCACCTCGGGGAGTATCAGAACGTGACGGCGGCGTCGTTCGCGGTCGCCAAGCAGCTGGGGGTGAGCCGGGAGTCGGTGCGTCGGTGGGTCGCCCAGGCCGACATCGACACAGGTGCTCGTACCGGGGTGAACAGCGAGGACCTCGCTGAGATCAAGACGCTGAAGGCGAAGGTCCGCCGGCTGGAGGAGGACAACGCGATCTTGAAGGCGGCGACGGTTTTCTTCGTGGGGGAACTCGACCCCCGCAACCGATGATCATGGGGTTCATCGACACGATGAGGGCCGAGGGTCACGCGGTCGAGTCGATCTGCCGGGTCCTGCGCGAGCAGGGCTGCCAGATCGCCGCACGGACCTACCGGTCGTGGCGGTCGGCCCGTGGGCGGGTCGCCGCCCGCACGCTCACTGACGCCCACGTGCTGGACGCGGTCCGGAACGCGGCGTGGACCACCGACGCCGCCGGGCAGCGAGTGCTGGCCCCGGAGGGCCTGTATGGGCGGCGCAAGATGACCGCGCACCTGCGCCGTACGAGCGTTCCGGACGCCTCGCGGGGCGCGGTCGACCGGGCGATGCGGGCACTGGGCCTGGCCGGGGTGCGCCGCGACAAGCACCTGCGCACCACGATCCAGGCCAAGGACGGCATCCGTGCCGGGGACCTGCTGAACCGGCAGTTCACCGCGTCGGCACCGAACCTGGTGTGGGTCACCGACTTCACGTACTGCCGCACCTGGGCCGGCTGGGTCTACGTCGCATTCATCCTCGACGTGTTCTCCCAACGGATCGTGTCCTGGCACGCGTCGACCTCCAAGGCCACCGACCTGGTCATGGTCCCGCTGCGCATGGCGTTGTGGCAGCGGGACCGCGAGGGCCACCCCGCCCACCCCGGGGAGCTGATCCACCACAGCGACGCCGGGTCCCAGTACACGTCCGTGCGCCTGAACGAGCACCTCGCTCTGAGGTGAGGGATTGTTTTCGGATCATCGTCCCCAAGGTAGAATGCTTTGGGATTTGATGGAGGTGATCTGGATGGCTCCGAAGAAGTTCTCCCCGGAGTTTCGTGAGCAGGTCGTGCGCGCGGTGATTGATTCCTCGCGGACGGTCGCGGATGTGGCTCGTGAGTTTGGTGTCGGCCCGGAGACGTTGCGGAACTGGGTGAACGCCTACCGGCGTGCGCACCCGGAGGTGATGGCGACGATCAGCGAGCCTGAACGGGCCGAGCTGGAGCGGTTGCGCAAGGAAGTCCGCGAGCTGCGTCAGGAGCGTGAGTTCCTGGGAAAAGCGGCGGCCTTCTTCGCCAAGGAGTACAGGTGAGCGTCAAGTACGCGTTCATCAATGGTGAGGAAGGCAACTACTCGGTGGCCAACATGTGCCGGTGGGCGAAGGTGTCCACCTCGGGGTACTACCACTGGAAGTCCCGCGGTCCCTCGGCGACCGCGGCGTGGCGCGCCGAGCTCGGTGAGGTGATCGCCTACCTGTTCGCCGACTCCGACGGGACCTACGGGTACCGGCGGATCCACGCCGCCCTGGCCCGTGTCGGGCGCCACGCCGACCCCCAGACGGTCCGGTCGATCATGGCCGAACTGGGCCTTGTCGCCGCTCAGCCGCGGAAGAAGGGTCCGGTGACCACGATCAGCTCGGACGCCGGTGAGCTGCCCGACCTGCTCGGCCGGGACTTTGCCGCGACCGATCCCGGGACCAAGCTCGTCGGGGACATCACCTACATCCGCACCTGGGCCGGCTGGGTGTATCTGGCCACCGTCCTGGACTGCGCCACGAAGAAGGCCGTGGGATATGCGATGGCCGAGCACATGCGCACCGAGCTGATCATCGAGGCGTTGGACATGGCCGTGCGTAATGGTCGCACCCGACCCGGTCTCACCATTTTTCACTCCGACCGCGGAACGCAATATACGAGTGATGATTTCGCGAAGTACGCGAAGGCGAACGGCGTCACCCGTTCGGTCGGTCGTACCGGGATCTGCTATGACAACGCGTGGGCAGAATCATTCAACGCGACCCTGAAGAACGAACGTGTCCACCGCACGTCCTACCCCACCCGAGCGCGAGCGATCGCGGACATCACCAAGTGGATCGAACTGCGCTACAATCACAAGCGACTGCACTCGGCCCTGGGATACCGCACACCCGACGAGGTCGAGGACGAGTGGTACGCCACGCACCAAGCAGCATAAGAATCAGCCAATAATGCGGTCCGAATTTCGTCCCTCAGTCCACTCTCGAGGGCATCCGGCCCTCGATCGGGACCGTCGGCGATGCCTACGACAACGCACTGATGGAGAGCATCAACGGGCTCTACAAGGCCGAGTGCATCCGCACAACCGTGTTCCACACCGGCCCCTACAAGACGATCGCCGACGTGGAGTTCGCGACAGCCGGCTGGGTCGAGTGGTACAACAACCGAAGGCTCCACTCGACCCTGGGCAACGTCCCGCCAGTGGAGTACGAGCAAGCCCACTACGCGACCCTCAACCGAGAGCCGCAACCCGCATAGCAGCGGCCGAAAACCTGCGGCGCTTCACAGGCGCCGGGCCAGGGCCCGGTGTTTTCGTTCGATCTTGTTGGCCGGGGTGGTGCTCTGGGCGATGGTGGCGCTGTGGCTGATCAGGCGCCGTTGTTCGGCCAGGACGCGGGGGTCGACCGGGTGGCCGGCGGTGTTGGCCTGGTCGGCCGCCGTGATGAGGGTCCGTAGTGCGGTGGCGGCCTGCTCGGCCCAGCACCACGGGCCGGGGCTGGGCTGCTGGCGGTGGTAGTCCTGGACGGCTTGCAGCTCGCGCAGGACGTGGGCCGCGCACAGGGCGTGGGTGGCGTGGGGGTAGCGGTCGTAGGGTGCGAACGCGTCGTGCACGGCGGTGCCGGTGAAGGTGGGCAGCACCCCCATCGCGTCCATCGCCACCTTGCCGCGCCTGGGGTGGGCGTACAGCAGCGCGAAGGCCTGGTTGCAGGCCGAGTGCAACCAGGCCAGGCGCCCTTGGCAGCGCAGCCCGGTCTCGTCGAAGTGCGCCAGGCCCGAGGCGGCGAGCTGGGCGGTGACCTGGGACAGGAACGGGCCCAGGTCACCGGCGGCGCGAGTGACCGCTGCTGCGACGGTGGCCGCGCTGACGGGGGCGTTGAAGATCTCCGAGAGGGCGTCGGCGGTGCGGATCCTGGACAGGAACTGGCCCTGGAACAGGTAGACCATGACCGCCCGGGCCACCGGCCCGTACTGCACGGGCGCGTCGGCCTGCTCGGGGGCGCCGGCGCGGGTGAGGGTCCCGCACACGCACCGGCGCGAGCGCATCTGGTGCTCGACGACGTGGATCTTGACCGGGGCGATGTCGAACACCTGGGTCCGTCGAGTACCTGTCACCGGCGCGTCGGCCAGGTCGGCCCCGCACCTGGTGCAGCTGGGTGGTTCGTGCACCACGACCTCGTCCGGGACCTCGACCTGACGCAGGGTCTTACCTTCGTGGCCGCCCTGCCCGCCGGGGCGGCGCCCCGAGGGCCGGCGCAACGACCTCGGAGCCGGTTTGCCCAGCCCGTCCAGGGACGGCGGTTGGGAGGAGTTGCGCGAGCTCGTCCCCGCCTGAGCCTCCAGCTCGCTGACGCGGGCTCGAAGCGTGAGGTTCTCCTGGCGCAACGCGCAGACCTCATCGGCCAGAGCCGTGTTCCTGTCTTCCAGGGCGGCGAGTCCCCCTGTCAGCACCGCAACCATTTCTGCCAGCTCGGCATAGGTCGGTGCGCTCATGAAAGAATTGTCTCAGCATCGCACAATCTACCGGGCTCGACACGCCGATGATCGTCGAAGTAAGGACGGACGGGCACTCGGTGACCTCTGAACTCGGTGTTAACCGACAGCCCTGCCAATGCGCCCACCAACAATTAGCACATCCGGATCCACGAAGCACCTCTAAGAAAGACCTGACCAGTTACCGCGAATCGGCGGGGGTCGCGTCCGGTGAAGCACCATCAGACGTGCCGGTTGCTGCCTCGGCGAACATCCGACTCGCTCCGTTCACGCGGTGAGCGACACGCGCTCTCCGGTCGAGTGTGCGCCTGATCCAGCGTTGGGCGGGTAGTTCGATCACGACGTGCGCGCCGACGGCCACGAGCAGGATCATCGAGAATTCAAGCGTGGTGATGAACACGAAGCCGTACCAGCGCTCAACCGGACCGAGACCGAGTCGCACGAGCAGTGGCACATGGAACAGGTAGAACGCGAACGAGGCCTCCCCCGCCAGGACCATCGGTCGGGTCGAGAGCACCCTCGCGAGCGGTAACTGGTCAGGTGGTGGTGGGGTACCAGGTGTTGTGGCTGGTCAGGCGGGTGAGGGCGTCGAGCATGGTGATGCCGTGCTTGGCGGCGGTGGCGGTGTAGGAGCGGATGGCGGCGAAGTCTTGGGCTCCTTTGAGGGTGCGCATGGTGCCGGAGACTTTCTGTCGGATCTTGACCATCCGGATTTGCTGTTCGGCGGCGTTGTTGGTGGCGGGGACGGCGGGGTCGGTGGCGAAGCGTAGGTAGTCCTGGAGTCTTCTGGTCAGGCGCCGGGCCAGGGCCCGGTGTTTTCGTTCGATCTTGTTGGCCGGGGTGGTGCTCTGGGCGATGGTGGCGCTGTGGCTGATCAGGCGCCGTTGTTCGGCCAGGACGCGGGGGTCGACCGGGTGGCCGGCGGTGTTGGCCTGGTCGGCCGCCGTGATGAGGGTCCGTAGTGCGGTGGCGGCCTGCTCGGCCCAGCACCACGGGCCGGGGCTGGGCTGCTGGCGGTGGTAGTCCTGGACGGCTTGCAGCTCGCGCAGGACGTGGGCCGCGCACAGGGCGTGGGTGGCGTGGGGGTAGCGGTCGTAGGGTGCGAACGCGTCGTGCACGGCGGTGCCGGTGAAGGTGGGCAGCACCCCCATCGCGTCCATCGCCACCTTGCCGCGCCTGGGGTGGGCGTACAGCAGCGCGAAGGCCTGGTTGCAGGCCGAGTGCAACCAGGCCAGGCGCCCTTGGCAGCGCAGCCCGGTCTCGTCGAAGTGCGCCAGGCCCGAGGCGGCGAGCTGGGCGGTGACCTGGGACAGGAACGGGCGCAGGTCACCGGCGGCGCGAGTGACCGCTGCTGCGACGGTGGCCGCACTGACGGGGGCGTTGAAGATCTCCGAGAGGGCGTCGGCGGTGCGGATCCTGGACAGGAACTGGCCCTGGAACAGGTAGACCATGACCGCCCGGGCCACCGGCCCGTACTGCACGGGCGCGTCGGCCTGCTCGGGGGCGCCGGCGCGGGTGAGGGTCCCGCACACGCACCGGCGCGAGCGCATCTGGTGCTCGACGACGTGGATCTTGATCGGGGCGATGTCGAACACCTGGGTCCGTCGAGTACCTGTCACCGGCGCGTCGGCCAGGTCGGCCCCGCACCTGGTGCAGCTGGGTGGTTCGTGCACCACGACCTCGTCCGGGACCTCGACCTGACGCAGGGTCTTACCTTCGTGGCCGCCCTGCCCGCCGGGGCGGCGCCCCGAGGGCCGGCGCAACGACCTGGGAGCCGGTTTGCCCAGCCCGTCCAGGGACGGCGGTTGGGAGGAGTTGCGCGAGCTCGTCCCCGCCTGAGCCTCCAGCTCGCTGACGCGGGCTCGAAGCGTGAGGTTCTCCTGGCGCAACGCGCAGACCTCATCGGCCAGAGCCGTGTTCCTGTCTTCCAGGGCGGCGAGTCCCCCTGTCAGCACCGCGACCATTTCTGCCAGCTCGGCATAGGTCGGTGCGCTCATGAAAGAATTGTCTCAGCATCGCACAATCTACCGGGCTCGACACGCCGATGTTCGTCGAAGTAAGGACGGACGGGCACTCGGTGACCTCTGAACTCGGTGTTAACCGACAGCCCTGCCAATGCGCCCACCAACAATTAGCACATCCGGATCCACGAAGCACCTCTAAGAAAGACCTGACC
>CAVPEV010000037.1:0-32399 GCA_963703555.1 uncultured Actinomycetota bacterium | reverse complement strand
ATCGAGCCGGTGTCGGGGACCGTGGTGGTGGGCGGGGCCGACGAGCTGGAGCTGGCGGCGATCACCGCGGACCGGGCCGTGTGGTTCGATCCGCCGGCCGCCGGGGTGTGGGCGCCGTGCCAGGCGCAGGTCCGCGCGCACGGCCAGGCGGTGCCGGCCCGGGTGCGCAGCGGGACCGACGGTGCGGTCGAGGTGGAGGTCACCGGGGTGCGCGGCGTCGCGCCCGGGCAGTCGGTCGTGCTGTACGACGGCACGCGCGTGCTCGGTCAGGCCACGGTCGTGGCGACGAGCCGGGTGCTCGCGGCCGGTTGACCCGGGGTGCGGCCGTCGCGGCCGGCCGACCTGCCGGTGGCGGCCGCCGTTCCCGCAGCGGGTGTCGGTCGAGTCGGCGATGATGGCCGGGTGAGCATCGACGCGCCGGCCACCGACGAGACCCTGGACGCCTCGGCGGCACGGCACCTGTGGTCCGAGCTCGTCGAGCGGGTGCGGGACCTGCAGTTCGCCTACTACGTCCGCGACGAGCCGTTGGCCAGCGACGCGGAGTACGACGAGACGATGCGCCGGCTGCAGGCGCTGGAGGAGTCCCACCCCGAGCTGCGGACTCCCGACTCGCCCACCCAGACGGTCGGGGGCACGTTCGCCACCGAGTTCACCCCGGTCGACCACGTCGAGCGGATGCTCAGCCTGGACAACGCCTTCTCCACCGAGGACCTGCGGGCCTGGGCGGACCGGGTGCTACGGGATCTGGAACTGCCCCCGGACGCGGCCGTGCACTACCTGTGCGAGCTGAAGATCGACGGCCTGGCCGTCGCGCTGCTCTACGACCACGGCCGGCTGGTGCGGGCGGCCACCCGGGGCGACGGACGCACCGGCGAGGACGTCACCCTCAACGTCCGCACGATCGCCACCGTGCCCGGCCAGCTCGGCGGGGACCCGGCGACGCACCCCGACGTCATCGAGATCCGCGGTGAGGTGTTCCTGCCGGTCGACGCGTTCACCGAGCTCAACGCCGCGCAGGTGGAGGCCGGCCGGGCTCCGTTCGCGAACCCGCGCAACGCGGCGGCGGGATCGTTGCGGCAGAAGGACCCCCGGGTCACGGCGGCGCGGCCGCTGCGGATGTACGCCCACGGCTTCGGCGCCCTGCGGTGGGGTGACGGTCAGGGCGTGGGGATCGAGCGGCAGTCCCAGGTGTACGACCTGCTGGCCGGCTGGGGCATACCCGTGTCAGCGCACACCCGCGTGGTCACCGGGCTGGACGCGGTGCAGGAGATGATCGCCTGGTACGGCGAGCACCGCCACGACGTCGAGCATGAGATCGACGGCATCGTCGTGAAGGTCGACGAGATCGCGCTGCAGCGCCGGCTCGGGGCGACCAGTCGCGCCCCCCGCTGGGCGATCGCCTACAAGTACCCGCCCGAGGAGGTCAACACCCGGCTGCTGGACATCCGGGTGAACGTCGGGCGCACCGGGCGGGTGACGCCGTACGGCGTGCTGGAACCGGTCCGGGTGGCCGGTTCGACGGTCGGCCTGGCGACCCTGCACAACGCCCAGGAGGTCGCCCGCAAGGGGGTGCTCATCGGGGACGTCGTCGTGCTGAGGAAGGCGGGGGACGTCATCCCGGAGATCGTCGGCCCGGTGGTCGCGCTCCGTGCCGGGCGCCAGGACGAGCTGCGCGAGTTCGTCATGGCGACCCACTGCCCGTCCTGCGGCACGCCGCTGGCCCCGGCGCGCGAGGGCGACGTCGACATCCGGTGCCCGAACGCCCGGGGCTGCCCGTCCCAGCTGCGGGAACGTGTCTTCGCCCTGGCGTCGCGGGGAGCGCTCGACATCGAGGCGCTGGGCTGGGAGGCGGCCATCGCCCTGACCGACCCGGAGCTGGACCGGCCGACGGACCCGGCGGTGTACCGGCCCGACGGGGACGTCGACGCACCGCCTCCGGCCGCCCTGCCCGAGCGCCAGAGCCCCGTGCTGGAGACCGAGGCCCGCCTGTTCGACCTGCACCCCGAGGACCTGCGGGACGTGCGGGTGTGGCGCCAGATCCGGCGCGACGGCGCGGCCACCGGCCGGTGGGAGGACCGGCTGTTCTTCTGGACCAAGTCGACCGCGCGGGCCCCGTCGAAGCCGACGCAGAGCACGCGGACGCTCTTCGCCCAGCTCGAGGAGGCCAAGGACAGGCCGTTCTGGCGGGTCCTCGTGGCCCTGTCCATCCGGCACGTCGGCCCGACCGCCGCCCGGGCCTTCGCGCAGGAGCTCGGCTCCATGGACGCCCTGTGGGACCTGGTGACCGGGGGTGCGCCCCTGGCTGGGGCGGGCGAGCGGGCGCTGGGTGTCCCTGTCGCCACGACCGGGGAGCAGCGCGCGGCGGCGGTGGCGAGGCTCTCGCGGGTCGAGGGCGTCGGCCCGGTCATCGCCGAGTCGATCGTCGACTGGTTCACCGGGCCGGACGGCGACTGGCACCGCCAGATCGTCGAGTCCTGGCGGGCCGCCGGCGTCGTCATGCGCGACCAGCGCGACCAGCGCGTGCCGCGCACCCTGGAGGGGGTGACCGTGGTGATCACCGGCAGCCTGGAGAGGTATGGCCGGGACCAGGCCAAGGAGGCGGTCCTGGAGCGGGGCGGGCGGGCTGCCGGCAGCGTGTCCCGGCGCACGGACTATGTCGTCGTGGGGGAGAACCCCGGGTCGAAGGAGGCCCGGGCGCGCGAGCTCGACGTGCCGGTCCTCGACGAGGCCGCCTTCGTCCGGCTGCTGGCGGACGGCCCGGCCGCGCTGGGCGGCGCGGCGCCCCATGCCGCCCGGCGCGATCCGCAGCCGGCTAGCGACGACGTGCCGGCGCACCCCTCGGACCTGGGCGACGAGGAGGAGGAATGAGCAGCGCGGGTAGCGCGGGTGCAGATCAGGGCCGGGCGGCCGCGGTGGTCCGGCCGGTCCGCGGCGAGCGCGAGGTGACCGACGTCGGTGCCCTGACGGCCGAGGCCTACCACGCCGACGGCCTGCTCGACGAGGACGACGGCTACGCCGCCGAGCTGGCCGACGCCGCGCGGCGCGCCCGGGAGGCGACCCTGCTGGTCGCCGTCGTCCCCAGGCGCGCCACCGGCACGCCCGACGACGACGTGGTGGTGGGCTCGCTGACCCTCGCGCCGTACGGCTCCTCCTATGCCGAGGTCGCCGGCCCGGACGAGCTCGAGCTGCGCATGCTGGCGGTCGCGCCGGAAGCCCGCCGGCGTGGGGTGGCGCAGGCGCTCCTGGAAGCTGCCATGCGGGAGGCCGTGGCCGGCGGGCGCCGGCTGGTGCTCTCCACGCTGGACGCGATGGAGACCGCACAGCGGCTGTACCGGCGGCTGGGGTTCGTGCCGGAGCCGGACCGCGACTGGGCGCACGAGGAGGTGCGCCTACGCGTGTGGACCTGGTCCCCGCCGGCCCGTCCCGGCGCGCTGGTCGAGGCCGCCACCTGGCCGCCGCTGCGGACGGTGGACGTCGACGGCTGGACCGTCGGGCTCTCCGGCGGGTTCAGCCGCCGGGCGAACAGCGTCCTGGCCATGCGTCCGCCGGTCGACGTACCCAGGGCGATCGAGCGCGTCGAGGAGCTCTACGGGCAGGAGGGGCTGCCTGCGGTCGTCAGGGTCGACGACCTCAGCCGCCCGGCGGACCTCGAGGCCCGCCTGCGTGCACGGGACTACCGTCCGGGTGCGTTCACCTGGGTGCTGGTGCGCGACGTGTCGGTGGCCGGGCCGGCGATCCGGGTGCACGCGAGCGCGACGCCGGACGCCGAGTGGTGGGACTGCTGGTGGGCGACGACGGCCGTCGGCCCCGTGCCCGATGCCGCGCGGGCCGTGGTCACGGCAGCGCCGGCCCGCTACCTGTCGGTGCGTGACGCCGGTGGCGCGGCGGGCGTCGTCCGGGTCGCGGTCGCCCAGGAGTGGGCCGGGCTGTCCTGCCTCGCGGTCGCTGCGCGCGCGCGGGGCGCCGGGCTGGGACGCGAGCTGGTGCAGGCCGCCGTGCGTGAGGCGTCCGCCGAGGGGGCGCGGCACGCGTTCGTCCAGGTGGAGGAGTCCAACACCGCGTCCCTGCGGCTGCACGGCGGCCTCGGGTTCCACCCGGCGGACCGCTACCGCTACTTCGAGGGGCCGGCGCCGACGGGTCGGCGGATACTGGACCGGTGATCTCCGTGCAGCGGGCCGAGCGGTTGCGCGCGACGGGCCTGCGCTGGCAGCCCCGGCCGGGCGACCAGTTCGAGATCCCTCGCCCGGAGCTGACGGGCCAGGTGTTCACGATCTCCGACATGGTGGTCGAGGCCCACACCGTCGCGACCGGCACGGTACTGCGGTTCAACGGCACCACCGAGTGGGCGCTGGACTCCGTGGCGCAGGAGGACACCGTCTGGCTGCCCTCGGAGGAGCAGCTGCGCGAGCTGCTCGGTGGAGCGTTCCGCCGGTTGTCCCGGGTGGATACGGGCTACGAGGTCGTGGCCACGGTGCCGGGCCGACCCGAGCAGGGGTTCGGCGCCGAGTCCGCCGCGGACGCCTATGCGGACGCTCTCCTGGCGCTGATCTCCGCGGCGACCGACCCGGTGGGCGCCGGACCCGCCGGCGCCCACACCTAGACTGCGGGCCATGCCCACCCTGTCCCGCGACGAGGTCGCCCGTGTGGCCGCACTCGCCCGCATCGACCTCACGCCCGACGAGCTCGACCGGCTGGCGGGCGAGCTCGACGTCATCGTCTCCGCCGTGGCGAGGGTCGGCGAGGTCGTCACGCCCGACGTGCCCGCGACCAGCCACCCGCTGCCCCTGACCAACGTCTTTCGCGCGGACCTGCCCGAACCGGCCCTGCCGGCTGCCGAGGTGCTCGCCGCCGCACCGGCGGCGCTGGACGGCAAGTTCCTCGTGCCGCGGATCCTGGAGGAGGACTGATGGCCGACGCCGCGCTCGTCCGGCTCACGGCTGCCGAGCTGGCGCAGCGGCTCGCCGTCGGGGACGCCTCCAGCGTGGAGGTGACCCGTGCGCACCTGGAGCGCATCGCCGCGGTCGATCCGGCCGTGCATGCGTTCCTGCACGTCAGTGCCGAGGATGCACTCGCGACTGCCGCTGAGGTCGACGCCCGCCGTGCCGCTGGAGAGGACCTGCACGCGCTGGCGGGTGTGCCGATCGCGGTGAAGGACGTGGTGGTCACCCGGGGCATGCCGACCACCGCCGGCTCGCGCATCCTGGCCGGCTGGGTCCCGCCGTACGACGCCACCGTCGTGACCCGGTTGCGGCAGGCCGGCCTGCCGATCCTCGGCAAGACCAACATGGACGAGTTCGCGATGGGCTCCTCCACGGAGCACTCCGCGTTCGGGGACACCCACAACCCCTGGGACCTGGACCGCATCCCGGGTGGCTCCGGCGGTGGGTCGGCCGCGGCGGTGGCCGCCTACGAGGCACCGCTGGCGATCGGGACGGACACCGGGGGCTCCATCCGGCAGCCCGCCGCGGTCACCGGGACCGTCGGGGTGAAGCCGACCTATGGTGGCGTGTCCCGCTACGGCCTCATCGCGCTGGCCTCCAGCCTCGACCAGGCCGGGCCGGTGACCCGCACCGTGCTGGACTCCGCGCTGCTGCACACCCTCATCGGTGGCCACGACCCGCGCGACTCCACGTCGCTGCCCGAGCCGTTGCCGGACCTGGTCGGCGCGGCCCGGCTGGGTGCCGCCGGCGACCTCACCGGGCTGCGGGTCGGCGTGGTCCGCGAGCTGCAGGGTGAGGGCTACCAGCCGGACGTCCTGGCCCGGTTCGAGGAGGGGCTGGACCTGCTGCGCGACGCCGGAGCGAGCCTGGTGGACGTCTCCTGCCCCCACCTGCCGTACGCGTTGAGCGCCTACTACCTCATCCTGCCCAGCGAGGCGTCGAGCAACCTGGCCAAGTTCGACGGCATGCGGTTCGGCCTGCGGGTGGAGCCCGCCGAGGGGCCGGTGACGGCCGAACGGGTGATGGCGGCCACCCGCGGCGCGGGCTTCGGCGACGAGGTCAAGCGGCGGATCATCCTCGGCACCTACGCGCTGTCCGCCGGCTACTACGACGCGTACTACGGCAGCGCGCAGAAGGTGCGCACGCTCGTGCAGCGTGACTTCGCCGCCGCGTTCACGCAGGTCGACGTGCTGGTGTCGCCGACGGCCCCGACGACGGCCTTCCGCCTGGGCGAGAAGCTCGACGACCCCATGGCGATGTACCTCAACGACGTCGCCACCATCCCGGCGAACCTGGCGGGGATCCCGGCGCTGTCCGTCCCCGGGGGGCTGGCCGGCGACGGCCTGCCGGTGGGCTTCCAGGTGCTCGCCCCGGCCAGGGCCGACGACCGGTTGTACCTGGTGGGAGCGGCCCTGGAGGCGTTGCTGCAGGACAGGTGGGGCGGCCGGCTGCTGGATCGCGCCCCGGAGCTGCCGGTCACCCCGGCACGGGAGGTGGCCAGGTGAGCACGCACGGGCCGGAGCCGGTGGTCGACTTCGACGAGGCGGTGGCGCGCTACGACCCCGTCGTCGGCATCGAGGTGCACGTCGAGCTGGGCACCCGCACGAAGATGTTCGACGGTGCCGAGGTGAGTTTCGGCGGCGAGCCGAACAGCCAGGTCACCCCGGTGTCCCTCGGTCTGCCGGGCGCGCTGCCGGTGGTCAACGGGACGGCGGTGGAGTACGCGGTCCGCATCGGCCTGGCGCTGAACTGCAGCATCGCGCCCAGCTGCCGGTTCGCCCGGAAGAACTACTTCTACCCGGACGTGCCGAAGAACTTCCAGACGTCGCAGTACGACGAGCCGATCGCCGCGGACGGCTGGATCGACGTGGAGCTGGCCGACGGCACCGTCGTGCGGGTGCCGATCGAGCGGGCGCACATGGAGGAGGACGCGGGCAAGAACACCCACGTCGGCGGCACGCAGGGTCGCATCCACGGTGCGGAGTACTCCCTGGTGGACTACAACCGGGCCGGCGTGCCGCTGGTGGAGATCGTCAGCCGGCCGATCGACGGCGCGGGGGCGCGGGCGCCGGAGGTGGCCAGCGCCTACGTGCGCACGCTCCGCGACCTGTTCCGGGCGCTCGGGGTGTCCGAGGCCCGGATGGAACGGGGGAACGTCCGGGCGGACGTGAACGTGTCGTTGCGCACCGGTCCGGACGCGCCGCTGGGCACCCGGACCGAGACGAAGAACGTCAACTCCTTCCGCTCGGTCGAGCGGGCCGTCCGGTACGAGATCTGCCGGCAGGCGGCCGTCCTGGACGCCGGCGAGACGGTCGTCCAGGAGACCCGGCACTGGCACGAGGACACCGGGACGACGACCTCGGGCCGGGTGAAGTCCGACGCGGACGACTACAGGTACTTCCCGGAGCCCGACCTCGTCCCGCTCGTCCCCGACCCGGCCTGGGTGGAGCGGATCCGCAGCACCCTGCCTGAGCTGCCCGCTGCCCGTCGGCACCGGCTGCGCGAGGCGTGGCGCTTCGCCGAGGCGGAGTTCCGTGACGTCGTCAACGCCGGCGCCGTCGAGCTCATCGAGGAGACGGTGGCCCACGGCGTCGCGCCGGCGGCCGCGCGCAAATGGTGGATGGGCGAGTTGGCGCGGGCCGCCAAGCAGGCGGACGCCGAGCTCGCCGACCTGCCGATCACACCCCAGCAGATCGGGCAGCTGCAGGGGCTGGTCGATTCCGGGCGCATCACGGACACGCTCGCCCGGAAGGTCCTCGAGGGCGTGCTGGCCGGTGAGGGCGACCCGGAAGCAGTCGTGGTGGCCCGGGGGCTCGAGGTCGTCTCCGACGACGGGTCGCTGCTGGCGGCCGTCGACGAGGCGCTCGCCGCGCAGCCGGACGTCGCGGCCAAGGTGCGGGCCGGCAACCTGGGTCCGGTCGGGTCGATCATCGGCGCCGTGATGGGTGCCACTCGGGGGAAGGCGAATGCCGCCCGGGTGCGCGAGCTTGTCATGCAGCGCGTGCGGGAGCCGTGAGGAGGCCGAGGCGTGGACAAGCCGACGCTCGAGGGGGAGATGCTCCGGCTACGGCCGGTCCGGGTGGGCGACGCCGACGCGATGTGGGACATGCTCTCCGACCCCGAGGCGCGGCGCCTGACAGGGGTGACCCGGAAGCCCCGCCGGGCCGAGGTCGACGCCTGGTGCGCCGCGGTGGCCGGCTCGCAGGACAGGGTCGACCTGGCGGTCACCGTGCACGGCAGGGACGAGTACCTCGGTGAGATCGTCCTGTTCGGCATCGACCCGGTGGTGCGCCGCGCGGACCTGCGGCTGTCGATGCGTCCGGCGTTCCGGGGTCGGGGGTACGGCACCGAGGCGATCGAGCTGGTCCTGGGCATGGCATTCGGCGGCCTCGGCCTGCACCGGGTCGGCCTCGACGTCCTGAGCATCAACACCCGCGCCCAGTCGATGTACGAGAACATCGGCTTCCGGGTCGAGGGCCGGCTGCGCGACGCCCACCGCGACGGCGACGGGTACTGCGACGCCGTCCTCATGGGCCTGCTCGAGGAGGAGTGGGACGGCCGCGGACCGGGGTGACCGGCCCGCGGCCGCAGGGCCCCCCGGGCGGACGGGGTGGGAAGACCTCCCGGGCGACTGGGCTCATCGTCGGCTCGCCGGGCGCCGGATGGTCAGGACCGAGGTCCCGAAGTGGATTCGGTGCGTCCGGCGGCGCGCGGTCGTCCGGGACCAAGGACCTGGGTGCCGCATGGTCACCGGGACGCCTGGGCCCGACCGGTGCCGGACCGGGGGCAAGATGGGCGTGTGCTGACCATCACGCTTCCCGACGACGACCTCATGCACCGGCTGGCCGACCTCGCGGGCACGGTCCGTCTGGTCCGCTGGGACCTGCGCGCACCCCTCGACCCGGTCCTGGCCCGCGACGTCGACGTCGTCGTGGCCCCGCACTACTTCGTGGATCCCGCCGGCTTCGCGCTGCTGCGGGACCTGCCGGGACTGCGCCTCGTCCAGCTGCCCAGCGCGGGGTACGAGCATGCCGTGGGGAACATCGCCGAGGGCATCACGGTGTGCAACGGCCGTGGCGTGCACGACGCGGGCACGGCCGAGCTGGCGGTGGGTCTGACTCTGGCCCGCCTGCGCGGGATCGACGAGGCGGCCCGGGACATGCCGGCCGGCCGGTGGCGGTCGCCGATGCGTTCGTCGTTGGCCGATCGCCGGGTCCTCGTGGTGGGGCACGGCTCGGTCGGCCGGGCGATCATCGCGCGGCTGGTGCCGTTCGAGGTCGACGTCGTGCGGGCCGCGAGCACCGCCCGGGACACGGCCGACGGCCGGGTGCACGGCGTGGACGAGCTGCCCGGGCTGCTTCCCGACGTCGACGTCGTGATCCTCGCCGTGCCGCTCACCGACCGGACGTCCCGCTTGGTCGACGCGGACTTCCTGCGCCGGATGCCCGACGGCGCGCTGCTCGTCAACGTGGCCCGGGGCGCAGTGGTCGACACCGACGCCCTGCTCGCCGAGCTGACCAGCGGCCGGCTGCACGCCGCGCTGGACGTCACCGACCCCGAGCCGCTGCCGGCCGACCACCCGCTGTGGCGCGCGCCGGGCGTGCTCATCACGCCGCACCAGGGTGGCAACTCGACTGCCACCTTCCCCCGCGTGGCCGCCCTGGTACGCCGGCAGATCGAGGCGCTGGTGGCCGGCGGGGCGCCGGTGAACGTGGTCCGCGCCGGCAGCAGGTGGCCGGTCGAGGGCTAGCGACCGGTCCTGCGCGGTGCCCGTCCGTTCCGTGGTCCGGGCTGTCGGGTGTCAGCCTGCGGTCCTACACTCCCGATCCATGACTGTGACGTCTGATCGCACCGGATCGACCCCCGTCCCGCCCGGGGGGGTGGACATCAAGCCGCGATCGCGCCAGGTCACGGACGGTATCGAGGCCACTGCCTCGCGCGGCATGATGCGCGCGCTAGGGATGGGTGACGAGGACTTCGCCAAGCCGCAGATCGGCGTGGCGAGCTCGTGGAACGAGATCACCCCGTGCAACCTCTCGCTGGACCGGCTGGCCCAGGCGGTCAAGGAGGGTGTGCACGCGGCCGGCGGCTACCCGTTGGAGTTCGGCACCATCTCGGTGTCCGACGGCATCTCCATGGGGCATGAGGGCATGCACTTCTCCCTGGTCAGCCGCGACGTGATCGCCGACTCGGTGGAGACCGTCATGCAGGCGGAGCGGTTGGACGGTTCCGTGCTGCTGGCGGGCTGTGACAAGTCGTTGCCCGGCATGCTCATGGCGGCTGCCCGCCTGGACCTGGCCAGCGTGTTCCTCTACGCCGGCACGATCATGCCGGGCTGGGTGAAGATGTCCGACGGCACCGAGCGGGACGTGACGCTCATCGACGCGTTCGAGGGTGTGGGGGCCTGCGCGCGCGGTCTGATGAGCCGGGACGACCTCGATCGGATCGAGCGGGCGATCTGCCCCGGCGAGGGCGCCTGCGGCGGCATGTACACCGCCAACACGATGGCCTCGGTGGCCGAGGCGCTCGGCATGTCCCTGCCCGGTTCCGCGGCCCCGCCGTCGGCCGACCGTCGCCGCGATGCGTTCGCCCACCGGTCCGGGGAGGCGGTGGTGGAGCTGTTGCGCAAGGGGATCACCGCGCGGCAGATCCTCACCAAGGAGGCGTTCGAGAACGCGATCGCGGTCGTCATGGCCGTCGGCGGCTCCACGAACGCCGTGCTGCACCTGCTTGCCATCGCGCACGAGGCGGACGTCGACCTCACGCTGGCGGACTTCTCCCGCGTCGGTGCGCGGGTGCCGCACCTGGCCGACGTCAAGCCGTTCGGTCGCTACGTCATGTACGACGTCGACCGGATCGGTGGTATCCCGGTGGTGATGAAGGCGTTGCTCGACGCGGGCCTGCTGCACGGGGACTGCCTGACCGTCACGGGCCGGACGGTGGCGGAGAACCTCGAGGCGATCAACCCGCCGGACCTGGACGGGAAGATCCTGCGCGCGCTGTCCGACCCGATCCACCCGACCGGTGGCATCACGATCCTGCACGGCTCGCTGGCGTCGGACGGCGCCGTGGTGAAGTCGGCGGGCTTCGACTCGGACGTGTTCGAGGGCACGGCGCGGGTGTTCGACCGCGAGCGGGCCGCGATGGACGCGCTGGAGGACGGGACGATCACCGGGGGGGACGTCGTCGTCATCCGCTACGAGGGCCCGAAGGGCGGCCCCGGCATGCGCGAGATGCTCGCCATCACGGGGGCGATCAAGGGCGCCGGCCTCGGCAAGAACGTGCTGCTGCTCACCGACGGCCGGTTCTCCGGCGGGACGACCGGTCTGTGCGTGGGCCACGTGGCACCCGAGGCGGCGGACGGCGGCCCCATCGCCTTCGTGCAGGACGGCGACCGGATCCGGCTCGACGTGGCGAACGCGACACTGGACCTGCTCGTGGACGACGAGGAGCTGGCCCGCCGGCGCGAGGGATGGCAGCCGCTGCCGCCCCGGTACACCCGGGGTGTCCTGGGCAAGTACGTCAAGCTCGTGCACTCCGCCTCCACGGGCGCCGTCCTCGACTGATATGTGGGTGGGACCGTCGACCTGCCCGGGTGCACGGGGCAGGTCGACGGGGTCAGCTCCCGTACCGAGGACGTCGCTGGAGGGCAGTGGTGGGCTGGACCGTCGAGGACGCACCGTGGTGGACGCGCGCCACGGTCTACCAGGTGTACCCGCGCAGCTTCGCCGACTCCGACGGGGACGGGGTGGGAGACCTGCGGGGCGTCATGGAACACCTGGACCACCTGGCCGAGCTCGGCGTGGACGTCGTGTGGCTGTCCCCGGTGTACGCCTCCCCGCAGGACGACAACGGCTACGACATCAGCGACTACCGGGCCATCGACCCGACGTTCGGGACGCTGGCGGACTTCGATGCGCTGCTGGCCGCGGTGCACGCCCGCGGCATGCGGCTGGTGCTGGACCTGGTCGTCAACCACACGTCCGACGAGCACCCGTGGTTCGTCGAGAGCCGCTCGTCGCTCGACAACCCCAAGCGGGACTGGTACTGGTGGCGGCCGGCACGGGACGGGATGGCCGCCGGCGCCCCCGGCGCCGAGCCGACGAACTGGGGCTCGTTCTTCTCCGAGCCGGCCTGGCAGCTGGACGACGCGACGGGGGAGTACTACCTGCACCTGTTCAGTCGCCGGCAGCCGGACCTCAACTGGGAGAACCCCCAGGTGCGCGAGGCCGTCTACGACATGATGCGGTGGTGGTTGGACCGCAGGGTCGACGGCTTCCGGATGGATGTCATCAACCTCATCTCCAAGGGTGAGCTGCGGGACGGCCCGGTGGTCACCGGACCCTTCGGGGACGGCAGCGCCTTCTACACCTGCGGTCCCCGGATCCACGAGTTCCTCGCCGAGATGCACGAGCAGGTGTTCGCGGGGCGGGCGGACCGGCTGCTCACGGTCGGGGAGATGCCCGGCGTGACCGTGGAGCAGGCCAGGCTGTTCACCGACCCGGCCCGCCACGAGGTGGACATGGTCTTCCAGTTCGAGCACGTCGGGCTGGACCACGAGCCCTGGGACAAGTTCGCGGTGCGTCCGCTACGTCTGACCGACCTCAAGGCGACGTTCGGCCGCTGGCAGGCCGGCCTCGCCGACGTCGGCTGGAACAGCCTGTACTGGGACAACCACGACCAGCCGCGGATCGTGTCGCGGTTCGGCAACGACGGTCGGTACCGACGGGAGTCGGCAACGCTGCTGGCCACCGTCCTGCACCTGCACCGGGGGACGCCGTACGTGTACCAGGGCGAAGAGCTCGGGATGACGAACGCCCACTTCACCCGGTTGGACCAGTACCGGGACATCGAGTCCGTCAACTACGTGGCCCAGCAGCGCGCTGCCGGCCGGGCCACCGAGTCGCAGCTGCTCGCCGCGCTGGCGGCGATGAGCCGGGACAACGCCCGTACCCCCGTCCAGTGGGACGACGGGCCGCAGGCGGGGTTCACCACCGGGACGCCCTGGCTGGCGGTCAACCCCAACCGCACGACGATCAACGCCGCGGCGCAGCGCGCCGACCCGCACTCCGTCTTCCACCACTACCGCCGGCTCGTCGCACTGCGGCACGACGACCCCGTGGTCGCCCTCGGCGACTTCGTCATGCTGCTTCCCGACGACGAGCACGTGTATGCCTTCACCCGGACCTTGGCCGGCAGCACGCTGCTGGTCGTCGCCCTGTTCGGGGACGAGGCGCGCGTCGCGGACCTGGGCGAGGAGTGGACCGACCGCCTGGCCCGCGCCCGGCTGGTGCTGGGCAACTACGACGAGGCCGTCCCGGCAGGGGGTGGGTCGCAGCTGCGGCTGCGGCCGTGGGAAGCCCGGGTGTACCGGGTGGGCGCCGCCTGACCGTGCCGTCCGGATCCCGGACACAGGAACCACTATTCGAGATGATTGCCGGATTGCGTGACAGGGCGGCGCCGGCTGCGTACTGTCGCACCATGCACACGAACCACCTCGTCGTACCCGACCGGCGCGTCGGCTGACCACACCTGGTTCGGCGCGCTGACCCCTTCACCCCGCCGGGGCGCGAGGGGTCTTTCTGTGTCACCCCAGCAGCTGCAGGAGGATCACCGATGGTCCAGGGCCAGCGCTCTGCCCCGCCCCGCCCAGCACCCTCGGCGTCCCGGCCGGCGCCGCAGGTACCGGCCGTCACGCCGGCCGGCGTCGAGCAGGTACCGGCCGTCACGCCGGCACGCGTCGACCAGGCCCCGCGGGTCGCGGGCGAGCCGGTCTCCGGCGCGGAATCGATCATCCGGTCGCTGGAGGAGGCGGGCGTGGAGGTCGTGTTCGGCCTGCCCGGCGGAGCGATCCTGCCGGTCTACGACCCGCTGCTGGACTCCACCCGGCTGCGCCACATCCTCGTCCGGCACGAGCAGGGCGCCGGGCACGCGGCCTCGGGCTATGCGCACGCCACCGGACGCGTCGGGGTGTGCATGGTCACCTCCGGCCCGGGTGCGACGAACCTGGTCACGGCACTGGCCGACGCCCACATGGACTCCATCCCGGTGGTCGCCGTGACCGGCCAGGTGGCGGCGTCGATGATCGGTACCGACGCCTTCCAGGAGGCCGACATCGTCGGCATCACCCTGCCGGTGACCAAGCACAACTACCTCGTCACGACGGCCGACGACATCCCCCGGGTGATCGCCGAGGCGTTCCACATCGCCTCGACGGGCCGGCCCGGCCCGGTCCTGGTCGACATCGCCAAGTCGGCCATGCAGGCCCGGACCACCTTCTCCTGGCCTCCGGAGCTCCGGCTGCCGGGCTACCACCCCGTGACGAAGCCGCACGCCAAGCAGGTCCGGGAGGCTGCGCGGCTGCTGGCCACCGCGCGCCGCCCGGTGCTCTACGTGGGCGGCGGGGTGCTGCGGGCCAACGCCTCGGCCGAGCTGCGTCGGCTCGTCGACACCTCCGGTGCGGCCGTGGTCACGACGCTCATGGCGCGCGGCGCCCTGCCGGACTCGCACCCTCAGCACCTGGGCATGCCCGGCATGCACGGGACGGTGGCCGCGGTGGCGGCGCTGCAGCACGCGGACCTCGTGGTGGCGCTCGGTGCTCGGTTCGACGACCGCGTGACGGGTCTGCTGACGAGCTTCGCCCCGCACGCGACGGTCGTCCACGCCGACATCGACCCGGCGGAGATCGGCAAGAACAAGGCCGTCGACGTGCCGATCGTCGGTGACCTCAAGGACATCCTCGCCGACCTGGTCCCGGCGCTGGAGCAGGAGCACGCCCAGCACGGCAAGCCGGACCTGGAGGGCTGGTGGCGCCAGCTCGACGACTGGCGCACGACGTTCCCGCTCGGCTACGACGAGCCGGTCGACGGGCTCACCGCCCCGCAGTACGTCATCTCCCGGCTGGGCGCGCTGTCCGGGCCGGAGGCGACGTACGTGGCGGGCGTCGGGCAGCACCAGATGTGGGCGTCGCAGTTCATCCGGTACGAGCGGCCCCGGTCCTGGATCAACTCCGGCGGCCTGGGCACCATGGGCTACGCCGTGCCGGCCGCGATGGGCGCCAAGGTCGGCGAGCCGGACCGGGTGGTCTGGGCGATCGACGGCGACGGCTGCTTCCAGATGACCAACCAGGAGCTGGCGACCTGTGCGATCAACGAGATCCCCATCAAGGTGGCGGTGATCAACAACTCGTCCCTGGGCATGGTGCGCCAGTGGCAGACGCTGTTCTACGAGTCGCGCTACTCCCACACCGAGCTGCAGACCGGGCACGGCACGCGGCGCATCCCGGACTTCGTCGCGTTGGCCCAGGCCTACGGCTGTGCCGGCCTGCGCTGCGAGTCCGCGGCCGACGTGGATGACACGATCCGCAAGGCGCTGGAGATCGACGACCAGCCGGTGGTCGTGGACTTCACGGTCTCGCGCAACGCCATGGTGTGGCCGATGGTGCCGGCGGGCGTCAGCAACGACGAGATCCAGTACGCCCGCGGCCTGACGCCGCAGTGGGAGGCAGAGTGATGAGCCGTCACACGTTGTCCGTGCTCGTGGAGAACAAGCCGGGTGTGCTGGCCCGGATCGCGGGGCTGTTCTCCCGGCGGGCGTTCAACATCCACTCCCTGGCCGTGGGCCCCACCGAGAACGACGACGTCTCCCGGGTCACCGTCGTCGTGGACGTCGACGAGCTGCCGCTGGAGCAGGTCACCAAGCAGCTCAACAAGCTCGTCAACGTCATCAAGATCGTCGAGCTCGACGACTCGGCGGTGCACCGCGAGCTGCTGCTCGTCAAGGTGCGCGCCGAGGCGGCCCAGCGCACCCACGTGCTGGAGGTCGTCGACCTGTTCCGGGCGCACGTGGTGGACGTCGTGCCGGACACCGTCACGATCGAGGCGACCGGCAGCCCGGCCAAGCTGGCCGCGCTGCTGGCCGCTCTCGAGCCGTTCGGCGTCCGGGAGATCGTCCAGTCCGGGATCGTCGCCATCGGGCGCGGTTCCCGGTCGATCACCGACCGCTCCCTGGAGCGGGTGACCCGTCCCGCCTGACCCGCGCCCGGGACCGGGTGCGTCCGGGGACCCGAGCCGTGCACGCCCAGACCGCAGCTCACTACACACCGAGGAGATCCACCGTGGCTGACCTGTTCTACGAGGACGACGCAGACCTGTCCGTGCTCGCCAGCAAGAAGGTCGCCGTCATCGGCTACGGCAGCCAGGGGCATGCGCACGCCCTCAACCTGCGCGACTCGGGCATCGACGTCCGGGTCGGGCTCCGGGAGGGCTCCGCGTCCCGGGCGAAGGCGGAGGACCAGGGCCTGCGGGTGGTGTCGACCGCGCAGGCCGTCGCGGAGGCGGAGGTCATCGTCGTGCTGGCGCCGGACCAGGTCCAGCGGTTCGTCTACGCCGACGACATCGCCCCGAACCTGCAGCCCGGCGACACCATGGTGTTCGGCCATGGGTTCAACATCCGGTACGGCTACATCACGGCGCCGGCCGGGGTCAACGTCGTCATGGTCGCCCCGAAGGGCCCCGGCCACCTGGTGCGCCGGGAGTACGTCGACGGCCGCGGCGTGCCGGTGCTCGTCGCCGTCGAGCAGGACGCCACAGGTGACGCGTGGCAGATCGCCCTGGCCTACGCCAAGGGCATCGGCGGGCTGCGGGCGGCCGGGATCCGCACGACGTTCACCGAGGAGACCGAGACGGACCTGTTCGGCGAGCAGGCGGTGCTGTGCGGCGGGGTCTCGCACCTCATCCAGTACGGCTTCGAGACGCTCACCGAGGCGGGCTACCAGCCGGAGATCGCCTACTTCGAGGTGCTCCACGAGATGAAGCTGATCGTCGACCTGATCTTCGAGGGAGGCATCACCAAGCAGCGGTGGAGCGTGTCCGACACCGCCGAGTACGGCGACTACGTGTCCGGCCCGCGGGTCATCGACGCGCACGTCAAGGAGAACATGAAGGCGGTCCTGTCGGACATCCAGGACGGCACGTTCGCCCGCCGGTTCATCGCGGACCAGGACGCCGGCGCCCCGGAGTTCAACGCGCTGCGCACCGAGGGGCAGAACCACCCCATCGAGGCGATCGGCCGCGACCTGCGCAAGCTGTTCGCCTGGGTGAAGCCGTCCGACACCGACTACGTCGAAGGTTCCGCCGCCCGCTGACTGCCGACCGTCCGGCTGTCACGCACCCCGGCAGGAGGGACGTCTGCCGGGGGTTCGCCGGGCGCCGGGCCGCTGGTCGCATCCTGGACCGGGACGCCGACCGGTCCCCGGTGCTCGGTAGGGTCGGCGCATGCCTCAGGAGATCCGCCTCGCCGTCATCGCGGGGGACGGCATCGGTCCGGAGGTGGTCGAGCAGGGCCTCGTGGTCCTCGACGCCGCGACGGCCGACGAGGACGTCGCCCTCACGACGACCCGCTTCGACCTGGGCGCCGCACGCTGGCACCGCACGGGCGAGACGCTCACGGACGCCGACCTGGCCGCCATCCGCCGGCACGACGCGATCCTGCTCGGCGCGGTGGGCGACCCGGGGGTCCCCTCCGGGGTGCTCGAGCGCGGTCTGCTGCTGCGGCTGCGATTCGCCCTCGACCAGTACGTCAACCTGCGGCCCGCCCGGCTGTACCCGGGCGTCGCCTCGCCCTTGGCCGATCCTGGCGACGTGGACCTGCTCGTCGTGCGGGAGGGCACCGAGGGCCCGTACGTGGGCAACGGCGGTGCGATCCGGGTCGGCACGCCGTACGAGGTCGCCAACGAGGTGAGTGTCAACACCGCGTTCGGGGTCGAGCGTGTCGTGCGCTACGCGTTCACCCTCGCGGCGTCCCGTGCACGCCGGCGGCTGACCCTGGTGCACAAGCACAACGTGCTCGTGTATGCCGGTGACCTGTGGCGGCGCACGGTGGAGGCGGTCGGCGCCGAGCACCCCGAGGTCACGGTCGACTACCTGCATGTCGACGCGGCCACCATGGTCCTCGTCAACGACCCCGCGCGGTTCGACGTCATCGTCACCGACAACCTGTTCGGAGACATCCTCACCGACCTCGCCGGGGCGGTCACCGGCGGGATCGGGCTGGCCGCCTCCGGCAACATCAACCCCGACCGGACCAGCCCGAGCATGTTCGAGCCGGTGCACGGCTCCGCCCCGGACATCGCGGGCCGGGGGGTCGCCGACCCGAGCGCCACGGTGCTGTCGGTGGCGCTGCTGCTGGACCACCTGGGGCTCGCCGGTCCGGCCCGGCGCATCGAGGACGCGGTGGCGGCGGACCTGGCCCAGCGGAGCGGACGAGTACGGTCGACCGCGGAGGTGGGCGCCGAGCTCGCCGCGCGCGTCGCCGGCTGACGCCGCCCGGTCGTCCATCGGCATCGTCCACACCGACCACCCTGGGGAGAGGCCACCCGAATGAGCACGACGACCGCATCCACCGCCGACCAGTTCCGCGTCCGGCGCAACCCGGCACCGGCGAGCGCCGCCCAGCGCGCCGAGTTGCTCGCCGCACCGCGCTTCGGCACGGTCTTCACCGACCACATGGCGCGCATCTCCTGGACCACGGCCGACGGCTGGCACGACCGGCGCATCGAGCCCTACGGGCCCCTGCAGCTGGACCCGGCCACCGCCGTCCTGCACTATGCGCAGGAGATCTTCGAGGGGCTGAAGGCCTACCAGCACGCCGACGGGTCGGTGTGGACGTTCCGGCCGTGGGCGAACGCCGCGCGGATGGCCCGGTCCGCCCATCGGTTGGCGCTGCCCGAGCTGTCCGTCGAGGACTTCCTCGGTTCGATCACCGCGCTGGTGCGCACGGACCGGGACTGGGTGCCGACGGGGGAGGAGATGAGCCTGTACCTGCGGCCCTTCATGTATGCATCCGAAGCCTTCCTCGGGGTGCGCTCGGCGAACGCGGTCGAGTACCTGGTCATCGCCTCGCCGGTGGCCGGCTACTTCGTCGGCGGCGTCCAGCCGGTGTCGATCTGGGTCGCCCAGGACTACCACCGCGCCGGCCCGGGCGGCACGGGCGCGGCCAAGTGCGGCGGCAACTACGCCGCCAGCCTGCTGCCCCAGCAGGAGGCGTACGAGCGGGGCTGCGAGCAGGTGTGCTTCCTCGACGCGACGACGAACTCGCTGCTGGAGGAGCTCGGCGGGATGAACCTGTGCGTCGTGCACGCGGACGGCTCGGTGGCCACCCCGGCGCTGTCCGGCTCGATCCTCGAGGGGGTCACCCGGTCCTCGGTCCTACGGCTGCTCGCCGACGCGGGTCACGAGGTGCGCGAGGCGGAGATCCCGCTCGCGGGCCTGCTCGCCGGGGTCGCCGACGGCTCGGTCCGTGAGGTGTTCGCCTGCGGCACCGCGGCCGTCATCACGCCGGTGGGTCGGCTCGCCGGCGCCGACTTCGACGCGACCGTGGCGGACGGCCAGGCCGGCGCGGTGACCATGGCGGTGCGCGAGCAGCTCACCGACATCCAGTGGGGACGTGCCGCGGACACCTACGGCTGGATGCACCGGCTCGGCTGACCGGTGGCCCCGGTCGGCCGGCCGAGGAGGTCGGCCGGTCCCGCAGCGGTCGCAGGTGTGCGACCATGATGTCCATGACCACCGTCGTCATCATCGCCTAGCGCGTCCGGCACAGCCGGACGCGCGGACCTCCCGAACCCCGGGGGGTCCTTTTTCGTTCACCGTCCCCGGGTGCCCGGTGCGGTGCGCCCCCTGCGAGGAGAGTTCGCTGTGACCACCGAGACCGCCGCCGGGCCGCCGCCGTTCGACGTGTACGACACCACCCTGCGGGACGGTGCCCAGCAGGAGGGCATGAACCTGTCCGTGGCCGACAAGCTGGCCATCGCCCCGCTGCTGGACGAGCTGGGCGTCGGCTACATCGAGGGGGGCTGGCCCGGTGCGATCCCCAAGGACACCGAGTTCTTCGCCCGGGCCGCCACCGAGCTGCAGCTGCACCACGCCGTGCTCGCGGCGTTCGGTGCGACCCGCAAGCCGGGCGTGGCGGCGGCGGGCGACCCGCAGGTCCGCGCCCTGCTCGACGCAGGCACGCCGGTCGTGACGCTCGTCGCCAAGACGGACCTGCGCCACGTCGAACGGGCGCTGCGCACCACCCCGGCGGAGAACCTCGCGATGATCTCCGACACCGTGGCACTGCTCGTCGGCGAGGGGCGCCGCGTGGTCGTCGACGCCGAGCACTTCTTCGACGGCTACCGCGTCCACCCGGACCACGCGCGCGCCGGGGTCGTCGCCGCCTTCGAGGCGGGCGCGGAGTGCGTCACGCTGTGCGACACCAACGGCGGGATGGTCCCCGCCTGGGTGAGCGAGATCGTCACGGACCTGCGCGGGCACCTCGGGGCCGACGTCCGGCTCGGCATGCACGCGCACAACGACAGCGGCTGCGCCGTGGCCAACACGCTGGCCGCGGTCCAGGCCGGGTGCGTGCACGTGCAGGGCACCGTCAACGGCTACGGGGAGCGGACCGGCAACGCCGACCTGCTCAGCGTCGTGGCGAACCTCGAACTCAAGTTGGGCCGCGCCGTGCTAGCCCCCGCGGTCGACGGCCCGCCCAGGTTGGCCGAGCTGACGCGGGTGTCCCACGCCGTCAGCGAGATCACCAACATCGCCCCGTTCGCTCGGCAGCCCTACGTCGGCGCCAGCGCGTTCGCGCACAAGGCGGGCCTGCACGCGTCGGCGATCCGGGTGGACCCGGACCTGTACCAGCACACCGACCCCGTGCTCGTCGGCAACGACATGCGGATGCTCGTCTCGGAGATGGCCGGCCGGGCCTCGGTGGAGCTCAAGGGACGGGAGCTGGGCTTCGACCTGGCCGGGCGGGACGACGTCCTCACCCGGGTCACCCAGCGGGTGAAGGACATGGAGGCGCAGGGCTACACGTTCGACGCGGCGGACGCCTCCTTCGAGCTGCTCCTCATCGAGGAGGTCGAGGGGGCCCGGCCGGACTACTTCCGGGTGGAGAGCTGGCGGACGATCGTCGAGCGCACCGGTGGAACGCAGGTACCGGCGGCCGCGGAGGCCACGGTCAAGCTGCACGCCGGGGGCGAGCGGATCGTCAGCACCGGCGAGGGCAACGGGCCGGTCAACGCCCTGGACCACGCGCTGCGGCAGGCGTTGCTCGGCCCCTACCCGGAGCTGGCCGCCTTCGAGCTGGTCGACTTCAAGGTCCGCATCCTCGATGCCATGCACGGGACGGACGCGGTGACCCGGGTCCTCATCGAGACGTCGGACGGCGCGGGCACGTGGAGCACCGTCGGGGTGGGCCCGGACCTCATCGAGGCAGCCTGGGAGGCACTGACCGACTCCGCCGTGTGGGGACTGCGCCACCGCGGTGTCGTCCCGCGCTGACCGCTACGGGCCGCCGGCATCATCCGGCCGGGCCACGCCTGCCACGGTCCCGCGCGGCGGTCGACCGGTCGGCCGTGGCCCTCGTAGGCTCGGGGGCGTCCACGCTGCACCGGGTGAGGAGTGTCGGTGTCCATGACCCCGCAGGGCCAGCACGCCGGCGAGCCCGGTCCACGCCGGCGGGCGGCTCGCGTTGGCACCGCGGTGGTCCTCCTCACCCTGACGCTGGCGGGCCTGGTCGTCGCGGTGACGCGCCCGTGGGACACCGTCGGTTCGGGCGTCTGGGCGGGGGCGACCGGCTCGCCGAGCGATGCGTCTACGCAGTCGCCGACCCCGTCGGCGACGACCGTGGCCCCCGACGTCGCGGTCACCGCCGTGTTCGACGAGGCGAGCCTGGCCAGCCTGTTCCTCACGACCGGGGACGTCATCGCCAGGGTGCCCGGGGCAGGTGGCTCGCTGCGGCCGGGTGCGCCGGACACCACGTGGGGGCTGCCCGCCGGCGCGGCGGTGGACCCGGGCCAGTGCACCACGGCGGTGACGGTCGTCGCCGACCCTCCGGTCGTGCACGACACCCGGACATGGGCGGGCGACCGGGTGCGGGTCGACCAGCACGTGCTCCTGCTCGGCTCGGCGTCCGACGCGCAGTCGGCGTTCCGCGCGCTGGTCTCCACGATCGACGCCTGCCCCACGTTCAGCCTGGTCACCGCCGGCACCGGTGACGTGACGACGTGGACGACGGCCCCGGCGACCGAGGCCCAGGGCCGGTACCCGTCGCTGGCCCAGCAGCGCGAGGAGTCCCGGGCCGGCGTGGTCTCACCCGAGGTGAGCGGGTACGTGCTGGTCGGCAACGCGATCGTGTCATGGACCGTGGTCGCGGTGCCGCCGGACGGGTCGCGCGACGACCTGGGCAGCCCCGCGGACCTGGACGCCATGGTGCAGGCGCGAGCGGCGTCCGCGGTCGCTGCGCTCGAGGGCGCCGGGACAGCCTCGAGCCCCGCGTCGGCCGGCTGACCGGCCGGGCCGGCTGACCGACCGGCGCTCCGGCACCGTCGCGGTGTCGCGCACGTCCCGGCGCGGCATACGTCCCGGCGGGGCATACGTCCCGGCGCCGCGCGCCGCGCACCGCGTCTGGCGACCTACAGTGTCCCGGTGCACGGTGAGTACAAGGTTCCCGGCGGCAAGCTCGTGGCGGTGGACGTCGACGTCGTCGATGGCGTGCTGGCGTCGGCGGTGGTCAGTGGCGACTTCTTCCTCGAGCCGGACACGGCGCTGTCCGTCATCGACGGCGCCCTGGTAGGTGCCGATGCCGAGGCGCGCACTCCCGAGCTGGCCGGAGCGGTCGACAGGGCGCTGCAGGCCGCCGAGGCCTCGGGTGCCCTGGACGGTCGGGTGACGATGGTCGGCTTCGACGCGGAGTCGGTGGCGATCGCGGTCCGGCGGGCACTGGGCCACGCGTCCGGATGGCAGGACCACACCTTCGAGGTGCTGCGGCCGGGGCCGGTGACCCCGGCGATGAACGCCGCCCTCGACCAGGTGCTCACCGAGGAGCTGGCCGCCGGGCGCCGCGGTCCCACCCTGCGGTTCTGGGAGTGGGTCGACCCCGCCGTGATCATCGGGTCCTTCCAGTCGCTGCGCAACGAGGTGGACCTGGCGGCGGCCGAGCGGCTGGGGGTCACGGTGGTGCGGCGGATCTCCGGCGGCGGTGCGATGTTCATGGAGGCCGGCAACTGCATCACGTTCTCGCTCGTCGTGCCGGCGTCGTTGGTCGACGGCCTGAGCTTCGAGCAGTCCTACCGGTTCCTCGACGACTGGGTGATCGGCGCGTTGGCCGACGTTGGCGTCCAGGCGCAGTTCTCCGGGCTGAACGACGTCGCCTCCCCGGCGGGCAAGCTCGCCGGGTCCGCGCAGAAGCGCCTGGCTGGCGGTGCCGTGCTGCACCACATGACGATGTCCTACGACATCGACGCGGACAAGATGCTCCAGGTGCTGCGGATCGGCCGGGAGAAGCTCTCCGACAAGGGCACGGCGAGCGCCAACAAGCGGGTCGACCCGGTGCGCTCGCAGACCCATCTGCCCCGCGAGCAGGTGATCGACGCGTTCGCCGCGCACTTCCGGTCCCGGTATGCCACGGTGGAGGGCCGGCTGCGCCCCGAGGAGCTGACGCGCGCCGAGGAGCTGGTTCGCACGAAGTTCGCCAACCCGGAGTGGACCGCCCGCGTGCCGTGAGCCGGTGGACCGCCCGCGTGCCTGAGCACGCACGCCGCCCGCCTGCCGTGCGCCGCGGCGGTCAGCTGCGGCCGCCGAAGACGGCCGACCCGACGCGCACGAGCGTGGCCCCCTCGGCGACGGCATCCGCCAGGTCCGCGCTCATCCCCATGGACAGCTGGTCGGCCCGGTCCGTGCCCGGCCCGCCGGAGTCGCGTACCGCGTCGCGCAGGCGGCGGAGCAGGGCGAAGCCGGTCCGCACCGTGCGGCGGTCGTCGCTGTGGGCACCGATGGTCATCAGCCCCCGCAGGTCCAGGCCGGGCAGGGCGGCGACGGCGCAGGCGAGGTCCACGGCCTCCGCCGGGGGCACGCCGTGCTTGGTCGCCTCTCCCGAGACGTTGACCTGGACCATCACCGCGAGCGGGTGGGTGGTCGTGCGGGCGGCGAGCCGTTCGGCAAGGGCCAGGGAATCGACGGTCTGCACGCAGGCTGCCCAGCGCACGGCCTGGACCACCTTGTTGCGCTGCAGCGGACCGATCAGGTGTGCGGGCACACCGAGCTCGGCCAGCACCGGGCCCTTGGCCACCAGCTCCTGGACGCGGTTCTCCCCGACCAGCGCGGGCCCGCCGGGTGCCCCGGCATCCCGGGCGGCCGCGTCGGCCAGCACCGCGGCCCGGACGACGCACGCCGGCTGCGTCTTCGTGGCGAGCAGCAGCCGTACCTGACCCACGGGCCGGCCGGCCGCGCTCTCGGCGGCCGCGATCCGCGCGCGCACCTGGCCGATCCGGGCGGCCACGAGGGCCACGTCCGGCTCCAGCCGATCAGCCCTGTCCGAGGCTCGGCCCTCGCTCACGCCCGTCGGCTCCCGGTCCGGTCGCCAGGTGTCCACGTCGACCGCCTC
Organism: uncultured Actinomycetota bacterium; assembly: GCA_963703555.1. Lineage (GTDB taxonomy): Bacteria > Actinomycetota > Actinomycetes > Actinomycetales > Cellulomonadaceae > CAVPEV01. The sequence goes on along the minus strand of CAVPEV010000037.1, from coordinate 8,028 downwards.
AGCCGTGCGCCGGTCGGGCGATGTCGGCGATCGTCGCCCCGGTGACGCGCACCAGGTCTGCCGGGGAGAGCTCGACGTCGAGCCCGCGGCGTCCGGCCGAGACGAGCACCGTGGCGAACCGCTGGATCGAGGAGTCCACCACCGTCGGGTGCGCCGAGCGCTGGCCGACCGGCGAGATCCCGCCCACGACGTACCCCGTGGCGCGCTCGGCGACGTGCGGATCGGCCATGGCGGCCCGGCTCGCACCGCGGGCCCGTGCGAGCGCCTTGAGGTCGAGCCGGGCGCTCGCCGGCACGACGGCGACCGTGAGCTCACCGTCGGTCACCGTCACGAGGGTCTTGAGGACCCGGTCCGGATCCACCGCCAGCGCGGCCGCTGCCTCGGGCGCGTAGCCCACGGTGCCGGCCGGGTCGTGCCGGTAGGCGTGCACGGTGCAGTCCACCCCGGCGGCATCCAGTGCGACCAGCGCCGGCGTGGCCGGTGACCCCGTGCGCCTCACGGGCCCAGCGTAGAGCCCCGCCGTGAGCGCCCGGCCGCGCGGCCGGAGCGGGACGGCCTCCGGAGGTCACCCGGCGGCGCGGTCCTCGAGGGTCACACCACCATGCCCACGAGTTCGCCGATCCCGTAGGTCACGGCCATCGCCAGGGAGCCGCCCAGGACGTTGCGGGCCATCGCCCGGCCGACGGGTGCGCCGCCGAGCCGGGCGCTGAAGTACCCGGTGACGAGCAGGGCGAGGACGACGGCCACGAAGGTCGCGGGCACGCGACCGCCGCCCCACGGCGCGAGGATGACGAGCAGAGGGACGATCCCGCCGGCCAGGAAGGCGGCGAACGACGCCACGGCGGCGTGCCACGGGTTCGTCAGGTCGTGCTCCGCCGCCTTGATGATGCCGCGGTGTGCCATCACCCGCTCGGCGTCCCGCTGGCTGCTCACCGACACGTACTCCCCGGCGGCCATGGACAGTGCTCCGGCGATGATCGAGGCGATGCCAGCGATGGCGATCGCCGGCACCTCGCTCGAGGCGGCGGCCACGCCGACCACCGTTGCGGCGATGGACACGACGCCGTCGTTGGCGCCGAGTACCCCCGCGCGCAGCCAGTTGAGCCGGCGAGCGGTCGGCGTCCCGGGCGGCACCGGCGGGAAGCCGTGGGGCACGGGGGCATCCATCGTCGAGCCGGGGTGCGGCCCGGAGGCGGTCGTCATGGTGTCACGGTAGGCACCCGTGCCGCGCCTGTCACCGCAGTCAAGGCTGCCCTGACCTGCGGATATGCAGGTATGCCTACCCTGTGGGTGCTGGTCGCCGCCGGTCAGGCCGCCATCCCGACGACGTGCAGCACGACCTCGCCGGCGTCGTCGGACGCCTGGATGTCGACCACCACGTCGAGGTGCCAGTCGTGGTCGCCCTCCGGGTCGTCGAGGGTCTGGCGCACCTGCCAGGTGCCGCCCCGGACGGTCACCATGAACAGGTCCGGGCCCCTGGCCGGCGCACCGGCCAGGGCAGGGCCGTGCTCCGCCAGGTACGCCTCGATCACCGCACGCCAGCGGTCCGCGGTCCAGGCCACGTCGTCGAGGTCGGTGTCGCCGAGCTCGGCGAGCCGGTTCCACGCCCCGAGCGCGACGAGTTCGACCCGGCGGAACACCGCCTGGCGGACCAGGGCGCGCAGCGCTCGCGGGTTGGCGCTGAGCGGCGGTGGTCCGACGTCCGGGGCGACCCCGCCCGCGGCTGTCGCGTCGTCGAGGTCCTCCGGGTGGCTGAGCCGTTCCCACTCGTCGAGCAGGCTCGAGTCGGTGCGTCGCACCAGGTCGCCCAGCCACTCGATGATCTCGTCGAGGTCGTCGGTGCGGGCGCTGTCCGGGACGGTCTGGCGCAGTGCCCGATAGGCGTCGGCGAGGTAGCGCAGCAGCACGCCCTCGGTCCGCTCGAGGCCATACAGTGAGACGTACTCGGCGAACGTCGCGGCGCGCTCGTGCATGTCCCGGACCACGGACTTGGGGGACGGCTCGTAGTCGGCGACCCACGGGTTCGTGGTCCGGTAGGTCGCGAACGCGGCGGTCAGCAGGTCCGCCAGCGGGCGCGGGTAGGTGACGTCCGCCAGGAGGGCCATCCGCTCGTCGTACTCCAGGCCGTCGGCCTTCATCTCCGCCACCGCCGCACCCCGGGCCCGGTTCTGCTGGGCGGCGAGCACCTGCCGGGGATCGTCCAGCACCGCCTCGATGACCGAGACCGCGTCGTGCGCGTACCCCGGGGCGTCGGGGTCCAGCAGGGCGAGGGCGGCGTAGGCGAACGGGGACAGCGGCTGGTTGAGGGCGAACATCGAGGGCAGGTCCCGGGTCAGGCGCACGGTGCGGCGGTGGCCGTGCGGCGCCGCCGGGTCCGGCACGTCCACCCGTTCCACCACCCCGGCCGCCCGCAGCGAACGGTAGATGGTGATGGCCCGGCGCACGGCGGCGGACCGCCGGGCGGGCGGCTCGTGGTTGTCGGTGAGCAGGCGAGTCATGGCCGCCACCGGGTCGCCGGGCCGGGCCAGGACGTTGAGCACCATGGCGTGGTTGACGACGAAGCTCGAGGTGAGTGGCTCCGGCGGGGCGTCGCGCAACCGCTCGAACGTCTTGTCCGTCCAGTTGACGAACCCCTGGGGTGCGGACTTGCGGACGAGCTTGCGCAACTTCTTCGGGTCGTCACCGGCCTTGGCGAGGGCGCGCCGGTTCTCGATGACGTGCTCGGGGGCCATCACGATGACCTCGCCCCGGGTGTCGAAGCCGGCCCGCCCGGCGCGGCCGGCGATCTGGTGGAACTCCCGGGCGGACAGGTGCCGCATCCGGGTGCCGTCGAACTTCACCAGGGAGGTGAGCACCACCGTGCGGATGGGCACGTTGATGCCTACGCCGAGGGTGTCCGTGCCGCACACGACCTGCAGCAGGCCGCGCTGGGTCAGGCGTTCCACCACCCGGCGGTACCGGGGCAGCATCCCGGCGTGGTGGACCCCGACGCCGCTGCGGACCAGACGGGACAGCGTGCGCCCGAAGCCCGGGCCGAACCGGAAGTCGCCCAGCTCCGCAGCGATCGCGTCCCGCTGGGCGTGGCCGGCCAGGTTCGCGGACACCAGGGCCTGGGCGCGTTCGACCGCCTCCTTCTGGGTGAAGTGCACCACGTACACCGGGGCCCGGTGGGTATGCACGAGCTCATCGAGCACCTCGTGCAGCGGTTCCACGACGTAGGAGTAGCTCAACGGCACGGGCCGCTCGACGGAGGAGACGACCGCCACCGGCCGTCCGGTGCGCCGCTCGAGGTCCTCGGCGAAGAACGAGACGTCCCCGAGGGTGGCGGACATCGCCAGGAACTGGGTGTGCGCCAGCTCCAGCAGCGGCACCTGCCACGCCCAGCCGCGCTGCGGGTCGGCGTAGAAGTGGAACTCGTCCATGACGACCTGACCGATGCGGTCGTCGGTGTCGGCGTGCCGCAGCGCGAGGTTGGCCAGGATCTCGGCCGTGCAGCAGATGATCGGCGCGTCGGGGTTGACGCTGGAGTCACCGGTCATCATGCCGACCCGCGCGGACCCGAACGCTGCGACCAGGGCGAAGAACTTCTCGGAGACCAGCGCCTTGAGCGGTGCGGTGTAGTAGGTGCGCCGGCCTTGGGCCAGGGCGACGAAGTGCGCCGCGGTGGCCACCAGCGACTTCCCCGACCCCGTGGGGGTGGACAGGATGACGTGCGAGCCGGTGACGAGCTCCAGCAGCGCCTCGTCCTGGTGCGGGTACAAGGTCAGCCCTTGGTCGGCCGCCCACCCGGTGAACGCCTCGTAGAGCGCGTCCGGCGTGGGATCTGCCGGGATGCGGTCGGCGAGGGTCGGTGGGGGCACGCATCGATCCTGGCACGCGGCGGCGTCCGGCCCGCGACCCGGGGCGGCCCCCACGGGGGCAGGCTGATGGCTCAGTGCGGTCGGGCCGGGCTCAGCGGCAGGCTGATCGTGGCCAGCGCCCCACCTCCCGGACGGTCACCGAGGGCGAGCCGGCCGCCGTGCGCCTCGGCAATCTCGCGGACGAGGGCCAGCCCCAGCCCGAAGCGCGGCGTCGAGCCGTCGGCGCCCGGCCCGCGCTGGAACCGCTCGGTGAGCCGGTCCCGGTCGGCGGGAAAGCCCACACCTTCGTCCGCCACAGCCACCTCGGCCCGCCCCGCCCCATGGCCCGGGACCGCCCGGACGGTCACCGTGACCCGTCCGTCGGCGGGACTGTGCGCCGCCGCGTTGTCGACCAGGCAGGCGATCGCCCGCCGCAGGGCGGTCGGCGCGCCGGCGACCGTGACCTGCGCACCGTCCACCTCGAGGTGGACGCCGGGTGCGAGGACGGCGGAGGAGCTCACCACGGCACGGGCCAGGTCCAGCAGCTCGACCTGCTGGCGGGGCAGCGGGCCGTCGTCGAGCTGGGCGGAAACGAGGAGGTCGGTGACCACCTCGCCCAGCACGCGGGTGTCCTCGACGAGCTGGGCGAGCGTGGTGTGGCAGGCGTCGTCGGGCGAAGTGCGGGCGAGGAGGAGCTGGGCGCGGGTGTGCACGATGGTCAGCGGGGTGCGCAGCTCGTGGGAGGCGTCCGCGACGAAGCGGCGCTGCACCGACAGGGCCTCCTGCAGCGGGCGGACGGCGCGGCGCGCGGCGAGCGTGCCGGCGGCGCGGGCGCTGATCACGCCGACGCCGGCGATCGCCAGGATCCCCACGGCGATGTTCTGCTCGTGACGGTTCTCCCGGGTGATGGCTGTGCCGGCTCCTGCGAACCCGTGCTCGCTGCCCTCCTGGTAGCCGAACAACCAGGCCAGGGCTGCGATGAGCAGTGCGATGACGGCGACGGCTCCCGCGACCATGCGTCCGACGTGCCGGGCAGACCGGCGCACCAGCACCTGGTCCGCGTCGCTCACGGCTCGCCCAGCCGGTAGCCCAGGCCGTGGACGGTGCAGACCACCGAACGTCCGAGCTTGCGGCGCAGGTAGTGCACGTAGGTGTCGACGGTGTTGGGGACGTCCTCGGGGTCGAAGACCAGGGTGAGGAGCTCGTCGCGGCTGAACACTTGCTGCGGGCGTCGGGCCAGCGTGGCCAGCAGGGCGCCCTCGCGCCCCGTGAGGTCGACGGGACCGCCGGGCAGCCCGGTGACCCGGCGCGCTGCGACGTCGAACCGCAGGGTGCCCAGCGGGATCGCCCCCGCGGTGTCGGTGTGCCGGCGCAGCAGCGCGCGCAGGCGGGCCAGCAGCTCCTCGATGTCGAACGGCTTGACGAGGTAGTCCTCGGCGCCGGCGTCCAGCCCCTCGACACGGTCATGGACGGTGCCGCGCGCGGTGAGCACCAGCACCGGGGCGCACAGGCCCGACCGGCGCAGCCGCCGCACGAGGTCCAGACCATCGATCCCGGGCAGCCCGCGATCGATGACCAGGACGTCCGGGTGGTCGACGAGCGCGCGGTGCAGCCCGGCCTGCCCGTCCCGGGCCAGGGTCACGGCGTAGTGCTCGGCGAGGACCTCGACGAGCAGCGGGCCGAGCTGACGGTCGTCCTCGACGAGCAGCAGCGTCGGGCGTGGTTCGCCGTCCCGTGCGGAGCCCATGTCCCTATGGTGCCGCCCGTCCTCTCAGAGATGTCTGAGAACTGCCGTACAGGATCGGTGCCGGATCCCGAGGGACGGGGTTCGACCCTCCTGGAGGTGGTCATGACGATCAACGGACTGCCGGCGCACATCCTCATCGTGCACGCCGTCGTCGTCCTCATCCCGCTGGTGGCCCTGCTGGCCGTCGTGGCGGCCTGCTGGCCGGCGGCGCGGCGGCGGCTGGGGGTGTCGCTGCCGATCGCCGGCGCGGTCGCCTTCGTCACCGCTCCGGTGGCGCAGCAGGTGGGGACGTGGCTCCAGCAGCGCCTGCCGGACAGTGCGATCATCCGGCAGCACGCCGGGTACGGCGAAGCCGCGACGGCCGGGGCCTTCGGGCTGCTGGTGGCCTGCGTCGCAGTCTGGTGGGTCGGCCGACGCAGGGACCGGGCCGAGGTTGCGAGCGCGGACGGCCACACCGTGGCGGACACGTCCTGGGTGGTGGCCCCGTGGGCGCGGATCGCGACGATGGTCGTCGCGGTCGTGCTCTCCGCGCTGGCCACGTTCACGGTGTACCTCGCCGGGGACTCCGGCGCTCGCGCGGCCTGGGAGGGGAAGTTCTCCCCGACGGTCGTGACTGACGTCCAGGGCGGCTGATCTTGGATGCGCCGAGCCGGTTTGTGCAGTGCGGTGGTTCCGTTTCGGAGCGGCATTTCGGCGGCGTCCTGGTAGAACGGCGTGCGGGGCCTGCCGGTCTGCCAGGCCTTTCCACTTTCGCTTCCTGAGCCCGGATCCGTAAGTTGTGGGGTGGCCCGGGGTAACTGGTCAGGTGGTGGTGGGGTACCAGGTGTTGTGGCTGGTCAGGCGGGTGAGGGCGTCGAGCATGGTGATGCCGTGCTTGGCGGCGGTGGCGGTGTAGGAGCGGATGGCGGCGAAGTCTTGGGCTCCTTTGAGGGTGCGCATGGTGCCGGAGACTTTCTGTCGGATCTTGACCATCCGGATTTGCTGTTCGGCGGCGTTGTTGGTGGCGGGGACGGCGGGGTCGGTGGCGAAGCGTAGGTAGTCCTGGAGTCTTCTGGTCAGGCGCCGGGCCAGGGCCCGGTGTTTTCGTTCGATCTTGTTGGCCGGGGTGGTGCTCTGGGCGATGGTGGCGCTGTGGCTGATCAGGCGCCGTTGTTCGGCCAGGACGCGGGGGTCGACCGGGTGGCCGGCGGTGTTGGCCTGGTCGGCCGCCGTGATGAGGGTCCGTAGTGCGGTGGCGGCCTGCTCGGCCCAGCACCACGGGCCGGGGCTGGGCTGCTGGCGGTGGTAGTCCTGGACGGCTTGCAGCTCGCGCAGGACGTGGGCCGCGCACAGGGCGTGGGTGGCGTGGGGGTAGCGGTCGTAGGGTGCGAACGCGTCGTGCACGGCGGTGCCGGTGAAGGTGGGCAGCACCCCCATCGCGTCCATCGCCACCTTGCCGCGCCTGGGGTGGGCGTACAGCAGCGCGAAGGCCTGGTTGCAGGCCGAGTGCAACCAGGCCAGGCGCCCTTGGCAGCGCAGCCCGGTCTCGTCGAAGTGCGCCAGGCCCGAGGCGGCGAGCTGGGCGGTGACCTGGGACAGGAACGGGCGCAGGTCACCGGCGGCGCGAGTGACCGCTGCTGCGACGGTGGCCGCGCTGACGGGGGCGTTGAAGATCTCCGAGAGGGCGTCGGCGGTGCGGATCCTGGACAGGAACTGGCCCTGGAACAGGTAGACCATGACCGCCCGGGCCACCGGCCCGTACTGCACGGGCGCGTCGGCCTGCTCGGGGGCGCCGGCGCGGGTGAGGGTCCCGCACACGCACCGGCGCGAGCGCATCTGGTGCTCGACGACGTGGATCTTGATCGGGGCGATGTCGAACACCTGGGTCCGTCGAGTACCTGTCACCGGCGCGTCGGCCAGGTCGGCCCCGCACCTGGTGCAGCTGGGTGGTTCGTGCACCACGACCTCGTCCGGGACCTCGACCTGACGCAGGGTCTTACCTTCGTGGCCGCCCTGCCCGCCGGGGCGGCGCCCCGAGGGCCGGCGCAACGACCTGGGAGCCGGTTTGCCCAGCCCGTCCAGGGACGGCGGTTGGGAGGAGTTGCGCGAGCTCGTCCCCGCCTGAGCCTCCAGCTCGCTGACGCGGGCTCGAAGCGTGAGGTTCTCCTGGCGCAACGCGCAGACCTCATCGGCCAGAGCCGTGTTCCTGTCTTCCAGGGCGGCGAGTCCCCCTGTCAGCACCGCGACCATTTCTGCCAGCTCGGCATAGGTCGGTGCGCTCATGAAAGAATTGTCTCGAGCATCGCACAATCTACCGGGCTCGACACGCCGATGTTCGTCGAAGTAAGGACGGACGGGCACTCGGTGACCTCTGAACTCGGTGTTAACCGACAGCCCTGCCGATGCGCCCACCAACAATTAGCACATCCGGATCCACGAAGCACCTCTAAGAAAGACCTGACC
>CAVPEV010000036.1:0-17178 GCA_963703555.1 uncultured Actinomycetota bacterium | reverse complement strand
CCGGACACGGCCCGCTGGTGGGCCGAGCGCGGGCCGGTGGGGCCGGGTCATACCCCATGGGGTATGGTGTAATTGGCAACACAGCTGATTCTGGTTCAGTCATTCTAGGTTCGAGTCCTAGTATCCCAGCGAGACCGGTCGCTGCGTCCTGCGACACCCGGGCTAGGGTTCCCGTGTCGCAGTCAGCGGCCCCGTTGTGTAGCGGCCTAGCACGCCGCCCTCTCAAGGCGGTAGCGCGGGTTCGAATCCCGTCGGGGCTACCGTCAGAGGATGTCCCGTGGCACTTCGCGGCCCGTGAGCCTCAGGCTGCGCCGACGTCAGTGTTGGGGTCGGCACTGCGCAGGGCGGCGGCGGCATGGTGTTCCAGCGCGGTGGGTTGTGCGGGCAGGTGCGGGTGGTGCTGACGCGCAGGAACTGGCTGCTGGGTCTTGACCGTCCCGGCGGCTACAGCGCAGCGCCATCTGCTCGTCTGGCCACCGGTTGACGTTCGTGGCGTGCTCGCGGACAAGTGCCGTTCATGGACTCGATCGTGTCGGTGGATGCAGGGTTCGCGCCAGCGTGGTGCAGGTTGAGCCGGGGCACGGTCAGGATCGGGCGGGTGACCTGCAGCCCGCGCTGTCCCCGGCCCGACCGAGGCCGCGGACCAGGGGGTGTGCTAATCCCCGACCAGCGCGAGGGGACGCTCGGCCCCGTCGATGTCGACGCCCAAGGTGACCACGCACAGGTGGTCGGCGAAGTGGACCCCGTCGATCAGCAACGCCACCCGGTCAGCCGGCAGGTCGGCGGCCAGGTCGGCCGGTGCGGTCTGGGGCATCGCCACGAACGTGCGCGATACCGCCGACCTGCTCGTCGACCTGGCCGTCTGGCCGACCGCGTCGCCCACCGGTTCCAGCCCCACCGGGTAGCGCCGCGGGACGCCCGCCCAGCATCCAGGCCATCACCGTCTTCCCGACCAGCTCGGTGCCGGTGAACAGGTCGCCGGCGGGCACCGGAGCGCCGGTGACGACCGGCCGCACCCGCGGCCGGCCGGACCGGCAACCGCCGACCACCACGTGACCGACCCGGCCCCGTGCCGTGCCGGGTCTCGCTGTCCGGTCCGGGTGTGGCGCCGCGGCCCGCAGCGCCGGTCCGGTCGGCCACCACCAGCCCGGGCATCCCCGCCGGCCCGGCACCGACCGCCAGGGCCAGCAGCCCCTCACCCAGGTCGGCGACGACCTCCCCCCATCGCCACACCCACCGCCGGCACGGCCGCGCACTCGTCCCGGTCGTCCTCGCCGGTTCTTACCCCCACCGGTCCCCTGGCTGTGGGCTTCTTCGTGGCGGAACACCCGAGACCCACCACCCGCAGGCCCCAGGCGGGGACCGCCACCCCAAAAACCATGAGGACCAGGACAACCTCCACGATTGTCCCTTCGAGATGGCAGACGGACGTGGAGGGATTGACTCCGGACCAGGACCCCCAGGGTAGAATCCTTGGGAGAATTGGCAGGTATTTCGATGGCTCCTCGAAAGTTCCGACTCCGGAGTTCAAGGCCGAGACGGTACGCGCGGTCATTAGTTCCTAGCGGACGGTAGCCGACGTGGCGCGCGAGTTCGGCGTTGGCGCGGAGACGTTCCGGCTCGGTCAACTGCGGGCCTTCCCCGGCGTGCTCACGCCGATACGCATTGACCCAGTTCCGTAACGTCTCCGCGCCAACGCCGAACTCGCGCGCCACGTCGGCTACCGTCCGCTAGGAACTAATGACCGCGCGTACCGTCTCGGCCTTGAACTCCGGAGTGAACTTTCGAGGAGCCATCAAATCCCTCCCAATTCTCCCAAGGATTCTACCCTGGGGGTCCTGGTCCGGAGTCAATCCCTCACGTCCCGTCTGCCGTGTCCGATACGCGATGCCGAGCCGGGACAATCGTGGAGGTTGTCCTGGTCCTCATGGTTTTTGGGGTGGCGGTCCCCCGCCTGGGGCCTGCCGGGTGGTGGGTCTCGGGTGTTCCGCCACGAAGACCCACAGCCAGGGGACCGGTGGGGGTAAGAAGTACCAGGCGAGGACGACCGGGACGAGTGCGCTGGCCGTGCCCGGGCAGGTGGGTGTGGCGATGGGGGGAGGTCGTCGCCGACCTGGGTGAGGGGCTGCTGGCCCTGGCGGTCGGTGCCGGGCCGCAGGTGATGGCCGGGCTGGTGGTGGCCGACCGGACCGCGGTGTGCGGGCCGCGGCCGGCACGACCCGGACCGGACAGCGACCCGGCACGGCACCGGGGCCGGGTCGGTCACCGTTGGTGGTCGGCGGTTGCCGGTCAGCCGGCCGCGGGTGCGGCCGGTCGTCGCCCGGCGGGCTGCCAGTGCCCGCCGGCGACCTGTTCACCGGCACCGAGCTGGTCGGGAAGACGGTGATGGCCTGGATGCTGGGCGGGCGCTCCACCCGGCGCTACCCGGTGGGGCTGGAACCGGTGGGCGACGCGGTCGGCCAGACGGCCAGGTCGACGAGCAGGTCGGCGGTATCGCGCACGTTCGTGGCGATGCCCCAGACCGCACCGGCCGACCTGGCCGCCGACCTGACCGGCCTGGACCTGGTGGCGTTGCTGATCGACGGGGTCCACTTCGCCGACCACCTGTGCGTGGTCACCTTGGGCATCGACATCGACGGGGCCAAGCATCCCCTCGCGCTGGTCGAGGGATCGACGCAGAACACCCCCTGGTCCGCGGCCTGCTGGTCGGGCCGGGGACGCGCGGGCTGCAGGTCACCCGCCCGATCCTGACCGTGCCCCGGCTCGACCTACCGCCCACGCTGGCGCGAACCCTGCCGTCCACCAACACGATCGAGTCCATGAACGGCACCTGTCGCGAGCACGCCACGAACGTCAACCGGTGGCCAGACGAGCAGATGGCGCTGCGCTGGTGCGCCGCCGGGACGGTCGAGACCAGCAGCCAGTTCCTGCGCGTCAGCGCCCACCCGCACCTGCCCGCACAACCCACCGCGCTGGAACACCATGCCGCCGCCACCACTGGCCGTGCCGACCCCAACACTCACGACGTCAGCGCAGCCTGAGGCTCACCGGGCCGCCACCGAAGTGCCACGGAACCCGGGACATCCTCTGACGTACCCCCGACCGGATTCGAACCGGTGTTACCGCCGTGAGAGGGCGGCGTGCTAGGCCACTACACAACGGGGGCCTGGACGTGCACCAGCTGGACAACACCACGTACGGACCAGGGTCCGCAGGTGCGAGCGAACAGCATACCGGACGGCTGCCGTCGACCGGTCGCGCTGGGGTACCTGGACTCGAACCAAGACTAAGTGAACCAGAATCACTCGTGCTGCCAATTACACCATACCCCATGGGGTATGACCCCGGCCCCACCGGCCCGCGCTGACCAGCCAGCGGGCCGTGTCCGGACGTCGTACCGGCGGGTGACTCTACCGGACCACGCGGACGCCGGACAAACCGTCGGAGGTCAACCGGTGACCCGCCTGCGGTCAGCAGCCAGGCCCGCCTGCGGGTGAACTCCGTGACCCCGTCAGATGCCGAGCCGGTCGGCCAGCTCGCTCAACGAGCCCACCACGAGGACCCCGGCCGCATGAGCGACCTCGACGCCTTCCAGGGCCGGACCGCCGCGACGGGCGCCGGGCCGGTCCAGCCACACCCCCCGCAGGCCGGCGGAGCGGGCGCCCAGCGCGTCGACCTCGAGCTCGTCGCCCACGTACACCGTCCGCGCAGGCACCGTGCCCAGCAGCCGGCAGGCCTCCGTGAACACCCGGTGATCGGGCTTGCCGACCCCGAACGTGTCGATGCTCACCAGGAGCGGGACCCGGTCCAGGCTCGTACGGGCCAGCTTGTCCGCCTGCAACGCTGCCCCGGCGTTCGACACCGCCCCGTAGGGCACACCGGCTGCGTCCAGCCGGTCCAGCGCCGCCGGCGCGTCCGGGTAGGCCCGCCAGGCGCGGGTGAACGCCCCCCAGAACACCGTGAGCCAGTCGGCGTAGCCCGACTCCCCCAGGGGCGCACCACCGAACGCGGCCTGCAGCTCCTCCGCACGGTGCAGCCGCTGCTCGTCGAAGCCCAGCTCGCCGCGGGTGTAGGAGCGGTAGTGGCCGTGCACGTCCCGCCGCCACGTCGCCAGCACCTCGTCGTAGCGCTCGACGGCCACGTGCGGCAGGTAGATCCGCGCGACCGCCGCGACCGCCGCGCCGAAGGCGGCCCGGGTGTCGACGAGCGTGTCGTCGACGTCGAACAGCACGGCGTCGACCGCACTGTCGGTGCTGACCGCGCCAAACGTGCCGTCGGTGCACATCGCGTCGCCCCGCGGGTCACAGCGCGGCGCGCAGCGCGGCGATCCGGGTCAGCACGGCGTCGCGGCCGAGCAGCTCCATGGACTCGAACAGCGGCGGCGACACGCGCCGCCCGGTGACGGCGACCCGCACCGGGGTGAACGCCACCCGTGGCTTGCGGCCCAGTCCCTCCACCAGGGCGGACCGCAGCGCCTGCTGGGTGGTCGACGCGTCGAACCCCTCGGCGGGGACGGCCCGCAACGCGTCGGCCGCGGCGTCCAGCACGAGTCCCGCGTCGTCCGCCAGGGCGGCACGCGCCTCGTCCTCGACGACGACCTCGCCGTCGGCCACGAACAGGAAGCCGAGCATCCCCGGCGCCTCGCCGAGCAGCGTCATCCGCTCCTGGACCAGCGGGGCGGCCGCGTCGAGCAGGGTCCGTTCCTCCGGCCGGAGCCCGTCGTAGCCGGCCGCGGACACCAGGCCCGCGGTGTGCAGGTAGGGCACCAGTCGCCGGCGGAAGTCGTCGGGCGCCAGCAACCGCAGGTGCGCGCCGTTGATCGCCTCGGCCTTGCGCAGGTCGAACCGGGCAGGGCTGGCGGTGACGTCGTGCACGTCGAACGCGGCGACCATCTGCGCCACGGTGAACACGTCCCGGTCCGGCGCGATCGACCAGCCGAGCAGCGCCAGGTAGTTGAGCAGCCCCTCGGGCAGGAACCCCCGCGCCCGGTGCAGAAACAGGTCGGAGGCCGGGTCCCGCTTGGACAGCTTCCGGTTGCCCTCACCCATGACGTAAGGCAGGTGCCCGAACTCGGGCATCACCGTGGCGATGCCCAGGTCCTGCAACGCCCGGTACAGCACCACCTGGCGCGGCGTGGAGGACAGCAGGTCCTCCCCGCGGAGCACGTGGGTGATCTGCATGAGGGCGTCGTCGACGGGGTTGGTCAGCGGGTACAGCGGGTCGCCGGTGGCCCGGACGAGCACGTAGTCGGGGATCGACCCAGCCCGGAACGTCACGTCCCCGCGGATCATGTCGGTGAACGTCACGTCCTCGTCGGGCATGCGCATGCGCAGCACCGGCAGCCGCCCGGCCGCCCGGTAGGCCGCCCGCTGCTCGACGGTGAGGGTGCGGTCGTAGCCGTCGTAGCCCAGCTGCGGGTCCCGGCCGGCCGCCCGGTGGCGTGCCTCGACCTCCTCGGGCGTGGAGTACGACTCGTAGGCGTAGCCCGCCTCGAGCAGGCGCCGGGCCACGTCCTGGTAGATGTCCAGCCGCTCCGACTGCCGGTACGGTCCGTACGGACCGCCCACCTCGACACCCTCGTCCCAGTCCAGTCCCAGCCAGCGCATCGCATCGAGCATCTGGCGGTAGCTCTCCTCGGAGTCCCGGGCAGGGTCGGTGTCCTCGATCCGGAACACGAAGGTGCCGCCGACGTGGCGGGCGTAGGCCCAGTTGAACAGGGCCGTGCGGATGAGTCCGACGTGGGGGATACCGGTGGGCGACGGGCAGAACCGGACACGGACAGCGGAGCCCTGAGCAGGGCGGACGGGATCGGCCATGGTCCCGCCAGCCTAGCGGCGCGCGCTCAGCGGCCCGAGCGCCCCGGCAGGGGTCCTCCGCACGCCACCAGGGCGGACCGGTCAGTCCCTGCGGACCACCGGGTTGCGCAGCACGCCGATGTCCTCGACCTCGACCTCGACGACGTCCCGGTGCACGATCGGCCCGACGCCGGCGGGGGTACCGGTGAGGATGACGTCACCGGGCAGCAACGTGAAGACCTCCGAGACGTACGCCACCAACGTCGCCACGTCGAACACCAGCTGCGAGGTGCGCCCGTCCTGGCGAGGCTCACCGTTGACCCGGGCGCGCACCGCCAGGTCCGTGACGTCCAGGCCCGGGACGATCCACGGGCCGAGCGGGCAGGCCGAGTCGAACCCCTTGGCCCGGGTCCACTGCGCGTCGGAGTGCTGCACGTCGCGCGCCGTGACGTCGTTGGCGACGGTGAAGCCGAACACCTGGTCCAGCGCGCGGTCCGCCGGCACATCCTTGGTGACCTTGCCGATGACCACCGCCAGCTCGGCCTCGTGCTCCACCCGGTCGCTCCAATACGGCAGGACGATCGGGTCGTCAGGGCCGATCACCGAGGTGTTCGGCTTCAGGAAGAGGAGAGGCGAGGTCGGCACCGGCACCCCGTGCTCCGCGGCGTGGTCGGCGTAGTTGCGGCCCACGCCGACCACCTTCGAGCGGGGGATCACCGGAGCGAGCAGGCGTACCTCGTCGGTGAGCCGGACCCGTTCGCCGGTCGGCTGCACCGGCATGTAGATGGGGTCGCCGGCCAGGACGAGGAGCTCCTCGGCCCCGGGATCGCCCTCAACGAGGGCGTACCGAGGATCCCCGCCGGTGGTGAACCTCGCGATGCGCACCGCGCCAGGGTAGTTCGTCGCACGGGGCTGTCCGAGCAGTGGCCGTTCGTGCCGGTCAGGCCGCTGAACGTACACCACCCGGATGGGACTTTGCGGACGTGGCTGAATGGTAGAGCCCCAGTCTTCCAAACTGGCTACGCGAGTTCGATTCTCCTCACTCGCTCCAGCGTTTCCGCAGGTCAGAGGCTTGCGGCGACCATGTCAGATCCCCGTTGGACCCTTGTCGCAGGCCCGTCGTGCCATAACGTGCCATAAGCGCCCGGAGGTTCCGTCATGACCGTCCGCACCTCGCACCGCCGCGCGAGCGGGGACATCCGTCGTCTGCCGTCCGGAAGGTGGCAGGCCAGGTACACCGGGCCCGACGGCGCGATGCGCACCATCGGCACCTTCGCGGCCAAGTCCGAGGCCGACCGGGCGCTCGCCCACGAGGTCTCCACGATGGCCCGCGGTGCGTGGCACGACCCGCGCCTGGGCGAGCAGCCGCTGGGCGAGTGGTTCCGCGGTTGGATCGCGACGCGCACCGACATCGCCGAGTCGACTCGGGCGCTGTACGAGCAGGTGCTGGCCACCTGGATCGACGCGCCCGTCCCCGTGGCCGCGACGTCCGGGCGGCCGAGGGCCGTCCATCTGGGGATCCGGACGCTGGCATCGCTGACGCCCGCCGTGGTGCGGGAGTGGAACCACGCGGTGACGGCCGAGTCGACGCGGGCGGGTGACCGGACGGTGGGAACGCAGCGGCAAGCACGACACTCGCATGAACGCGGCGATCCGGGCGTGGGCGGCGGCTTCGGGTGCGCCGTTGGCCCCAACCGGCCGGATCCCCGGGTGGGCGCGGGACGGGTGGGTCGCCGCTACCGGCGGCGCATCGGTGCCCGAGCGTCCGTTGCGGCGCAACGCCGGTCAGACTGCCGCGACGCAGGCCTACCGGCTGCTGCACGCCGGGATGGCGCAGGCCGGCGCGGACGAGTTGATCGCTGCGAACCCGTGCGCGATCAAGGGTGCCGGGCAGCGGGACGCTCATGACCGCGTGGACCGACGCACCGTCAGCTTCGAGGAGATGTGGGCTCTCGCCGACGGCATGCCCGAGCGGTACCGGGCGTCAGTGATCCTCGCGGTCTGCAGCGGCCTTCGCGCCGGTGAGCTGTTCGCTCTCCAGCGCAAGCATGTCGACCTCGCCGCCGGCGTGGTGCGGGTCGAGCAGTCCCTGGCACTCGGACGAACCGGCCAGGGCTGGTTCAGCGCGCCGAAGACCCGGGCCGGCAAGCGGACCGTGGTGCTACCCAAGATCGCCGTAGCCGCCCTGTGTGAGCACATGACGCGGTTCACTCCCCCAGGTGGCGATTCGTTGCTCTTCGGCACGCAGAACGGCACGCCGTTGTCGAGCGGCCAGCGAACGACGATGTTCGCAAGGACGCGCAGCGCGATCGGGCGCGATGACCTGACGTGGCACGACCAGCGCCACTCGGCGCTCACGCTCGTGGCGTCAACGGGCGCGACCCTTCCCGAGTTGATGGAGCGCGCGGGCCATGCGAGCCCACGCGCCGCCATTCACTACCAGCACGCCGTCGACGACTCCCAGCGCAGGATCGCGGAGCGACTTGATGAGGTGCTCGTCGAGCGACCGCGAACGGCGTGACGTGCGAGCGCCTCAATTCGGAAGGCGACCCGGCGCCGCGAGGAACTCACGCCTTCCGCCGGGCCGCCAGGTGGGCGCGTACATCGGCGGTCTCGATCACATCCTCCGAGTTGGCGCGCATCGCGTCGTAGGCCGCGGCGACATCGCCCAGCAGCCATGCCTCGACGGCCTGGTCCTGGGCGATCAGCGCCCGCAGGCCGTCGCGCACAACCTCGCTCTCGCTCGCATACTGACCCGACCGCACCCGCGCACGCACCGCGTCGGCCATCTCCACCGGCAGGGTGATGCTCATCTGACGTGTCGTCCGCATCGTCGACCTCCTCCGATCCAGTAGGACTCAATCCTACTGGGTTTGAGCACACTCCCAATGGCCATGACCCCGTCGTCGACGACCCAACCAGTACTGAGCGACCGGTAAGCGGTGTCGAGCATCTCGGACACCGAGGTCGCCCATGACCCTTGCGCTTGGCGTGACGGCGACAGTCACGCGCTGGTGGCGCTGTCAGCGCTCAAGACACTCACTCGCGCGGAGCGCGGCAGATCCGGGCGAGCGTAGCCGCCCTCAACGCGGCAGATCCGGGCGGCCGTGGGGTTTCGTCAGGAGGCGTTGGTGAGGCGGCGCACGACGTACTGGTTGAGGCTCAGGTGCTCCTGGGCGGCTTCCATCGCGAGTTTGCGGTGGAGTTGTTCTCCGATGCGGAGGTTGAACTTGCCGGAGTAGGCCCGCGAGGACAGTGGTTCGGGTACCGCCTCGTCGTTGTCACCCATGTCTTGAACGACTTCGGCGACGAGCTCGCGGAGTCCGCGCAGGGCGCCTTCCTGGGTGTCGGCGAGCCAGGAAAGGGACGGCAGCTCCAGGCAGGTGGCGACGTACTCGCCGTCCTCGACGGACCAGGTGACCCGGTAGGTGTATCGGGTGGCGAGGTCGACGCTGTTCGCGGTGCTCATTCCTCTCCCTCCTTCTTCTCGATCGCGGCGAGGACCTGCCTGACTTGGTAGGCCTTCGCCTGTCCGTGGTCGTTCTGGATGTTGACCCGCGGATCGCCGGGCCAGGGGGTCTTGAACACTGCATGCGAGCCGCTGCCCGTTCGTGGTGGACCGAAGTAGTGCTCGCACACCTTGGCCAGGTCTTCGTAGCGGATATCGCGTGGGTTGGCGCGCATCGCGGCGATGAGCTTGGCTACCGATGGCACAGCAAAATGGTACCACTCGCGGTACCGCCTGCCAACGCCTCAGCCACGCTCGGTCTGAGTGCCTCTAGGTTCCGGATGCCCTGTAGGCCGCAAGCTGCTGTCCTGGGTGCGGGCGGCCGGCTTCGACCCCGACGGCATCATGGCCAGCGCCGGTGTGTGGTGCTACGCCACCCCGGCCGACCGCGCCTGGTGGTCCGGGCTGTGGGCCGAGCGCTGCGTGGCCTCCGACTTCGTCCGGCACACGGTCGACCGGCAGCTGGCCGACGAGGTCGGCCTGGAACAGCTCTCCGAGGCATGGCGGGCCTGGGGCGAGGAGCCCGACGGCTGGTTCGCGGTGCTGCACGGCGAGGTCCTGGCCCGCGTCTGACGACGCAGGTCGGCCCGGCAGCCCGTATGGCTGCCGGGCCGACCTGCGGGTCGTTCGCTGCGAGGGTCAGTTGCGCAACGACACCTGCGACGGGGCGACCGGTGCGGTTCGTCCGCCCGACGAACCGTCCAGCCACCCCGCCAGTCGATCGGGGCGGTTCGTGATCACCGCGTCCACCCCGACGGCCGACGCCGCAGCCCAGTGGGCCTGCTCGTCGAGCGTCCAGACCATCACCTGCAGCCCAGCGGCGTGCAACCGGGCGACCAGGCCCGGGTCCGCGACCAGCAGGGGGCCGTACGGGTTGCAGGTCATGACGCCCAGGTCGGTGCACCGCTCGACCAGGTCGTCCGGCACCTTGAAGACCAGCAGCCCCCGCCGCAGCTGCGGGGCCACCTGACGCAGTGCCGCGACCGTCTCGGACCAGAAGCTCTGCCCGATCACCTGGTCCGAGAGCCCGGCCGCGGCGATCGCGGCCGTCACCGGCTCGACCTGCTCGGGCGTCCACGAGCCCTTGAGCTCGAGCAGCAGCCCGATGCCCGGACGCCCGGACTGCCAGGTGAGCACCTCGGCGAGGGTCGGCACCCGCTGACCGGCGAACGCCGGGGCGAAACCGACGCCCGCGTCCAGCGCCCGGACCTGCTCCAGGTCGAGATCGGCGACCGCCCCGGTCCCGTCCGTGGTCGCGTCCACCGTGTCGTCGTGCAGCACGACGACCTGTCCGTCCCGGGTGAGCTGGATGTCCAGCTCGACCAGGTCGGCGCCCGCCCGCCAGGCCGCCTCGAACGCCGCGAGCGTGTTCTGCGGCGCCACCGAGCTGTTGCCCCGGTGGGCGATGACGAGCGGACGGCCCGTCACGGCACCGGTTCCGGCCAGGTCGGTGCTCACAGGTACGGCTCGACGTTCTCGGTGTACGCGGTCTTCAGTTGCGGGGTGATCGCCTCGAGCGCGGCCTTCGGGTCAGCACCCTTGAGCAGCACCTGCTCCAGGCCGCTGTTGAGGATCGCGTCGGCCCCTGGGACGAAGACGCGCACGTAGTCCTGCGACCGCGCCTTGTCGGCCAGCTGGTCGACCGCCGTGCGGAACTGCGGGGTCTTCGCGTAGACCTGCTTCATCGCATCGGACTCCACCGCCGAGGTCCGGACCGGCATGTAGCCGGTGGCCTGGGAGAACGTGGCGGTGTTGGCGGTGTTGGTGAGGAAGTCGACGAACATCGCGGCGGCGAGCTGGTGCGACTGGTCGCTGGCCGCCGAGATCGCCAGACCGGTGCCACCGGTCGGCGTGCCGGAGCCCTTCGGGCCATCCGGCAGGTAGGCGGTGCCGACGGAGAACTTCGCCGCGCTCAGCACCCCGGCCAGGCTGCCGGTGGAGCCGATGGTCGAGGCGACCACGCCGGCGTTGAAGTCAGCGACCGAGTCCTCGGAGATCGAGATGGTACCGGCGTCGACGAGGTCCTTGAGCTGCTGCACCCCGGCCACCGTTCCGGCGTCGGTCAGGGTCTTGAGGTCGAACCCGTCGGAGTACTGACCACCCTGACCCCAGACGAAGTTCTCCAGCCACCACGCACTCCAGGAGGGGCCGGTGGACAGACCCATCGGCGAGCCGTTGGCGGGCACCTGGGCCTTGAGCGCGGCGGACCACTGGGCCATCTGGTCCCACGACGCAGGCCCCTGGTCCGGCAGCCCCGCCGCCGCCCACATGTCCTTGTTGTAGTAGAAGAGCGGGGTCGACCGGGCGTAAGGGACCGCCCAGTGCTGACCGTCGTACTCGTAGTCGCCGTACAGCGCCGTGACGTAGTCGCTGGTGTCCGAGCCGACGGCCTTGAGGATGTCGTCCACCGGGATGATCTGGCTGTTCAGGTGGTAGCGGAACCACCACACGTCGGAGGCGATCACGACGTCGGGCAGTCCGTCGGTCTGCGACGCCGCCTGGAAGCGCTGGGCGACCTCGTCATAGCTCGAACCGGCGGTGACCAGGTTGACCGCGATCCCGGTCTTCTTGGTGAACGCGTCGATCACCGCCTCCTCGACGGTCTGCGACTTGCCGGGGTGGTTGCTCCAGAAGGTGATCTGCTTGGCCGGTTCGACGGCAGACCAGTCCACCGAGCTGGCGCTGGCCTTCGGCGTCGTCTGGGAGCCGACGGCCGGACCGGCGCATGCGCTGAGAGCCAGGGCGGCCAGACCGGCGAGGGCGCCGCCGACCACCAGCCCGGGACGTGCCAGCCGGCGTTGGGACGCAGATGGCCGGGCCATGCGGAACATGCGAGGGGTGCGCACGCGTAGTTCTCCTTGCTCGTGGCCGCACAGGGGCGGCCGGGTGGGTGCAGCAGGTGCTGCGGAATCAATGGCCGGCAGATGCGCCGGCCGGTGCGGCGCAATCAGCCGGTGACGGCGCCCGCGGTCAGACCGGCAACCAGGCGCCGTTGCAGCACCAGGAAGACGGCGAGGATCGGCAGGGTGACGATGACCGTGGCGGCGAGCAGCACGCCCCAGCTGGTCATCCCGTCGATGTTCTGCAGCAGGGTCAGCCCCACCGGCAGGGTCATCCGGTTGGCGTTGTCCACCACGAGGAACGGCCACAGGTAGTCGTTCCACTCGGTGACCACCGAGACCAGCGCCACCGCGGCGAGGGTCGGCAGCGACATCGGCACAACGAACCGCCACAGCCGACGCCAGTGGCCGGCCCCGTCCAGCTCGGCGGCCTCGAGCACCGAGGCGGGCAACCCGAGGAAATGCTGACGGAACAGGAACGTGCCGAAGGCGCTGGCCAGGCCGGGGACGATGATCCCCTGGTAGGTGTTCAACCAGCCCAACGAGGCGATGAAGGTGTAGTTCGGGATGATCGTGATCTGCGGCGGGATCATCAGCGTTGCGATGACCAGCAGGAACGCGACCTTCTTGAACGGCACATCGACGAAGACCAGGGCGTAGGCGCAGGTCAGGCCAAGGACGACCTTGAGCCCCGCGCCCAGCACGGTCACCACGACGCTGTTGATCATGAAGTGGCCGATCGGGATCGTGGCGACCACGTCGGCGTAGTTCTGCAGGTGAGGGCTGGCCGGGAACCAGCGCAGCGGCAGCGAGTACAGCTCCTGCGGGGTCTTCAGGCTGGCCAGCACCATCCAGACCAGGGGAGCGCCGAGGACCAGGGTTGCCAGCACCATCGAGAGCCAGGGGACGATCGGGAGACGCCGCAGCGCGCTCATGCGTAGTGCACCCTTCGTTCGACGAACCGCATCTGCAGCGCGGTGACGCCGAGCAGGATCAGGAACAGCACCGTCGCACCGGCCGAGGCGTACCCAGCCCGGCCGTTGACGAAGCCCTCCTGGTAGATCTGGTACATCAACGTGGTCGTCGAGCCAACCGGACCGCCCTTGGTCATCCCCTGGATGATGTCGAAGGACTGCAGCGAGCTGAGCATCATCGTGACCAGCAGGAAGAACGTGGTCGGCATGAGCAGCGGCAGCACGATCGAGCGCAGCGTGCGGGCCGGTGAGGCCCCGTCCAGCGCAGCCGCGTCGCGCAGGTCCTGCGGGATGGCTTGCAGACCCGCCATGTAGATCAGTGCGACGTACCCGAGGTTCTTCCACAGGTAGACCACGATGATCATCACCAGCGGCCACGGCGGCTCGGTGTACCACTGCGGCGAGGACGCCCCGAACCAGCCGAGCACCTCGGCGAGCAGCCCGTACCGCGGGTCGAAGATGAACAGCCAGAGGATGCCGACCGCCAGCCCGGACAGCACGTAGGGGGCGAAGGCCACCGTGCGGGCGACGCTGCGTCCCGGCAGCCGGCGGTCGAGCAGCAGCGCGAGCCCCAACCCGATCACCAGGGCACCGCCGACGGTCGAGACCGTGAAGATCCCCGTGGTGGTGAGCACCTGGGCGGTCGACGGCGCCCTGAACCACTCGACGTAGTTGCCCAGCCCGATGAACCGGGCCACCGGGGAACCGAGGTTCCACTGCAACGTCGACAGGTACAGGCCCTGCAGCAGCGGTCGGTACACGAACAACAGGAGCAGCCCGATGTTGGGGCCCGCCAGCGCCAGGAATACGATCCCGCCGCGGCGGCGGCGGCGGCGGGCCAACGGCCCGAGGTCCTGCCCGGTCGCATGTGCGACGAGTGCCGCGAGCCGGCCGGTCACCGCGCGGCGTCCGGCGGTGCCCTGCTCCGGGGCCGGGGTCGAGGAGCCGTCGCCCGCCTGGGTTCCCGAGGGTGTGGGCGGTCTGGTCGTTGTCGTCGTCATGAGGCTCCGTGGTGGCGTTCCGGTCGATGTCGGCGCAAACGCTAGGTGCGTCCAGGACGTCTGCAGCAGCAACCAAACGACCCTTGGCCACTTCGTCGGCAAAGGTTCACCCAGCTCACCGGCCGGTCATCGGTAGGCCGCCGGATCGTCGCGCAGCTGGCGCCTACCGGTCGCCCGCGCGTCACGTCGAGTTCGTCCTGCGGTGGCCACTCGGTGGTGCCACAGCCCTGCTGCCCCCAGAGCTTGGCGCAGTGCACGGGCCTTGGATCTCAGGTCGATGTCGGGCCAGATGGAGGCGCTCCAATCGGCCGTAGCGATCGTGCTGCTGCCCGTCCGCTACGAAGTACGCACATCCCGGGACCAGCTGCGCGACGCTGTCCGGGGCTGGCAGCTGCAGACTGCGAGCCTGGTGCCACGCCGTCTGGATGCTCGGCCTGCTCGCCGCGCGGGTTCCGTTCGCCGTCGTGCTCGACGAGCGCGACACATGGACGGCGGCCGCATGCTCGAGTCGGGTCGGTGGTAAGCGACTGGGGAGGGACGAGACGTCGCCGCGCGGAGCGAAGGACGCCCGGCACATGACCCAGAGCGAGGCTCAGATGCGATTCGGGACGCAGCCGACCAGGGGTGAGCAGGCGCGCGGCGCGCACGACGCCGGCCTTGGGGAAGGACGTGAAGACCGCTCCTGTCTCACCCCGGGTCCGATGGAACCTCCACTGATCCCGGGGCGAGACAGTCCGGCTCGGTGTGCTCTCCGGTGGTGAGCTGCCCGCGGGCGGGGCGCCCTTCGGGACGCGCGACCGGGTCATGCCCGGTTGATGTGCGGCACCCCACACACGGCCGCCATCCGCCTAGACGGGCGCCTCGACGGCGTCCCCCGTCGACCGGGGCGAACTCAAGGTCCGGGCGGGACCCCGATGGTCACCCAGGAATAGGCGAGAGCGCGTGGCGCCCATCCACTCGCCACGCGCACGACGTTCGCCCCCAGGCACGAGTCCGAGGCCGCGTACTGGATGTCTTGGCTGAGCAGGATGTTGCTGTGGTTCGGGGTCTTCTGCGAGATGCGCGGGAGTCCGGAGCTGGTTCTGCCGGACACCTCCGTCGCGTGATCGATGGTCCCATCCGCTGTGTGGTTCGGGCCCCAGTCGGTGAACCTCTCACCGACGAGACACCGAGTATCCGACACTCGGCAGGCGCGCGGGCGGCGGCAGATGCGGAAAGGCGACCGAAGTAGCCACCCGAGTACTACCGGGGTAGCATGACGTCATGAAGCTCAGTGTCAGTCTCTCCGAGGACGAGGTGGCCGCTCTCGACAAGTACGCGCACGCAGCCGGGTTGTCGTCGCGTTCTGCAGCGATCCAGCAGGCGATCCGGCTTCTGGGCGACCCGGAGCTGGAGGAGTCCTACGCCGCCGCGTGGGACGAGTGGGAAGCATCGGGTGACGCCGCGGCGTGGGAGTCGACTGCGGCCGATGGGCTCGCTGATGCTGCGCGGTGAAATCCGCCTGACCGACTTGGACCCGGCCCAGCGAGGCGAGGCGAGGCGAACAAGCGTCGCCTGGCCGTCATCGTCAGCAACGACCGCGCCAACGCCACAGCCGCACGCCTCGGCCGCGGCGTGGTCACCATCGTTCCGCTCACCACCACTGTCGCCCGGGTGTTCCCCTTCCAGGTGCTCCTGCCTGCCGACGAGACTGACCTTCGACTCGACTCCAAGGCGCAGGCCGAACAGGTCCGGTCAGTCTCCGTCGAACGGTTGGGCCCAGTGATTGGCCGCGTTCCCACCCACCTGATGGCTCAGCTCGACGACGCCCTACGCCTCCACCTCCAGCTCTAGCTTTAGCTGCACGCCATGTCTGCGGCAGGTCCGGGCGTCGTGCGAGGGTGGGGTGGACTCATTGGTACAGCGTTGTGCGTCGTCCGGGGTCGCGGGGAACGGGAACGAGCCCGGCGGCACAGGCCAGGCGCCCGGCGTCCGGGTAACCGTTCAGGTCGCCGGCGGCGGCGATGAGCTCGGCGCCCAGGATCGGCCCCATGCCCGGCAGGGACTCGATGATCTGCGCCTGCGGGTGGGACCGGAACGTCGTGGTGATGCGTTCGGTCACCTCGCTGATCCGCGCGTCGATCCTCAACAGCTGGGTGGCCAGGTCGGCCACGATGCTCGCCGCGACGGCCTCGGCGGGCACGTTGGTGTGCTGGGTGCGGGCCGCTGCCAGGGCGGCGGCGGCGATCTGCGCAGCGGAGCGGACCTTTCGTCTGGCCAGCCACGCCTGCAGGCGGGACTGGCCGCGGGCGCGGATGCCTGCCGGGGTCTGGTACCCGGTCGCCAGCACCACGGCGCCGTGGCTGTGGGCGACGTCGAACGCACGCTCCAGCGCGGGGAAGTATCCGGTCAGGACGTCACGCAACCGGTTCATGATCCGCACCCGGTCGGCGACCAGGTCACTGCGGTGGGCCATCAGCAGCCGCAGTTCGGCGACCAGCGCGGTGGGCACGTCGATCTCGTGCAGGTCACCACGGTGGCGCACGGTCTCGGCGATGACACAGGCGTCCCGAGCATCGGTCTTGGCCTCACCTTGATAAGCCACCGCCATCCGGTTCACCGTTCGCCCCGGCACGTAGGTCACGCGTTGACCGTGGGCGGCCAACAGTGCCAGCAGCAGGCCGGACATGGTTCCGGTGACGTCGACCGCCCAGACGACCTGCTGACCGCGGGCCCAGACCTGACCGATCGCCTCGAGGATGGCGCCCTCGTCGT
The DNA here is from genome assembly GCA_963703555.1 of uncultured Actinomycetota bacterium. GTDB lineage: Bacteria > Actinomycetota > Actinomycetes > Actinomycetales > Cellulomonadaceae > CAVPEV01. The sequence goes on along the minus strand of CAVPEV010000036.1, from coordinate 306 downwards.
TGGCGACCGCCGACGACCACAACGTCGCGCCGGCCTCCTCGATCAGGCACACCCAGTGGTGCCCCTTGCCAACATCGACACCCGCCCACCCGCGCGGGACTGGTTGCTGCTGCCTCATCTCCTGCTCCTTCGGTGCGCACGAACCAAGGTCGTGGCCCGAAGGACTCCCCGCCGACAGATCCGTCAACAGCGACCGAACCGCGCATCTCACTCAGCAGCCCAGGCGCCCCGGAGGACCGGGCGGCCAATCCACCGAAGCCACCTGGACAATCAAGGCTCAGCCACACCCGACCCTCCCGGGCCGTA
>CAVPEV010000035.1:0-7503 GCA_963703555.1 uncultured Actinomycetota bacterium | reverse complement strand
GCTGACAGTCTGAGTTGGCCCCACCTTGTCGGTTTGATCTGGCTCCACCTGATCGCCGTTGTTGAGCGGTGTGACGGTCTGATTTGGCCCCATCTCCCGACACGCCGTGGTGGGTGTGACGGTCTGAGTTGGCCCCACCGGCAGCGTCGTTGCGGGAACGTCCGCGACGAGGTCGGAGGGTCAGATGGTGAGGTCGAGGGTGGAGCTGTTCGAGGCGATTCGCCGGGACGCCCGTCGGGAGGACGTCTCGATCCGCGGGTTGGCGGACCGGTATGGGGTGCATCGGCGCGCTGTGCGGCAAGCGTTGGCGTCGCCGGAACCGCCAGCACGCAAGTCCCCGGTGCGCCCCGCGCCGCGGCTCGAGCCGGCCAGGGCCGCGATCGACGCGATGCTGCGCGAGGACCTGGACGCCCCGGTCAAGCAGCGTCATACCGCTCGGCGGGTGCTGGCCCGGTTGGTCGAGGAGCACCAGCTCGACGACATCACCTATTCCACGGTCCGCGACTACGTGCGGGTGCGTCGTGCGCAGATCTGGGCCGAGGCCGGCCGATCGCTGGGGGAGGTGTTCGTGCCGCAGACCCACGCCCCGGGCGCCGAGGCCGAGGTCGACTTCGCGGACTTGTGGATCGTGCTGTGCGGGGTCAAGACGAAGGTCTTCTTGTTCACGTTCCGGTTGTCGTACTCGGGCAAGGCCGTGCACCGCGTGTTCGCGACCGCCGGGCAGGAGGCGTTCTTGGAGGGACACGTGCACGCGCTGGAGTCCCTGGGCGGGGTCCCCGTCGTGCACGTGCGGTACGACAACCTCAAGGCCGCGGTGAGCCGGGTGCTGTTCGGGCGCAATCGGATCGAGTCGGCCCGGTGGGTCACGTTCCGGTCGTTCTACGGCTTCGATGCGTTCTACTGCGCCCCGGGCAAGGACGGCGCGCACGAGAAGGGTGGCGTCGAGGGCGAGGGTGGCCGGTTCCGGCGCACGCACCTGGTCCCGATGCCAAGGGTCAACTCGTTGGCCGAGCTGAACGAGAAGCTCGTGGGCTACGACGCCCGCGACGACGACCGGCGCATCGAGAACCGCCCCCACAGCGTCGGGCACGACTTCGCGATCGAAGCCCCCACGCTGCGCCCGCTGCCGGCAGAGGTGTTCGAGACCGGGCTGACGTTGACGCCGCGAGTCGACCGATACGCACGGATCACCGTGCGTCAGTGCCGGTACTCGGTGCCCGCCAAGCTGATCGGACGGCGGGTGCGCGTGCTGCTGCGCGCGAGCGAGGTCCTCGTGTTCGACGGGCCGAAACACGTCGCGACCCACCCGCGGTGCACCGAGCGCGGTGGGGAGATCCTCGACCTGGACCACTACCTGGAGGTCCTGGGGCGCAAACCCGGTGCGCTGCCCGGGGCGACCGCCCTGGCCCAGGCCCGCAAGGCCGGGGTGTTCACCGCGACCCACGAAGCGTTCTGGGCGGCAGCGCGCACCGCGGGCGGTGACACCGCCGGGACCAAGACCTTGATCGAGGTCCTGCTCCTGCACCGCCGGCTGCCCGCGACCGCGGTCATCACGGGCATGAAGGCCGCGATGAGCCTGGGCGTGGCGACCTCGGACGTGGTCGCGGTCGAGGCCCGCCGCGCCGCCGCGAGCACACCCGCCCCGGGCGGCCCCACCGGCCGGTCCGGGGTGCTGACCTTGCCCGAGCGCGTCAACACCCCCGCGGACCTGCCCGCCGACGAGCGACCCACCCCGAGCGTGACCCCCTATGACGAACTGCTGCGCCGCCGCGCCAGCACCCAGCCCCACCCCCGGACAGGAGAAGCGATCTGATGCCCACCACCACGACCAGTGCACCGCCCGTCCCGCCCGCACCGGCCCGTCCCGTCGCACCTGCGCGTGGTCGCGGCGGGGAGGCGGCCTGGTTGACTGGGATCGACGCGGCTTGCCGGGTCCTGCACCTGCCGACCATCCGCGACCGCGCCGACGAGCTCCTCGCCGCCGCCGAACGTGAGCACGCCAGCTACGCATCGTTCCTGGCCGAGGTCCTGCTCGCCGAGTGCGACGACCGCGACGAACGACGACGCGTGCGCCGAGTCCGTGAAGCGGGGTTCCCGCGCACCAAACGCCTGGAGGACTTCGACTTCACCGCCAACGACACCGTCAACCCCGCGACCATCGCCACCCTGACCACCAGCACCTGGGTGGGCGCCGGCTCCCCGGTCTGCCTGATCGGCGACTCCGGCACCGGCAAGTCCCACCTGCTCATCGGGCTGGGCATCGCCGCGGCCGAGGCCGGCTACCGCGTCCGCTACGTCCTGGCCAGCCGCCTCGTCAACGAGCTCGCCGAAGCGGAGAACGACCGGACCCTGTCCAAGGTCATCGCCCGCTACGGGCGGGTGGATCTCCTTTGCCTCGACGAGCTGGGCTACCTCGGCCTGGACCGGCGCGGGGCCGAGCTGTTGTTCCAGGTCCTGACCGAACGCGAGGAACGCAACGCGATCGCCGTGGCCTCCAACGAGCCCTTCAGCGGCTGGACGAAGACGTTCACCGATCCCCGGCTCTGCACCGCGATCGTGGACCGCCTCACGTTCGCCGGCCACATCATCGAGACCGGGACCACGAGCTACCGCCTCGCCCACACCCGAGCCCACCAAGACCACCCGACCCAGAACAGGACACGCCCATGACCGACCACGACCTGGACCCGACCCTCGCCGCGTCACTCGCCCACGCCACCGAGTTCCTCGAGCTCGCCGAGCTGCTGCAGTTCCTGGCCGGGTGGCTCGCGAGCGACCCCGACCTCGCCGCGTCCCTGAGCCGCTTCGTCGGCAACCCCAGCTATGACCTCTACAAGCTCCGAGTCGACCTCGACCGCTTCGCGATCCTCCTGGGCGCCGACGGCGACGAACCACCGCTACGCGAACAGCGATAGCCCCCACCGCGCCACGAACCCCGAGACGAAAAGTCGCCCTCCACGACCCAACACGACCCCAGGTGGGGCCAACTCAAGCCGTCACCCCGGGGCCAACTCAAGTTGACACAGCCACCTCCCGATCACCGTGGTCCGCACTGACCCTGACCGGGCTGGGCCTCCTAGCCGACCTCGCCCCCGGCTGACGGCCGCGACTCTGCCCCCACGGCCCCGCCCGACCCCCGGCCCTGGAACCGGCGCCCACCCCGGACGACACCGGCGCCTGTGTCACACCAGGACGGAACAATCACGCCCAACCGGCAGCAGAACTGCCCGACCGCGCCAACCAGCCATCACCGTGAAAGATCGAGGCTAAGCGCGCTACCGGGTCTTGAAGTACTGGAAGAGTCGCCTCTGGGTGGTGGTGGCTCCGGCGAGAACGGCACCGGCGATCGCGCCGAGGACAGCGAGGGCGAGGACGCGGAGCCCGAACGGCCACAGCTGGTCCAGGTGGGTGGCGGTGGCGTAGATGCTCGTCGCGGCGGCCCCGATGGCCGCGGTGGGGATGGCCACGATGGTGGTCTCGAGAGTGAGCAGGGCGGTGATGTGCAGGCGGCTCAGACCGAGGTGTCGGGCGTAGGCGAGCTCGAGTCTGCGTAGCCGGGCGGTCCCGAAGACGATGGCCAGGGCGAACAGCAGCGCGGCTGGTGCGGCGTAGCGGCCGGTCCTGGTCTCGAAGCGTTGGGGGGCGTCGAACGACGCGCCGAGGGTGGGGTTGAGCTGGCCGGTGCGGGTCTGGCTGAGGTCGGCGCCGGGGGTCAGGGTCGTGGACAGCAGGGTTCCGGCCGTCGTGGGGTCCGGTGGCCACAGAGCGACCCAGCACTGGTCGTAGGTGCCGGTGGGCGGGCTGGAGCGGGTCAGGGCGTAGGACAGGGTCTGGTCGCGTCCGTCGTCGGGGTAGTCGTAGGCGGCGACCACGGCCGCGTTGCCGCCTGCGCCGTGCAGCAGCGCACCGGGTGTGATTCCCAGGCCTTGTGCGGTGGCCGTGTCCAGGGCGACGCCGGTGGTGTAGTCGGGGTCGAGCTGGTGGGCGAGCCCGGGGGTGATGTCGTACTGGGGGATCGCGTTGGCGGGGGTTGCCCGGGGCACGAATGCGGCGCCTGCCGTGCGTAGGGCGCCGGCCGAGCGGACACCGGCCACGCGGGCCAGGGACTCGCACCGGGCGCCGTCGACCTGCCCGTCGGCGGTCAGGACGTAGGTCGCCGCGCCGGCCTGCCGGTAGGTGTCGGCCTCGCGTTGCACGGCGGCGACCTGGCTCATGTCCAACCACGCCAGCGCCAGGACCACCGGGCCCAGGACGGCCACGGCCAGCAGTGCCCGTGAGGCTCCCAGGCGGGTGTTGCGCCAGGCCTCCACGACCAGGTCACCCAGCCTCACGGCTCCTCCTGCCCCAGGGTGACCGCACGTGTGCACGTGGCGGCCACGCGGGGGTCGTGGGTCGCGATGATCACGATGCGTCCGGCGTCGGCGAGGTGGCCGAGGGTGTCGATGACCGTGGCGGCGCTGTGGGTGTCCAGCTGCGCGGTGGGCTCGTCGACCAGCAACAGCTCGGCCGGTGTGACCGTCGCGCGGGCGAGCATCAGCCGCTGCGCCTCGCCCCCGGACAGCTGACCGAAGGGTTGGTCACCGACCGATCCGAGACCGAAGCGGTCCAGCGCCTGACGGGCCTGTGGTTCTGCCTGCCGGCGGGTCTGACCGCGGGCCATCAGGGCGAGGGTCACGTGGTCCAAGGCGCTCCTGGGCGCCACCCCGAACGGGTTCTGTGCCACCCACGAGGTGCCGTCGATGTTGTCGGTGACGACCCGGCCCGCCGCGGGAGCCTGCCACCCGGCGACGATGCTCAATAGCGTGCTCTTGCCCGAGCCCGACGGCCCCGTCAACGCGCACAGGTCACCACCGACGAGCTCCACGCCAAGGTCGGTGAACAGCCAGGGCCCGGAACCGAACCGGTGCCCCAGATGCTCGAGGATCAACCGCACGTCAGCGACGCGTCGGGGGTCACGTCGACGGCCGATGGCGGGGTCGCCTGGCCGAAGAAGACGACCGACTGACCCAGCTGGGAGGAGACCACCTGCACCACCGTCGTGGAGCCACCGGCAGCAACGCAGGTCGCCGACCCCTCGGTGATGACCGCCGACGCCGGGACGGTGGCCGTCCGTAGCGGGTCGGCCAACGCCAAGACGCCGTGCAGCGTCACCGGCGAGGCCTGCCCGAGGGTCTGCAGCGCCACACCGGTCTCGGGCAATGCACTGAGCGCTGCCAGATCGTCCTGCCCGACAGTGCCCTTCTCGTCGACCGGCACCGTCACGTCCCCGACCGTTAGCGTCCGGGCGCCAGCCACCAGGTCACCGGGCAACGGAGACACGCGTGCGGCCACCAGGCTCGCCCCGACCTGCCCCAGGGCGTCGCCCGGGGAGACCTTCGACCCCAACGGCGCGCACTGGGTCATCGTCGCCGACGTCGCCGGCAACCACACCACATCCGCCAACGGCAGACCCGTGCCCTTGGTCAACCCGTTCGCCACCCGCAGCGCCCACACGGCCTGGCCCGTCTGCGACCCGTACCGGCCGTCCACCGCGACGTCACGGCCCAGGCGCACCAGCTCGCGCTGCAACGCCTCCACATCCGACCCGTGCGACCCGACGCCCAGATCCCGGTACAACGGTTCACTGGTCGCCAACGCAAGGATCAGCGCCCCGTCGACCGACCACGGCGCCGTGCCCGAGGCCACCGAGCTGCCCGGGCGGCACGACGAGGCCGTCAACGTCCCACCCCGCCCCGCGGCGACCGTCGACGTCCCACCCGCAGTGGGGTCCACCGTCACCTGCCGGGCGTCATCGAACGACCCCAGCACGATCGGGAAGCTGGTCGGCGCACTCGCCGCACCCAGACCCTGCGGAGTGCGGGCCGAACCCACCGCCAAGCCCGCCGCACCCGCCACGGCACCGACCACCACGGCCACCACCACACCCGTGGCCCACGCACCCCTCGACACCCGGCTACCCACCCGCCCCAGAACTCGCCTGCGGATTACTGAGCTGCGGGCTCATCAGGCACTGTTGCACACCGGGATCCAACGTGGCCCCGGCAAACGGCCCGCCGTTGGCCTTCTGGTCAGCCAAGAACTGCTGTCCGGTATAGTCCCGGGAAACAATGCCCGCCCGTTTCAGGCAATCCGCGTATACGTCATTCACATTCTGATTCTGTGGATTCACCAGCATCGGCCCGTAGAGCAGTTCAATCGGCTTAAGCGCCGAGTCATCGCAAGAATCGAACACCGCCTCGGAGTCTGAAGTGTTCGTGGTCAGTTCGTAGCCGTACAGGCCGCTCGGCTGCTTGTGTGGTATAACCGTCACGCCCTGGTCGGCCGCGCACTTCACCATCCGCTGCACCGCAGCCTCGTACTCAGCCTGGGTGATCTTGCCGTCCTCCAACGTTGCCTTCACGGCCGGGTCCGTTGCAGATCCGTATGCCGCCTTCATTTGCGGACCCCATGGCCCCGAGAACGCCGGGGTCGGCGCCTGGCCGGCGGAGCACGCGCCCACACCGGCCAGGAACCCCACCATCACGGCAGCCACACCGAAGGGCCGCCACCACGACATCGGATGCCTCGTCAGAACCAAATCCAAGCGGACGGCCCAATCCGCCAGCCATTGCCGGCGTTGGTGCCAGTCGAGTTGCCGATGAAGGAGTAGTAGCCGACGGGCTCCCAGTAGCCGTAGTACGGGTGGACGGAGCTGCTGTAGTACCGGTCGATCCTTGCCTGCGAGTTGCAGCCGGCGCTGTACGAGGTCGACTGCGTCCAGTTGGTGGACTTCCATGCCTGCCCCGAGCAGCCGCTCGCCTGAGCGGCGGGTGCCGCGAGCAGGAGCGAACTGGCTGCAAGCGCCAGCGATGCGACAATCGTACGTTTACGCACTGTCGAGCCTCCGTTTGCTCATTGCGGCCGCACGGCGCCGCCCTTGGCGCGAGATGATTCCCCCGCACCGACAGTGAAGCTCTCTCGTGACTGCATGTCAACACTCGCCGCGACCGAGGAGGCGGCAGGGAGTGGACTTTCGCACTTCTTGGCTGCCTGATCTAGCCGTGGCTTGACTGGGCGGACGTTCTCTTCGGGCGACACGATCGCGCCTCCATCGCTATCCACTGGCTCTGCGGGACGATAGCCATCTGCACGCGTCGCGCGGGCAGATAGGAGGATGGTGGAGCGATGGCGAGGAGCACGCGAGCCCGGTTCCCGCGGATGATCCGCGGGTCGGTGGTGGTGCAGCGACGCCGGTGCGGCAAACAGTCCTGCCAGTGCGCCGACGGCACGCAACTGCACGAGAGCACCGTGTTGAGCTACTCCGCGGACGGCCGCAACAAGACGGTGATGCTGGCCCCCGACGAGGTCTCGGCGGTGCGGGCTGCGGTCGAGCGGTACCGCTCGGCCCAGGCCGCGCTGGAGGCCGAGGGCAACACCGGACTGGAGGCGTTGATCTCTGCCCGGGCCGCGGCCCGGCAGGCTCGGTGACCGGCTTCGGCGCGTTGCTCGATCTTGCCCGCGGGT
>CAVPEV010000034.1:0-17414 GCA_963703555.1 uncultured Actinomycetota bacterium | reverse complement strand
ACGCCCGCGGAGGGTTCACCGCGCCGAGCTTCGCGATCTTCACCGACCTGATCACCGGCTGGATCTGCGCCCCGGGTCGGCGCACGATCACCGCGATGATCAAGGTCACCGACCCCGCCGGGCGACGTGCCCATGACGCCTACCACCGGTTCGTCCGCGACGGGGCCTGGTCGATGAACCGGCTCTGGCGGGTCCTGGCCGGCCATCTGCTCGCGACCTTCTGCCCGACCGGGGTGGTCGAGCTGGCCTGTGACGACACCCTGTTCCACCACGACAGCCCCAAGGTTGAGGGTGCCGGGGTCTTCCGCGACGCGGTGCGCTCCACGATCAAGCGGGTGGTCTATGCCCGCGGCCTCAACCTGGTCGTGATCACGCTCACGATCCACCCGCCCTGGGGTGGGTGTCCGGTCGCGGTCCCGGTCAACGTCCGGGTCCACAAGAAGCACGACACGACCAGCACCGTCGCGCACGCCGCGGCGATGCTCACCGAACTCGCCGACTGGTTTCCCGACCGGTGTTTCCACCTGTGCGCCGACGGTGCCTACGCCGCCCTCGCCGGCACCGGCCTACCCAGGACCCAGATCACCTCCCGGATGCGCCGCGACGCCGCCCTGTTCGAGCCCGCGCCACCCCGCAGCGGGCGACGCGGCCGGCCCCGCACCAGAGGCGACCGGCTACCCACCCCCGCACAGCTGAGCGAGACTCTGCCCCGACGCGCCTGGCGCAAGGTCCAGGTCGATGTCCGTGGCACCACCCGAGACCGCCTGGTCCATATCCGCGACGTGCTCTGGTACCGCGTGAACAAGACCGACCTGGTCCGCCTGGTCATCGTCCGCGACCCCGACGGCATCGAACCCGACGACTACTTCTTCACCACCGACCTGGCCGCCACCGGCCGCCAGGTCGCCGCGCGCTACGCCACCCGGTGGGCTATCGAGGTCTGCTTCCGCGACGTCAAACAAGACCTCGGCGACCAGAACCCCCAGTCCTGGAGACGCAAGGAGCCCGAACGCGGCGCAGCGCTCTCGCTGTGGCTGCACGCCACCATCTGGGCCTGGTACCTGACCGCCCACCCCACCGGCGGCACCTGGACCCCGCGGCCCTGGTACCGCACCAAGGCGACCCCGAGCTTCCTCGACGCCCTCGCCGCACTCCGCCGCGTGCTGTCGTCGCAACGAATGACAACCATGTCCCGCTTGCCAGACGAGGACACCAAGATCACCGACACCGTACTCCACACGCTCGCCTACGCCGCATAGACCAGAACCCGACAGTCCAAAAGTCCACAGGGAGTTAGCCCGGAGATTTCACGGGTCAGCGTGCCGGTGACGTGAAAGGCGCCCCTGAGTGGACTTTCGCACTCTTCGGTTCGCTTACGCGGCGTAGGCGAGGGAGGCTTATGCGAAACCCTGAGGCTTATGCGAAACCCGGAAGGTAACTCGCCCACCCTCAGCATATGGAGCGGCCAGCACAAAGGGTCAAACAACACATCTGCGACTCGCCCCCTGACGGCCTCACGTCACGGCGGGCACGTCGGTGGGCGGTGGCAGGGGCACGTCGGTGGGCGGTGGCAGGGTGCAGCCGTGCTGTCCCCACGCCGCGTACCCGCTCACGACGCGGTGTCAGCAGGTCGCGACCCGCGGGCGGACCGGGTCCTGCGCACGCCGGCGCCGCGCCGAGCGCGGGCGTGGCCGTGGGTCGTCGTGCTCGTGCTCGGGCTGGGCGCGGGGCTGGGCGTACCGGCGTGGCAGGACGCCCGGTCGTCGACGCGCTACCCGGTGACCGCGGCGGACCTGGCCGCCGCGCGCAGGGACCTCGCCGAGCTGCCGGTCAAGGGCCGGGCACCACGGACCGGCTACGACCGCGAGCAGTTCGGCCCGGCGTGGTCCGACGTCGACCGCAACGGCTGCGACACCCGCAACGACGTGCTCGCCCGGGACCTCACCGCCGTCACGTACCAGCCCGGCACGCACGACTGCGTCGTCCTCACCGGCACGCTCGAGGACCCATACTCCGGCACGACGATCCCGTTCCGCCGCGGCGAGCACAGCGCCGACGTGCAGATCGACCACGTCGTCCCGCTGTCCGACGCCTGGCAGAAGGGCGCGCAAGGCTGGACCGAGCAGCGCCGCACGCAGCTCGCCAACGACCCGGCCAACCTGCTCGCCGTCGAGGGCCAGGCCAACCAGGCCAAGGGCGACGGGGACGCGGCCACCTGGCTGCCGCCACAGAAGGGCTACCGCTGCGTCTACGTCATTCGTCAGGTCCGGGTCAAGCACGCCTACGGCCTGTGGGTCACCGCCGCGGAGCGCGACGCCATCCGGCGCGAGCTGGGCCGGTGCGTCGTCGCCGACCAGTGACGGCAGACGACCGCGCGCCTACGCTGGGGAGGTTCACCCCGAGAGGTGCGCGATGGTGCGGTTCCTGGACTTCCTGGCACCGGCGTCCGCCCTGCGGGTCCTGCGGGTGCGATCCGCCGAGCAGGCCCGACGTCCGCCGGACCCGTTCGCAACGCTCGCGGTGCAGACCCAGCTGACGGCGCTGGCCCGCAAGCTGCGCACCGTCCAGGACGACCCGCACGCATACGGCCTCGCGGAACGGGTGGCCGCCCTCCAGCTCGCGTACGGCGTGCTGCTCGTCGAGGCCTGCCGGCTGGCCGGCGTCGACGCGGGCGACCTGGAGACGGATCGGCGCGCGGCTGCCGGGCGGGCCGCGGAGCCTGCGGGGGCGCTGCCCAGCCTCGCGACCACCGCGCTCCCCGTCGCGCTGCCCGCACCGGCAGGGATCGTCGGCCCGGCCGACCACCATCACCCGTTCTCCCGGCTGGCCGGGTCCGACCCGCTCGCCCGGCTCTACGCCGAGGCCGAGCTCGCCGAGCGCGGCTGGACCTGGTGAGGATCGCGGGGGCGGCCGGACCCGGTGAGGACGGTTCCCGGCGGCACGCCGGCCGGCTGGCGACGGTCGGACAGGTCAGGCCCGGACGGTCAGCGTGCTGGAGCCGTCCGGGCGTCGGCGAACCTCGATCCGCTCGGCGATCGCCTGCTTGAGGGCGTCCAGGTGGGACACGACGCCGACCGTGCGCCCGCCCGACCGCAGCCGGCCGAGCTCGGCCAGCACGAGGTCCAGCGTCGGCGGGTCCAGCGACCCGAACCCCTCGTCGATGAACAGCGTGCCCAGGTCGGTGCCGCCGGCCTCCGCAGTCACGACGTCCGCCATGCCCAGCGCCAGGCACAAGGACACGTAGAACGTCTCGCCGCCGGAGAGCGTCCGCGGGTCGCGGGCGGAGTCGGTGCGGTGGTCCAGCACCCGCAGGGCGAGCCCGACACGGCGGGCCCGCACCTCCTCGGCGTCCTCGGTGCGCTCCAGCTCGAACCGCCCGTCGGACATCACGGCGAGCCGCTCGTTCGCGGCCGCCACCACGTCCTCGAACCGCCGAGCCAGCACGAACGTCTGCAGGGTGAGCCGCCGGGGGTTGTCCCCCGCGGCCACGTCGGCCATCCGCAGCACCGGCGCGGCCGCCTCCCGCGCTGCGGTCAGGCCCTTGGCCGCTGCGAGCAGCATGGTCTGCGCCTGCCGGACGGCCTCGGCCCGAGCTGTCGCCGTGTGGGCGGCTCCGACGGCCTCCCCCGAGACGGCGTCCGCCTGCGCCAACCGGCTCGCCGCGGCCGCCTGCGCGGCGTCGACGGTCGCCAGGTCGAGCGCCGCGACGTCGGCCAGCTCGGCCACGGTCGAACGCACCGCGCGGACGGCCTCCGCGTAGGAGTCGACCTCCTGCGTGAGCTCGGCGAGCGCCTCGGGACCGAGCAGCGCAGCACGGGCAGCGTCCGCATCCGCGAATCCCTGCCCCGCGAGCGCCGTGGCGAGCAGCTGCGCCGACCGGGACCACTGCTCACCGGCTCCGTCGAGCCGGACGAGCGCGTCCACCGCCGCCCCGGCGCGGTCCGCCGCGCCCTGCAGGGCGGTGCGGCGGGCGGCGACGGTGTCCCACTCCGCGCGAGCCTCGGCGACCAGCTGCTCGTCGGCGGCCAGGGCATGCTCGCCGGCGGCCAGACGATGGGCGGCAGCCGCCAGTCCGGCCCCCGCGTCCGTCAGCCGGGTGCGGATGTCCTGCGCACCCGAGTCGTGACAGGCCAGCGCCCGAGCGGCCGCTTCCTCGTCCGCAGCGGCCAGCTCGGTCGCGGCCAGCTGCTGCTCGGCCGCGGCGAGACGGTCGGCCGCCGCCTGCGGGCCGAGCCCGGACGCGGTCTCGGCCGCCGCGGCCCGGCGCGTCGATGCCGTCGCCAGCGCGGTGCGCACGCCGGCCAGCAGGTCCTCGGCGGCCGCCCGGGCGGCCTCGGCCGCGTCGACCTGCTCGGCCGTGACCGCACCGTCCTCCGGCTGGGCCGGTGCCGGATGGGACGTCGACCCGCAGACCGGACAGGCATCGCCCGGCACGAGCGTGCCGGCCAGCTCGCCGGCCATCCCGGCCAGCCGGGCGGCCCGCAGGGCGTGCTCCTGGTGGGCGGCCTCCAGAGCGGCCACGGCCGCCTGCTCCTGCTCGCTGGTGAGCCGGTCCGCCTCGCTTGCGAGCCGGAGCTCCTCCACTGCGGCGCCGTGGACCTGCCGGGCGGTCTCGACGACCGCCCGGTGGGCCGCTACCGTCCCAGCGGCGAACCGAGCCCGATCCAGCCGCTCGACCAGCCCGGCGCGCGTCGCGGGCAGCTGCGCCACCAGGTCCGTGAGCCGCTCGTGCTCGGCCGTGGCCTCCACCACCGCCCGGCGGGCACCGGCCACCTCGGCCTGTGTCGCGGGCAGGGCGGCCTCGACCTGCTCGGCGCGCTGCAGCCGGGCCGCCGCGGACAGGTCGGCGTCGCGCTGCGCCCGCAGGCCCGCCCGGAGGTCCCGAAGGCTCTGCGGGTCCGGAACGGACCGGGGACCGGCCGGGTCGGCGAGCGCCGGGACCAGGGCCCCGGCCGCGTCCCACGCGACACGCCACTCCTGTTGCGCGGCCGTGACGTCGTCGAGCACCGGCGCGACCGCGGTGGCGCGCCCGGCGTCGGACAGCCGCCGCGACCGCTCAGCCTGCTCGGCGGCCTGTGCCGCCAGCGCTGCCTGCTCGGCCAGCGCCCCGGTGCGCCGCCGCACCCGGTCCGCCACCACGTCGGCCTCGTCGGCGGCCGCCCGGGCGGCTGCCGCGTCGGCCTGCGCCTGGTCGCTGCGGGCCCGCGCCGCTACGGCGACGGCGCCGAGTTCGTCCATGACGTGCGCCGCGGCCTCGACCACGCCCGCCGGGTCGTCGGGCTCGGTCGCGGGACCCGGCCCGGTCGCACCCGGCCCGGTCGCACCGGGCAGCTCGGTCAGCCCGGCGGCTCCGACCAGCCGGTCGACCGCCGCCCGCAGGGTGCGGCTCGCCTCGTCGACACGGTGCTGACAGTCCCGGCGCAGGCCGGCGAGCACCTCCTGCGCCCGGGCGTACACCTGCGTCCCGAACACCCGTTGCAGCAGGTCGCTGCGCTCCTCCGGCCGGGCGCGCAGGAAGCCGGCGAACTCCCCCTGGGGCAGCACGACGGTCTGCACGAACTGCTGCACGTCCAGCCCGACCACCCGGCGCACCTGGAGCCCGACCTCGTCCAGCCGGGTAGACACCACCTCACCGACGGCATCCAGCGCGTCGTCGGTGAGGTCCGGCTCGGGTTCCGCGGACAGCCGCCACAGGATCGCCGAGGCCTGCTGCCGCGTGGTGCCCGGGCCCGAACGCTTCGGGCGGTCGAACGCCGGCGTCCGCCGGATCCGGTACACCCCCGCACCGGTGGACAGCACGAGGTCCACCATCGGCGTGCTGGACGGGTCCGCGAACCGCGAGCGCATCCGCTCCTCGCTGGCCGCCGCCGAGGCCACCCGCCCGTACAGAGCGAAGACGATCGCGTCGATGATGGTCGACTTGCCCGCACCGGTGGGCCCCTCGAGGAGGAACAGCCCGGACTTGCCGAGCCGGGTGAAGTCGACGGTGTGCCGGTCCGGGAACGGCCCGATCCCGGACAGGGCGAGCCGGTGCAGGCGCATCAGCCGCGCTCCTCGGCGGCGACCCGCTCGAACGCCGCGCGCAGCGCCGCCAGCTCGGCCTGCGCGGGTGCGTGGTCGGTGACGTACCGCACGAAGTCCTCCGCGACCCCCACCGGGTCCGCACCGCTGGTCACCTCACGCAGCACCGACGGCGCCGCACCCCCGGCCGGCCGGTGCTGGACGACCAGGGCGTGCGGGAACCGTTCCCGGACCTGCCGGTACAGCTCGACCGGCCGGGCGTCGTCGGTGACGGTGACGCGCACCCAGTCCTCGGCGTACGGCGCGCCCGCCGCGCCGAGCAGCTCGCCCAGCGGACCGGTGAGGTCGGTGAGCCGGCGCGGCACCGGGGCCGGCACGAGTTGCGTGCGCACCGCGCCGTCGGCGGACAGGTCGACGAGGACGGTGGACTTGGTCTGCCGGGCCTCGGAGAAGGAGTACGCCAGCGGCGAGCCGGCGTACCGCATCGCCGACCCGGCGTGCACCACCTGCGGACCGTGCAGGTGACCGAGCGCCACGTAGTCCACGCCGTCGAACACCGCGGCCGGCACCGAGTCCACCCCGCCGACCCGGATGTCCCGCTCCGACTCGCTCACCTGCCCGCCGACGACGAAGGCATGCGCCATGACCACGGCCCGCGCGGGTCCGGCCGCCCGCCGGACCGCGAGGTCCGTCCGCACCCGGCGCATCGCCTCCCCGAGCACGGCCGCATGGGACCGCGCGAGCAGCCCGCTGTCGGCGACGCGCCGATCGGCCGCGTCGTCGACGTCTCCGGCCGCCCCCGCTCCCGGGCCCAGCTCGCGCCGGGCGACGTCCGGGTCCAGGTACGGCAGGCCGTACACGAGCACGGCACCGTCCGCGTCCGCCAGCCCCACGGGCCGGCCCAGGTCGGCGATGCGCGTGCGCACTCGCACCCGCTCGCGCAGCAGGGACGCACCGAACCCCAGCCGGACCGCGGAGTCGTGGTTGCCCGAGGTGATGATCACGCAGGCCCGCTCGGCCAGCCGGGTCAGCGCGTCGGACAGCAGGGTCACGGCCTCCACCGGCGGGATCGCCCGGTCGTAGACGTCCCCGGCGACGAGCACCGCGTCGATCTGCTCCTCCCGCACGGTGGTGACGAGGTGGTCGAGGAAGGCCGCCTGGTGGTCCAGCAGGTCCACCCCGTGCAGCGTGCGGCCCAGGTGCCAGTCCGAAGTGTGCAGCAGCCGCATGCGTGCGACGGTAGCCGAGCCGTCCGACAGCCCCCGCGCAGGGTTACCGCGCCGCCGAGCCGCGGCCCGCCGGGTGCTCGTCGAGCAGGACCTCCTCGGCCACACCGAGCATCTGCAGGATGTCCAGCACCACGCGCTGCGGGTCGCGGAGGGTGACGTGCTGGCCGCTCTCCCGCGCCGCCAGGCACAGCTGCAGGACGAACGCCGCACCCGACGAGTCGATGAACGTCACGTCCGTGGCGTCGACCACCACCGGACCCGGTGCGGACAGTGCGGCGGCCATCGACTCGCTGGCCTGGTCGCGCAGCGCGACGTCGATCTCCCCGTGCAACCGGACCCAGGCGGAGCCGTCGACGACGACCACCTCGATACCGTTCGGCGCCATTGCCTCGTCCTCGATCCGGCCCATCGTCCTCGGCTTCACTCGGCCAACCAGCGACCGTACGCCGGTCGGCGGCAACTCTCACCCGGGCACAACGGGTGCGCTGTCGCCCAGGTTCCCGTCCCGCTCGCCCGGCGGCTGCTGATCCGTGACGTCGGCGACGGTCGCACCCAGCACGGCCACGAGGTCGTCGCCGGCGAGCACGATGCCGACCCCGTGCCCCCCACCACCCACCGACACGGTCCGCCCCACGACCCTGCTGTCGGCCACCACGGGCCACGCGTGCAGCGAGCCGAACGGGGTGATCGTGCCCCGCTCGTAGCCGGTGACGTCCCGGGCCGTCGCGGCGTCCGGCAGGGACATCCGGTGCACGCCGAGCAGGGCGCGCAGCCGGGGCCAGGAGATCGTCCGCCCGCCCGGCACCAGGACGAACAGGTAGTCGTCGGCGGCCCGGCGCACGACGATCGTCTTCACCACGTCCGACGGGTCCAGCCCGCGCGCGGCCGCGGCCTGAGCCAGCGAGTCGACCGGCGCGTGCCGGACGATCCGGTAGGGCACCCCGGATCCGGCGACGGCCGCCGCCGCCCGGCGCTCCGGCTCCGGCGGCTCCGCTGTCCGCCGCTCCGGCCCGGGCGTCGTCACCTGCCCGCCAGGAGGTTCAGCACGCCCCAGGACACGGCGCTGGCCGCCGCGAGGAGCACCATGTCATGCACGCCATGGCGCTGCCGGGCCCAGGACATGGCGATCACGGCCAGCAGGGTGGCACCGACCACACCGGCGGAGGACACGCCGTTCGCCGACCCTATCCGGGCCGCGGCATGCAGCATGGAGACTGTCGTCGTGACGAGCAGCCCGGCGATCACCGGCAGGATGTACGTCCCCAGCGCCTGAACGACGACGGACCGCTCGGCGGTGGCGTACCCGCCCATGATGAGGACGGCCAGCGCCGTACAGACCGCGACAGCGACCACCCCGCAGGCCAGAGCCACGACGGCGCTCGCCAGCAGCCCGCCGTCACCCGCCTGCCACCCGACGGCGGCCGCGAGCTTCACCAGGATCGGGCCGGGCAGAGCGTTCGCGACCGGCACCATCTGACCGTAGAACGCCTCGGACGTGACGTGGCCGCCGGCGACGAAGAACCCGTCCGCCACCGCGACGTACGCCTCACCACCGCCGAACGAGGTGATCGCCGACAGCGCCACGAGACCGGCGACGACCGCCGCCTCGCGCCCACCCGCCAGCGCGGCCGCGCCCATCGCCGTCGCACCCAGCACCGCCAGACCGCCCGCCGCCGCAGCGGCGTCCCGGAACTCAGCGCGCGCCGTGCCCGGGGCCGGGCCGGACTGCGGGGCCGGGCCGGCACCGGCCGTCGGTCGTCGGTCGCGCCGGACCAGGCTCCACCCCGCGACGAGGACGAGCGTGACGGCGATGACCTGCACGGTCCCCAGCCGCGGCAGCCGCACGTCCAGCGCGGCACCGGTGACCTCACCGGCCAGCTGAGCGGTGCCCGGCAGGCCGGTCACCAGGAATGTCAGCGCCGTGATCACGACCGCGCCGGTCCGGCGGCTGCGGTCCGCCCAGACGACTTGGGCGACGTAGTGGGCGAGGAGCGCAATGATGAATGCCGAGATCCCGACCGAGGCGAGCTCCACGCCGCGCACCATGGCCGGCCCGAACCAGCTGAACGCGGCCAGCAGCGCGACCGTCGCGACCGTGCCCGGCGCGGCCACCGCGAGCGCTGCCGGTGCCACCCACCGCCGCCCGCCCAGATGCAGTCCGGACAGGCCCGCGAGCTTGACCGGCAGGGCGCCCGGCGTGATGTTGTCGACGACGACGTGCTGGGTGAACGTCCGGTCGTCGAGCACGGCTCGGTCGACGACGAGCTCGCGGTGCATCACCGGGATGAGGGCGCTGCCCCCGCCGAACCCGATCGTGCCGATCTTGAGCATCGACCGCAGGTGGGCGGCGAGTCCTGGCACGTTCGTCTCCATCGCTCGAGCCCCGCCGCAGGCACGTCGTCGTGCGGTCCGGGCGACATCTTGTCCCGTGGCACCCGGCTGCGTCGAGGAGCACAGACCCATACGGGCGCTGGTGCCTGTTCGTCGTCGGCATGGCCGTGTTCGTCGTCGCGAGCCTCCTGGCCGGGGCCTCGGGAGCCGGGCCGTCGGGAATTGCGGGCACTTCCGTGGGTCTCGTCGGACCCTCGCCTCGCACAGCCATCGCGTGGATGATAAGGACCGTGACCACCGCCAGCGACTCGACGGACCCCCTTCCCGACCAGCACGCGAACGAACCGCACCGGGGTGGGCTAGCCCAGCGGCTCAACTGGTTGCGCGCCGGCGTGCTCGGCGCCAACGACGGCATCGTCTCCGTCGCCGCGATCGTCGTGGGCGTCGCCGGCGCCACGACGTCGTCCTCCCAGATCCTCACTGCGGGCGTCGCCGGGCTCGTCGGTGGCGCGATCTCCATGGCGCTCGGCGAGTACGTCTCGGTCAGCAGCCAGCGGGACAGCGAGCGGGCCCTCATCGCCAAGGAGCGCTGGGAGCTCCAGACGCAGCCCGAGGCCGAGCTCGCCGAGCTCACCGGGCTGTACCAGGCGCAGGGGCTGAGCCCGCAGACTGCCCGCCGGGTTGCCGAGGAGCTGACCGAGCACGACGTGCTCACCGCCCACCTGTCCATCGAGCTGAACATCGACCAGACCGACATCGTCAGCCCCTGGCACGCGGCCTTCGCCTCGGGCATGGCGTTCACCATCGGCGCGGTGCTGCCGATGCTCGCGATCATGCTCCCGCCGCCGGGCAGCCGGGTGCTCGTCACGTTCGCCGCGGTCCTGCTCGCCCTGGGCATCACGGGCACGGTGAGCGCCTACCTCGGCGGCAGCTCCCGGTGGCGGGCCGCCGTGCGGCTCGTCGTCGGGGGCGGCGCGGCGCTGCTCGTCACGTTCGGCATCGGCGCACTGCTGGGTACCCGGGTCGGCGGCTAGCGGCGCCGGTCACCGGCCTGCCGCACCGACGGCGTCGGCGAACGGCGGGAGACTGCCGGCATGAGTTTTGACGATCGGGTTGTGCGAAGCCGGCTGTGGCGCGACGGTGCCCTCGCTGCCGAGGACTTCCCCTTCGAGCAGGTCTCGGAGCTCCTGGCCGAGGAGGGGTGCCTGGTCTGGGTGGACCTGCTCGCGCCGGACCCGGCCCACCTGGACGAGCTGGCCGACGAGCTCGGCCTCGTCCCGCAGGCGGTCGAGGACGCACTGGCTCGCCAGGAGCGGGTCAAGGCGATCCGGTACGCGACACACACCTTCCTGACCCTGTACGCCACCCGGCTGGCGGACGCCGAGCACCCCGGGCCGGCCCGATCGGTCGGCCTGCAGGTCTCCCGGATCTCCGCCTTCGTCCTGCCCCGCGGCATCGTCACCGTCCGCCCGGACGACCAGTTCGACGTCGACGACCTGGTCCGCCGCTGGGAGGACAACTCGGACCTGCTCGTCCACGGCGTCGGAGCGCTCGTGCACGGCCTGCTCGACGCCGTCGTCGACGGCCACTTCGAGGCGGTGGAGGTGCTCGACGACGAGATGGAAGGCCTCGAGGACCGCCTGTTCGACGACCGGGCCGCGACCACCGAACTACAACGCCAGACCTACCGCATCCGGCGCGACCTGGTGGACCTGCGCCGCGTCGTGCTGCCCATGCGGGAGGTGGTCAACACCGTGCTCCGGCACCGGAAGGACATCGACTCGACGCCCGAGCTCGACGCCTGGTACGACGACCTCTACGACCACGTCCTCCGTGCGTCGGAGTGGACCGAGTCGCTGCGGGACATGATCACGACCATCTTCGAGACCAGCCTGTCCTTGCAGGACGCGCGGCTGAACACCGTCATGAAGAAGCTCACCGGCTGGGCCGCGATCATCGCCGTGCCGACCGCCGTCACCGGATTCTTCGGCCAGAACGTGCCCTACCCCGGGTTCGGGCAGACGTCCGGCTTCGTCGGCAGCGTCGTCATCGTCGTCGGGCTGGCGATCGGGCTCTACATCTCGTTCAAGCGCCGGGAATGGTTGTAGCGGTCTCCCCGGCGCCCGCCCCCGCCGGGGCGGGCCCACGCCGGCGGAGCCGCCGCAGCCCCTTGTCGATCGCGTCGATCCCCCAGACCGCGGGGATCGCGACGAGCGCGAGCAGCCAGCCCGTCGTCCCCGGTACCGAGCCGCCGAGCAGCCGGGACAGCGGCGGGACCGCGAGGAATGCGACGAGCAGGGCCGCCTCGACGGTCACCGCACCCAGCAGCAGCCGGTTGCCGGTCAGGCCGACCGCGCCGACCCAGCGGCTCTCGCTGCGGCACGCGAAGGCGTTCGCCAGCTGGCCGAGCACGATGGCGGCGAAGGCCGTGCCGGAGGCCGTCGCGAGCAGACGGGGACCGGGATCCACCCCGGGCGACCACCCGCCCGCCCGCAGCACGACGACGAACGCGCCCATGGAGACGGCCGCCTGGGTGGGCCCGAGCACGCCGAACGCCCGCCGCAGCACCCGCCGGTCCATCAGCGAACCGAGCCTGAACCGCCCGAGCATGGTCCACCGGCTCGGCGGCTCCGCGCCCAGGGCCAGCGCCGGCAGCAGATCGGTGCCGATGTCCAGGGCGAGCACCTGCAGCACGGTGATGGCGAGCGGGATCGAGCCCCCGGACAGCGCCCACACGACGAAGGGGGCGAGCTCGGCGACGTTGTCGGTCAGGTGGTAGGTGAGGAACCGGCGGATGTTGGCGAACGTCGCCCGGCCCAGCTCGATAGCGGCCACGATGCTGCCGAAGTGGTCGTCGAGCAGCACGAGGTCCGCCGCCTCCCGTGCGACATCGGTGCCCGAGGCGCCCATCGCGATGCCGATGTCCGCAGTGCGCAGCGCGGGCCCGTCGTTGACCCCGTCGCCCGTCATGGCCACGACGTGCCCGCGAGCCTGCAGCGCCCGGGCGATCCGCAGCTTGTCCTCCGGGGTGACCCGCGCCACGACGACCTCGTCGCGGTCGAGCAGCTTGCCCAGCTCGGCGTCGCCCGCAGGCAGGTCCCTGCCCTCGACGACGAGCCCCGCACCGCGCACCAGCCCGACCTCGCGGGCGATCGTCAGCGCCGTGACCGGGTGGTCGCCGGTGACCATGGCGATGCGGATGCCGCCCGACCGGCACGAGGCGATGGCGCCGGCCACGTCGTCGCGCGGCGGGTCCTCCAGGCCGAGCAGCCCCAGCAGGTGCAGATCCCGCTCCGCCACGTGCAGATCCCGCTCCGCCACGTGCGGATCCTCGTCCGCGGCGGTGTCATCGGTGCCGGACCCGGCGGGCCGCAAGGCCACCGCGACCACCCGCAGGCCACGTCCGGCCATCGCGTCGACGGCCGTGTGCGCCTCCTCCGGCACCCGGAGGCAGAGCGGGAGCACCGAGTCCGGCGCCCCGACGACGTGCAGCCCGTCCCGGTCGGTCACCGAGGACCGGCGCCGCCGAGGGTCGAACGGGTGGCGGCTCATGGGCTCAGGCGCCGCAGGCGCCCCGGCCCGCGTGGCGAGCACGTGGATCGCCACGTCCATCGGGTCGCCGACGGGAACCCAGTCCTCGCCCTGCCGCATCGCGCGCGCGTCCGGGGAGCAGCGCGCCGCGCTGGAGGCTGCCAGTCGCAGCGCATCGAGCGTCGCGGGGGAGCCGTGCACGGTGGCGGTCGGCCCGTACCCGAGGCCGGCCACCTCCACCACGCCCTGCGGAGTCCACGCCTGCACCACCGACATCTGGTTGCGGGTCAGCGTGCCTGTCTTGTCGGTGCAGATGAACGTCGTCAGGCCGAGCGTCTCCACCGCCTCGAGCCGGCGCACCAGCGCGTGCCGGTCGGCCATGCGTTGGGCTGCGCGCGCGAGCGACAGCGTCACGGTCGGCAGCAGGCCCTCGGGGACCAGGGCCACGGTCACGCCGATGGCGAACAGGAAGCTGTCCCTGCCCGTCCTGCCCAGGACCAGTGCCGCGGCGAAGAACACCACCCCCACCACGATCGCGACGACCGCGACGACCCGGACGACCCGCTGCAGCTGAACCGTCAGCGGGCTGCGCGGCCGGACGGCCCCCCGGGTGGCGGCCGCGATGCCAGCCAGCCGGGTGCCGGTCCCCACGGTGTGCACCACGGCCTCACCGTGACCCTCGACGACGTACGTCCCCGCAAACAGCTCGTCGCCACCGCCCCGGGGCCGGGCGACGCTCTCCCCGGTGAGCATCGACTCGTCGACGCTCAGCCGGCTGCCGGCCGCGAGCCGCAGGTCCGCCGAGACGCGGTCGCCCGCCTCGAGGAGGACGACGTCCCCGACGACGAGGCCGGCGGCATCGACCACCAGGGCCCTGCCGTCCCGGCGGACCGTGACCCGTACCGGCAACAGGCCCGTCAGCCGCTCGGCGGCCCGGTCGGCCCGGTACTCCTGCGCGAACGCGAAGGACCCGTTGATCACCACCACGACCGCGATCGCCGCCGCGAGCTCGGGCATCCCGGCGACCCAGGCGAGCCCGGCTGCGACCCACAGCATGACGGCGAAGAAGCCCACCATCTGTCGACCGAGCTCGCGCAGCGGGTGCGCCCGCGCCGGCGGGGGCAGCCGGTTCGGGCCGTCCGCCGCGAGCCGCGCCGCCGCCTCCGCCGACGTCAGGCCCGGGTCGTGGACCGCCGGAGGACTGCTCATCGCCGGGGCACCCCGCAGCGCGCGACGCCGGGCGACCCGGCGCGCGCCCGGCATGCAGCACCACCGAGGTGGCCGGACGGACACACCACGGCACTCAACGTATCCGCAGGGCAGGTGGCGTGGTGGCCGTCCGGGAGGCGTCTCCCGGCACGTCCGCGGAGCGTCTCGCGGCACGTCCGCCCGGGGACGTCGGCCGAAGGAGCGCTGCTCGGGACGTCGCCGGGACCGCTCCAGCCCGTGCTCCGGTCAGGTCCCGGCCCGGCCTGGTTCCCGGGCACGGGTCTCCGGCATCACCACGGTGGCGACGAACGCGAGACCGGAGACCGCCGCTGTGACGAGGAAGGCCACCTGGAAGGAGGCCGCGTCGGCGAGCAGCCCGG
This sequence comes from uncultured Actinomycetota bacterium, assembly GCA_963703555.1. Taxonomy (GTDB): domain Bacteria; phylum Actinomycetota; class Actinomycetes; order Actinomycetales; family Cellulomonadaceae; genus CAVPEV01. Next base: position 2,713 of record CAVPEV010000034.1, on the reverse strand, counting down.
CGACCAGCGGGCCGATGAACGTCCCGGCGTCCGAGGCCATCTGGAAGGCTGCGACCGGTGTGCCGCCCCGCCCGCCGATGACGTCGCCGACCACGGCCGCGGTGGACACGCCCAGGAGCGCCGAGCCGATGCCGTACAGCGCCATCGCGGCGAGGAAGGCCGCCGCGCCGCCGGCGAGGGCCATCGCCACGCCCGCGGCCAGCGCCAACCCCGCCCCGACGCGCAGGAACGGCCGGCGGCCGCGCGTGTCCACCAGCCGCCCGGCGGGGACGAGCACGAGCCCCTGCGCCACCGCGGACACCACCAGCCCCGCGCCGGTCCATGACGGACCCAGCCGCAGGCCCTGGACGACGAACAGCGGGACGAGCGACGCGCGGACCCCGAACACAGCCCAGCCGACCGCGAAGTTGTTCGCCACCGCGGCCCGGTAGGCCGAGCTGCGCAGCGCGGTGCCGAGTGTGGTCGGGGCATGGGCAGCGGTGCCCGCCACCAGGACGTGCTCGCGCAGCGCCGTGCGAGCCAGGAACACCGCCGCCACCGCCCCGGCCACCAGGAGGGTCCCCGCATACGCGAAGAACGGTGCGCGCAGCGACCACGCCGTCAGCGGGCCGCCGAAGGCGGGCCCGACGATGCCGCCGAGCAGGAAGCCCGTCTGGTACACCCCGGTGGCCCGGCCGCGCTGGTCAGGGGCGATGACCCGCAGCAACAACGCGAACGACGACACGGTGAACATCGCCGAGCCGAAGCCGCCCACCCCGCGCAGCACGAGGAGCTGGACATAGCTGCGGGACAGCCCGGCCAGCAGGCTGCTCACCCCGACGATGCCGATCCCGCTGGCCAGCACGACGCGCTCGCCGTACCGGTTGACCACCCGCCCGGCCACCGGCGCCGACGCGAAGCGCACCAGCGCGAACACCGAGATGACCGCGCCGGCTGCGGCGTTGCTGACGCCGAACTGCGCGGCGAACAGCGGGATCGCCGGGGCGACGATCCCGAAGCCCAGGGCGACGGAGAACGCGACCGCGGCAAGCACCGCCACCTCGGGCGGCAGCGACCCGAACGGGTTGCGGGTCGGCCCCGTGCGTCGGCTCACGTCCCTCCTCCCGGCAGGTCCGGCCGCCGCCGATCCTGAGGTCTCGACGGCGTCTCGGAGCACTGTACGGAGGGGCTCCTACGCCGCCAGGTGCTCCGAGGCGAACTGCAGGGCGTAGGGCAGCGCGACGCGGGCCATGGTCCAGGTGTGGGTCTGCCCCGGTTCCGCGCGGAACTCCACGGTCTGGCCGCGCCGGCGCAGCAGCTCCACCAGCTGGGTGCCCGCCCGCGCCTCCCCCCTGCCGACGGCGCGGCCCGGCACGTCGATGAACACGGCCACCGGGTGCACGAACGTCATGGTCGGCAGGAAGGACGCCACGTCGTGCGCGGCGAGCTGGGCCGGCGTGGCCAGCATCGCACGGCCGCCGGCGCCGGGGTCCGCGTAGGGCTCGATGCCGATCAGGGTGCCGAACAGCTCGGGGTGGCGCAGCCCCTGGTCCATCGCGCAGTAGCCCCCCGAGGACATGCCTCCGATCGCGCGGTGGCCCCAGTCGGCGCGGGTGGGCAGGTGGGAGTCGACCCAGGGCACGACGACCCGCGTGAGATAGGTCTCCACCTGCGGGCCTCCGCGGGTGGAGTCCAGGCACTCGGTGTCACCCTCGGAAATCCCGTTGACGTCGGGGGCCACGACGATCATCGGCCGGATCAGCTGGGCGTCGATGAGGGTGTCGAGGGTGGTCGCGGCCTGGCCGCCGGCGAACCAGTCCGCAGAGGTGCCCGGTTCGCCGTGCACCAGGTAGACCACCGGGTACCGGGCCGGCGACGACGGGTCGAATCCCGGTGGCGTGTAGACCCAGGTGCTGGTGACCGGCACCTTGAGCGACGCGGGGACCGGGATGGTCACGGGCCGCACCGCGCCGCGCCCGGAGCTGCCGGCGCGGACGACGCCGGTGGCCGCCGCCGGGGCGAGGAGGCCCTGCCCGGCCAGGAACGTCCGGGCGGCCGCGACGTCGGGCAGGTAGCCGGCGTGGGTGTTGACGCCGGCGGCGCTCGCCAGGACGAGCGTGAGCACGCCGGCCACACCGGACAACCAGGCCGGGCCACGCCGGTGACGGCGCACAGCGCGCACCGTCAGGGTCACCAGGATGCCGCCCAGCACCGCGAGGACCACGACGGTCCACCACGAGCTCAGCCAGTCGCCGTGGCCGTCCAGGGCGTGCAGGACCGTGGCCGGAAGACTCGTGCGCTGGTCCGGGACGGGGGTCGCGCCCGGGCCAGGGCTCGGCGTCAGCACCTCGGCGTCCATGACACCTCCTCACCGGCCCGCAGCCCGCTGGCCCGGCGCCCACGACCCCGCCGCGGCGCGGCGCGGCGTGCGACGTGCACCCCGCGGCGTGCGACGTGCGATGGTCCGGTCCGGACCTGGGAGCACGCTGGGAACGCACTGATCGCCCGCTCAGGAAGATGGTTCACACTGCCGGGCGTGGGGGCTCTGACGGCACCAGCGGCGGCGCGCGCCGCACAGGCTCTGCGCGCCCACCGGGCGCGCGTGCGCACCCGCACCGTCGCCAGCCGGCTGATCGCGGGCGTCGCACTCCTCGGGCTGGTCTCAGCCCTGTTCCCCCCGGTGTGGCGCCGGCTCTGGCTGGTCGACCAGATGCTGCCCGTCGTCGTGGCCGGC
>CAVPEV010000033.1:0-119288 GCA_963703555.1 uncultured Actinomycetota bacterium | reverse complement strand
TACGATTGACGCTGCCCGTCGTCGTGGCCGGCCATCCGCACCTGCTGCCGCGCACCGCCGCGACCGCGCTCGTGCTGACGTCGGTGGGCATGCTGCTCACCGCCCGCGGGCTGCGCCGCGGCCAGCGGCTGGCGTGGGAGACGACCCTCGCGCTGCTCGTCGTCTCAGCGGTGCTGGACGTGGTCAAGGGACTCGACGTTGCTGCGGCGCTGGTGTCGCTGGCCGGCGCCGGCTGGCTGGCCGGCCGCTCCCAGGCGTTCCCGGTGCGCCCCACCGTGCAGACGGTCCGCCGGACGGCGTGGCTCAGCGTCCCCGGAGCGCTCCTCGGCGGCGGCGTCTCGCTGGCCCTGACCCTCGTCGTGCGCCATGAAGGCGGCGAGGGCGACGGTGCCGTCCAGGGGCGTCTGGTCCACGTCGGCCACGTCCTCACACCACCGGCGACGGCAGCAGGGCTCGCCCTGCTCGTGGCCGCGCTGTGGGTACTGCTGTCCCCGCGGGCACGCCTGCGCCCGACCCCGGCGGCGCACCGCAAGGAGCGGGAGCGCGCCCGGGACCTGGTGAGGAGCTACGGCGGCGGGACACTGGACTACTTCGCGCTGCGCGATGACAAGGACTGGTTCGTCGTCGGCAGCACCGTCGTCGCCCACACGGTACGGGCCGGTGTCTGCCTGGTCTCGCCGGACCCGATCGGGCCGCCGGAGGAGCGCGAGTCCGCGTGGTCGGACTTCCTCGCCTACACGGAGGACCACGGCTGGTCCGTCGCCGTGCTCGGTGCAGCCGCTGACTGGGTCCCGGTCTACGAGGCCAGCGGGCTGCGAGCGATGTACCTCGGCGACGAGGCGGTGGTCGACTGCACGACCTTCACCCTCGACGGACGCGATCGCCGGTCGTTGCGGCAGGCCGTGCACCGGGTGGACCGGGCGGGATACCGCACCACCTTCCACGACCCGGCCACCCTTCCCGCCGAAGTGCGCGACCAGGTCTGCCGGCTCAGCGCGCAGAGCCGGCGCGGTGACGGCGAGCGGGGGTTCTCGATGACCCTTTCCCGGCTGTTCGACCCGGAGGACACCGGCCTGATGATGAGCCTCACACGCCGGGTGGACGGCCGGCTCGACGCGTTCGTGCAGTGGGTGCCTGCCCCGGCCGTCGACGGCTGGTCGCTGGACGTCATGCGGCGGCGCCTCGATGCCGACGACGTCCCCAACGGGGTCGTCGACGCGTGCATGGTGGCGACGATCGAGGAGGTGGCACGGCGCGGGCAACGGCAGGTCGGGCTCAACTTCTCGGTCATGCGCACCGTGCTCGAGGGGGCCGACCCAGGTCCGTGGGCGCCGGTGACCCGACCGCTCCTGCAGCAGATGTCCGAGCGCACCCAGATGGCCTCGCTCGGTCGGTTCAACGCGAAGTTCGGACCGACCTGGGTGCCGCGCTACGTCGTGCTCGACGCGGCCGAGTTCGTCGTGACCCAGGGCCTGGTGATGGCCGGCGCGGAGGGCATCAGCGAGATCCCGGTGATCGGCCGATTCCTCGGGGCGGCCCGCTCGTGAGCGCGGTGCGGGGCCGCCCGCGCCGGTGCCGGGCCGGCGGCCGTCGGCTCGTGCCCGGGGGCCGGAGGACGTCGCGGTGACCTGGGCCCTGGCGGCTGCGGTGGGTGCGAGCATCGGCTACGGCGTGGCGTCGGTGCTGCAAGCGGTGGGCGCGCGCCGGTCCGGCGGCCTGTCCGCATTGGCGGACCCGTGGACGCTGACCGGCCTCGCCCTGGACGGGGTCGCGTGGCTCGTCTCGCTCGTGGCCCTGCGGGCGCTGCCGCTCGTCGTCGTGCAGTCGGTGCTCGCCGGCTCCCTGGTGGTCACCGCGGTGCTCGCCCGACTGGTGCTCGGTGCGCGGCTTCGGCGGGCGGACGTCGCGGCGATCGTCGTCGCGGTGGTCGCGCTCGGGCTGCTCACCGCGGCAGCCACGGAGCAGCCGTCGGTGCAGCCGCCTGCCGGGTTCGTCGGTGGGGCCGTGGTCGCCAGCGGCGTGCTCGTCGCCGCCACCGCGCTCGCCTACCGGCGCGGGCCGGGGGCGCTGCTCGCCGTGCTGGGGGGTCTCGGGTACTCGGGAGCGGCGCTCGCCGCACGGGGAGCGGTCGCCCGCGGGTCGCTGCTCGCGACGCTGGCGCAACCGCTGGTCGGGGTGCTCGTGGTGTGCGGCGCGGTCGGCGTCGCCGGCTTCCTGCGCGCCCTCGAGCGGGACCGGGTCGGGCCGATGACCGCGCTGTCCTGGGTGGCGGAGGTCGTCGTCCCGTCCGTCGTCGGCGTCGTGCTGCTCGGGGACCGGGTGCGGCCGGGCTGGGCGCTGCCTGCGGTGGGTGCAGTGCTCGCCGCGACGGTGGCGTGCGCCGTGCTCGCCACCGCCCCGGCCGAGGACGGCCCCGGCCGGACGGGCCCGGGACCGGTTCTGGGCGCATGACCGCCCGCGGACGTGCACCCCGCCGGGACCGCGCGCACCGGGCTCAGGCCATCGGAACGTACTCGAACTCCTCCACGTGCGCGATCGTGGCCGTCGGGCGGCCGTTGCTGGTGGCGTACACGCCGATCGCTCATGCGCACCGGGAACTACCGCAAGGAGTCGACGCTGGAGCCTGCGCGAGCACTGCTCTCGCTGCCGGACCGGCCCACCGCGATCTTCGCTGCGAACGACCTGTCCGCGATCGGCACGCTGGAGGTCGCGCGCGAGCTCGGCCTGGACGTGCCCGGCGAGCTGTCTGTCATCGGGTTCGACGACATCCCGGAGTCCGCGCTCACCGTCCCGCCGCTGAGCACGGTCCACCAGCCCATCCAGCAGATGGGCGCCGCCGCCATCGCCCTGCTCATCCGGTTGCTGGACGGTGCTCCCGTCGAACGCAACCATCTGCGGCTGCCCACCTCGTTGGTGCTGCGTGGCACGACCGCCCCGCCCGCCGACATCCGCTGACCAGCTTCTGCCCCCCCACGCGAAGGAGGTCCCCGGTGCAGCGCGTCGTCGTCCCCACCCCGTCCCCGCTGAGCCACCGCTCGGCCCGCACGGTCGTCACCGTGCACCAGCCCGACGGGCGCCCCGCCGCCGGTACCGACCTGTGCGTGGAGCAGCGTCGCCACGCGTTCACCTTGGGGAACATCGGTACCGACTTCATCCCGCTGGCGAACGGCGAGCAGTCGGTGGTCGGTTCCGCGTTCGGCGGCACCTCAGCCGGGAAGGCCGCCCACCTGGCTGACCTCTGGCTCGACCTGTTCAACACCGCGACGCTGCCAGTTCTACTGGCGCGCGGTCGAGCCCGAGCGCGGACGGCCGGACACCGACCGGCTGGCGCGGACGGCGCGCTGGCTCGCCGACCGGGGAGTCCGGCTCAAGGGCCACCCCCTCGTCTGGCACACCCTCGCGCCACGCTGGCTGCTCAACCTGTCTGTCGACGAGGTGGCGGCGGCGGTGCGCGAACGCATCACCCGAGAGGTCACCGACTTCGCCGGCGTCATCGACACCTGGGACGCGATCAACGAGGTCGTCATCATGCCGGTGTTCGACCGGGAGGACAACGGCCTGACCCGATTGTGCGCGCGGCAGGGGCGCGTCGCCACGGCGCGGCTGGCGTTCGACACCGCCCGCGCCGCCAATCCCGCGGCGACCCTGCTGCTCAACGACTTCGACCTGTCCAGCGACGACGAGCGGCTCATCGAGGACTGCCTCGACGCCGGCATCCGGATCGACGCGCTCGGTCTGCAGAGCCACATGCACCAGGGCTACTGGGGACAAGAGCGCACGCTGGAGACGCTGGACCGGTTCGCCCGGTTCGGGCTGCCGCTGCACCTCACCGAGACGACGCTGGTGTCCGGCGCCCTCATGCCGCCCGAGATCGAGGACCTGAACGACTACCGGGTGCCCTCCTGGCCATCGACGTCGGAGGGCGAGGCACGGCAGGCCGACGAGGTCGTCCGGCACTACCGCACACTGCTCGCGCATCCCGCCGTGCAGGCGGTGACCTACTGGGGGCTGTCCGACGACGGCGCCTGGCTCGGCGCGCCCGCCGGGCTCGTGCGGGCCGACGGCACCCCCAAACCGGCCTATGACGCTCTGCACCGGCTGGTGAAGGGCGCCTGGTGGTTGCCGCCCACCCCGGTGCGCACCGACGATGCGGGCCGCTTCGTCCTCGACGGCTTCCGGGGCGACTACCGCCTGGCGGGCGGCGCAGGCGTCGCAGACCTCACCCTCGCATCCGCGGCCCCGACCACGGCTGCGCAGCTCACCGCGGCGGCCGGCTGAGCGGCCGGCACGGGTCCGGGGCGAACGGGCCGAGCGGCGATTCTGGGAGAATGGGCGGTCGTGAGCAAACCCGTCGTCCCGGAGCCCGGGCCGCACGCCACGGGCCCCCACGACGGCACGTCCCCCCACCGCCTCGAACGGCTCGCTCAGGCACGCCGCGCCGTCGAGTTGCTGCCCATCACGTACCCCGAGGAGCTGCCCGTCGCCGCCCGGCGGGAGCAGATCGCGGCCGCGCTGCGCGACCACCAGGTCATCGTCGTCTCCGGGGAGACCGGCTCGGGCAAGACCACCCAGCTACCCAAGATCGCCCTGGAGCAGGGGCGCGGGCGCGACGGGCAGATCGGGCACACCCAGCCGCGGCGGATCGCCGCGCGCACCGTCGCCGAGCGGATCGCCGAGGAGCTCGGCACGCCGCTGGGCCAGGCCGTCGGTTACCAGGTCCGGTTCACCGACCACTCCTCCGACCGCACCCTGGTCAAGGTGATGACCGACGGCATCCTGCTCGCGCAGATCCAGCGCGACCCGCTGCTGCTGGCCTACGACACGCTCATCGTCGACGAGGCGCACGAGCGCTCGCTGAACATCGACTTCATCCTCGGGTACCTCACCCGGCTGCTGCCCCGACGGCCGGACCTCAAGCTCGTCATCACCTCGGCCACCATCGACTCCGCGCGGTTCGCCCAGCACTTCGCCGGCGCGCCGACAGCTGAGCACCCGCAGGGCCTGCCGGCCCCGGTGATCGAGGTGACCGGGCGGACGTACCCGGTCGAGATCCGGTATCGGCCCCTGGTGGCCGACGACGCCGGGCTCGACGAGTCGGCGGGCGACGCGCAGGACGATGTGCTCGCCGGCCGGCCGAACCGAGACGGCACGGCGTCGGCGCGGGGGGCGTCGGCGCGGGGGGCGTCGGCGGCCAGCGGGAGCGGGCGGCCAGGGCGCGGCTCACAGCTGGCGGTGCGGCGGGGAGCGCGGCCGGCCGGCCGCGCCGGGCAGCAGGCGGCGCGACGCGCGCAGACGACCGGCCACGGCGCCGAGGACCGCGACGAGCTCACCGCCATCGGCCAGGCGTTCGACGAGCTGGCCGCCGAAGGCCCGGGGGACGTGCTCGTGTTCTGCTCCGGCGAGCGGGAGATCCGCGACGCCGCCGATGCGCTGCGCTCGCACCTCGGCCCGCGAGCGACCGACCCGCAGCACCCCCAGGCCGTCGAGATCCTGCCGCTGTACGGCCGGCTGTCCGCAGCCGAGCAGCACCGGGTGTTCGAGCCGCACGCTGTGCGTCGTGTCGTCATCGCCACCAACGTCGCCGAGACCTCCCTGACGGTCCCCGGGGTCCACTACGTCATCGACACCGGCACAGCGCGCATCTCGCGGTACTCCAAGCAGACCAAGGTGCAGCGGCTGCCCATCGAGCCGATCTCGCAGGCCTCGGCCGACCAGCGGTCCGGCCGGTGCGGGCGGGTCGCGAACGGCATCACGATCCGGCTGTACTCGCGGGCCGACTACGAGTCCCGCCCGCAGTACACCGAGCCGGAGATCCTGCGCACCTCGCTGGCCAGCGTCATCCTGCAGATGATCGCCGTCGGCGTGGTGACCACCCCGGACGACGTCGTGAGCTTCCCCTTCGTCGACCCGCCCGATGTGCGGGCCGTCCGCGACGGGGTACAGCTGCTCACGGAGCTGGGCGCGGTGACGACCGACGGTGGGTCGGCGAAGCTGACCCCGACCGGGCGTGCGCTCGCCCAGCTACCGATGGATCCCCGGCTGGCGCGCATGGTCGTCGAGGGCGGGCGGCGCGGGATGGGGCACGAGGTCATGGTCGTCGCCGCGGCGCTGTCCATCCAGGATCCACGGGAGCGCCCCGTCGACCAGCGTGAGCATGCCGACCAGCTGCACGCGCGGTTCGCCGACCCGACCTCCGACCTGCTGGCCTACCTCAACCTGTGGCAGTACCTCGAGGACTCCCAGCGCGAGCTCTCCGGGTCGGCGTTCCGGCGGATGTGCCGCGCGGAGCTCCTGTCCTGGTTGCGGGTGCGCGAGTGGCAGGACGTCGTCATCCAGCTGCACGACCTGGGCCGCCCGCTCGGCATCGACGCCCGCCGTCGCTCGGCGCCGCCCGCTGCGGAGGTGACCGGGGCAGCCCGCCCGGGCCGACCCCGCGCGGTTGTCGATGCCCACGCACCGGGCACGTCCGGCTCGGCGGGCACGTCCGGCTCGGCGGGCACGTCCGGCTCCGCGGGCGGGGGCACGTCCGGCTCCGCGGGTGCACCCCAGGTGCCTGCCGAGCGCCCGACCCGTCGGCAGTGGGACGCGGACGCCGTCCACCTGTCGGTGCTGTCCGGGCTGCTGTCCCAGATCGGCATGCAGGAGGCCACCGAGACCGGGACCGCCAGCGGTCGGGCCGGCCGCGACGGGGCGTCCCACGGGCGGCCGGACCGTCGCGGCCGCAACGAGTACCTCGGTGCCCGCGGGGTCCGGTTCGCCATCTTCCCGGGGTCGGGCCTGGCCCGCCGCCCACCGGCGTGGGTGATGGCTGCCGAGCTGGTGGAGACGTCCCGCCTGTGGGCCCGCGACGTGGCGCGCATCCGACCGGAGTGGGTCGAAGAGCTCGGCGCCCATCTGGTGCGCCGCAGCTACTCCGAGCCGACGTGGTCCACCCGCCAGGGGGCGGCCACCTGCCTGGAACGAGTGCTGCTCTACGGCCTGCCGGTGGTCACCGGGCGCCGGGTGCTGTACTCCCAGGTGGATCCGGAGCACGCCCGGGAGCTGTTCATCCGCCACGCGCTGGTCCAGGGGGAGTGGACCACCCACCACCACTTCTTCCATGACAACCGCCGTCTGCTGGCCGAGGCCGAGGACCTCGAGGCTCGCGCCCGCCGCCGCGACCTCGTCGTCGACGACAACGCCCTCTTCGACTTCTACGACGAGCGCATCCCGGACGACGTCGTGTCCGCTCGGCACTTCGACCGGTGGTGGCGGGACGCCCGACGCCACCAGCCGGACCTGCTCACCTTCACCCCGCAGATGCTCGTGCCCGAGACCCAGGCGGTCGACGCCGCGGCGTTCCCGTCGGAATGGCCGCAGGGCGACCTCCGACTGGCGCTCACCTACCAGTTCGAGCCCGGCACGGCGGCCGACGGCGTGACCGTGCACATCCCCCTCGTCCTGCTGCCCCGGGTGCAACCGGACGGCTTCGGCTGGATGGTGCCCGGTCTGCTCCCCGAGCTCGTCACGGCGACGGTCCGCGCCCTGCCCAAGCCGGTCCGGGTGCAGCTCGTACCCGCACCGGACGTCGCCCGCGGTGTGCTCGCCTGGTTCGGAGAGCACCTGGCCGGTTGGGAGGACACGGTGCGCGCCGGCGATGCCGCACCGTCCTTCCACGAAGCCTTCGCCCAGGCGGTGCGCGCGCTGCGCGGCGTGCAGGTGCCGGAGGACGTGTTCGACGACGAGCGCCTGCCGGCCCATCTGCGGATGACTTTCCGGGTGGTCGACGACGCCGGCCGGGTGATCGACGAGGGCAAGGACCTCATCGCCGTGCAGCGCCGGCTGGCCGGCCGAGCCGAGGACGCCGTCGGCCGGGCGGTGCGCACCGCGGTGGGCGCCGCCCTGGAGGAGGCCCGCGCCCGCTCCGCCACCTTCCCGGCAGCCCCGGCAGCCCCGGCAGCCCCGGCAGCCCCGGCAGCCCCGGCCAGCGCACCCCCTCCACCCGCGAGCGGAGGGAAGCTGTCCCGGGACGCCGAGGAAGGGCAGCCAGTTCACTCCACCGGAGAGTCCGGCCAGCCGGTCCGCCCCACTCCGGGGAGAGGGGATGCGGGCCTGGTCGCTGCCGCCGGGATGGGCGGCAGCCTGGACCGGCACGGGCTGACCGGGTGGCCGGCGGGCCTGCCCGGCGACGAGGTCCCGATGCTCGTGGAGACGCCGGGGCCCGCCGGGGCCACCGTGCGCGGCTACCCGGCGATCGTCGAGGAGCACCGCGACGCCGGGACCACCGTGGTCGGCCTGCGAGTCCTGGCCGACCCCGCCAGCCAGGTCGGCGAGCATCGGCGCGGGCTGCGCCGCCTCCTGCTGCTCGACGCCGGCCTGCCCACCGGCCGGGCGACGTCCAGATGGACGGGCAGCCAGGCGCTGGCCCTCGCCGCCAGCCCCTACCCCAGCACGGACGCCCTGGTCGCGGACATCCAGCTGGTGGCGATCGACGTCCTGCTCGGCGAGCACCTGGCCGGGCGCCCCGCAACCGAGATCCGCACCGGCAACACCTACGCAGCCCTGCGCACCCGGGTGCGCGACCGCCTCGAGGACATCGTGTACCGCGTGGTGGCCGACGTGGTGGCCACCCTCGACGCGGCCCGCGAGCTCGACGCCGATGTGCGCGCCGCCAGCAGCCTCGCCCTGCTGGCCACCCTGCAGGACGTCCGGGAGCACGCGGCGAGCCTGGTCCACGACGGCTTCGTGCTGGACGCCGGCGCCGAGCACCTGCGTCACTTGCCTCGCTACCTGCGCGCCGACCGGCAGCGGTTGGCGAAGGCGGCCCAGAACCCGGCTCGTGACGCCCAGCTCGCCCGGCAGGTGCACGAACTCCTCGACGCCCTCGACGACGCCCGGGGCCGTATGGACGCCGGCGCAGCCCCCGCCTCCGACCGGCGCGCGGTCGAGCAGGTCCGCTGGCTGATCGAGGAGCTGCGGGTGTCACTGTTCGCCCAGCAGCTCGGCACCACACAGCCGGTCAGCGACAAGCGGGTCCGCCGTGCCATCGCCGCGCTCGGCTGACCGACCGGCCCTGCCGTGCAGTCCCGTACCCCACCACCACGCGACACCACCGCCCGCAGAGCGCCCCAACCCCCGTTGCCGGACCCGACCGCACCGGTCCACCGCGGTGCGGACGCGACAGCACCCCCTCCGCAGCGGCACCCTGACGCCATGACCTCCGAGCCTGCCCCCACCCCGACCCTCACCCCGCTGGAAGCCGTCGCCGACGAGGCCGTGGCCCTCGCCCACCACTGGGAGACCACCGCCGACGACGGCGGCGCGAGCCGGGAGGAGCGCGCGGCCACCGCTCGGCTGGCCGCGCTGGTCGCCGACCCGGCCGGGCTGGACCTGGGTGTGCGGTTCGTCGACCGGGTGGCGCGCCCGGAGGACGCCGGGGTCGCCGCCCGCGAGCTGGCCGGCATCGCCGCGCACGCCGGTGCCGCACGGGCCTTCCTCGGCCCGGTGGACCGGCTGCTGCTGGGGGTCGGTGGCCGGGTGGCCCCGGCGGCGCCCGCCATCGCGGTGCCGGCCGCCCGGGCACGGTTGCGCCAGCTGGTCGGGCACCTCGTCGCCGATGCCGACCCGCAGGCGCTGGCCCGCCACGTCGCCACCGAGCGCGCCCAGGGGTTCCGGCTCAACCTCAACCTGCTCGGCGAGGCGGTCCTCGGCGAGGACGAGGCCCGCCGTCGGCTGCGGCGCACCATCGAGCTGCTGCGCCGCCCGGAGGTCGACTACGTGTCGGTCAAGGCGTCCTCGGTGGTCAGCCAGCTGTCCGCCTGGGACCTGCCCGGCTCGCGCGACCGGCTCGTCGAGCGGCTGCTGCCGCTGTACCGCGAGGCCCGCGACCACGGCACGTTCGTCAACCTCGACATGGAGGACTACCGCGACCTCGCGTTGACCTGCGAGGTGTTCAGCACGCTGCTGGACCGCCCCGAGCTGCACGACCTCGAGGCCGGGATCGTGCTGCAGGCCTACCTGCCCGACGCGCTCGGTGCCTTCGACCGGCTGGCCGACTTCGCCCAGCGACGCATCGAGGCCGGCGGGGCCCGCATCAAGATCCGCCTCGTCAAGGGCGCCAACCTGGCTATGGAGAAGGTCGAGGCCGAGCTGCACGGCTGGCAGCAGGCACCTTACGAGTCCAAGGCCGAGGTCGACGCGAACTACCTGCGCCTGCTCGACCGGGCGCTGCGGCCGGGGACCACCGAGCACGTGCGCCTCGGGGTCGCCGGCCACAACCTGTTCCACCTCGCCGCCGCGCACCTGCTCGCCCGGGCCCGCGGCGTGAGCGAGGCGATGGACGTGGAGATGCTCCAGGGCATGGCGCCGGCGCAGGCCCGCGCAGTGCAGGCCGACGTCGGACCGGTGTTGCTGTACTGCCCGGTGGTCGCCCGCGACGACTTCGACGTGGCGATCTCCTACCTGGTGCGCCGGCTGGAGGAGAACGCCGCGCCGGAGAACTTCCTGCACGCGCAGTTCGCCGGAGGGCCGCGGGCGATGGCAGCCCAGGAGGCCGCCTTCCGCGCGGCGGTTCCGGCCCGGCGGACCGTGTCCACGACGCCCCGTCGACGTCCTCGCCACCATGACCGGCCGCAGGCCGACGTCCCGGCGACGCCCGCCGCGGGGTCCACGCCCGCGGCCGGGTCCACGCCCGCCGCCGGGTCCACGCCCGCCGTCACGTCCCCCGCCGGACCGGTCGGCTTCGTCAACGCGCCTGACACCGACCCGGCCGTCGCCGAGTCCCGGGCCTGGGCCGCCGCCCTCGTCGCGTCGCCGGCTCCCGCGGACCTGCCACCGGAGCTGTCCACCCCGGCAGCCGTCGACGAGGCCGTCGCCCGGGCCCGGCGCGCCGGCACCGCCTGGGCCGCCGCCGCTCCCGCCGTGCGGGCCGCGGTCCTGCGCGACATCGCCGACCGCCTCGAGGGTCTGCGGGGGGACCTCGTCGCCGTGATGGCCGACGAGGCCGGCAAGACCGTCGCCGAGGCCGACCCGGAGGTGTCCGAGGCGGTGGACTTCGCCCGCTACTACGCCGAGCGCGCCCTGGCCCTGCACGCCGTGCCCGGTGCCCGGTTCACCCCCGTCGGGCTGGTCCTGGTCACCCCGCCGTGGAACTTCCCCGTCTCCATCCCGCTCGGCTCGACGCTGGCCGCGCTGGCCGCCGGCGCACCCGCCCTGCTCAAGCCCGCCCCGCAGACGCCCCGTTGCGCGCAGGTCGCCGCCCCGGCGTTCCGCGATGCGCTCGCCGCTGTCGGGTTCGACCCGGACGTCGTGCAGGTGGTCCGGGTGCCGGAGGACGCCACCGGCCGGCACCTGGTCGCCCACCCGGGCGTGGACGTCGTCGTGCTGACCGGCGCCTCAGACACCGCGCGGCTGTTCGCCTCCTGGCGGCCGGACCGCCCGGTGCTCGCGGAGACGTCCGGCAAGAACGCGATCGTCGTCACCCCGTCGGCGGACCTCGACCTCGCGGTGGCGGACATCGTCCGGTCCGCCTTCGGCAACGCCGGACAGAAGTGCTCGGCGGCGAGCCTGGTCATCGCCGTCGGCTCGGTGGGCCGGTCCGCACGGTTCCGCCGCCAGCTCGTCGACGCGGTGCGCTCCCTGCCGGTCGGCTGGCCCACCGACCTGGGCGCAGCGATGGGCCCCCTCATCGAGCCGCCCACCGGCAAGCTCGAGCGCGCCCTCACCACCCTGGAGCCCGGCGAGTCCTGGCTCGTCGAGCCCCGCGCGCTCGACGGGTCCGGCCGGCTGTGGTCCCCGGGTGTGCGGGACGGCGTCACCCCCGGGTCGTTCCTGCACCTCACGGAATGCTTCGGGCCGGTGTTGGGCCTGCTGACCGCCCGGGACCTCGACGAGGCGATCGCCCTGCAGAACGCCACCGCCTACGGCCTCACCGGCGGTCTGCACTCCCTGGACGCCGGGGAGATCGCGCGCTGGTTGGACCGGGTCGAGGTCGGCAACGCCTACGTCAACCGGCACATCACCGGCGCGATCGTGCAGCGCCAGCCGTTCGGTGGGTGGAAGGGCTCCGTCGTCGGGCCCGGCGCCAAGACCGGCGGGCCGAGCTACGTGGCCCAGCTGGGCACCTGGCAGGACGCCCCGGACGTCCCCACCGACGACGACGGCTGGCTGGCCTGGGCCCTGGCCGACGACGAGCGCTGGTGGGCCGAGGAGTTCTCCGTCGACCACGACCCGTCGGGTCTGGCGGTCGAGGAGAATACGCTGCGCTACCGGCCAGTGCCGCAGCTGACCGTGCGGATGGGGGCCGGTGCGCGGGCGGTGCACGTCCAGCGGGTGCTCGCGGCGGCCCGCCGGGCGGCCGTCCCGGCCGCCGTCAGCCGGCTGGCGGACGAGTCGGACGCGGTGTTCGCCGACCGGGTCCGGTCCGGCGCGGTGACCGGCCGCATCCGGGTGGTCGGCGCGGCGCCCGGGCTGCGCGAGGCCGCCGTGGCCGTGCTCGGCGCCACCACCGTCCTGGACCACCCGGTGACCGCCTCCGGCCGGCGCGAGCTGCTCACCGTGCTGCGCGAGCAGGCCGTGTCCCGCACCCGGCACCGGTTCGGTCACCTGGAGGGTTGAGCCCGATGCCTGGTACCCGCCCCGGCGTCCGCTGCTTCGGCGACGGCGACCCGCTGTACGCGGCCTACCACGACGCGGAGTGGGGCCGCCCGGTGCACGGTGAGCAGGCCCTCTTCGAGCGGCTCGCCCTCGAGGCGTTCCAGTCCGGCCTGGCCTGGATCACCGTGCTGCGCAAGCGTCCCGCCTTTCGCACCGCGTTCGCCGGGTTCGATCCGCAGGTCGTGGCCCGGTACGGCCCGGCTGACGTCGAGCGGCTGCTGGCCGACGCGGGCATCATCCGTAACCGGGCGAAGATCCAGGCGACGATCGCCGGCGCCCGCGCCGTGCTCGCCCTGCACCAGGCCGGCCGCACCCTGGACGAGGTGGTCTGGTCCCACGCACCGGCCCCGCGCCCGCGCCCCCGCACCTGCGCTGACGTACCGGCAGCCACGCCGGCATCGGCCGCACTGGCCCGCGAGCTACGCGCTGCGGGCTTCCGGTTCGTCGGGCCGACCACCGCCTACGCGACCATGCAGGCGTGCGGCCTGGTCGACGACCACCTCGCCGGCTGTCCCGTGGACGGCTTTGCCGCCCCGCACGGCCCGCGCCTATGATCACGGCGCCATCCAGAGCGGCCGAGAGACCTGGCTCCCCGACGCCGCAGCAACCCCCCTCGTCCTGAGGGTGTGGGTGCTTCCGCCAGGGCCGATGGAGCGACCATGAGCACGATCACCCGCCGGGCCACCGACCGACCAACGGTGTCCTTCGAGTTCTTCCCCCCGCGCACCCCGGACGCCGAGCCCCGGCTCTGGGCGACGATCCAGCAACTGGCCGCGGCCCGGCCGGACTTCGTCTCGGTCACCTACGGCGCCTCCGGCTCGACGCGGGAGACCAGCCGGGCGCTGGTGTCCCGGATCCTTCGGGAGACGTCCCTCACCCCGATCGCGCACCTCACCTGCGTGGGAGCGTCCCGCGCCGAGCTCATCCGAACCATCGAGGAGTTCCTCGACGAGGGGGCGCGGTCCTTCCTCGCGCTGCGCGGCGACCCGCCGGCCGGCGTGCCGGACTGGCAGCCGCACCCGGCCGGACTGGCCACCGCTGCCGAGCTGGTCCGGCTGCTGCGCGAGGTCGAGGCCCGCCGGTCCGCAGCCAGCCCGGCGCAACGGGTCCGGGCCACCGTCAAGCCGCTGTCCGTCGCGGTGGCCGCGTTCCCCCGGGGCAACGCCGGCGCCGGGAGCAGCCGCGAGCAGGACATCACCGCCCTGCTCGCCAAGCAGGACGCCGGCGCCGACTTCGCGATCACCCAGGTGTTCTTCGACGCCGACTCCTACCTGGAGCTCGTCGACCTGGCCCGCGCCGCCGGCGTGACGATCCCCATCGTGCCCGGCATCATCCCGAGCACCGACCCGGCCCGGCTGCTCCGCCTGGAGAGCCTCACCGGCGTGACCGTCCCGCGGGACCTGCTCGCCCGGCTGGAGGCCACCGACGGCGCCGAGCGGCATCGGGTCGGCATCCGTGCCGGGGTCGAGCTGGTGCACCGCGTGCTCGACGGCGGGGCGCCGGGCGTCCACCTGTACACGTTCAACACCCACCGGGCCGCGCTGGACCTGCTGGCGGGCGCCGGCCTGCTCGATGCTCCCGGCGCCCCGGCCGTCACCACTGCAACTGCAACTGCCACCACCGCGACTGCCACCACCGCGACTGCCACCACCGCCACGATCCGAGGGATGACCCGATGACCGACACCCCCATCCTGCGACTGCCCCCGTTCCCGACGGGCACGATCCTGGGCTACCCGCGGATCGGGCCGCACCGTGAGCTCAAGCGCGCGCTGGAGGCGTTCTGGGCCGGGCGGTCCGCCGCGGCGGACCTCGAGGCCGCCGGCGCCGCGCTGCGCCGCCGGACCCGCGAGCGCCTCGCCGGCCTGGGGCTGCCCGCCGACGTCCCGGCCGTGCCGAGCAGCTTCTCCTTCTACGACCCCATGCTCGATGCGGCCGCGACCGTCGGTGCGGTGCCGGACCGGTTCACCGACCTGCTCGACGAGCGCGGCGGCCTCGACCTGGCGGGCTACTCCACGGTGGCCCGGGGGCGCGGGGCCGACCTCCCGCTGGAGATGACGAAGTGGTTCGACACGAACTACCACTACCTGGTGCCGGAGATCGGCCCGGCGACCACCTTCCGGCTGGCGGGGGACCGTCCCGTCCGTGAGCTGGCCGAGGCTCTGGCGGACGGTGTGCTCACCCGCCCGGTGCTCGTCGGCCCGGTCACCTTCCTGGCGCTGGCCAAGCCGACCGCCGACGCCCCCGCCGGGTTCGCACCGATCGACCGGCTGGCCGACGTCGTCGCGGTGTACGCCGAGCTGCTGCGCGCCCTGGCCGCCGCCGGGGCGACCTGGGTGCAGCTGGACGAGCCGGCGCTGGTCTCCGACTCCGTCGGGGTGCCCGCCGCCGAGCTCCACGCCGCGGCGACCCAGGCGTACCGCACGCTGGCCACGGACCTGTCCCGCCCGGAGCGGCCGGCGATCCTCGTCGCCGCCCCCTATGGCGGCCTCGGCGGGGCGTGGCCGGTGCTCGCGGCCACCGACGTCGACGGCATCGCGGTGGACCTCGTGCGCGGCCGTGTGCCCACCGCGGTGCCCGGTCTGGCCACGAAGGTGCTGGTCGGCGGGGTGGTGGACGGCCGCAACGTGTGGCGCGCGGACCTCGACGCCGCCCTGACCACACTCGAGGGGCTGACCGGCCTGGGCGCCGCCCAGGTGGCGGTGGGCACGTCCGCGTCCCTGCAGCACGTGCCGCACGACGTCGACGACGAGGCCGACCTGGAGCCGGCGCTGCGCAGCTGGCTGGCGTTCGCCGACCAGAAGGTCGGCGAGGTCGTCACCCTGGCCCGCGGCCTCACCGCGGGCCGCGGCGCGATCCAGGACGCGATGACGGCGAACGCCGGCGTGCTGCGCTCCCGGGCCGCCGCCCCCGGCGTGCGCGACCCCAGGGTCCGCGCCCGGACCGCGGGCCTCACCGAGGACGCCGTGCGGCGCGCGCCGTACGTCGAGCGCCGGAGCGCCCAGGCCGAGCGGCTGCACCTGCCCGAACTGCCGACGACCACCATCGGGTCCTTCCCGCAGACCCCCGAGATCCGCCGGGCCCGGGCCGCGCACGACCGCGGCGAGCTGTCCACCGCGGACTACGAGGAGGCCATGCGCGCCGAGATCCGCCGCGCGGTGTCGCTGCAGGAGCAGATCGGGCTGGACGTCCTGGTGCACGGCGAGCCCGAGCGCAACGACATGGTGCAGTACTTCGCCGAGCACCTGGCCGGCTTCGCCGTCACCCGCAACGGCTGGGTGCAGTCCTACGGGTCACGGTGCACCCGCCCGTCGATCCTGTGGGGCGACGTGTCCCGCCCGGACCCGATCACCGTCGACTGGGCCCGTTACGCCCAGTCGCTCTCCGACAAGCCGGTCAAGGGCATGCTCACCGGCCCGGTGACGATCCTCGCCTGGTCCTTCGTCCGGGACGACCAGCCGCTCGGGGACACCGCAGCGCAGGTGGCACTCGCCCTCCGGGACGAGATCGCCGACCTGGAGGCGGCCGGGATCGCCATCGTCCAGGTCGACGAGCCGGCCCTGCGCGAGCTGCTGCCGCTGCGCAGGGCCGACCAGCCCCCCTACCTCGACTGGTCGGTCCGGGCCTTCCGGCTGGCCACCTCCGGGGCGGCACCGCACACCCAGGTGCACACGCACCTGTGCTACTCGGAGTTCGGCGAGGTGTTCGAGGCCATCGACCGCCTGGACGCGGACGTGACGAGCATCGAGGCGGCGCGCTCGAAGATGGAGATCCTGCCGGAGATCGCCGCCGAGGGCTTCGCCCGTGGCATCGGCCCCGGCGTCTACGACATCCACTCCCCGCGGGTGCCCAGCGAGCAGGAGATCGCCGACCTGCTGCACGCGGCGGTCGTCGTCGTCCCGGCCGGCCGGCTGTGGGCCAACCCGGACTGCGGACTGAAGACCCGCCGGTACGAGGAGGTCGTCCCCTCGCTGGAGCACCTCGTGGCGGCCGCCCGGGCGGTGCGCGCCGGCCGCTGACCGGGCGGCCGGCGCATGCGGACGCCCCATCACCCGCGAAGGTGGTGGGGCGTCCGTGGTGGGCGCGGGGACCGTGGTCTCGGGCCGGCGGCCCCCGCGTCGGGCGGTCAGGCTGTGGCCCCGGTCCCGATCTGGGTCGGAGCCGCCGCGGCGCGCTGGACCTGGATCTGGCGCGGCTTCGCCTCCTCGGCCACCGGGATCGTCAGGGTGAGCACGCCGTCGGTGTACGTGGCCTCGATGCGATCGAGCGCGAGCCCCCGACCGACGGTCAACTGACGGGCGAACGTCCCGGTCGGACGCTCCCGGGCCAGCCACTGCAAGTCGGACTCGTCGTGCGCGGACCGCTCGGCGCGGACCGTCAGGGTGCGGTCCTCCACCGAGACGTCGATGGTCCCCGGGTCGACACCCGGCAGGTCGAGGTTGATGACGTAGTGATCGCCGGTGCGGTACAGGTCCATCGGCATCAGCGCAGCAGCACGCTCGGCGCCGAGGACCTGGCTCATGATCCGGTCCATCTCCTGGAAGGGGTCGAACCGCGTAGCCATACCCCATCACCTCCCGCATGCAGTCGGCGTCGGACCACCCGACGCTCCGGAGTCGCCCGTCGGGTGTCCACCCGGCGGATGGCTACGGCACATGTATTAGCACTCTCCGTATGCGAGTGCCAACGGCCCTTCGGCCCATGTTCACCCAAGGCGAACAAGCGCCTCGACGATGGGCTGGTCGGCATCCAGCCACGGCACGGTCAGCCAGCTCCCGATGGCCAACCACCGCAGCTCGTCGTGCTCGACCAGGGGGACGGGGGTCCCGCGGACGATCTGTGCCCACCACAACCGCAGCACGTAGTGCTCTGACAGCACCCACGGCCCGCCGGCGGCCGGCACCACCTCGGCGCCCAGCCGGACCGTGACGCCCAGCTCCTCGTCGAGCTCCCGGTGCAGCGCGGCCACCGGCGTCTCGGCCCCCTCGACCTTCCCGCCCGGGAACTCCCACCGACCGGCCAGCTCTGCGGGCACCCGGCGCCGGGCCGCCAGCAGCCGGGTCGGGGCCGCGAGGTCGTCGACCAGCGCGGCCGCCACGACCAGACGCGCCGCCGTCACCGAGCTGTCACCGCGGCTCGTTGGCCCTGGCCCACTCCACCGCCTCCGCGCGGGTGGACACGCCGATCTTCCGGTACAGCGAGCGGACCTGCGACTTCACCGTGTTGCGCGACACGAACAGCCGCGCGGCGATCTCCTCGAGCGTGACGTCCTCGGTCAGCTCGCCGAGGACCACCCGCTCCCGACGTGTCAGCGGCGCCGTCATGGTCGCAGTGCCTCGGTCCGTTGCGGTCATAGTGCCCTCCGATGTGTTCGCTCGCCGGGGCACAGGACCGCTCCCGTGTCTCGGCTTCTACACCATCAGATCGGCCGGCGCGGGCACTATGACGCGACTTCGCCCGCTCCTTGTGGGCGCAGGCGGCTGCGCGGGGTCCCGCGACCGGAAGCGCCGGGCATCTGCGCTGCTCACGGACACGAGGTGACGAGATGACCGCACACGATTCACCCGTTCGGCCTAGCGGCCGGCGGAGCCGTCACCCGGCGGTGATCGCCGCGTACTCCTCCGCGGTGAGCAGTGCACCGGTGCTCGTGACGTCCAGCCGGACCAGCCAGCCGTCCCCGTACGGATCGGTGTTCACCACGGCCGGGTCCTCGACTGCCGCCGTGTTGACCTCCACGACGGTCCCGGTGACCGGCGAGTAGAGCTCGGAGACCGACTTCGTCGACTCGATCTCGCCGATGACGGCTCCGGCGGCGACCTCGTCACCGACCGCCGGCAGCTCCAGGTAGACGATGTCGCCGAGCGCCTCGGCCGCCGTCGCGGTGATCCCGACGGTGGCGGGGGAGCCGGCCTCGAGCCACTCGTGCTCGGCGGTGTACTCCAGGTGGGCGGGGATCTCGGCCATGCGACTCTCCGGGTGGCTCAGGGGGTGGGCACAACGGTACGGCGCGCCGAGCCCGGGCGGGAACCGGCCCGGCTCAGCGGGGACGACGGTAGAAGGGCAGCGGCACCACGCGCGCCGGCTCCCGCCGGCCGCGCACGTCGACGGCCAGCTCCGTGCCCGGCTCGGCGAGCCGAGGCGGGACGTAGGCCATGGCGATCGGGTACCCCAGCGTCGGGGACGGCGCGCCCGAGGTGACCACCCCGACGGCAGGGTCGTCGTCCGCGGTCCTGGCGGTGACGGGGTAGCCGTGCCGTGCTGCCCGGCGCCCGAGGAGCTGGAGCCCGACGAGCGTGCGAGGCCGACCGGCGTCGGCGCGGGCGGCCAGCGCGTCGCGCCCGACGAACGGCAACGGCGTGCCGTCGGCGGCCGCCTTGTCGAGCCGGACCACCCGACCCAGCCCGGCGTCGTACGGCGTCGTCGTGGTGTCCAGCTCGTTGCCGTACAGCGGCATGCCCGCCTCCAGGCGCAGGCTGTCCCGGGCGGCCAGGCCGGCCGGCACCAGACCGTCGGGCGCGCCGGTGGCGACCAGGGTGCGCCACAGCGTCGGGGCGTCCGCGGCGGGCACGAACAGCTCGAAGCCGTCCTCACCCGTGTACCCGGTCCGGGCGACCAGGCCGGCGACGAGCGCGACGGTCGCGCGGGTGGCCGTGTAGTAGCGCAGTCCGCGCACCGCGGCGCGCTGACCCGGGTCGTCGACCAGCGCCATGACGATGCCCTCGGCCCGCGGGCCCTGCACGGCGACGAGCGCGACGTCCGCCGTCCGGTCGGTCAGCTCGGCGCGCAGACCGGCCAGGCGGTCGCGCAGGGCCTCCCGCACGACGTCGACGTTGGCGGCGTTGGCCACCACGAGGAACCGCTGCTCATCCAGCCGGTAGACGACCAGGTCGTCGAGCACCCCGCCGTCGGCGGCGCAGATCATCGTGTACCGGGCGCGGCCGACGGCCAGCGTGGACAGGGCGCCGACCAGCGCCAGGTCCAGGCCGAGCCCCGCCTGCGGGCCGGTGATCTCCAGCTCGCCCATGTGGGACAGGTCGAACAGCCCGGCCGCGGTGCGCACCGCGGTGTGCTCGGCGATGTCGGAGGTGTAGCGCAGCGGCATCGACCAGCCGGCGAACGCCGTCATCGTCGCGCCCAACGCGATGTGCTCGTCGTGCAGCGGCGAGCGTCGCGGCGCCGGCGTGCCGGACGTGGGCGTGCCGGGCGTGGGCGCCGGCGTGCCGGACGTGGGCGTGCTCATCGGGTCGTCTCCTCGTCCAGGGTCTCGGCGAACGCCTCCGGCGGTGGGCACGCGCACACCAGGTGCCGGTCCCCGTATGCGCCGTCGATGCGTCGCACCGGCGGCCAGTACTTGGCAGTGCGCAGACCGGGCACCGGGTATGCGGCCAGCGAGCGCGGGTAGGCGTGCTCCCAGGTGTCCGCGCTGACGCACGCGGCGGTGTGCGGCGCCTGGCGCAGCGGCGAGTCGGCCAGCGGCCACCGGCCGTCCGCCACGTCCTCGATCTCCGCACGGATCGCCAGCATCGCCTCGACGAACCGGTCCAGCTCGGCCAGGTCCTCGCTCTCCGTCGGCTCCACCATCAGCGTGCCGGCGACGGGGAAGGACAGCGTCGGGGCGTGGAAGCCATAGTCCATCAGCCGCTTGGCGACATCCTCGGCGGTGACACCGGTGCGCTGGGTGAGCGGCCGGACGTCGAGCAGGCACTCGTGGGCCACCAGCCCGTGCGGACCCGTGTACAGCACGGGGTAGGCCGGGCCGAGCCGGGCCGCGAGGTAGTTGGCGGCCAGGACGGCGTGCTCGGTGGCCCGGCGCAGGCCGTCCGGTCCCATCAGGGCGACGTAGGCCCAGGAGATCGGCAGGATCCCGGCCGACCCGTACAGTGTGCCGGCCACCGGCGGCACCGCACCCTCCGGGGCGCCGGGCGTCGGGTCGCCGGGCAGGTAGGGCGCCAGGTGCGCGGCCACCGCGATGGGTCCGACGCCCGGTCCGCCGCCGCCGTGCGGGATGCAGAACGTCTTGTGCAGGTTGAGGTGGGACACGTCCCCGCCGAGCTCGGCGAGCCGGGTCAGCCCGACGAGCGCGTTGAGGTTGGCGCCGTCGATGTAGACCTGCCCGCCGGCGGCGTGCACCAGGTCGGCGACCGTGCGCGCCTGCTCCTCGTACACCCCGTGCGTGGAGGGGTAGGTGATCATGATGGCGGCGACCCGCGGGCCGTGCTGCGCCAGCGTGGCCCGCAGGTCCGCCAGGTCGATCGACCCGTCCGGCGCGGTGGCCACGACGACGACGCGCAGCCCGGCGAGAGCGGCCGAGGCGGCGTTGGTGCCATGCGCGGAGGCGGGGATGAGGCAGACGTCCCGGACCGGCGCGAGCTCGGCACCGAGGGACGCACCGCCGTCGGGTAGCGCCTGCTGCTGCAGCGCGTCCGCACGCCGGGCCGCGTGGTAGGCGCGGATCGCCTGCAGCCCGGCCACCTCTCCCTGGGACCCGGCGTTGGGCTGCAGGGACACGGCCGCATACCCGGTGACCTCCGCGAGCCAGTGGCACAGGTCGTCGACGATCTGCGCGTACCCGGCGGCCCGTTCCCGGGGGACGTACGGGTGCAGCCCGGCCAGCTCCGGCCAGGAGATCGACTCCATCTCCACCGTGGCGTTGAGCTTCATTGTGCACGAGCCCAGCGGGATCATGGTGCGGTCCAGGGCAAGGTCGCGGTCGGCGAGCAGGCGCAGGTAGCGCAGCATCGCCGTCTCCGAGCGATGGGTGTGGAACACCGGGTGGGTGAGGTAGTCGGTGGTCCGCCGCGCCCACGCTGGCAGGTCGGCCGCGGCCGCACCCGCCAGGACCGGCGCGTCGGACCCCGCAGGGCCGCCCACCGAGGCAACGTCGTCCGCCGTCGCAGCCCATGCGCCCGGTTCGGTGCCGAGCGCCTCGGCGACGCCGGCCACGACCTCGCGCAGGTGCTCGACGGTCGTCGTCTCGTCGCAGGCCACCTGGACGTGGTCGTCGTCCGGAGCCCACAGGTCGATGCCACGCGCGGCAGCCGCGGCGACCACCGCCCGGGCCCGTCCCGGCACGCCGGCCCGCACCGTGTCGAAGAACACCGCGTGCTCGACGTCCGCACCGACCGCCCGCAGGCCGTCGGCCAGCCACAGCGCTCGCCCGTGCACCCGCTCGGCGATCGCCCGCAGCCCGGCCGGCCCGTGGTACACGGCGTACATCGCCGCCACCACGGCCAACAGCGCCTGCGCGGTGCAGATGTTGCTCGTCGCCTTCTCCCGGCGGATGTGCTGCTCCCGGGTCTGCAGGGCGAGCCGGTAGGCCGGCGCCCCGTCCGCGTCGATGCTCACCCCGACGAGCCGGCCGGGCAGCATCCGCTCCAGCCCGGTGCGCACCGCCATGAAGGCCGCGTGCGGCCCGCCGTAGAACAGCGGCACGCCGAACCGCTGGGCGGAGCCGATCGCCACGTCCGCACCTAGCTCCCCGGGGGAGGTGACGAGGGTGATGGCGAGCAGGTCGGTCGCCACCGCAACCAGCGCACCACGCTCGTGCGCCGCGGCCACCAGCCCGCGCAGGTCGCGGAGCTCACCCGAGGCCCCCGGCTGCTGAAGCACCACTCCGACGAGGTCCCCCTGGACGGCAGGCAGCCCGTCGGTCAGGTCCGCGACCACCACCGGCTGCCCGGCGGCCGCCGCGCGGCCCCGTGCGACCGCCAGCGACTGCGGGAACAGCTCGGCGTCCAGCACCACCACGCCGTCGCGGCCGTGGGCGGCACGGCGCAGCAGGGCGACCGCCTCGGCCACCGCGGTCGGCTCGTCCAGCAGGGAGGCGTTGGCCACCGGCAGCCCGGTGAGGTCCGCGATCACCGTCTGGAAGGTGAGCAGCGCCTCCAGGCGACCCTGGGAGATCTCCGGCTGGTAGGGGGTGTAGGCGGTGTACCAGGCGGGGGACTCCAGCACGTTGCGCCGGATCACCGCCGGAGTGGTTGTGCCGTAGTAGCCCAGCCCGATCATCGGCACGGAGACGGTGTTGCGCGCCGCCACCGCACGCAGCGCGGCGAGCACCTCCTCCTCGGAACGGGCCGGGGGCAGGTCCAGCGGGCGATCCGTGCGGATGCCGGCCGGGACCGCGGCGTCGACGAGGGTGTCCAGCGAGTCGTAGCCGACCGCGGCGAGCATGTGCGCGGTGTCGCCGCCGCGCGGCCCGATGTGCCGGTCGGCGAAGACCGCTGCCGCGGGGTCGTGCACCGGTGCGGCGGCCGGGACGCGGCCGTGCGAGCCGGGCGCCGACCCGCCGGAGACGGGCGGGACGCTGCTGATGGTGGTCATGGGCACCCTTTCGGACCAACCGGCGCGCGCCGGGGTGGACGAGGTCGTCCTCCCCGCTCTGTCCTCCGCGTGGGCACGCGACCTGAGAGTTTGGCCGCACCCGGCCAGCGCCGTCCGCAGGGCGGGGACGCAGGGCGTGTGCGGCTTGCACCGTCGGTGGGCCGCCCATCGGGACGGCCGCTTTCCAGAGTTGCCTGGCCGCGACGGTACGGGTGGCCTGAGAGATTCCCGGGGAGGGCTTGCTCCTTCGGCGCCCCACCACGGCCGTCCGGTCCCGGGCCGGTGGGCCCGTTCGACGGCGCAGCCGGCGGGAGCTCTCCCGCCACGGTTCGAGCAGCGTGTTCGGTTGTCCGGTCAGCGTAGCCGCGCGCGCCGTCGCGACGATGCGTGCGTCCGCGCACCGGTCCGCGGCACGGGCGCCGACAGCGCCCCGCGCTCAGGCGCGCTCGGCCGCGGCGAGCTCGGCACGGACGTGCCCGACGATCCCGCCGGCGGCCGCCTCGACCTGGTCCAGGCACGCCTCGAAGTCGGCCATCCCGCCGTACCACGGGTCGACGACGTCCAGCAGGTGCTCCGGGCCACCCTCCGGCAGCCGCGGTGCCGACGGGTCGAATGTGCGGTACAGCCGCAACCGCGCCGCCACGCCCGCGGTGCCGGCCATCCGGCGCAGGGCCCTCGCGTGCGCCGAGGTCATCGCTAGCACGAGGTCGTCGCCGGCCAGCTCCTCGGCCCGCACCTGCCGGGCACGGCGCACCGGAACCGGGTAGCCGCGGGCAGCGAGCACCCGGGCAGCCCGGCGGTCGATGGGGTTGCCGCGCTCCTCGTCGCAGACCCCCGCGGAATCCACTACCACCTGGTCCGCCAGGCCGGCCGCCTCGACCCGGTGCCGGAGCACCACCTCGGCCATGGCGGACCGGCAGATGTTGCCGGTGCAGACGACGAGGACGCGGTACGGACGGCTCACCCACCCATGATCGCAAACGACGGCGCGCGGCCGTCGCTACCGGCCGGGCATCGGGACCGACTGGTGCTCAGTCCCGCGCGGTCGTCAGTCCCGCGGCCGTCAGTCCCGCGCGGTGAGGATCAGCGGACCCTCGCGGGTGATCACGACGGTGTGCTCGGCGTGCGCGGTCAGCGAGCCGTCGGCGCTGCGGATCGTCCAGCCGTCGTCGTCGACGTGGTAGTCGTCCCCCCCGGCCATGAACCACGGCTCGATGGCGATGACCAGGCCCGGCTTGAGCCGCATCCCGCGCCCTGCGTGACCGAGGTTGGGCACGAACGGGTCCTCGTGCATGGTGCGGCCCACCCCGTGACCACCGAAGTCGCCGTTGATCCCGAAGCCGCCCGCGCGGCCGACCGCGCCGACCGCCGCGGAGATGTCACCGAGGCGTTTGCCGACCCGCGCCTGGGCGATCCCGGCCGCCAGGGCCCGCTCGGTCGTCTCGATGAGTGCCTGCGCCTCCGGCGTCTGGGTGCCCACCTGGAAGGTGAGTGCGGAGTCGGCCACCCAGCCCTGCACCTGCGCCGCGAAGTCGACGCTCACCACGTCGCCGTCCTCCAGCGCCCGTTGCGACGGCAGCCCGTGCAGGGCCGCGTCGTTGACGGAGATGCACAGCACGCCCGGGTAGGGCATGGCCCCGAACGACGGGTGGTAGCCCAGGTAGACCGAGTGCGCTCCGGCCTCGTCGATCATCAGGTGTGCGTGGGCGTCGAGGTCGGCGGACGTCATCCCGACCCGGGCGACGTCCCGCAACGACTCGAGCACCCCGGCCACGAAGCGCCCCGCCGGACGCATGGCCTCGATCTCCGCCGCACTTCTCAGCTGCACCACCCCCCAACCTTCTCACCCCGCGACGGGCCGCCCGGCGTGAGCGCCCGCCACGCAGCGGGAGCCACTCGATCCGCGCATCGAGCCGGCCGATCGGTGCCATCCGGGCGGAACAGCCCGACGGCCGGCACGGTTGGGAGCCAACGTGACAACCATCGGCTTCATCGGTTCCGGCAACATCGGCAGCGGGCTGGCCCGCCTGGCAGTGGCGCACGGGCACGACGTCGTGCTGTCCAACTCCCGCGGGCCGGACACCCTCGCCGACCTGGTCACCGAGCTGGGCGACCACGCCCGGGCGGCCACCGTGGCGCAGGCGGCCCGGGCCGGCGCCGTCATCGTCCTGTCGGTGCCGCTGCGCGCCGTCCCCGACATCCCGGCCGAGCCGTTAGCCGACCGAGTGGTCATCGACACGACGAACTACTACCCGCAGCGCGACGGCCGCATCGGGGCGCTGGACCGCAACGAGCGGACGACCTCCCAGCTGGTCCAGGACCATCTCATCGGAGCAACCGTCGTCAAGGCGTTCAACCACCTGTACGCGACCGACCTGCCGACCACCGGCGCCCCGGCCGGCACGCCGGACCGCCGCGCCCTCGCCGTGTTCGCTGACGACCCCGACGCCCGCCGCGCGGTCGCCGAGCTCACCGACGAGCTGGGATTCGAGCCGGTCGAGGCCGGCAGCCTGGCCGACAGCTGGCGCGTGGAGCGGGACACCCCGGCCTACTGCGTACGGATGGACGCCGAAACCCTGCGGCGGACGATCGCCGGGACCACCCGGGTGCAGCAGGGCGCCTGAGCCCCGGGGCTCGATGGTCGACCTACCCACGTCGCGCGCAGGCCACGGGTCACCGTTCCGGTCAGACCATGTGGAACCCGGCTCGACGGTCAGCACCGACGGCTGGCAGGGGTGTCAGTGAACCGTGTCGCTGCGGACATCCTTCGAGGCGACCTGACCATCCCCCACGGGGACCTGTGTGCGCGAGGGGGGACTTGAACCCCCACGCCCTTGCGGGCACTGGCACCTGAAGCCAGCGCGTCTGCCATTCCGCCACTCGCGCGCGACGCAGAACACTAGCACGAGGGCCACCAGCCGCCCGTTGCGCCTGCCCCGCGGATACCATCGTGACCGACCTGGCCCTGCGGCGCGCGCGCTCCGCCGCCCCACAGGCCCCGGGGTCCGGGACACGACGGTAGCCGCACCGCGAGGGAAGGAGGGTCGTGGGCATCCTCGACAGGTTCGAGAACATGGTCGAGCGGGGCGTCAACACGGCCTTCGCCCGGGTGTTCCGCTCCGAGGTCAAGCCGGTCGAGCTGGCCAGCGCGCTGCGCCGCGAGCTGGACGACCGCGCGGCTGTCGTCGGCCGCGACCGCACCGTGGTGCCCAACGAGTTCGTCATCGAGCTGGCTCCCGAGGACCACGCGCGGGTCGTGGAGTGGGGAGCGGCGGCCCTCGCCGACGAGCTCGCCACTGCCGTCACCGACCACGCCCGGGAGCAGCGCTACGCGTTCGTCGGCCCGGTGAGCGTGCAGCTCGCGGAGGACCCCGAGCTGGACACCGGCCGGTTCCGGGTGAGCAGCGCCACCGTGCGCGGTGCCGTCGCCCCGGCCACCGCCCCGGCGCCCAGCCCCCGGCACCCGTTGCTGGACATCGACGGCCAGCGCTACCTGCTCACCGGCCCGGTGACGGTGATCGGGCGCGGGGCGGAGGCGGACATCGTCGTCGACGACCCCGGGGTGTCCCGCCGGCACCTGGAGCTGCGGGTCACCCCCGACGGCGTCGTCGCCACCGACCTGGGCTCCACGAACGGGCTGTTCGTCGAGGGCCACCACGTGCCGGCGGCCACCCTCGTGGACGGCAACACCCTGACCATCGGCCGCACCCGGATCCTGTTCTGGACCGGCGAAGCGACGGAGCCCGCCGAGTGACCGGGCACCGATGAGCGAACTGAGCGTCACTGCGCTGCGGCTGGGCTACCTGGCACTGCTGTGGGTGTTCGTGCTCTGGGCCATGGGCGTCCTGCGGCGCGACGTCTACGGCACGACCGTGGTGGACCGGCGGCCCCGGCGCACGGCCCAGCCCGCGGGGCAGGGCGCCCGGGAGCGCCCGGCCCGCGCCACCGGCCCGACCCGGCTGGTCGTCACCGGTGGGCCGCTCACCGGGACCACGCTGCCGCTGGGCGCCTCCGCCCTGCTCGTCGGTCGGTCACCGTCGTGCACCCTGGTGCTGGACGACGAGTACTCCTCCTCGCGGCACGCCCGGTTCTTCCCCCAGGACGGCCAGTGGTACGTCGAGGACCTCGGCTCGACGAACGGCACGTACGTCGGCGACCACCGGATCGACGGCCCGGTGCCGGTCGGCCCGGGCGTCCCGGTGCGGATCGGCCAGAACGTCCTCGAGCTGACCCGGTGAGCCCCCGGTGAGCATCGGCCTGCGCTACGCCGCGCGCTCCGACGTCGGCCTGGTCCGGGCGGACAACCAGGACTCCGCGTACGCGGGCCCGCACCTGCTGGTCATCGCCGACGGCATGGGGGGGCACGCCGGGGGGGACATCGCCTCCTCGGTGGCCGTGGCCGCGCTGGCCCCGCTCGACGGCGAGGCGCACGGACCGGACGACGCGCTGGACCGGCTGGAGCAGGCCCTCGACTCGGCCCGGGCCGACATCATCGCCCTCACGCAGGCCGACCCGGACCTGGCCGGGATGGGCACCACGGTCACGGCCATCTTGCGGTCCGGCAACAAGCTGGCGATGGTGCACCTGGGCGACTCCCGCTGCTACCTGCTGCGGGACGGCACGCTCACCCAGGTGACGACCGACCACACGTTCGTCCAGCACCTCGTCGCCACCGGCCGCATCACCCCGGAGGAGGCCGAGCACCACCCGCAACGCTCCGTGGTGATGCGGGTGCTCGGCGACTTCGACTCCGACATCGCCCCGGACCTGTCGGTGCGCGAGGCCCGCCCGGGGGACCGCTGGCTACTGTGCTCGGACGGGCTGTCCGGGTTCGTCTCGGCGGAGACCATCACGCAGACCCTGAGCGACGTCCCGGACGTCGGCGAGTGCGCCGAACGCCTCGTCCAGCTGGCCCTGCGGGCCGGTGGGGGGGACAACGTCACCGTGGTCGTCGCCGACGTCGTCGACCTCGACGACCTGCCGGACGGCGCTGCGCCGTCCACCACCGCCACCGTCGTCGGGGCCGCAGCCACCTCCCGGCGCCTGCCGTCCGTGGCCGCCGACGGGCCGGCCGCCCGGGCGGGTGCGCTCGCCCACCGGGTCGCCGCCGGGTCCGCTGCAGCCACCGACCCCGACGAGGACGAGGACGACGTCCACCCGCCCCGGCACCGGCTGCGCGCGGTGCTCAGCACACTGGGCGCGCTCGTCGTGCTCGCCGGCGGGCTCGGCGGGGCGTACGGCTGGACGCAGACTCAGTTCTACGTCGGCGTCGACCACGGCACGGTCGCCATCTTCCGGGGGATCCCGCAGGACATCGGTCCGCTCGAGCTGTCGTCGGTCGAGGAGCGCTCGGACGTCCCGGTCGACTCCCTGCCGACGTACGTCCGTGACCGGCTCGACCAGACGATCCACGCCACCTCCCTCGCCGACGCCCGGGAGCGGCTGGACGTCGTCGTGCGGGACGCGGCCGCGGCGGGCGGCTGATGGCGACCGTCCGGACCGTGCCGGCACGCCCGGGGCGCTCGGCCGAGCTCGCCCTCCTCGTGCCCGCCCTCACCCTCGGCATCGGCGGGTACGCCCTGGCCGGGCTCGGAGCGACCGGCCGGCTGCCGGCCGACGTCATCGGCTACGGCGCGGGCCTGACCGCCCTCGCGCTGCTCGTGCACGTGGTGCTGCGCCGCCGGGCACCGTACGCGGACCCGGTGATCCTGCCGGTGGTCGTCGCCCTGAACGGGATCGGCCTGGCGATGATCTACCGGATCGACCTGGCCCGGGCCGCGCGCGGCATCGACACCTCCTTCGCGCCCCGCCAGCTCGCCTGGAGCGCGCTGTCCGTCGTCCTGGCCTGCGTGGTGCTGGTGCTGCTGCGCGACCATCGGACGTTGCGCCGCTACACCTACACCGCCATGGTCCTCGGCCTGGTGCTCATCGCCGCACCCCTGCTGCCGGGGCTGGGGGTGGAGATCAACGGGTCGCGGATCTGGGTGCACCTGCTCGGCCTGTCCCTCCAGCCGGCGGAGCTCGCCAAGATCGTGCTCGCCGTCTTCTTCGCCGGCTACCTCGTCACGCACCGGGACACCCTGGCGCTGGCCGGGCCCCGGGTCCTCGGGTTGCACCTGCCGCGGCTGCGCGACCTCGGACCCATCCTCGTCGTCTGGGCGGCGTCCTTGGCGGTGCTCGTCCTCGAGCGGGACCTGGGCACCTCCCTGCTGTTCTTCGGCATGTTCGTCGCCATGCTCTACCTGGCCACCGAGCGGACCAGCTGGGTCGTCATCGGTCTGGTGCTGTTCGCCGTGGGAGCCGCCCTGGCCGCCTCGGCGTTCGGCCATGTGGCCGCCCGGTTCGACGTGTGGCTGCACGCGCTGGACCCGGCCGTGTACGGCCGGGCCGTCGGCGGCTCCGGCCAGCTCGTCGGGGGGCTGTTCGGCCTGGCCAGCGGCGGGCTGTTCGGCACCGGCTGGGGGCAGGGCCGCCCCGACCTGGTGCCCTATGCGGAGTCGGACTTCATCGTCGCGTCCCTCGGCGAGGAGCTGGGGATGACCGGCCTGTTCGCCATCCTGCTGTGCTACGTCGTGCTCGTGCAGCGCGGGCTGCGCACGGCGATCGGCGTCCGGGACGGGTTCGGCAAGCTGCTCGCCGGCGGCCTGGCGTTCGTCATCGCCCTGCAGACCTTCGTCGTCGTCGGCGGCGTGACCCGGCTCATCCCGCTCACCGGCCTGACCACGCCGTTCCTCGCGTACGGCGGCTCGTCGCTGCTGGCCAACTGGGTCGTCGTCGCCCTGCTGCTGCGGATCTCCGACGACGCCCGCCGGCCGGCACCGCCCACGCCGGCCGCCGGGGTGCCGGTCGTGGCCGAGGCGCCGGCCGTCGTCGTGGACGGTTCCGGCGCCGGACCGGCGGGCGCGGGGCCCGGCGACCAGCCCACCGAGCGCATCGCCCGGGGGGACCTGTGAACACGCCGCTGCGCCGCCTGGCGACGCTGGTCCTCGTCATGTTCGTCGCCCTGCTCGGCGCGACCACCTGGGTGCAGTACGTCCAGGCCGACTCGCTGAACAACGACCCGCGCAACGTGCGCACCCTGTACCGCGAGTTCGGCAGCCCGCGCGGACCGATCGTCGTGGCAGGCCAGCCCATCGCCGTGTCCACCCCGGTCGACGACCCGTTCCGCTACCAGCGCGCCTACCCGCAGGGGGAGCTGTACTCCTCGGTCACCGGGTTCTACTCGATCGTGCAGCGGGCTACCGGCCTGGAGGCCGCCGTCAACGACGACCTCACCGGCACCGCGGACTCGTTGTTCTGGCGGCGCGTGCAGGACCTCTTCACCGGGCGCCAGCCGCAGGGCTCGTCCGTGGAGCTGACCATCGACCCGGTCCTCCAGCAGGCCGCGCACGACGCTCTGGGCAGCCAGCGGGGAGCCGTCGTCGCCCTCGACCCGGCCACCGGGCGGATCCTCGCGCTCGTGTCGACCCCCGGGTTCGATCCCAACGCGCTCGCCACCCACGACACGAAGGTCGCCAACGACGCCTACCAGGCCCTGCTCTCCGCCGACGGCGACCCGTTGGTCAACAAGGCGGTCACCACCCGGTACCCCCCGGGGTCCACCTTCAAGCTGGTCACTGCCGCGGCCGCCCTCGAGTCGGGCAGGTACGCCGCGGACACCTCGATCCCGGCCCCGGACGTCCTCGACCTGCCGCAGTCGTCCAGCCAGCTGCACAACTACGGCAACGAGCGGTGCAGCCCCACCGGCTCGCAGACCCTCGCCGACGCGCTGCGGATCTCCTGCAACACGGCCTTCGCCCAGCTCGGCCTGGACCTCGGCGCGGACGCCCTGCGCACCCAGGCGGAGAAGTTCGGCTTCGACGACAGCTCCCTGCAGGTGCCGGTGACGGTCTCGGCGAGCGTCTTCGGCACCCCGGACGTCCCGCACACCGCGCTGTCGGCGATGGGTCAGGCCGACGTCCAGGCGACCCCGCTGCAGATGGCGATGATCTCCGCCGCGATCGCCAACGGCGGCCGGCTGATGACCCCCTACCTCGTGCAGACCGTGCGCACCACGGACCTCGACGTGGTCTCCGACTCGAAGCCCACCGAGCTGTCCCAGCCGGTCTCCCCGAACACCGCCGCCACCCTGCGGGACATGATGATCGGCGTCGTCGACTCCGGCACCGGCACGGCCGCGCGGATCCCCGGCGTGGCGGTCGCCGGCAAGACCGGCACTGCCCAGACCACCGACACCGCTGCGCCGCATGCCTGGTTCACCGGCTTCGCCCCCGCCGACCAGCCGAAGGTCGCGGTCGCCGTCGTCGTGGAGCACGGCGGCAACCTGGGGTCCGAGGCCACCGGTGGGGCGGTCGCCGCGCCGATCGCCCGGGCCGTCATGCAGGCGGCGCTGTCCCGATGAAGGTGTCGGAAGGGGCGGTGCTCGGCGGGCGGTACCGGCTGACCAGCCAGATCGCCGTCGGCGGCATGGGTGAGGTGTGGGTGGCCCACGACACGGCACTGAACCGGGACATCGCCGTGAAGGTGCTCAAGGAGGAGTTCGCCGGCGACGCTGGATTCCTCGACCGGTTCCGGACCGAGGCGCGCAACGCAGGTTCGCTGTCCCACCCCAACATCGCGCAGCTGTACGACTACCGCGAACACGACGGCACCGCGTACCTGGTCATGGAGCTCGTCGCCGGGGAGCCGATGAGCGACCTGCTCGAGCGCGAGCCGGTGCTCCCGCCCGAGCGGCTCCTGCCGATCCTCGCCCAGACCGCTCGGGCGCTGCACGCCGCCCACCAGGCCGGCGTCGTCCACCGCGACGTCAAGCCGGGCAACATCCTGCTCACCCCGGACGGCGCGGTGAAGATCACCGACTTCGGGGTGTCCCTGGCCAGCAACCAGATCCCGATGACCGCCACCGGGATGGTCATGGGCACGGCGCAGTACCTCTCACCGGAGCAGGCGGTCGGGCACGCGGCGACGCCGGCGTCCGACCTCTACTCCCTGGGCATCGTCGCCTACGAGTGCCTCGCCGGGCACCGGCCGTTCACCGGACCGACCGCGGTGGACATCGCCGTGGCGCACGTGCGCGTCCCCGTCCCACCGCTGCCCGCGACGGTGGACCCCGCACTGGGGGACCTCGTCATGCGGATGCTCGCCAAGAACCCGGCCGAGCGCCCGCGATCGGCGGCATCCCTGGCCCGCAGCTTCGAGGCCATGTCCGCCGCGCTCCCGGCCGCACCGGCGCCGGGCGGCCGGGCGACGGTGCGCCTGCCGGGCTCGCCGGCCCGGGCCCGCGCGCCGGTGCAGCGCACCAGCGTCCTGACCGCCCAGCCCGGCGCCGGCTCCCCCGAGCCGGCCGCGCCGGGCCAGGTCGGCCCGGACCGCCGGGGGCCGGGCCGTGCCCGGCCGGGAAGCTCGGCGATCGCACCCGGCGCTCCCGCCCCAGCGCGGCGCGCCGCCCGCGCTCCCCGCCGGCGCAACCTCCACCGAGCAGGCCCGCCGGGGACAGCCGCACCCGGGCGGCGCCGGCGTCCGCCGCGGTGGGGCGCACCACCACGCACGGTCCTCGCGCTGGTCGTCCTCGCCCTGGTCCTCATCGGCCTGGCCGGGGCCGCGCTCGCCGGACAGCTGTTCGGCGCGGCCGCCCCGGAACCCGGTCCGGCCGTGGCCGTGGCCGCGCCGTCCCGCCCGCACCTGCGGCCCGATACCCTCGGGGAAGCCCCACCGGATGGGATGATCTCTGCCCACGCACCCGTGCCGACGACGACGAAGGAAGCCTAGTGATGGATGCCGGATCCCGGGTCCTTGTCGGCCGCTACGAGGTCGGTGAGCTGATCGGTCGTGGGGGGATGGCCGAGGTGCACATCGGTCACGACCGGCGCCTCGGTCGGACGGTGGCCATCAAGATCCTCCGCTCCGACCTGGTCCGGGACCCGACCTTCCAGGCCCGGTTCCGCCGGGAGGCCCAGGCCGCCGCCTCGTTGAACCACCCGTCGATCGTGGCCGTCTACGACACGGGCGAGGACGTCGTCGTCGACGCGAACGGTGTCGATTCGCGGGTCCCGTTCATCGTCATGGAGTACGTCGAGGGCCACACGGTGCGGGACATCCTCCGGGACGGCTCCGCCGTCCCCATCGAGGAGGCCGTGGAGATCACCGTCGGGGTGCTCTCC
Organism: uncultured Actinomycetota bacterium; assembly: GCA_963703555.1. GTDB lineage: Bacteria > Actinomycetota > Actinomycetes > Actinomycetales > Cellulomonadaceae > CAVPEV01. The sequence continues at coordinate 86,173 of CAVPEV010000033.1, read as the reverse complement.
GCCCTCGAGTACTCCCACCGGGCCGGCATCGTCCACCGCGACATCAAGCCCGCGAACGTCATGCTCACCCCCGCGGGCGCCGTGAAGGTCATGGACTTCGGCATCGCGCGGGCCGTCGCCGACTCCGCTGCGACGATGACGCAGAGCCAGGCCGTCATCGGCACGGCCCAGTACCTGTCCCCGGAACAGGCTCGCGGGGAGACGGTGGACATCCGCAGCGACCTGTACTCCACCGGTTGCCTGCTGTTCGAGCTGCTCACCGGACGGCCGCCGTTCACCGGGGACTCGCCCGTCGCCGTGGCCTACCAGCACGTGCGGGAGGCCGCGCCGCTGCCCAGCGCCATCGCCTCCGACGTCCCCGAGGTCCTCGACCGCATCGTCGCCAAGGCGCTGACCAAGGACCGGGAGGGCCGCTACCAGTCGGCCGCCGAGTTCCGCGCCGACCTCGAGGCGTCCCTGCGCGGCGGCCACGTGATCGCTCCCGCCCTGGGTGCGGCGGCCGTCGGCGCCGCAGCCACCACCCAGCGGCTGGGCGCCCCGGCCACGCCGGCGACCCAGGTGATGGACTCCCCGGCGTGGGCGCCGGCCCTGCCGCCGGGGACGCCGCCCGGCCCCGCCCCGGCGACCGTGGACGAGCCCACCGGCCGCGACCTGCGCTGGCTGTGGTGGACCCTCGGGATCCTCGCCGTGCTCGCCGCGGCCGCCATCGCGATCCTCCTGCTGCGTGGCAGCGGGGACCAGACCGTCATGGTCACCGTCCCCGACGTCGCCGGCAGGACCGAGGTCGAGGCGCGGGACATCCTCACCGCCCCGGACCTCGCCCTCCAGGTGCGCCGCCAGGAGGAGGCGTCCACGGACGTGCCGAAGGGGAACGCCACCCGCACCGACCCGCCGGCGACCACGTCGGTGGTCAAGGGCTCCGCCATCGACCTGTGGGTGTCCAGCGGCCCGGCGACGACCCAGGTGCCGGACGTCACCGGGGACGACCAGGCGACCGCGCGGCAGCGCATCGAGGGCGCCGGGCTCACCGTCGCCCCCACGATCCAGCAGGAGAACAGCCCGGACCAGCAGGAGGGCCGGATCACCCGCACCGACCCGCCGGCGACCACGGCGGTCGCCAAGGGCACCCCGGTGACGCTGTACGTCGCCACCGGCAACGTCGACCTGGAGAACCTGGTCGGCAAGAGCCAGGACGAGGCCACCGCCCGGCTCAGCCAGCTCAAGCTCAACTCCCGCATCATCGAGCAGGAGAGCGCCGATGCCGCCCCCGGCACGGTCACCGCACAGGACCGCACCGGGCTGGTCCCGCTCGGCACCACCGTGCAGCTGACCGTCGCGAAGGCGCCGACCACGGCGACGATCCCGACCGACCTCGTCGGGAAGGACGAGGCCGCCGCGACGGCCGCGCTCCAGGCGCTCGGGCTGACGCCGAACGTGGTGTACGCGGACAGCAAGGAGAAGCCGGGCACCGTCATCTCCACGAACCCGACCGGCGGCAGCACCGTCCAGAAGGGCACCACGGTGACCGTGACGGTGGCCACGCCCGCGAACCCCGCGGGGGGCACGGGGGGCACGGGGGGCTAGGGGGGCTAGGGGGGCGCCGGGGGCGCGGGGGGCGCGGGGTAGCCGTCGCCCCGGCGCGGCATCGCCGCGACTGCGCGACGATGCCGCCGTCAGCTCCGGACGAGCGGGTGCAGGCCGTCCGACCGGGCGACCGCGGCGGTGTCCCCGCACAGCGCCAGCCAGTTGGCCAGCAGCCGGTAGCCGCCCTCGGTGAGCACCGACTCGGGGTGGAACTGCACGCCGTGCAGCGGCAGCGTGCGGTGCGCCAGCCCCATGACCACCGGGCCGACCCGTGCGGTGACCCGTAGCTCGTCGGAGAACGTGCCGTCCACCACGGCCAACGAGTGGTACCGCGTCGCGGTGAACGGTGACGGCAGCCCGGCGAGCACGCCCGTGCCGTCGTGGCGCACCAGGCTCGTCTTGCCGTGCAACAGCTCGGGGGCGTGGGTGACCGTGCCGCCGAACGCCTCACCCAGGGCCTGGTGCCCCAGGCACACCCCGAGCATCGGCGTGCCGGAGGCCGCGCAGTCGCGGATCACCTGCAGGCTCTGTCCGGCCGCCGCCGGGGTGCCCGGGCCGGGGGAGACGAGCACCCCGTCGAACCCGGACCGGTCCGCCGGCACCGCGTCGTTGCGCACCACGACCGTCTGCGCACCGAGCTGGGCCAGGTAGCCGACGATCGTGTAGACGAACGAGTCGTAGTTGTCCACGACCAGGATGCGCGTCACGTCACTGCCCCACGGTGGTGTCGTTGAACGGCATGGCCGGGGCGATGGCCGGGAACACCCACACGAAGCACACCGCCAGCACGGCGACCGCGGCGACCGTCGCGAGCAGCACGCGCACCACCGTCGGGCCGGGCAGGTGCCGCCACAGCCAGGCGTACATCAGGCACCTCCCAGCAGCTCGGCCGGTGTCCCGTCGGACACCGGCGCCCAGTAGTCCAGGATGCCGTGCACGATGTACCGCTCCCGGGCGGAGTACAGCGGGTGGCACGTCGTCAGGGTGATCATCCGCTGCGTCGGCGTGGCGACCGGGTCCCCGGGGACCTGGGCGATCACCGCCGTGTCCGCGGGTCGCACGATCTGCGTCGAGCTCACCCGGTACACGTACCAGTCCTGCTCGGTGCGCACCACGAGCGCGTCCCCGGCCTGCAGCTCCTGGATCCGGTTGAACGGCTTGCCGAACGTGGTCCGGTGACCGGCGATCGCGAAGTTGCCGACGTCGCCCGGCATCGCGGTGTCGGGGTAGTGCCCGATCCCCAGCACGTTGAGCACCGTGGCGTTGTCCACGCCCTGGCTGATCGGCCGCTCCGGCTCGCCGTCCCAGCGAGGCACCTGCAGCGTCGCGAAGGTCGTCGCGTGCGCGGGCTCCGGGACCGCGGCGGGCGGTGCGTCGCGGCGAGGGCGCGCGACCAGCGGACCGGCCGGCGCCGTGCTCGACGCGGTCGCGGCCGGCGGCGGCTGCCAGCCGAGATCGGCGACGACCTGGGCCTGCGCGGTGTTGCCCGCGACGTCCGTCCACCACAGCTGCCAGGCGAGGAAGGCGAAGAGCAGCAGGCCCCCGGTGATCAGCAGCTCACCGACCACACCGACCACGCCGTAGCCGGCCGGCCGGCGCCGCGGACGCGGCGCCGCGTGCCGAGCCGGGACCGTGCCGGTGGCCGACCCGTTGCTCATGACGCCGCCTTCCCGGTCACCGGGTCCACACCCGCCGGCAGCCGGGCCAGGTGCAGCTCTCCGGCGGCCTCGTCGGCGGGCAGGTCCAGGCTGTCCACCCGCTCGACCTGCCAGCCCAGCCCGACCGCGTCGACGTACTGCAGGTACACGTCCACGGCAGGCGACGCGAGCAGGGCCCGACGCATCCGGTCCGGGTCGCCCACCGCCCGCACCACGTACGGCGGGGAGTACCGACGCCCGCCCAGCGCGAGCACGTTGCCGATGCAGCGGAAGGAGCTCGTGCCCACCAGCCGCTGGTCCATCAGGGACACCCCCTCCGCACCCCCGGACCACAGCGCGTTGACCACGGCCTGGAGGTCCTGCTCGTGCACCACGAGGTCATCGGGGTGCACCGAGCTGTCGTGGGCCAGGCCCCTCGGCGCGTCGTCCAGCGTCACCTCCAGGCCCGGGCCGGTGACCGGCACCGTGCCGGCCGCCACCCGCTCGTCCAGCGTCGCCGTCGGCAGCGGCACGCCCGCCAGCTCCGCCTCCCGCGCGCTCAGTGCCGTCACCTCCGCGCGCAGCGTCGCAACCTGGCCCGTCAGCTGCGCCACCCGGTCTTCCTCGCCACCGACCAGACCGGGCAGGTCCTGGGCGGTGCGCGTCCCGCTGCCCTGGGCCTGCCGCGCGTTGGCGGCGAAGAGCAGGCCGGCGAGGGCCAGGACCACGGTCACCGAGATCGTGCCGCGCGTGCCGAACCGCCGGTGCGCTCGGACGTCCATCGCCCTCCTCCCCCTCCTCCTCGGAGTGCGGATCGTGCAGACCCCACCACTACGCTAGGCCAGGCTGCCCGGCCGTCCGGCCGGGACCGTTCGACAGGAGTGTCTCCCGTGCCCGAGTCGAGGTCGCGCAGGAAGCCCGCGTACACCCCACCCCCGGTGAAGTCCGCGGACTCGACGCCGAGTCCGTCGTGGTTCGCGCCCACCATGGTGACGCTGCTCGTGGCCGGACTGCTGTGGATCGTCGTGACGTACATCTGGGGCGGCCGCTTCCCGGTCCCCGGTATCGGCAACTGGAACCTGGCCATCGGCTTCGCCGTCATGCTCGGCGGCTTCGGCATGCTGACCCGCTGGCACTGAGCAGGCCGACTGCGTCGTCCCCAGGCGTGCACAACCCTGGGGACAACTACAGCCGTGTAACTCGCGGGGTGTCCAGGACCGCTGGTCCCGCACGGCGGGCGACCGCTGGGCTCATCGTGTCGGCACGGCTCAGGCAGGCTTGTGGGCTCACGGCACGCCTACAGGCTCACGCCACCGCATACCGCGCCGCAGCAAGCACGACGAGCAGCACCGACACCCCCACCGTCGCCCCGGCACCGACCGCACGCCGCCGCCGCGCGGGTGCGTAGGCGTACGCCGCGCCGAGCAGCGCTCCCACCACCAACCCACCCAGGTGGGCCTGCCAGGCTATCCCGGGGACGACGAACCCGATGACACCGTTGAGCACGATGACGACGACGATGTTCCGGGCGTCCCCGCCCAGCCGGCGCAGCACCACGAGGACGGCGCCGAACAGGCCGAACACCGCCCCCGACGCTCCGACCACGCCCTGCACCCAGCTGAGGGTGCCCGGTGTGGCGAGCAGCAGCACGCCCACCGAGCCGCCCACCGCGCTCAGCGCGTACAGCAGCCCGTAGCGCAGCCGGCCGAGGGTCGTCTCCAGGTACGGGCCCACCATCCACAGGGCGACCATGTTGAAGAGGATGTGTGTGAACCCGGCCGTGGAGTGCAGGAACGCGGTGCTGAGGAAGCGGAAGGGCTCGACCTCCCCCACGGTCGGGGCGAAGATCCACCGTGCGGTCCACCCGGGCAGGACGCGTTGGGCGAGGTAGCTGGCCACGCTGAGCGTGACGATGCCGATGGTGACCACGGGGCGACCGCTGCGCAGCGGTGCGCCCAGGGCGCTGCGCGGTGTGCGCGCCGAGCGCGCCGTCTCGGCCACGCAGTCCACGCACTGCACGCCCACCGCGGCCGGGCGCTGGCACTGCGGGCACACCGGTCGGCCGCACCGCTGACAGCGCACGTAGGAGATCCGGTCGGGGTGCCGCGGGCACACGGGTGGCAGGCTCGTCAGCTCCGGTCGCGGCGGGACGGCCGGTGGCACACTCATCGGTGCTCCCTCGGGGACGGCGCGGTGGGTCAGTCCTCGATCGTCACGGACTCGATGACGACATCCTGCACGGGCCGGTCGCCGGCGCGGGTCGGGGTCGCGGCGATCGCGTCGACCACGGCCCTGCCGGCGTCGTCCGCCACCGCACCGAAGATCGTGTGCTTGCCGTTCAGCCAGGTCGTCTCCGCCACGGTGATGAAGAACTGCGAGCCGTTGGTGCCGGCCGGCCGGCCGGTCACCGGGTCGCGGCGCAGGCCGGCATTGGCCATCGCCAGCATGTACGGCGCGGCGAAGGTCAGCTCGGGGTGGATCTCGTCGTCGAACGTGTAGCCCGGGCCACCCCGGCCGGTGCCCTCCGGGTCCCCGCCCTGGATCATGAACCCGGGGATGATCCGGTGGAAGATCACGCCCGAGTACAGCGGCTCGGTGCGCTGCCGGCCGGTCCTCGGGTCCGTCCACTCCTTCTCGCCCGTGGCCAGGCCGCGGAAGTTCTCCACGGTGCGCGGAGCGTGGTTCGGGTACAGCTCGACGCGGATGTCACCGGCAGACGTGTGCAAGGTCGCGAACATGCGGACAGTCTCGCATGCCGACCCGAGGGCTCCGCGTGCGACCAGCGCCGGGCCGGACAGCCGGCCCCGGGCCGAGCAGGGCAGCAGACCAGGGTCTCCCCCAGGTCCAGGACCCCGGCCCGGTGCGAGGTGCCCCGCCGGGTGGCACAGTGGGATGACGCAGCAGCGCACGACAGGGAGTGGACATGGGCTTCAGGAAGGGCCGATCGACGATGCACGACGTCGACGCCGAACACATCAAGGAGCAGGCCGAGCACCTCAGGGAGCAGGCGGCCCAGGCACGTGCTGCACTCGCCGACGCCGGTGGCCACGCCGCCCAGACGGCGGCCCAGGCGAAGGAATGGGCGAGCCCCAGGGTCGAGGCCGCGGCCGAGTGGCTGGTGCCGCGGCTCGAGCAGTTGTACCGGGACAGCCTCAAGGCCGCCGCACCGCGCGTGGAGAAGGTCGCCGAGCGGGCTGCGCCGGCCATCGAGAACGCCCACGACAAGCTGGTGGACGACCTCCTCCCGCACGTGGTCGCTGCGGTCAACGAGGCCGCCCGGCGTGCCGGCGCCGGTGTCGAGAGGGCCGCCGACGTGATCGCCGAGACCCCGGCGACGGTTGCCGCGGCAGCCAAGGCCGCCCAGCCGCCGAAGTCCCACCGCGGCAGGGTGGTGTTCTGGACCATCGCCGCGGTGGCCGGGGCCGGCGCGGCGGTCGTCGCCTGGATGCGCGGGCGGGAGACGACCGACCCCTGGGCGGAGCCGTGGGAGCCGGAGCGCACGGAGCGTCTGCGCGACCGTGCCCGGGATGCCGTCGGTGACGCCGCCGAGACGGTCGGAGAGGTCGCCGGCGTCACCGTCGCCCGCAGCCGCAAGGCGGCCGACCGGGTCACCGACGCGGCCGAGGGCCTCGGCGACCGCGTCGAGCAGACTCGCGAGGAGCTCGGCGAGCGGGTCGACCAGGCGCGCGAGGCGGCTCGCAAGGCCACCCGCCGCGCCGCGCCGAAGAGGCCGGACACCTCGGACGAGGCGGACACGACGGAGCCGACCGCCCAGAGCACCGAGGGCGACGAGCCCGCCACCCCGACGCCGGAGGGCTGAGCCCGACGCGTCAGGGGCACCGCTGAGGACCCGAGCGGCCCGACGACGAGGACCCGGCTACGGCCGGGTCCTCGTCCGTCCGGCCACCGGCACCTGCAGCTCGGCCCGCAGCCCGCCCAGCACGGAGTCGCCCAGCACGACGTCGCCACCCTGGTCCCGGGCCATCTCGCGCGCGATGGCCAGGCCCAGCCCGCTGCCGCCGGCCTCACGCTCGCGCGCCTCGTCCAGCCGGACGAACCGCTCGAACACCCGCTCGCGGTCCTCCTCGGGCACGCCGTGACCGTCGTCCTCCACCACCACCGCGCCGTCCCGGACACTCACCCGGACCGTCGTGGTCGCATGCCGCAGTGCGTTGGTGAGGAGGTTGCGCACCACCCGGCCGAGCGCGACCGCGTCCCCACGCGCCGTCCCGGCACCGTGCACCTGGACGCCTGCCGTCCGGTCGGCCGGTACCGCCGTCACGACCTCCCGCACGACGGCGGCCAGGTCGACCTCGGCCCGCACGGTGGGGGTCGAGCCCACCCGCGCCAACAGCAGCAGGTCGTCGACCAGGGCCTGCATCCGCAGCACCTCGGGCTCGAGCTCGGCGGCGAGCTGAGCGCTGCTGGTCGGCTCGGGGTGCGTCCGGGCCACCTCGATCTCGGTGCGCAGCACGGCCAGCGGCGACCGCAGCTCGTGGGCAGCGTCAGCGACGAACGTCCGTTGCCGCGCGGCGGCCACCTCCAGGCGGTCGAGCATCTCGTTGAGGGTGCGGGCCAGGGCGCCGAGCTCGTCGTCGGCCCGGGGGACCGGCAGCGAGCCCGGGCCACCTGATCGGGCCACCTGAGCCGCCGCCCGACGCAACTGCTCCACCGGGTGCAGCGCGCGGCCGAGTGCGACCCACACGGCCACCCCGAGCACCAGGGTGAGCAGCGGGACCACCACGCCGAGCGACACCCGCAGCGCGTGCAGCAGGCCCTGCACCTCACCGAGCGGCACGGACGCCACCACGACCACCGGCGTTCCGCGGTACACCGCGGCCCGGACGCCGACCCGGGCCTGATCGTCGTACGCGGTGCGCACGGTGGTCACCCGCAGGTTCCCGCTCGCCTCGGATCGCAGCTCGGCGAGGGTCTGCGCAGGCAGCACCGGCAGGGTGCGGCTGGCGTTGGCCGAGGAGGCCAGCACGCGGCCGTCCCGGTAGAGGACCTGCGCGACCTCGCCGGGCTCGGCCACCGGCAGGGCCTCGGGCACCCGGTCCGCCGTGACCAGGGCGTCCACGGTCGCGACCCGGTGCCGAACGATGTCGTCCAGGTCGGCCACCCGACCACGCGACAGCACGGTGGTGAGCACCACGGCACCGACGACGAGCGTGACGCACAGCAGACCCGCGGTGACCACGGAGAGCCGGACGCGCAGCGACCACCGGGTCCACACCCGCCACCGCGCGGCAGCCCGCCCGTGGCGCAGCCGTCCCGCCCCGGCCCCGGTCGCCGGCTCGGGGCCCGGGGCTGCTGCCGGCGCCGGCCCGGTCACCCCGCCACCCGGTAGCCGGCCCCGCGCGCCGTGCGCACCGCGTCTCGCCCGAGCTTGCGTCGCAGGTAGCCGACGTACACCTCGACGACGTTGAGGTCCTCGACGACCCCGTCCCACACGTGGTCGAGCAGCTCCACCTTGCTCACGACACGGTCGGCATGCCGCATCAGGTACTCCAGCAGTGCGAGCTCGCGCGGGGTCAGGTCCACCGGCTCGCCGGCTCGGGTGACGCTCCGGGCTGCGGGGTCCAGCACAAGGTCGCCGGACCTGAGCACGGCAGGCCTGGCCTCGACCGGGCGGCGCACCAACGCCCGCAACCGAGCGAGCAGCACGACGAAGGAGAACGGCTTCGTGAGGTAGTCGTCGGCCCCGGCGTCCAGTCCGTCCGCGACGTCGTGCTCGCCGTCCTTGGCGCTGAGCAGGAGCACAGGGGTCCACACACCGAGGGCCCGCAGTGCGGCGACGACCTCGTAGCCGTTGCGTCCCGGCAGCATGATGTCCAGCACGACGGCGTCGTAGTCCCGCTCGACGGCCAGGGCCTGCCCCGTCGGCCCGTCATAGGCCACGTCCACGGCGAAGCCCTCCGCGGTGAGCCCGCGCCGCAGGGCGCGCACCAGCCCGCGCTCGTCGTCCACCAGCAGAACCCGCACGACGGCAGCATCCCACCCGGCCTCTCAGCGCACCCTCAGCGACGAGGGCGCACAGTGTTCCCATGACCGAGTCAGACATCACCAGCCCCCCGAGGCGGTCCCGTGCGCGGTGGGCCGTGCCCGCCGTCGTCGCCGTAGCCGTCGCCGCCGCGTTCGCCGCACCGCCGCTGCTCGCCTCCGCGAGCGACTCGACGCTGCCGGAGGTCACGCCCGAGCAGCTCGTCACCGCGATGGCCTCGGCCCATCCGGTCCCGCTGTCCGGCACCGCGGTGTACACCGCGCGCCTCGGCCTGCCGGACCTCCCGGTCGCCCAGCTGACCGGCGCCGACCCGCTCATGCTGCTCAGTGGCAGCTCCACCCTGCGGGTGTGGTCCGACGGTGCCCAGCGCTCGCGAGTCGCCCTCCTCGGGCAGACGTCGGAGTACTCGGTGGTCCGCGACGGCGCGCAGGCGTGGACGTACTCCAGCGCCGACAACGCCGCGGTGCACTACTCGCTCAGCGCCGCCGACCAGGCCCGGTACGACGCGTGGGCCGCCGACCTGCAGGCCGGGGTGCTCCCGGACGGCACCCGGCCGCTGCCCACCCCGGAGCAGGCCGCCCAGCAGGTGCTGACCGGGCTCGGCGCGTCCTCGACGGTGACCCTGGCCGACCCGACGACCGTCGCCGGGCGGGACGCCTACCAGCTGCAGGTGACCCCGAGCACCTCCGGCACCCTCGTGGACCACGCGGTCCTCGCCGTCGACGCCCAGACCTCCACCCCGCTGCGGGTCCAGGTGTGGAGCACGCAGGACACCTCCTCCCCGGCCCTGGAGGTCGGCTTCACCGACGTGACCTTCGCCACGCCGGACGACGCCGTGCTGACCTTCACGGCACCCGCCGGCTCACACGTGCGCGAGGTCGTCGTCCCGTTGCCTGTGAAGCCGACGGCGTCGGGCGCACGGCACGGCGAGCCCGGCGCGCTCCCGGACCAGGTGACGGTGACCGGCACCGGCTGGGCGAGCATCGTGCAGCTCACCAACGTGGACGTGGCCGGCCTGCTCGCCGGTGACCCGGCCGCGGCGGCCGCGCTCCCCGGGGCGGGCACGACCCTCGGCTCGAAGGATGCGCAGGACCTCATCAACCAGTTCGCGCCCACCGACCGGTCCGGCCGCCGCGGGGCGCCGAGCCTCGACTACCAGACGCTGTACCAGCAGCTCACCACGGCGGTGCCCGAGGGACGCCTGCTCAGCTCTGCGCTGCTCAGCGTCCTGGTGACCACCGACGGCCGGGTCCTCGTCGGCGCCGTGCCGGCCGACACGCTGCGCCAGGCGGCGTGAGCGTCCCCGACGGGGCGCAGCCTGGAGCGCTCGCTGTCCGGACCGAGAACCTGACCAAGCGGTTCCGGTCCGGACAGGTTGCGGTCGACGGCATCGGGCTGCGGGTGCCGCGCGGGGCGGTCTACGGCTTCCTGGGGCCCAACGGCTCGGGGAAGACGACGACGATCCGGATGCTGCTCGGCCTCGTCCGGCCGACCAACGGCAGTGCCTGGCTGTTCGGTCAGCCGATGCCCGAGGCCAGCCGAGCGGTGCTTCCTCGGGTTGGCGCCCTCGTCGAGGGGCCGGCCTTCCAGCCGTACCTCACCGGCCGGGCGAACCTCGCACGGCTCGACGCCACCGACGCCACCGTGGACCCGCGCACCATGCGCCGGCGCGCCGACAGCGCGCTGGACCGCGTGGGCCTGTCGGCCGCCGCCGGCAAGCCGTACCGGCAGTACTCGCTGGGCATGAAGCAGCGGCTGGGCCTGGCGGCGGCCCTGCTGCGGCCTCGCGACCTCCTGGTGCTCGACGAGCCCACCAACGGCCTCGACCCGCAGGGCACCCGCGAGGTGCGGCATCTCATCCGGGAGCTGGCCGACGCGGGCAGCACGGTGCTGGTGTCCTCCCACCTGCTCTCCGAGATCGACCAGGTGTGCTCACACATCGGAATCATGAGCCGAGGGCAGCTGCTGCTGCAGGGGCAGCGGCAGGAGCTCGTCGACCACGCCGCCGCCCGCGTGCAGGTGACGACCGTGCCGCAGCACGTCGCAGCCGCCGCTGAGGTGCTCGGTCGGCTGGGTCTGGCCGACGTGACGAACGAGGGCGCCGTGCTCGACGCCGTGCTCGGGACGGTCGCCCCGCAGCGGGTCTCTGCGGAGCTCGTCCACAGCGGGGTCGACCTGCTCGGCTTCGAGGTGCGCCACCAGAGCCTGGAACAGGTCTTCATCGCGCTCACCGGGGAGGGCTTCGATGTCGCTCGCTGAGACCCTCCGTGCACCGGACACCGACACCGTCACGGCGGTGCCCGGGTCGTGGTGGCGGCTGCTGCGCAGCGAGCTGCGCCTGGTGTTCGGCCGGCGGCGCAACCTCGTCGTGCTGGCCGGCCTCGCGGCGGTCCCGCTGCTGCTGGGCATCGTGCTGTTCGTCACCAAGGACTCCGCGCTGGGCGGCCAGGGTCCCGGCTTCGTCGGGCAGGTGACCAGCAACGGGCTGTTCCTGCCCATCGCGTCGTTGTTCCTGTGCCTGCCGTTCCTCCTGCCGCTGACGGTCAGCATCGTGGCCGGCGACACGGTGGCCGGCGAGGCGTCGGCCGGCACGCTGCGCTACCTGCTGGTCGTCCCGGTGCCGCGGACCCGGCTGCTCGCCGTCAAGGCGGTCGCCGCTGTCCTCTACGCGGTCGCTGCGGTGGCGACCATCACCTTGGTCGCGCTGGTGGTCGGCGCCGCGCTGTTCGGGCTGTCCGACCTCGCCCTGCTGTCCGGCAGCACCGTCCCGCTCAGCGCCGGGTTGGCCCGGGTCGCCGGCATCGCCGGCTACGTCGCCGTGTCCCTGACCGGGCTGGTGGCCGTGGGGATGTTCTTCTCCACCCTCACCGAGGTGCCCATCGGCGCGATCGTGGCCACCGTCGCCGTGGCGATCGTGTCCTCCGTGCTCGACTCCCTGCCGCAGTTGCACGCCATCCACCCCGGACTGCTCACCCACCACTGGTTCGACTTCGCGGAGTTCCTGCGCATCCAGGTGGACTGGGGCGTGCTCGGTCAGGGGATCGCCGTGCAGGCGGCCTGGGTGGCGGTGCTCGGAGCCCTCGCCTGGAGCCGGTTCACCACCGCCGACGTGTCCTCCTGACCAGCGCCCAGGCAGCACCGCAGGCGGCCGCGAGCAGTCTGTATCGCCGTGGTGCGAACCGCCAGTGACCTGTGCCGTCTCCTCACCGCCGGCGCGCGAACCTCGGGCGGGCGGTCTAGCGCTCCTGTGCGACGATCTGGACGGTGGCGGTCTTCCAGTACTGCGGATGCGTCGCCTCGGCGGTCCGCTGCGCCGCCGTGTACTGCTGGAACATGTGCGACGGCCCCAGGTCGACGGTCAGGTGAAGCCTGCCGTGCGCGTCCGCCCGCACCACCTGCGTCGACGTGCCCGCCGTACCGGTCGTCGTCACCGAGTACCGGACCATCGGGTGGTAGCCGCTCGGAGTGGTCACGTCGACGCGGCCGCTGCCCCGCACCGTCAACCCCTGCGCGGACACGCCCGTCAGGTAGACGAACTCGGTGACGTCCCGGTGTGCCGCCACATCCCAACCCCACACGCTGAATTCCGGTTCGATCGACCGGTAGTCGAAGACGGTCGGCGCCGGCGGGTTCGCGGCGAACAACGCCTGCATCACCGGCCACGCCCGGTGAAAGTCGTCCTGCCAGTACCACCACACATGACCGCCCACCGGGTACGGCTCATACGTGTGCGCGATGCCCGCCCGGTCCAGCGCCAGGTTGAAGGAGTCGTTCGTCGCCGCGACACCGGCCTCCATGGCGAGCTCCACCGCACTGGTCTGGGTCTGGGCCGGACCACCGGCCACCCCCCGACCGGTCGTGAACCACAGGGCGACGTCCCGCAGGTTGCCCGCGAGGGTGGTCGGGTTGTGGCCGCGCCAACGGACCTCCTGGGTGCTGTTCGGTCCCCACACGCCAGTGGGCAGCTGAGCCTGCATCAACGGGCCGGGGATGATCCCGAGGTAGTTGGTGTCCAGGGCGCCGGAGAACGCGAACGCCCCGACGAACAGGTCCGGGTGGCGTGCCGAATAGCTCATCGCCCCGAACCCGCCCATCGACAGGCCGGCGACGATCCTGCCGTTGCGAACGGCCCGCACGTGGAAGGTGCGGTCGATGTACGGGATCAGCTGATCGATGTGGTAGGTCTCCCACGCCGGCGACCCACCTGCTCCGCCGTTGTACCAGTCGGAGTACCAGCCGGCGGTCTGGTGGCGACCCGCGTCGGGCATGACGATGACGACGTTCTTGTCCGCGGTGAACGACTCCAGCGACTCCTGCCCGGCGCTCTCGTCCGTCCAGCTCGCGTAGGTGTCGCCGGCGCCGTGCAGCAGGTAGACCACCGGGTACGGCTCAGCGGACCCCGAGTACCCCCGCGGTACGAGGACCCGGACCTTCGTCTGTGCGAACGGCGGGTCCAGCAGCGGGTCGTCGAACGTCAGTTCCGCAAGTCGCGGGCTCAGCCACGTCGTCGCCACCGGGCTGATCGGCGGCGGGCCGTCTGGCTCCCCCGGGCCGGCAACGGCCACCGACGGCGCCATCAGCACCAAGGCTGGCACGAGCAGAACAGCGGTCGCGAGTCTCGCGCGCATCCGGTGCGCTCCCATCACGCTGCCGTCGGCAGCGGCAGTGCTGTCAGACGTTCGGCGGCAAAGTAGCACTGTGCGGACGTCCGGGTGAAGGTCCGCGCGGAAGGCTTTGCGATCAGATGGGGTCGGAATCCCTGCGGTCCACCGTTGCCGCGGCGTCGCCGCTGCCGTGCCGGTTAGATGGCGCGCCGCGACCACGCCGTCCACCTTGCCGGGCAGCGCTCGGCGTTGCCCGCGCGGCGCGCAGACGCTCCGCCGGGTGGTCCTCGACGGGAGGCTCGTCGCTCCGGGGCCGGGGGCCGACCGTCACGACAGACGTGGACGTCCTGCGATGCTACGCAAACCCCCAGGAGTGGCAGAGCCGCAGGTCAGAGACGATTCGGGCGCTGATCGAGGCTCAGACACCTGATGGGGTTCAAACCCTGCGGATACTCCCCCGCCGCTTCACTCGGCTGACGAACGAGCAGGTCGCCGCCCTGCTCGACGCCTACCGGGCCGGCGACAGCACCTACCAGCTCGCCGAACGCTTCGGGGTCCACCGCCAGACCGTGGCGGCGACGCTGCGCCGGGCCGGCATTGCGACCCGCGGGCTGGAACGCGCCGACCTGACGGACGAGCAGCGTGCCGAAGCCGAGCGGCTCGGGGACGAGGGCGTGTCGTACCACCAGATCGGGATCACCCTCGGCGTGAGCGAGCGAGTCGTGTCCCGGACGCTGAGGCCAGCGGTAGAGCCGACGATCGCTGCGCAAAAGCTGGGCGGGAGTGTCGGACGGTGTCGGCTCGGTTGAGGCGAGCCGGTGTGGTGATGCGGAGCCCGGGCGCGAGCTGGCCGACGAGCAAGTGTGCTCCGCGCAGCGGCCCTTGACTTGGCTTCACACGCACTCATGACGCGGTCGAGGCTCCTCATCTCGATCGGACGATGTGCCCGAACATCGCCAGCAGCGGTCCTCGGTCGTCGTCGTCCATCGCCGCACGGCAGGCGCGGTCGTTCTCGTCGCCGGCCACGTCGTCCCAGGCGACGTCGTAGCTAGCATCCGCGGCGACCCGCGACCAGAACACCCGCTGAGCTCGGCCGTTGCCCTCACGGAACGGGTGAATGTAGTTGAGTTGGTCGTAGAAGTACGCCAGACGTCCGACGAACTCGCCCCTGGCCAGACCGCCCAGGCCGTCGGCCTGTGCCAGCTCCGCGAAGACGAAGCCGGCCGCCTGCTCGATGTAGCCGACCGGGATGAAGAAGCCCGCGTCCTGCTGATTCTTCCTGATGTCGACGATGCGCAGCTGACCCGCCCAGTCATAGACGCCCTTGAACAGCTGAGCATGGATCGCCCGCAGCTCGGTCAGGTCGTTGCTGCGCGAGATGCCGGCGTCCGGCAGCTCAAGCTCGTTGGCGAAGACGGCCTGAGGCTCCAGAGCCCGCAACACGGCCGACGATGTCGCTCCGAGCAAGTTGCGCAGGTCGCCGACCGCCGGATCAAGGTAAGGGTCGACGACGTCCGTCACCGGACGGGGATCCCGTACCGGGCGCGGATCTTGGCGGCCGCTTCCCGGGCGGACGCCTTGCCGACCACGTAACTGTCCGCGATGCGCTTGGCGTCCTCAGACACAACCAGACCCTCTAGCCGCTCATTGGCAACAGCGCGCTTCACGCGCGCCGCACGCTGACGGTCGGTCTGTCCCATGGACACCGACTGTACCGGCCTACACGCCCGAGACCCCAGGGCTGCATCCGTGCGCTGAACCACCGCAGGAGACTCCAGGCGCTCTTCGGCAGCCGACTGCCCCAATGGTCTGGCTGGTGGTACACGAGGCCGTCGGGACCGAGACGGGGGTCACAGCGCGCTCGATGACCCTGCGTGGTGGACGCAGCGCGTGCTCACAGGAGTTCTGGGCGGTTGCTGGCGGGTTCGGACCCGCGCCAAACCATGCACGTCAGGTGCTGGACTTCCACTGCGTGCGTGCTCAAACTCATGCCGACGCCGCTCTGCGGGGTCATCCGCCTTGGCCATCCGGGCTGTTCGCTCTCGCGGATGCGGCGGGCGCCAACCACTGCGCTCCTGAAGCGATCGGTGAGGATGCCGTCCTGAGCCCATCTCACAACAGCGATGGTGCCTACTCCGGGGTTGGAGTAGGCACCATCAGGTATCGATTTGTGGAGCCAAGGGGACTCGAACCCCTAACCCCCTGCTTGCAGAGCAGGTGCGCTACCAGTTGCGCCATGGCCCCGCGTGAGCGGCTCCACCGGCCGTCGGAGACTTCGACTCCGGTCCGCCAGCGCCATCGCCGCGCAGGCCGACGGGTGGGGACCCGCGATCACTCCGCGTCGGTGACGTCAGCCCACAGGTCCCGGTCCGCGTGCTCCTGCGCGTACCAGCGCCACACGCCGTAGCCGACTGCTCCAGCCAGCAGCAGGGCAAGCACCTTCTTCATCGGTCCTCCAGTGCTCGGGAGTGGGCCTAACAGGACTTGAACCTGTGACCTCTTCCTTATCAGGGAAGCGCTCTAACCGTCTGAGCTATAGGCCCGTGACGTCGCCGTCCGGCCGAACGAGCCTACCCCAGGGGGCCCGACCCGCCCAACCTGCCCACCGGCCTCGCGCGGTTCACTGACCAGGGTGCCGCCGAGGTCCGGTCACTCGTCGGTGAGGCTCATGTCCAGGCCGCCGACCAGCGAGGCGGTGAGGTTGTAGAGGAACGCCCCGATCGTGGACAGGGCGGTAAGCAGGAACACGTCCACCACGGCGACGAGTGTCGCTCCGGACACCACCCGGCTGAACCCGACGTAGTCCATGATGCTCACCTGTGACTCCGCGCCCAGGGCGGTGTTGGCGAGGTCGTTGATGGTGCCGAACACCCCGAGGCCGTCGAGCGTCAGCCAGATGATCACCGCAGCGATGACGATCATGACCCCGGCGGCCACCGACAGCAGGAACGACAGCTTCATCACCGACCACGGGTTCACCCGGGACACGGCCAGCCGCACACGTCGCGGTCCGACCGCCACCGCCCCCGCTGCTGCGGGAGCGGCCGGGGCGGGGGGCCTGGTCGCAGCCGGCACCGACGTGCGGGCCGGACCGTGCGGCGCCGCCGCAGTGGGGTGGGCATCGACCGGTGGCGCAGCAGCCTGCTGTGGCGCCGGACGGGCGCGCAGCGGGGCGTCGGCGACGCTGGCGCTGGGCGCGGGGAGCACCGGCGCCCTCGTCGGAGGGATGCCCGTCGTCGGGACCGTGGACCCGCTCGTGCCCGCCTTCCGCGCATCCGCTGTGTCGGCCCGAGGCTCCGCCGGCACCGATGCCGGCTGGTCGGGCTGCTCCGACGGCCGGGCGTCGACGCCGGTCGCTCGGGAGGCGGGTGCCGGCCGCGGCGCGCGCTGTGGCCGGATGGACGGCGGGTGTGCGTCGCTGGTCACGCGTTCTCCTCGGGGGTCTCGTCGGACCGGTCCGCGATCTGCTCGGTGGCGGCCTGCGCGGATGTGCCGAGCTCGGCGCTGTCGCCGTTCTCGGCCACGTCGGCACCCACCGACGCGTCCGCGCCGCCCACCGTACCTGGCTCGACGTCCGACTGGCGCTCCGTGTTGCGCGCGAGGCCGATGATGCGGTCCTGGGCGTCCGGCTTGGCGAAGATCACTCCCTGGGTGTTCCGGCCGGTGGCGTGCACCTCCGAGACCGCGGAACGGACGATCTTGCCCCGTTCCATGATGACGAGGACCTCGTCGTCCGGGTCGACCACCAACGCCCCGACCAGGTCGCCGTGCGCCTCGGGCAGGTTGGCCACCCGGATCCCCAGACCACCGCGCTGCTGCACGCGGTAGTTCTCCCGGGTGAGGGCGGTCCGCTTGGCAATTCCCCCCTCGGTGACGGTGAACAGGAAGGCGTCCTCGCGGACCACGTCCATCGCCAGCAGGTCGTCCCCCGGGCGGAACCGCATGCCGGTGACCCCGGAGGTCGCCCGGCCCATCGGGCGCAGCGCGTCGTCCGTGGCCAAGAACCGCAGGCTCTGGCCCTTGCGGGAGACGAGGATCAGGTCGTCGGTGGAGTTGACCAACCGTGCCGAGACGACCTCGTCGGGCCGGCCGTCCTCGTCCTCGCGCAGGTTGATCGCGATGACCCCGCCGGACCGGTTCGAGTCGTACTCGGCCAGCCGTGTCTTCTTCACCAGCCCGCTGCGGGTGGCCAGTACCAGGTACTCCGCCTGCTGGTAGTCGCGCAGGTCGAGCACCTCGGCGATGGTCTCGCCGGGCTGGAAGGCGAGCAGGTTGGCCACGTGCTGGCCCTTGGCGTCCCGGCCGGACTCGGGCAGCTCGTACGCCTTCGCGCGGTACACCCGGCCCAGGTTGGTGAAGAACAGCAGCCAGTGGTGCGTCGTCGTGGTGAAGAAGTGGTCGACGATGTCGTCCTCGCGCAGCTGCGCTCCACGCACCCCCTTGCCGCCCCGGCGCTGAGCGCGGTACGCATCCACGCGGGTCCGCTTGGCATATCCGCCCCGAGTGATCGTCACGACGACGTCTTCCTCGGCGATGAGGTCCTCCATGGTGACCTCGCCGTCGAACGGCAGGATGCGGGTGCGCCGCTCGTCGCCGAACTTGTCCACCACCGCCGCGAGCTCGTCGCTGACGATGTCGCGCTGGCGCTGCGGGTCGGCGAGGATCGCGGTGAGCTCGGCGATCTCCGCAGCGAGCACGTCGTGCCGGTCGATGATGGCTTGGCGCTCCAGCGCGGCCAGGCGGCGCAGCTGCATGGCCAGGATCGCGTTCGCCTGCACCTCGTCGATGTCGAGGAATGTGACCAGGGCCGCGCGGGCCTCGTCCACGTCCGGGGACCGCCGGATCAGCGCGATGACCTCGTCGAGGGCGTCGAGCGCCTTGAGGTAGCCGCGGGAGATGTGGATCTGCTCCTGCGCGTCACGCAGCAGGTAGCGCGTCCGCCGGACGACGACGTCCAGCTGGTGGTCCACCCAGTGCCGGATGAATGCGTCGACGCTCAGGGTCCGGGGCACCCCGTCCACCAGGGCGAGCATGTTGGCCCCGAAGGTCTCCTGCAGCTGGGTGTGCTTGTACAGGTTGTTGAGCACGACCTTGGCGACGGCGTCGCGCTTGAGCACGATGACCAGGCGCTGTCCGGTGCGCCCCGAGGTCTCGTCGCGCAGGTCGGCGATGCCCTGCACCCGGTTGTCCCGGACCAGCTCGGCGATCTTCTTCGCCAGCGTGTCGGGGTTGACCTGGTAGGGCAGCTCGGAGACGACCAGGCAGGTGCGGCCCTGGATCTCCTCGACCTCGACCACGGCGCGCATGGTGATCGACCCGCGGCCGGTGCGGTATGCGTCCTCGATCCCGCGTCGACCGAGGATCGTCGCACCGGTGGGGAAGTCCGGGCCGGGGATCCGCTCCAGGAGGGCCGCGAGCAGCTCCTCCCGCGTCGCGTCTGGGTGGTGCAGCGCCCACTGCACGCCTGCGGCGACCTCCCGCAGGTTGTGCGGCGGGATGTTCGTCGCCATGCCGACGGCGATCCCGGACGAGCCGTTGACCAGCAGGTTGGGGAACCGTGACGGCAGGACCAGGGGCTCCTGGGTCCGCCCGTCGTAGTTGTCCGCGAAGTCGACCGTGTCCTTGTCGATGTCGCGGACCATCTCCATGGCCAGCGGCGCCATCCGGCACTCGGTGTACCGAGGTGCCGCGGCCGGGTCGTCCCCGGGGGAACCGAAGTTCCCCTGCCCGGACACCAGCGGGTAGCGCATCGACCAGTCCTGGACCAGACGCACCAGCGTGTCGTAGATCGCCGTGTCGCCGTGCGGGTGGTACTTGCCCATGACGTCGCCGACGACCCGGCTGCACTTGGAGAACGGCCGGTCGGGCCGGTAGCCGCCGTCGTACATGGCGTACAGCACCCGGCGGTGCACCGGCTTGAGGCCGTCCCGCACGTCGGGCAGAGCGCGCCCGACGATCACCGACATCGCGTAGTCGAGGTACGACCGCTGCATCTCCAGCTGCAGGTCGACCGCCTCGATGCGGCCGTGCTCGATGGGCTGGTCAGTCACGGTGTGTCAGTCCTTCGTCAGGCGGGACAGGGAACAGGCCGGGGCGCCGCTGGTCCTCAGATGTCGAGGAACCGCACGTCCTTGGCATTGCGCTGGATGAACGAGCGGCGCGACTCCACGTCCTCGCCCATGAGCATGGTGAACGTCTCCGACGCCGCGGCCGCGTTCTCCATGGTCACCTGCAGCAAGGTGCGGTTCGCCGGCGACATCGTGGTCTCCCACAGCTCGGAGTAGTCCATCTCGCCGAGGCCCTTGTACCGCTGGATGCCGTTGTCCTTGGGGATGCGCTTGCCGTGGGCCTGTCCGTCGGTGAGGAGGGCGTCGCGCTCACGGTCGGAGTACACGTACTCATGAGCGGAGTTCGACCACTTGATCCGGTACAGCGGTGGCTGGGCCAGGTAGATGTGGCCTTGCTTGATGAGCTCCGGCATGTACCGGTACATGAGCGTGAGCAGCAGGGTGCGGATGTGCTGACCGTCGACGTCGGCGTCGGCCATGATGACGATCTTGTGGTAGCGGAGCTTCGACAGGTCGAAGTCGTCGCTGATGCCGGTACCGAAGGCTGTGATGAGGGCCTGCACCTCCTGGTTGGCCAGCGCCCGGTCCAGTCGCGCCCGCTCGACGTTGAGGATCTTCCCGCGGATGGGCAGGATCGCCTGGGTGCGCGGGTTGCGGCCACGCACCGCCGAACCGCCGGCAGAGTCCCCCTCGACGATGTAGATCTCGCACTCGGCCGCATTGTTGGACTGACAGTCCTTGAGCTTGCCGGGCATGGAGCTGGAGTCCAGCAGGCCCTTGCGCCGCGTCGCCTCACGCGCCTTCCGGGCGGCGAGACGGGCCGCCGCCGCCTGCAGCGACTTGCGGATGATGTCCCGGGCCTCGGTGGGATGGGACTCCAACCACGCCCCGAACTGGTCGTTGACCACCTTCTGCACGAAGGTCCGCGCCTCGGTGTTGCCCAGCTTCGTCTTCGTCTGGCCCTCGAACTGCGGTTCGCCGAGCTTCACGGACAGCACGGCGGTCAGTCCTTCCCGGACGTCGTCCCCGGTCAGGTTCTCGTCCTTGTCCTTGAGGATCGCCTTGTCCCGCCCGTACCGGTTGATCAGCGAAGTCATCGCCGACCGGAAACCTTCCTCGTGGGTGCCGCCCTCCGTCGTGGAGATGGTGTTCGCGAACGTGTGCACCGACTCGGAGTAACCGTTGGTCCACTGCATCGCGATCTCCACGGAGATCCGCCGCTCGCGGTCCTCCGCCGAGACGTCGATGATCTGCGGGTGCACCACCTCGACCTTCTTGCCGGAGTTGAGGTGGCGCACGTAGTCGATGAGACCGCCCTCGTAGCGGTAGCTGACCGTGCGGATCGCCTCGGCCTCGTCGACGGCGAGCTCCTCGTCGGGGGAGGTGACCTCGTCACCGGTGTCGATGAACCGGGTCCGCTCGTCGGTCAGCCGGATCGACAGGCCCTTGTTGAGGAATGCCATCTGCTGGAACCGTGAGCGCAGCGTCTCGAAGTCGTAGGTCGTCGTCTCGAAGATCTCCTCGTCCGCCCAGAACGTCACCGCGGTACCGGTCCGGGACGACTCCTCGCCGCGGGCCAGGGGGGCCACCGGCGCGCCGTACCGGTAGGACTGCCGCCAGGCGTAGCCCTGCCGCCAGACCTCCACGTCGACCTGGCGGGACAGGGCGTTGACGACGGACACACCCACGCCGTGCAGACCACCGGACACGGCATAGCCGACACCGCCGAACTTCCCGCCCGCGTGCAGGACGGTGAGCACGACCTCGATGGCCGGCTTGCCCTCCGACTTGACGATGTCGACCGGGATGCCACGTCCGTTGTCGACGACCCGCACGCCGCCGTCGGCCAGCAACGTCACGTCGATGGTGTCGCAGTATCCGGCCAGCGCCTCGTCCACCGAGTTGTCGACGACCTCGTACACCAGGTGGTGCAGGCCGCGCTCGCCGGTGGAGCCGATGTACATGCCGGGGCGCTTGCGCACCGCCTCGAGACCCTCGAGGACGGTGATCGCGCTCGCGTCGTAGCCCCCGTTCGACCGAGCCTGGGGTGCGGGATCTGTCGACGGGTTCTGGTCAGCCACGGGCGGTGCTGCTCCTTCGGTCTCTCACGCTCCGGAAGGGACCGCTGCAGCGGATCACCCCACGATGCTGGAGTTCCGGGCGCAGACGCGGCCGGAACGACCTTCCCAGTGTACCTGGCGAGTGAGGGAGCACGGCGTTTCCACAGATCGGCGCCACCCCACCCTCAGCCCCACGTGTCCCGGGGCCCACGCCCCCGCACCGAGCGCCGCCCCCGGCCGAACCCCGGGCCGACCGGTCCGAGCACCCGCACCTGTCGCACCACGTCCGGTCCGACGTCCTCGCTGAGCCGTCCGAGCAGCTGGGGGACGAGCAGCCGGACCGCCGATGCCCAGGAGGTCGAGTCCGTGCGTACCGTCAGCACCCCGTCCTCGAAGCTCTCGGGGGTGCAGTGGTCGGCCATCTGCTCCCCGACCGTCTCGCGCCAGCGCCCGACCACGCCGCCGACGGCCACGTCGTGCACCCAGCCGCGCTGCCGCAGCAAGGCGCCGACGGCGTCACCGAGGACCTCCGGGTCACGTCCCGGTGGCCGACGACCGTCGTCCACCAGTGGCGAACGACGCGCCGGGGTCCCCGGCCGCAGGCCGCGGGCGGCGGCGGCCGCCTGCGCCCGACGCAGCGCGGCACGCGCCAGCTCCCGCAACGGGGTGAGCTCGACGAGCTCCTGCACCGGGACCTGGCCCGCCCGGCCGGCCGCCTCCCGCGGCGGGCTGGCCGTCGAACCGTCGGGCGTGTCAGAGGACACGGGTGACCCGGCTGTCCATGACGTCCACCCGTGCGCCGCGCAGCACGTCCGGGACGTCCTCGGGGACGGCGGCCGTGACGATGACCTGCCGGGCCGGCGCGACGAGCTCGGCCAGCCGGTCGCGGCGCCGCACGTCGAGCTCGGCGAACACGTCGTCCAGGATGAGGACCGGCTCCCCGTCGGGCCCCCAGTCCGCCATCCACAGGTCGCTGCCTGCGTCCCGCCCGCCGACACCACCTCCCGGCCCGGTCGGTGATCCGGACGTCAGCAGGGCGTACGCGCCGAGCCGCAGCGCGAGGGCCAGCGACCACGACTCGCCGTGACTGGCATACCCCTTCGCCGGCAGCGGACCCAGGGTGAGCTGCAGGTCGTCCCGGTGCGGCCCGACGAGGCACACGCCCCGTTCGATCTCCCGGCTGCGCAGCCGACCCATCACCTCGAGCAGCCGGGCCTCGACCAGGTGCACGGGTTCGTCGGACCGGTCGGGCTGGCGACCACCCGTCGGCCTGCCGTCGACCCCCTCCTGCGGGTCGGTGGCATCCACCGAGCTGCGGTAGTCGATCTGCGCGTCCACCTGTCCCGAGCTGACCTGTGCGTACGCCTGCCGCACGTAGGGCGCCAGCGCCTGCACCAGGACGCGCCTGGCGACGATGACCTCAGCGCCGGTCTGCGCCAGCTTGGCGTCCCACACGTCCAACGTCCGCAGCTCGCTGCCGCCGGCTCGCGACCGCAACGCCACGCCAGCCGACTTCAGCAGCGCCGAGCGCTGTCGGACGACCCGGTCGTAGTCGGTGAGCACGCCGGCCAACCGCGGCGTGATGAGCACCGCCAGCTCGTCGAGGTAGCGGCGCCGGCCGTCCGGGTCACCCTTGACCAGGCCCAGGTCCTCCGGCGCGAACAGCACGGTGCGCAGGATGCCCAGCGCCTCCCGGGCGCGGCCCGGCGAGCCCCCGTTGATCCGCGCACGGTTGGCGCGTCCGGGTGTGATCTCCAGCTCCACGACCGTCGCCCGGGGTGTCGTGCTGCCGCGGACCACCCGCGCTCGTACCAGGGCCCGGCTCGCCCCGGCTCGCACGAGCGCCGCGTCCGACGCGACCCGGTGGCTGCTCGACGTCGCCAGGTACCCGAGTGCCTCGACGAGGTTCGTCTTGCCCTGACCGTTGGGTCCGACGAGCGTGGTGACACCCGGGTCGAGGGGGAGCTCGGCCTGGTGGTAGGAGCGGAAGTCGACGAGCGACAGGTGTGAGACGTACACGGCCTGGGCGGTCAGCCCGCCTGTCCCGCTCCACCGGCCGCCGGCCGTACCGCGTGCCCACCGAACTGCTGGCGCAGCGCCGCGACGGCCTTCATCGCCGGCGACTCGCCCTGCCGGGACGAGAACCGGGCGAACAAGGCCGCGGAGATCACCGGCAGCGGGACCGCGGCGTCGATCGCCTCGTCGACGGTCCAGCGGCCTTCGCCCGAGTCCTCGACCCAGTCGTCGATGGCCCCCAACGACGGGTCCTGCTCGAGCGCCCTGACGAGCAGGTCCAGCAACCAGGACCGCACCACCGTGCCTCGGCCCCACGCCTTCATCGTCGCGGCCACGTCGGTGACCAGCGTGGACGCGGTCAACAACTCATAACCCTCGGCGTAGGACTGCATGAGACCGTACTCGATCCCGTTGTGCACCATCTTCGCGAAGTGCCCCGCGCCCACCGGACCGACGTGCACGAAGCCCTCTGCGCGCGGTCCGTCCGGACGTAGCGCGTCGAAGACCGGCAGCAGCCGGGCAATGTGGTCGGGCTCCCCGCCCACCATCAGGCCGTACCCGTTGTCGCGGCCCCACACGCCGCCCGACACGCCGGCGTCGACATACCCGACGCCCAGCCCGGCGAGTTGGTCCGCGCGGCGGATGTCGTCCGGATAGTGCGAGTTGCCGCCCTCGACGACGAGATCGCCCGGGCCGAGCAGCTCCGCCAGCCGATCCACCACCCCGTCGGTCGGAGCACCCGCCGGGACCATGACCCAGACCACCCGGCCGGTGGCCGGCAGCCCGGCCACGAGCCCGTCGAGCGAGTCCACGTCCCGGACACCCGGTGCAGCGTCGTAGCCGGTGACCTCGATACCGGCAGCGCGCAGCCGCTGGCGCATGTTCGCACCCATCCTGCCGAGGCCTACCAGTCCGATGTGCACGTGTCCCACCTCTCGTCGTCTGCCCCTGTCACCCCGGGTCGCCACCTGTTCTCGTCCGGTGAGGTCCTCAGCCGGCGAACCGGATCGGTACCAGCAGGTAACGGTAGGACGGGTCGTCGCCACCGTCCCGCTCGGCCTGGCCGCGGAACTCCACCGGCTTGTTCGGATGGGTGAACGCCATCCGCACGTACGGCGCCGGCAGCGCCCCGAGGCCGTCGAGGAGGAAGTGCGGGTTGAACGCGACGGAGATGTCCTCCCCGACAAGGCCGGCCTCGAGCGCCTCCGAGGCCTGGGCGTCGTCACCCTGACCGGCGTCGAGGATCACCTGGCCCGTGCTGAACGACATCCGGACCGGCGTGTTGCGCTCGGCGACCAGAGCGACGCGCTTGGCAGCCTCGATGAGCCCCGGGGTGGACACCACCGCGTGGATCGACGTCTGGTCCGGGAACAGCCGCCGAACAGGCGGGTAGTCGCCGTCCAGCAGGAGGGATGTCGTCTGCCGCCCGCCGGCCTGAAAACCGATGAGGTCGACGCCCTCACCGCTGGACAGGAACATGTCGATCGAGCCGACGGCACCGAACGATCGGACTGCGTCGGACAGGGTCCGCGCCCGCACCAGCGCGGACGTGGACAGCCCCGGCGTGGCCGGGCGCCAGGTGAGGTCACGCAGGGCGAGCCGGTACCGATCGGTGGCCAGCAGGGTGACCCGGTCACCCTCGATCTCCATCCGCACGCCAGTCAGCAGGGGCAACGTGTCGTCGCGGCTGGCGGCGACACCGACCTGCGCCACGGCCTGGGTGAACACGTCGGCGTCCACGGTGCCCGTCAGACCGGGCATGGTGGGCAGCGCCGGATAATCCTCGACCGGCATCGTGAGCAGGGTGAAACGGCTGGCCCCGCAGGTGACGGTGACCTTCGTGCCATCCAGCGCGACGTCGACCGGCTTGTCCGGCAGTGCCCGGGCGATCTCTGCGAGCAGCCGCCCGGACACGAGCACGGTACCTGGCTCGGTGACCTCGGCAGCGACCTGCGAGCGGGCTGACACCTCGTAGTCGAAGCTCGCGAGGTGCACCAGACCTGCGGTGTCCGCCTCGAGCCGGACACCGGCCAGGACGGGGACGGGGGGTCGGGTCGGTAGTCCCCGTGTCGTCCACGTGACGGCGTCGGCCAGGACCTCGCGCTCGACGCGGAACTTCATGCCCCACCTCTCGACCCCGACGTGGCGTTGGCGGATCCGGTCATCCTCGGATCGTGGCTGCCCCGCCGGGGACCGGGGCGGCAACTCGGCTGAGCGAAGACTACGCGACTGGTCCCGGCACCATCGGCGAGCCGGCGGAGCGGGTGCAGGTGGACGGTGCTGCGAGCCGGCGCCGGCTCGCAGCGGTGGGATCGCAGCGGCGCTTCGACGGTGTGCGAAGCCTCTTGGGACCCGGATAGGTCGTCATCGTCATAGCGCCTGTGGGTGCTGTGGATGACGGCCGTCCGTGCACGTCGCGTTGGCTGCGGGGATGTGGACCGGACAGGGCGGTGAGCGGTGGACGATCCGGGCCGACGGTGGGTGGGCACGTGCTGCTCACCGGGCGTTCATCGGGATGTCCGGATCCGTCCACATCGGGTCACGTCTGCATCCACCGACGTCCACAGCCTTGTCCACATGTGTGAACAACGGACGAAACGCTCCCGAGTGGGACGTGGCAACCCCGGGCATGCCGTGCGTCGGCGGGCCGCACGACCCACCGCACCCATGAGCGCCGCGCGCGTCCAGGGAAATCAGCCGCGCTGTTGCTGCTTGATCCGGTTGGTGAGCTCCGTGACCTGGTTGTAGATCGATCGACGCTCGGCCATGAGCTCGCGGATCTTGCGGTTGGCGTGCATGACGGTGGTGTGGTCCCGGCCACCGAACGCCTGTCCGATCTTGGGCAGGGACAGCTCGGTGAGCTCTCGGCAGAGGTACATGGCGATCTGTCGGGCGGTCACCAGGACCCGTGAACGGGAGGACCCGCACAGGTCGTCGATGGTCAGACCGAAGTAGGCCGCGGTCTGGCCGATGACCATGGTGGCGGTGATCTCGGTCGCGTCGTCGTCCGTGATGAGGTCGCGCAGCACGATCTCGGCGAGGGGCTGGTCCACCTGCTGGCGGTTGAGGTTGGCGAAGGCGGTCACGCGGATGAGGGCGCCCTCGAGCTCGCGGATGTTCGTGGAGATCCGTGAGGCGATGTACTCGAGGACGTCGTCCGGAGCCTGGAGCCCCTCCCGCGCGGCCTTCTTGCGCAGGATGGCGATCCGGGTCTCCAGGTCGGGCGGCTGGATGTCGGTGATCAGGCCCCACTCGAAGCGCGACCGCATCCGGTCCTCGAAGCCGTTGAGCTGCTTGGGGGGGACGTCGGAGGTGATCACGACCTGCTTGTTGGCGTTGTGCAGGGTGTTGAAGGTGTGGAAGAACTCCTCCATCGTCTGTTCCTTGCCCTGCAGGAACTGGATGTCGTCGACGAGGAGGACGTCGACCTCCCGGTACCGGCGCTGGAACGCTCCCGCGCGTCCCTCACTGATGGAGTTGATGAAGTCGTTGGTGAACTCCTCGGAGTTCACGTACCGCACACGCACCCCCGGGTAGAGGTTGCCTGCGTAGTGACCGATGGCGTGCAGCAGGTGGGTCTTACCCAGGCCGGAGTCGCCGTAGATGAAGAGCGGGTTGTATGCCTTGGCCGGCGCTTCGGCGACAGCGACGGCGGCAGCGTGGGCGAACCGGTTGGACGGGCCGATGACGAACGTCTCGAACTGGTACTTGTCGTTGAGCCGCGACGGCTCCGCCGGTGTGCTGCTGCGCCTGGAGCCGGCACCCTGCGGCGAGCGCACCACGTGGAGGTCGCGGGCCGTGGAGCTGTCGTAGCGGTAGGGGCTGTCCCCGTGCAGATACGGGGAGTACGGGACCGGTGCAGGCGCTGTGTCGACGGTCTGGGTGGACCACGACTCCTTCGCGGGGGGACCGGTCGGTGTCGCGGCGTCGGGCGCCAGGTTCGCGTCGACGGTGATGGCGAAGCGTGCCTCACGGCCGAGGGTCTGGCACAACGCCTCGGTGACCTCTGTCCGGGCGCGTGACTCGAGGTACTCCTTGGTGAGGTCGTTGGCCACGGCGAGCAGCATCGTCCCGTCGACGAGCCCGAGCGGCACGGCGAGCCGCGCGAAAGCGAGCTGCCTGGGGCTGGTGTCGGCACCGTCCTCCAGCCGGGCGACGACGTCGTGCCAGACGCGGGCGAGCTCCTCGTCCTGTGCCGACACTTCCTACCTCGCTGCCCTCGGAACCTGTGATCGAGTGTGCCACTGTGTCGGCTGTCCACACAGTTGTCCACATCCATGCGCACACGGGGGCGCAACACGGCCGCGACGCCGGGGTCGTTGTCGCGAGCGTCGCTCGACCATCCCTATCGCGGACGGACTGCGGTGCGAAGAAGTTCGATGCTAGCGGGCCACGGAGGCG
This sequence comes from uncultured Actinomycetota bacterium, assembly GCA_963703555.1. Lineage (GTDB taxonomy): Bacteria > Actinomycetota > Actinomycetes > Actinomycetales > Cellulomonadaceae > CAVPEV01. The sequence continues at coordinate 57,799 of CAVPEV010000033.1, read as the reverse complement.
GGGACAGGGTTCGTACGGGTGATATCCGCGACCGGATCGGCGACGTCCGGGAGGCGGTCGCCACAGCGAGAGGGTGTCGTTTGACCCTCTCCCACATTCCGGCGTACCGTGGCCCAGCCTGTTGGCGGCCCCTCTACCACGTCATGGCGCGGCCGACTGCGCCGTACCCGGGGTGGCGTCGCCGGCGCCGACGAACCTGACCGTGGCTCCGTGTGCGGTCTGCCCTGGAACCTCTGGAGAGACTCGTGACCAAGCGCACCTTCCAGCCGAACAACCGACGTCGGGCCAAGACGCACGGCTTCCGTCTGCGCATGCGGACCCGCGCCGGCCGCGCCATCCTCTCCTCGCGTCGGCGCAAGGGCCGCGCCGAGCTGACGGTCTGAAGCGGCGCCGGTGCTGCCTGCTGCGCACCGGATGCGCCGGTCGGCGGACTTCGTGGAGTCGGTCCGGCACGGCGCACGTGCGGGGCGGGCGACCCTGGTGGTGCACGCCGCGACACGAGCCGACCCCGGACCAGGTCCGGTGGTCGGCATCGTCGTGTCGAAGGCCGTCGGGACGGCTGTCGTGCGCAACACGGTGAAGCGGCGGCTGCGGGCCCTGCTGGCTCGGCGTTTGGCGATGGTGCCGCCGGATGCGATGGTCGTCGTGCGGGCTCTTCCCCCGGCGGCCGACGAAGACTTCGAGGCGTTGGGATCGGACCTGGACGGCGCGCTGGGCGCCGCGTTGCGGCGCAGGAGGGACCGGGGATGACCGACACATCGAACGATCGCCTGCGGCGGACCGCCGTCGCCGCGGTGGCGCTCCCCCGTCGGGCGCTGCTGGGTGTGCTGTGGGTGTACCAGCACCTGGTCTCGCCGATGCGACCGCCCACCTGCCGCTACTACCCGTCCTGCTCGCAGTACGCGGTCGTGGCGATCACCAGGCACGGGGTCGTCCGGGGTTCGGCGCTGGCCACCTGGCGGCTGCTGCGCTGCAACCCGTGGAGCGCGGGCGGCGTCGATGACGTGCCGCCCGCCCGTGAGCGGACCCATCGACACGTCGGCCTGCCGGCCGCTTCCTGACCCCTACCGAGGAGCCCCTGCGAGATGTCGTGGTTCGACGGCCTGCTGTGGCCGATCATGGTGGCGGTGGCCTGGATCATGGTCCAGTTCCACACGCTGTTGACCAGGCTCGGGCTCGATCCGGCGGGTGGGGCGGCATGGTCCCTGGCGATCGTTGCGCTCGTCGTGGTCATTCGCATCGCTCTGATCCCGTTGTTCGTCCGGCAGATCCGTGCGTCGCGCGGCATGCAGATCCTGGCGCCGGAGATGCAGGCGATCCAGAAGAAGTACAAGGGAAAGTCGGACCCGGCGTCGCGGGAGGCGTTGAGCCGGGAGACGATGGAGCTGTACCGCAAGCACGGCACGAACCCGTTCTCCTCGTGCTTGCCCGCGCTGCTCCAGTCGCCGATCTTCTTCGCCCTGTTCCGCGTGCTGAACTCGCTGCCACAGCTGTCCGGGGGCGTCTACCCGAACGCGGACAACCCGCGGGAGAGGATCGGTCCACTCACCCAGCAGCTCGCCGAGCAGGCTCAGCAAGCCACCCTGTTCGGCGCCCCACTGTCCGGCACCTTCATGTCCTCGAGCAACACGAACATTCGGATCGTCACGATCCTGTTGATCGTCGCAATGACACTGACGACGTTCACCACGCAACGTCAACTGACCATGAAGAACCTGCCGCCGTCGGCTCTCGAGGGCCCCATGGCTCAGCAGCAGAAGGTGTTGCTGTACGCGATGCCGTTGATCTTCGCGTTCTCTGGCGTGAACTTCCCGATCGGCGTACTCATCTACTGGACGACGACCAACCTGTGGTCCATGGGTCAGCAGTTCGTCGTCATCCGGCGAATGCCGACGCCCGGCTCGGCCGCCGAGGCGGCGCTCAAGGCCCGCCGCGCGCGACAAGGTCGCGGTGAGCAGCAGGCCGGCGCGGCGGGGGCGCCGCTGGTCCTCGAGGAGGAGCGCCCCCGTGGGCAGCGGGAGCAGCCGAAGCGCAAGGACCGGCAGCGGACTGGACCGGCGGGTGGTGCACCCGTGGCGAAGCGCACCGGGGGCGCAACCGAAAGGTCCGGGACCGACGGGGGCGCCGGGAGCGGGTCTGCTCGGCAGGCGGCCGCGGGCAAGCGTCCTGCCGGGCCCGCCGGGACCCGCTCGGCCGGCGCGGCCGGCGCGGGGGGCGCGGCCAAGAGTTCCCCAGGGCAGCCATCGAGCGGGACACCGGGCGGGAAGCCTGGTGCGGCTCGCGGAGCAGGAACGTCGTCGTCGGGGTCGCGGACAACCGGGAAGGGTCGTGGTGGAGAGCGCCGTCCTGTGGCGCCGGCGCACCGGCCGGCGGGCGCGGTCGGGAAGGACTCGTCGGCGGTGCAGTCGCCGCCGACGGCGAACCCCGAGGAGGCGCGGCACGAGCCGGGTCGCTCGGCCCGACAGCAGGGTGGTGCCGACCGCGGCGGCGCCGCGGCGCCGCGCGATGCGGTCGCCGACGGTTCGTCGCGTCCCGCGGGCGACGCGACCGACGCCGGCCGGGGCAGCGACCTGCCGGAGACTCGGCCCGCAGAGTGACGGACCGACCAGCGCGATGCGATCGAGGCAAGGAGCAGTGATGACCACCGCGGACGACTCATCCCCCGTCGTTGATCCCACACCCAGGCTGGAGGAGGAGGGCGACATCGCTGCGGACTTCCTTGAAGAGCTGCTGGACATCGCCGACATCGACGGAGACATCGAGATCGACGTCGATCACGGCCGGGCCGCCGTGGAGATAGTGCCTGGCGAGGACGGCGGTCCGGGCCTGGCTCGGCTGGCGGGCCGCGACGGCGAGGCGCTGGAGGCACTGCAGGAGCTGACGAGGTTGGCGGTGCAGGAACGGACCGGCGAGCGCAGCCGGCTCATGCTCGACGTCGCAGGCTTCCGTGCCCACCGGCGGGTGGAGCTGCAGAGCGTGGCTTCCTCGGCGATCGAGACCGTGCGCGCGTCGGGGCGGCCGCTGGCGCTGGAGCCGATGAATGCCTTCGAGCGCAAGGTGGTGCACGACACGGTGGCTGCCGCCGGGCTGGTGAGCGACTCGTCTGGCACAGAGCCTGATCGTCACGTCGTGGTGCACCCGGCGGTCGAGTAGGACTTCACGGGGAGCGTCGTGCGGCCGGGCGCAGGACCGGGGGTCCCTGCGGGCGCTGTGGCAGCGAGGCGCCGGGGGGCAGGCGCTGGTCACGGCGCCTCGCAGTGATGTGCTGCGGGCGGCCCGCAGCACGGCGTTTCACGTGAAACACGCCCCGACACGGGCGAAGCCAGATCAGGGATCGGGTGGGTGGTGTGCCGGCTGCCGCAGCCCGATGCGGCGCGCAGGGTGCCGGTCGCAGCAGGTGCTCCGGGCGGCCGCACGGTCTGCGGCACAGCTGGCCCGTGCAGTGGGTGTGCGCAGACATCCCAGCAGGCGTCGACCTCGCCCGCTGTCGCGATGCGCGCCGGTGTAGTCCGGAACGGCAGACACGGGCCCGGTGTCTGCGATACACGCGACGACCGCGCGTCCTGGCGCGTGGCGTGCGTCGACGTCGTCGTGAGCCGGGCGACGGGCAACTGGAGGCTCGGCTGCCGGTGGACGGGTCCCGCGGAAGCGTTCACGGTCATCCGCACTCGCTCGTCCCGCTGGGACCGACAGTGCACGAGGACCGTCCATGCGGGCAACCACCCGTGCTCGCGTCGCAGCCCTGGTACCCAGGTGGGTGGGGTGCTGGGCGGTGACGTGGGGCCGGCGATGCCGGGGCCGGCCCGTGTGCTGGACCCTGGATGTCACCGAGGGTGCTGATCAGCGCCCGGCTCGCTGCGCTGCGGGGCGCTGCGGAAGTGCTGCACGTGACGCCGCCAGCCCTCGTCGGTCCCGGCCGAGGTCCGGACACGAGCGCCGCGGGCGCAGTCCAGGCCTGGCAAGCACATGGGTGTGGGGCACACGGGCCGCGCTCTACCAGCAGACCCGCTACCAGGCCGGGCAAGCGCACAGGTGTGGGGTCCGCGCTGATAGGGTGTACACCCGGCCGGGGCCGGGCCCCGCTGGCACATGGATGGGGGCGTCGCCCTGCCGCGGAGCCCAGCCACCCAGCACATCGATCCGCCCCCCCGCGCGCCGGCGGCGGCGGTTGCGTGCACGGCGTGCATGGCGCGCATGGCGCGCACCGTGGACGCCGCGCGCGTCCACCTGGAGCAGGTGTCGCGGCCTGGTCTTGTGCCGCATCCGAGGCGCTGCCCGTGCCAGGGGCGCACGGGGGCGATGGCGAACCATGCCCCTCGAGTGCCTGTCGAATGCCCCTCGGTCCCGCGCGGCGGACACGTGCGTGCACCCCTTGGCGCGGAGGCCGGTCTCGGGGTGTGGTGCTGGCGCTGCGGCAGGCTGGAAAGGCCACCGGCCCGGCGTTGGTTCCGCCGGCGCGACGGTCGAGCATCGGGCCCCCGGTCCGAGCCGGCCGGGACATCCGGTCGGGCGAGGCAGGTGACGGTACGCGAGGGCGACGACGGACGACGAGGGAGCCAGAGCGTCGGTCGAAGCCGAGGCCGCCTCGGGCACCGCCCGGGGCGAGGTCGTCGCAGGACCGGGCCTGATCAATCGGTTGGACGCGGACACCGGGCCGCACCGCCGCTGCACGGCCTGCCGCCCGTCTCGGTTTCACGTGAAACCACGGCCCCTGACCCGCTCCCCGGCTGATCGCCTCAGGCATGACGTCGGTCCGACGGTGCAGCCCACGGACGTTCTGTGGCGTCGATGGTGGCATCGCGCACCCGCCTGCCGACGCCGGCCCGACCGCCGCCCGGAGGGGCCAGGCTCGGCGACGGCGCGGGGGTGGTTCGGTGAGCGGCCGTGCAGACGGACGCCAGCGCGACTTTGTCGGCAGCCGCAATGCCGGGAGACTGTGCGGGCACGGGCCATTCGGCATGGTGTCGGTGCGCTTGTGCCCGCGGACCGGCTCAGCCGGAGGCCGCGGGGTCCGGCGCGCCACGGATGGACGGCAGTGCTGCGTCGCCCGCGGGTGTCGCGGACACCGACCAGGTCGACCGAGGCGGTAGGAGGTGATCGCCGTGCCGCAGGAGGATGCACGGTCACGGTCGAGCGAGGCGGGGAACCGGACTCCCGCGCCGGACACGGCCGAGCCCGGCGGGGTACCTGGCGCGGGCGACCCCGGACCGATGGCGGACCAGGACCCATGGCGGGGCGATCCGCGCCTGGTCGACCTGTTCGGTCAGGCGTGGCCCGCCATCGCGGGCTACCACCGGATGCTGGCCACGGACGGGGTGGTGCGTGGCCTGGTCGGGCCGCGAGAAGTCGCACGCCTGTGGGAGCGTCACCTGCTGAACTGCGCAGCCGTGGTGCCGCTGCTGCCCGAGGCCGGGCGAGTGGTCGACGTCGGGTCGGGGGCCGGCCTCCCGGGGATCGTCGTGGCGGCGATGCGACCGGATCTGCAGGTTGTTCTCCTCGAGCCCATGAAGCGCCGGACCGACTGGCTGTTGGATGTCATCGGCGCGCTCGGGCTGACGAACGTCGTCGTCCTGCGGGACCGCGCAGACCAGCAGCACGGCCGCCTGCACGCCGGAACCGTGACGGCGCGGGCGGTCGCACCACTGGGGACCCTGTACCGGTGGACCCTCCCACTCGTCGAACCCGGCGGTGTGCTGCTCGCGGTCAAGGGGGGCAGGGCCCAGGCCGAGGTGGCCGCTGCGGCCGCGCTGGGCAGACGGCTCGGGGGGACACCTGCGCAGATCGTGCACGTGCGAGCGATGGCCGGCGCCGAAGAGACAACCGTCGTCCGGGTGTGGAAGCGCCGAACCGAGCGGCGCTGACGGCATCTGCGGGCGGTACATGCGACACCGTCGGTGGCCGGTTGCGGTCGCCGCCACCGCCACGCCGCGGCACTCTCGGATCGTCGCGGCCCGAGATTGCTGCGGGAGAATGAGAGGATCACCCGGACGGCCCGACCCGGGCCGGTGGGCGCGGGGCCGGGTGGGCGACCGGACCGCCCACAGGCTCGCTGATCAGACCTGGTCGACAGGACGGCGGGGCGTCGAGGACCACGACGGTGGCGCCGAGAGGAGCATGCACGCGTGAGCTCACCGTGGGACGCGGTGCCGGGACCGACCGGTGCGCACCGGGATGGCGTCGTTCCGCAGCTGCGGCCCGCGGACGACGAGGCTCGCCGTGCGGCCCTGGTCCAGAGTCTGCCCGAACCCGGTGCTGACACCCCATTGATGGCCCAGCTGCAGGAGGACGCCCGCCGGCGCATCGAGCTGCGCGGCCGGCGGTTCCCCCGTCCGCCGCAGACCAGGGTGATCACCGTCGCCAACCAGAAGGGGGGCGTGGGCAAGACCACCACGGCGGTCAACCTCGCGGCCGCCCTCGCCCACGCCGGCCTCAACGTGCTGGTGCTGGACATCGACCCGCAGGGCAACGCCTCCACGGCGTTGGGGGTGGAGCATCGCGCGGGAACCCCGTCGATTTACGAGGTGCTCGTCGAGGACGCGCCGATCATGGGCTCCGTCCAGCAGTGTCCGGACATCCCCACGCTGTGGTGCCTGCCGGCGACGATCGACCTGTCGGGTGCCGAGATCGAGCTCGTGTCGATGGTCGCCCGAGAGATGCGGCTGCGCACCGCCCTGGACGCCTACCTGGCCCAGCGGGACGAGGAGGGCCAGCCCCGGATCGACTACGTGCTCGTCGACTGCCCGCCCAGCCTGGGGTTGCTCACTGTGAACGCCTTCGTGGTCGCTCGCGAGGTGCTGATCCCCATCCAGTGCGAGTACTACGCCCTCGAGGGTCTCAGCCAGCTGCTCAAGACGATCCAGCTGGTCCAGGCCCATCTCAACCCGACGCTGCACGTGTCGACGATCCTGTTGACCATGTACGACGCGCGGACGAACCTTGCCCAGCAGGTGGCTCAGGAGGTGCGCGACCACTTCCCGCAGACCACGCTGCGAACGACGGTGCCCCGGTCCGTGCGGATCTCCGAGGCGCCGAGCTACGGGCAGACGGTGATGACCTACGACCCCGGGTCGACCGGGGCGCTGGCCTACCTCGAGGCGGCCCGGGAGCTCGCCGAGCGGGGCCTCGCGGGGGCCCCGGCGCGGGCCGCCGGAAAGCCAGATTCGGCCACGGATGCATCGATGGCGACCCCCGAGGGTATGACGAGGAGAACCGGTGAGTGAGAAGCGCCGCGGGCTGGGCCGAGGTCTCGGAGCCCTGATCCCGTCGGGACCGGACGGCGACCGACCTCGCCCGGTGGACGTGTTCTTCCCCAGCTCCGCCGTGGTGGACGGGGCACCCGACCCGCTCGGCGCGACGCAGGACGTGGTCACGCCGGCTGGTGGGGCAGGCCGTGCGACGACGCAGGTGGACCGGTCCGACACTGCCCCCGCCGGCGGGGCGGCGGGGGTGTGGTCTGCCACCGTGGCCGCGCAGAGCTGGGCTGCGTCGACCACCGATGAGGGCGGCCTGCTGCCCGTCCCGGGAGCCACGTTCGCCGAGCTGCCGGTGGGGTCGATCCGGCCCAACCCGCGGCAGCCGAGGACGGTCTTCGACGAGGACGCCATGGACGAGCTCGTCGCCTCCGTGCGGGAGGTCGGGGTCCTCCAGCCGGTCGTCGTCCGCGACGTCGGCGACGCCTACGAGCTCATCATGGGCGAGCGACGGTGGCGAGCCTGCCAGCTGGCGGGCCTGGCCACCGTCCCGGCGATCGTGCGCGGTACGGACGACTCCGCGCTGCTGCGTGACGCGTTGCTGGAGAACCTGCACCGCGCCGACCTCAACCCGTTGGAGGAAGCGGCGGCCTACCAGCAGCTCCTCGACGACTTCGGCTGCACACACGAGGAGCTGGCGGCGCGCATCCACCGCTCGCGGCCACAGATCTCGAACACGCTGCGGTTGCTGCGCCTGCCTCCTGTGGTGCAGCGCCGAGTCGCGGCCGGCGTGCTCTCCGCCGGGCACGCACGCGCTCTGCTCGGACTGACCGACGCCGACGGCGTGGAGCGGCTTGCTCAGCGCATCGTCGCGGAGGGCCTGTCGGTGCGGGCCGTGGAGGAGATCGTCGCTGTCGGCGGGGAGCAACCCAGGCGCTCGCACCGGGTTCCGCGCGCAGGACAGCACAGCGAGGCGCTGGACGAGCTGGCGGCGCGCCTGTCGGACCGGCTGGAGACCCGGGTGCGCGTGAGCCTGGGAAGGACCCGCGGACGGCTGTCGGTGGACTTCGCGTCGGTGCAGGACCTCAACCGCATCCTCGAGGTGCTGGCCCCCGACGACCCGGGCGTGCTGCGGGCCTGACGCCGTGGATCGACCTGCGGGTCGGCTCAGGTGGTCGGCTCAGGTGGTCGGCTCAGGTGTCAGTCGGCGAGCGCCGCGATGACCAGGTCGGCATACAGGCCAGGCACGGACAGCGCGGCCGCCGCCGCTGATTGCGGGAAGAGGGACGTCTCCGTCATCCCGGGCGCAACGTTCACCTCGAGGAACCACGGGACACCGTCGGGGTCGACGATGAGGTCCGTGCGGGACAGGTGCCGCAGGCCGAGCGTCTGGTGCGCGGTGATCGCTGCGTGCGCCGCCGCCTCGGTCGACCGGGCCGACAGGCGCGCGGGAGTGAAGTACTCCGTGCGGCCGGCGTTGTACCGGGCGTCGTAGTCGTAGGTGCCTTGCGTGACGATCTCGACGGCCGGGAGAGCCACCGGACCGGAGCCGGTGTCGACGACGCTGACCGCCACCTCCGTCCCGACGACGGCGCGCTCGACGAGGGCCGTCCCGTCGTAGGCGAAGCAGTCGACCATCGCCCGCGGAAGGTCCTCTGTCCGCTCGACGTGGCTCACCCCGAGCGCTGATCCTCCGTGCGAGGGCTTGACGACGAGCGGCAGGCCGAGCCGGCGCACGAGCGTCTGGAGAACCTGGCCGGCCCCGAGCTCGCGGAACAACGTCTGCGGCAGGGTGACGAACGCGGGGGTGGCGAGGCCTGCTCGGGCGACCTGGGTCTTGGAGATCGGCTTGCTCCAGGCCACCCTGCTGGCTCGGGGGTCGGTGCCGACGTACCGCAGGCCCAGCAGCTCCAGCACGTCGCGTACGGAGCCGTCCTCCCCGCCGGCGCCGTGCAGCAGCGGCCACACCAGGTCCGGGGACAGCTCGGCGAGCGCGCCCATCAGCGCCGCGTCCACATCGTGGACGGTCACGTCCATACCCGTGCTTCGGAGGGCGTCTGCGACGCGCCGACCCGAGCGCAGGGAGACGTCCCGCTCGTGCGACATCCCTCCGGCGAGGACGACGACGTGCGGGGATGACGGCGACGAGCTGGTCACGACAGGCTCCCAATGGATGGCGGACCGACGCAGGGCCGGACCGAGCGGACGGCGGTCAATGGGTGTCGGGGCTCGGTGCCTCGACATCGGTCCCGCGCCGTCCGGCCGTCGTGCCGAACAGGTCCACCAGCTCGCTCTCGGCATTCACCACCCCGGCCAGCCGCCGCACCCCCTCACGGATGACCTCCGGCGTGGGGTAGCAGAAGGACAGGCGCATGTGGTCGGCTCCCTGGCCGTCGGCGTAGAACGCCGTTCCGGGGACGTAGGCGACCCGAGCCGTGACCGCCCGGGGCAGCATGGCCTTGGCGTCCAGCCCGGCGGGCAGACCCACCCAGGTGTAGAAGCCGCCCTCCGGGACCGTCCAGGTCGCATCGGGCAGGTGCTCAGCGAGAGCGGAGACCATCGCGTCGCGACGCTCGCGGTAGCCCTCGCGGAACACCTTCACCTGGCCACGCCAGTCGCAGGTCGACAGGTAGGCGCTGATCGCCAGCTGGGAGGCGTTCGACGGGCAGAGGATGGCCGACTCGGCGGCCAGCACGAGTCGATCACGCACCGCAGGCGGCGCGACCGCCCAGCCCACCCGGTATCCCGGGGCGAACGTCTTGGAGAACGACCCCAGGTAGACGACTCCGTCGTCGTCAAGGGAGCGCATCGCCGGCGCTGGATCACCGTCGAAGCCCAACAAGCCGTAGGGGTTGTCCTCCACGACGAGGACGCCGTGCCGCTGGGCGATCTGGAGGATCTGCGGGCGCCGCCCGGCAGACAGGCACACGCCGGCCGGGTTGTGGAAGTTGGGCACCGTGTACAGCAGCTTGATCCGCCGGCCGGCCCGCTCCAGGTCGGTCAAGGTCTCCTCCAGCGCCTGGGGGATCAGACCGTCCGCGTCGAGTGGGACGTGCACGACGTCGGCCTGGTAGGAGCGGAACACGCCCAGTGCCCCGACGTAGCTGGGGGCCTCCGCGACCACGACGTCGCCGGGATCGACGAAGATCCGCGTGAGGAGGTCGAGCGCCTGCTGGGAACCCGTGGTGACGACGACGTCGTCGGCGTTCGTCTGGATCCCCTCGGGCTGCATGACGTCGAGGATCTGCTCGCGCAGGCGCTCGTCACCCTGGGCCGACCCGTACTGCAGCGCCGTCATGCCCTGGGTGGCGATGACACGCCGGGCCAGCTCGGCGAGGACGTCGAGCGGCAGGGCGTCCAGGTGCGGCATCCCGCCGGCCAGGGAGACCACCTCGGGTCGGTTGGCGACGGCGAACAGGGCGCGGATCTCCGAGGCTCGCATCCCGTGGGCCCGCTCGGCGTAGGAGTCGAGCCAGGGGTCCAGGCGGGTGCCGACCGCCGCAGCGCCGGCCGTGGGGGTGGGCCCCGTGGCGGGGCGCTGGGAGTCGGTCATCTGCCGAGTGTGCCACGCGTCGCACGTCGCACGGGACGACACCCGTGCGAGGGCAGCGGACGGGGCCGGCTACACCGATCCGGGCCGGCCGAGCACCGCCTCGATGTCCTCGCGGATGGCCTGCTTCGGCCGGGCCCCCACGACGCTGCGCACGAGCTCGCCGCCGGCGTAGAAGTTGAGGGTCGGGATGGACACGATGCCGTACCGCGCCATGGTCGCCGGGTTGTCGTCGGCGTCGACCGAGACGAACTTCACCCGTCCGGCGTACTGCTCGGCCAGCTCGTGGAGGACCGGCGCGACCAGCCGGCACGGTCCGCACCACTCGGCCCAGAAGTCGACCAGCACCGGGACCTCCGCGTCGAGCACCTCCGCGTCGAAAGTGGCGTCGCTGACGGCTGCTGGTGCGGTCATGCCGACTGCTCCTGCAGCGCGGCGGGGATGGTCTGCGCGGGCGCCGGGTCGGCGGTGCTGACCGACGCGAGGTAGTGCTGGGCGTCGAGGGCGGCCGAGCAGCCGGTGCCGGCCGCGGTGACGGCCTGGCGGTAGCGCCGGTCGACGAGGTCGCCGGCGGCGAAGACGCCCGCCAGGGTGGTGGCTGTGCTGTCCGGCGCGGTACGCACGTACCCGTCCGGATCGACGTCCAGCTGCCCGACGACCAGCTCGCTGCGCGGCTCGTGCCCGATCGCGACGAACACGGCCTTGGCGGGGAGCTCGTGGGTCCGCCCGGTGACCGTGTCGCGCAGGATGACGCCGGAGACCTTGTCCTCGCCGAGGATCGAGGCGACCTGGCTGTTCCAGGCGAACGTGATCTTCGGGTCGGCCAGGGCGCGGTCGGCCATGATCTTGGAGGCGCGCAGCCGGTCCCGCCGGTGGACGATGGTCACCGAGCGGGCGAACCGGGTGAGGAACGTGGCCTCCTCCATAGCGGAGTCGCCGCCGCCCACCACGACCACGTCCTGGTCGCGGAAGAAGAACCCGTCGCAGGTCGCGCACCAGGACACCCCGCGACCGGACAGGGACTTCTCCTCCGGCAGACCGATCTCCTTGTAGGCCGACCCCATGGCGAGGACGACGGCGCGCGCCCGGTACGTGTCACCGTCGGCGACGGTGACGCTCTTCACGGCTCCGGCCAGCCGCAGGGCCACGGCGTCGTCGAACAGGACCTCCGCCCCGAACCGCCGGGCCTGCGCCTCCATGTTCTCCATCAGCTGCGGACCGAGCACGCCCTGCGGGAACCCCGGGTAGTTCTCCACGTCGGTGGTGTTCACCAGGGCACCCCCGGCGGTCACCGAACCGGCCACCACGAGCGGGGCGAGGCCGGCGCGGGCGGCGTAGATCGCGGCGGTCCAGCCGGCGGGGCCGGAGCCGACGATGACGATGTCTCGGACGGGGTTCTGGTCGGGCACGGCATGGTCCTCACGGTCGGGGGTGACGCTCAGTCTGAACGGATCCTTCGGGGGTTCTGTTCCGCTCGGGACGACGGTTGCCCGCGGAGTTGACGCGGGTGACCCGCGGTCGTCACGACACGGAGACCTCGGTGAGCTCGATGCGGTTGGACCCGTCAGCCGTCTGTGGCAGGGCGGTGAACCACACGACCACGGAGGACAGCGGCGTCGGCTCGGCCAGCGTCAGCACCGTGTCGGGCGACAGGGTCCCCGACGCCAGCACGGTGCCCTCGCCCGGGGTGGCGGCGTCCGGCGCGCGCACCTCGACGCCCCCGCCCGTGCCGTTGACGTGCAACGTCACCGTCGAGACCGGTGCTGGCCGCTGGAGGCTCAGCACCAGGCCGAGACCGGGCTTGAGGCCGGAGAAGTCCGGGCGCTTGTACGTCATGGAGTACCAGAACGTGCCGGGGTCGCCGTCGATGGCCTTCTGGACCGCCTCGGGGTGGTCGCCCGGCGGCCCTGCCGGGTCGACGGAGGTGATGCTGGCGATCCGTGGGACCACGGCCGGCGGAGCCGGCGCGGCGGAGGTCGCCGACGGCTCGCCGGACGGGGCCGCGGCGGAGGCCGAGCTGCTCACCGATGGCACGGGGCCTCCTGCCGAGCCGCCGCCCGCAGGCCGGAAGAGGGTGACGACCGCCCAGACCAGGCCCACGACCAGGGCCAGCGCGACGATGCCCAGGACGAGCCGGGTCGGGTCGAACCGGCGCTCGGCGAGGGGCTCCGGCTCCGCTGAGCCGATCGCCGCGTCGAACGTCGGCGGCGGCGTGGGGAACATCGAGGACAGCCCCGCGCGGGTGACCGGGGTGCGCCGCACCTGGGCGCCGGCGGGTCGCGGTGACAGGCTCGGGCTGTCGACGGGTTCCCACGATGTCGGTGTGGCCGCCGCGTGCGGTGGGACGTCCCCGACGGGCTCGTTCGGCGTCGCCGGGAGTGGTGTGCCCGGGAGGTTGACACCCGGGGCCTGGCGGGCGGCGAGGGCGGAGCGCACCGACAGCCGGGGCACCACCGCCGGCTGCACGAGCATCCCGGCCTCGACGGCGCCGGTCGGTCCGGCACCCATGGCAGCCTGTGCCTCCACGGCCGGCATCGCCTGGGTGACCTGGGGTGACGGCGCGCCCACAGCGCCCCACGGCTCGAGCTCGCGGACCAGCTCGGCGGGGCTCTGCGGGCCGTCGTCATGCGGTCCGAGGGTGACCGAGCACAACGTGTCCAGGTCCGCCGGGACGCCGGGGACGAGCCTGCGGGGTGGCACGGCGACGTCGCCCGCCAATGGCGCGTCGGGCAACCCGGTGCGGGGCAGCTCCAGGTCCGTCGGCTGCGGCCAGCGCCCGGTCAGCGCGGTGTACAGCAGCCGGACGAGACCGACGGTGTCGGCCCGGGTGGAGGAGCGGGCGTCGCCCACCCCCTGGCCGAGGAGCGCGGCGTCGACGCCGAGCCCGGCGAGGACGACCCGCCCGTCCGGGCCCACGTGCAGGACGTCCGGGCGCAGCGCGAGGTGGTGCACCCCGCGGCGCCGGGCGAGCTCGAGTGCTGTCGCCGCCTCGCCGACGATCGCCCGGGCCTGCGCCGCCGGCAGGGGCCCGGCAGCGACGAGCTCGGTGAGACTGGGCCCGTCGATCGGCTCCGTGGCGATGTACCCGAGGTCGTGATGCGTGCCGACGTCGAGGATGCGCTGGAGGCGGGGATCGGCGACCAGCGCCGCCCGCCGGGCGGCATCCAGGAGGGCGGCCGCGTCGTCGGTGGCGAACGCGCGCACCCGCACCGGTCGGTCCAGGATGAGGTCCACAGCGTCCCAGTCGTCCGCGCCGGGCAACTGGGCCGCGCGGGGTGCGGTCACCCGGTACCGACCGGCCAGCACCGTGCCGCGCGTCACCTGCTCACCCACGCGGCCCTCCCCACGGGACTGTCGGCCACCCGGCCGGTTCTCGCATGCTAGACGGAGCGCCGGTCCGCCGCCGAGGACCCTGGCGACCGGGCGGAGGCCAGGGGGCAGTCGAGCCACCACCGGACCGAGCAGGACGTCGAGCTCACCCACGCGCAGCACGTGCAGCAGCCCCAGGTAGACCAGCGAGATGACCCCTCCGACGAGGACACATCGCAGCACAGCGGAGCCGACGCCGGTCACGTCGCCGAGCAGCCGGTCCAGGCCCCACCCGACCATGCCGGCGACGACCCCGGCGATCCCGGCCCGCAGGTGCACGTCCAGGACGTGCCGGCCATCGATGCGGACCAGCCGCCGACGCAGGCTCACGAGGATGGCGACCATCCCGACCAGGTAGGACACCGTCATCGCCGCCCCGGTCCCGACGACCCACCACCGGGCGTCCAGCACCGCCCAGCTCACGAGCGTGCCGACGATGATGACGCCGGTGGTCACCGTCTGGATCGGGAACAGGCTCCGGGCGTCCTGATAGGCGTAGAACACCCGCTGGCCGACGGACAGCGCGCCGAACGGGACGAGTCCGACGAGCATGGCGACGATGACCTGGCTCAGCGCGGAAACGGAGCCGGTGTCCGCGCTCGGGAACACGATCCGGGCGATGGGGAAGGCGAGCACCATGATCGTCACGGCGGCCCAGGACGTGAACAGCCCGACCGTGCGGAGTCCGAGCGAGAGGTCGGCGCGCACCCCGGCCACGTCACCCACCGTCGCTCGGGAGGCCAGCCTGGTGAACAGCGCGGTGGCGAGCGACACGGTGATGAGCGAGTGCGGGAGCATGAAGATGGTCGTCGCGTTGTCGTAGACGGCCTTGCCGGCGTATCCCGGCCGGTCGACCGCGGTGGCGACTTTCGTCATGACGAGGACACCGACCTGGGCCACGGCGACGCCGGCGAAGGTCCACGTCGCCACCGTGCCCGCGGCGCGCAGCCCGACGCCCCGGAAGCCCCAGCGTGGGCGGAACCGGATGTGCAGGCGGTGCAGCGGCACCAGGAGCACCAGCGCCTGGCACACCACGCCCAGGGTCGCGGTGCCGGCCAGCAGGGCGACCTGGCCGGCGGTCCACGACCCTGCGCCGTCCAGCGCCGGGCCGTAGGAGCCGTTCACCGCGATGAAGACGCCGAGCCCAGCCATCGACACGACGTTGTTCACGACCGGGGCCCACATGTACGGGCCGAAGCTGCCCCGAGCGTTGAGCACCTGACCGAGCAGGGAGTAGAGGCCGTAGAAGAAGACCTGGGGGATGCACCACAGGGCGATGAGCACGGCAAGCCGCGTGACCTGCGGGTCGGGGAAGCTCGTGTAGAGGCCGATGAGCAGCGGGGCGCCGAGGGTGACGAGCAGGGTGAGCCCGGCGAGCAGGACCACCGTGAGGGTCATCAGACGGTCGACGTAGTCCTGGCCGCCGTCTCGGTGGAACGCCTGGACCAGCTGGGGCACGAGGACGGCGTTCAGCACGCCGCCGGCTAGGAGCAGGTAGAGGATGTTGGGCAGCTGGTTCGCTGCCGCGAAGGCGTTGGCTGCGTTGCCGGTGGTGCCGATGGCGACCGTGAGCAGGATCGCCCGCGCGACGCCGAGCACCCGGGACACGGCGGTGCCGGAGGCCATGATGGTCGTGGCGCGGCCGAGGCCCGTCGCCGCGGGTGAGCCGGAAGCGGCGCGCGGGACCGGCCCCGCGCCGTCGGGGGTCGCCCCGGTCATGGCGAGCCGGCTGCCGGGTCGTCACGGCCGCGCGGAGGATCGTCGGCGTCGGCACCAGGGTCGGTGGCGACCCGGGCGCCGCGGGACGCAGATCGCCCGCGGCGCGAGGTGCGCACCAGCCCGACCGCGACGGCGAGTGCCAGCGCGATGGCGACGGCCCACGTGCCGATGCTCTCGACGGCCGGCGCGACCTGGGCGGAGAACCGCACGGGTGCGGCGACCACCGTGCCGTCCGGCGCCAGTAGGAGCACATCGACCTCGACGTCGCAGCTGGCGCTCGCGCGGAGCTCCACCTCGACGACGTGCTCGCCGTGCGCGGGCACGGTGACCGTCGGCTCTCCCGTCGCCCGCAGGCAGGCCTTGCGCGGCTGCACGTGCACGCGAACGGTGGCTGCCTGGTCGAGGGAGTTGGACACCGCTGCGCGGATGTGGGACGTCCGGGAGACCACGGTGAACCGGTCGTTGAGTGCCACCGAGAGCCCGGCGGTGCGTTCGGCTGCCACCGCCAGGGCCGCGTCGACCTGGTCCGAGCGTCCTGCGGGGTCCGCCCGCCAGCCGACCGACAGTGGCGCGAGGAAGGCTTGGTCGGCGCCGGCCAGGTAGGTGTCCGGGTGCTCCAGCACGGCGGCGAACCGGACCACCGCCTGCCGGGCATCACCCAGGGCGTCCACGGCGCTGGCGGGCAGCTCTTGCGTCGACCGTGCGGTCGTCGGCAGCGGCGCGCGGTCCGTGGCGTCCGCAGCGGTGCCCAGCAGGGCGGTGATCGGCGCCGTCTGCACCCACGGCGCCGCGCCGAGTGCGGCCAGCTGGGCCCGTGCGACCTGGGGGTCCGGGTCCCATGACCGCGGGGTGGTCACGAGGATGTGGCTCGACCGCCCCGTCGTGTCGGCGGCGGACCGCGCGATGAGGGCGGTCTCGGCGAGGACCCGTTGCGCCGCAGCGCCGGCGCCGCGTGCGGTCGATGACGCGGCAGGGTTGTCCGACGCGCCATCCGGGGCGCCGGCGAGCAGGGTGCTCAGAGTCTCGTCAGGGGTGAGCAACGTCAGCGGGCCGGTGTCCGTCATCACCTGGCTGACGCCCCCGGTGGTCGCGCCCCGATTGCGGGCTGCGGCCTGCCCGGGCCCGACGACGAGCGCCCGCGCGGTGGAGCCGGCGACCAGTGCGGCGGTCTGCTCGTCCGCCTCCCCGTCGACGGCCCAGGCCAGCACGGTGTGGCCCGGGGTGGATGCGAGCACCGGCGACGCGCTGGCTGCGGAGAGGTCCACCGCGGCGCCGAGCAGGTCCGTCCGTCCGGGGCGGGCCAGCGCCGCCACGTCAGGGTCGGCCCACGGCAGGGCGACGACGTCCCGTCTCGAGGCTGCGGCGAGCAGGTCCGAGGCCCAGCTGCGGGCCGACGGATCACCGGCCGCCGCGGACTGCAGGAGCGACGGGTCGACGGCCCAGGAGACCGCCGGGGCGGCGGCCGTCGCATCGAGGATCGCGCGCAGCGGTCCGGTGCCGGTGACCTCGTCGAGGGACCCGGTGCTCGCCGGGGTCCCACCGCTCGCCGACGGCGGGGAACCGACGATCGGGACGAGCACGGACACCCGGCTGCTCGGTACCGTCGCTGCCGGGTCCCACAGCACGAAGGTGCGCGCCAGACCGACCCGGCGGCTGGCACTGGTGATCTCCAGCGCCATGCCCCGTGGTCCCCAGGCGTCCGGGGTGTTCAGCAGCCCGACGGAGCCCGCCGGCACGGTGATCTGCACCTGCGTGCTGGCGGCGGGTGCCAGCTGGTCTGGCAGCAGGACGGTGGCCGCGACGGCGCCGACCGTCCCGCCCGTGCCGGCATCGGCCCAGTCGGCGAGCTCCGTGCGCGACACCATCCGGAACCGGTGGATGCGCACCGCGGCACGGACGTCCGACAACGGTTGGTCTGTGGAGTTCGTCACGGTCGCGGTCACGGACAGGTCCTCACCGGGGGTGAGGACCTGGGGGGACACCTGGTCGACGACGATGCCGACGGTCGCCCCGCGGTCCTGCTCGGTCGCCGCAGCGGGCCCGACGGCAGGCACGGCCAGACCCAGGAGGAGCACGCCGAACACACCGGTCGTCGCGAGCCGCCGCACGGCGTGGTGCCGGCGGACCGACCGGCGGCGGACCGGCTCGAGGTGGCGCTGCGCGCCCCGTGAGCTCGGTCGTCGGCCCAGCATCCCCATGCTCATGCCGGCCGGGCAAGGAAGGTCGCCGCGACCTCGGCCAGCCGGCGCTCGTTGGGGTAGGCCAGCCGCTCCGCGAGCTCGCCGACGAGGACCCAGGCGGCCTTCTCCGCCTCCCCGTCCGGGTCGCCGTCCACCCCGAGCACGCCACCGGCCTGGGCGAGGAGGAAGTGGTGCACCACCTTGTGCACGCGCCGGTCCTCCCCGGTGAACCAGTAGTCGATGACGCCGAGCGGGCGGACCACCCGGCCGGTGATGCCGGTCTCCTCGCTGATCTCCCGGACGGCAGCCTGCTCAGGGGTCTCGTCGCCCTCCAGGTGGCCCTTCGGCAGGCACCACTCCAGCCGGCCGGCGCGGTTGCGGCGGGCGATGATCGCCGCTTCGGGTCCGGCGTCCTGGTGCCGGACGACCAGACCACCTGCGGACACCTCGTCGACGACGGGCAGCCCGGACTGGACGGCTCGACCGGACGCCCCGAGCCGGGGGTCGATGCGCAACGCGTGCCCCCCGGGCGGCGTGGGTACCGCGCCCGGGCGCGCCGGACGGGCCGGACTGGGCATGGCGGCCACTGTAACCAGTCCCCCCGCAGGCACGGACGACGAGCGTGCCATGCCGCACGCGCGTCTGGCAGGCTTGCCCGTCGTGCCGACCCCCATCCCCCGCCCCGACCCGGCCGCCCTGCAGGCCGTGCAGCGGCGCGCGATCCCCGCCCTCGTCTCCGTCGCACCCGAGGCGGTGGAGCTGGGCCGGGTGTTCGCCGCGGCCGGCCACGAGCTGGCCCTGGTCGGGGGTTGCGTGCGGGACGCGTTCCTGGGGCGGCCGAGCGCCGACCTGGACCTGACCACCTCGGCGTCGCCGGACGAGACCGAGGTCCTGCTGGCCTCCTGGGGCGATACCCACTGGGACATCGGACGCGCGTTCGGCACCATCGGCGCGGCGCGGCGACCCCGGGCGGGGCGCCCCGCGGTCGTCGTCGAGGTGACGACCTACCGCTCGGACGTCTACGACCCGGACTCCCGCAAGCCCGAGGTGGCGTTCGGGGACACGCTGGAGGGGGACCTGTCGCGGCGCGACTTCACGGTCAACGCGATGGCGGTGCGGGTCCCGCAGCTGGTGTTCGTCGACCCGTTCGACGGGCTCGCCGACCTCGCCCGGCAGGTGCTCCGGACGCCGATCGACCCGGCTCGATCCTTCGAGGACGACCCGCTGCGCATGATGCGGGCTGCGCGGTTCGCTGCGCAGCTGGCGTTCACGGTGGACCCCGCCGCGCTGGCCGCCATCCGCGACATGGCGGGACGGATCACGATCGTGTCCGCCGAGCGGGTCCGCGACGAGCTCACCAAGCTCGTCCTCGCGCCGACCCCGCGCCCCGGGCTGGAGCTGCTGGTCGGTACCGGGCTGGCCGACCACGTGCTGCCTGAGCTGCCGGCCCTGCGGCTGGAGATCGACGAGCACCATCGGCACAAGGACGTCTACGAGCACTCGTTGACCGTCCTGGACCGGGCCATCGCGCTGGAGACCGGTCCCGACGGGCCGGTGCCCGGCCCGGACCTGGTGCTGCGGCTGGCGGCCCTGCTGCACGACGTCGGCAAGCCGGCGACCCGGCGGTTCGAGCCCGCCGGCGGGGTGAGCTTCCACCACCACGAGGTGGTCGGCGCGAAGCTCCTCGCGCGACGGTTGCGGGCGCTGCGGTTCGACAAGGCGACCGTGCACGCGGTGGCCCGGCTCACCGAGCTCCACCTGCGCTTCCACGGCTACGGCGAAGGCGCGTGGACGGACTCGGCGGTGCGTCGCTACATCACGGACGCCGGCCCGCTGCTGGAGCGGCTGCACCGGCTGACGCGGTCGGACTGC
This sequence comes from uncultured Actinomycetota bacterium, assembly GCA_963703555.1. Lineage (GTDB taxonomy): Bacteria > Actinomycetota > Actinomycetes > Actinomycetales > Cellulomonadaceae > CAVPEV01. The sequence continues at coordinate 37,919 of CAVPEV010000033.1, read as the reverse complement.
ACGACGCGCAACGTGCGCAAGGCGGCGCGGCTGGCCGCCGCCTACGACCACCTGGAGGAGCGGATCGCCGACCTGCAGTCGCGCGAGGAGCTGGCCGCCGTGCGCCCGGACCTCGACGGCACGCAGATCATGGCGGCGCTGGGCATCGGGCCCGGTCCGGTGGTCGGGCAGGCGTACCGGTTCCTGCTCGAGCTGCGCATGGAGCGCGGTCCGCTCGGCCACGACGCGGCGCTCGCGCAACTGCACGCCTGGTGGGACGCCCGCGGTCGGGCGTGACCGCGGGCGTCGCCAGGTGTGCGCCGGGTCAGCCGGCGGCCCCTGCGAGCATCGGGTGGGTCGCCAGGTGGATGTCCATCACCTGGTGCAGGAGGTCGACGGCCTCGTCGTGCGGACGCTGGAAGGAGTTGCGGCCCATGATCGTGCCGAACCCGCCGCCCAGCGCCGTCTGCCGGTTCTCCTCGAGCACCGCGTCGGTGCCCTTGGCGGCACCGCCGGAGAAGATGACGATCCGGTGGCCGTCGAAGGCGGACTGCACGACGTGGCGGACCCGGTCGGCCAGGGTCTCCAACGGCGCGCCGGCGCGCGCCAGCGCCTCGCCGGCCGCCTGGTTCTCGATGACCGCCGTCGGCGGCTTGACCTTGACGATGTGCGCACCGAGCTGGCACGCGATCTGGGCCGCGTAGGCGACCACGTCGACCGCGGTGCGTCCCTCGGTGGACACGCCGGACCCGCGCGGGTAGGACCACACGACCAGCGGTAGACCGGCTGCCCGGGCGTCGGCGGCCAGCGAGCGCAGCTGCTCGTACATCGTGTTCCGGCCGGCGGATCCGGGGTAGATGGTGAAACCCACCGCCGCGCACCGCAGCCGCAGGGCGTCCTCGACCCCGGCCGTCACGGCCGGGGTCGGATCGGGCCCGGTGTACAGCGAGTCGGAGCTGTTGCACTTGAGGATGAGCGGGAGGTCGTCGGCGAACGTCGGGGCGACCATCTCCAGCGATCCCAGGGGTGCGGCGTGCGCACTGCACCCCGCGTCCAGCGCGAGCTGGGCGTGGTAGCGCGGGTCGTAACCGGCGGGGTTCACCGCGAAGCTGCGGGCCGGCCCGTGCTCGAACCCCTGGTCCACGGGCAGCACGACGAGCTTGCCCGACCCGCCTGTGCGCCCCTGTCGCAGGATCCGCCGCAGGTTGGCGATCATCGTGCGGTCGGACCCGTCGTACCAGGAAAGGATCTCGTCGACTCGGTGAGACATCATCGCCTCCGGTGCTCTGTGACCACCTGGTCGGATCCTTCCAGCGTGCGCCGTGCCGGGCCGGGGACCAGAGGCCTTCGTCCCGGGACGGCGCAGCGACAGGCCCGACGGTGGCCGTGGACGACGGACCGACGCTCGGGGTGGACCCTTCGCGGACGGCTGACCTATCGCACGCCGACGACGAGCAGGCACACGTCGTCCTCCTGACCCGCGGTCACGCACCGGGCGAGCAGCTCGTCGCACAGGCTGGACGCGCTGCTCGGTGGTAGCGCCGCCAGGGCGGCGACCAGCGAGTCGATCCCGTCGCGCAGCGACCGGTCCCGGCGCTCCACGAGGCCGTCGGAGTAGACGACGAGGACCGATCCCCGGGGCACCTGCACCACCCCCTGCGGGGCGCTGCCGCTCGGGTCGGGCACGCCGATCGGCGTGGACAGGCCGTCGCTCAGCACGGCCACCGTCCCGTCGGGCAGCCGGAGCAGCGGCGGGGGGTGCCCTGCGCTGGTGTACGTCATGATGCCGCTGGCGGCGCCCTCGGCGGGCCGCTCGAGCCGCAGGTACGTGCACGTGGCGACGTCGGCCATGCCCAGCCCCCGGACGAGGTCGTCGAGGTGGTCCACCACGCGCCCGGTCGGCGCGCCGTCCCAGGCGTACGAGCGCAGCACGGAGCGCAGCTGTCCCATCGACGCGGCCGCACGGACGTCGTGACCCATGACGTCCCCGACCGCCAGGCCGACGGTGCCGTCGGGCAGCGCCAGCACGTCGAACCAGTCCCCGCCCACCGCGGCGCGGTGCTGCACCGGCAGGTACCTGGCGTCGATGTCCAGGCCGTCGACGGTGGGGATCTCCGGCAGCAGGCTGCGTTGCAGCGTCAGGGCCGTCGCCCGCTCGCTGAGGTAGAGCCGCAGGTTGTCCAGCGCGAGCCCGGCCCGGTGGCTGAGGTGCGCCGCGGTCAGCCGGACGTCGCTGCTGAACCCGTCCGGGCCGGGCTGGACGAGCACGAGCAGCCCGATCACGCCGTCCCGGGCCCGGAGCGGGACGACGAGCGCACTGCCCAGGCCGAGGGCCTCGAGCAGCTCGAGCTGCTCGGGAGTGGTGCGCACCGACAGCCCTGCCACGTCCACCGGGAACGGACCGGTGACCTGGTCCAGGTGTCCGGCGAGGCCGGCGCCGACCACCGGGGAGCTGGTCAGCCATGTCGCGCCCTGCTGCTGCAGGCGGTCGGCGAGGGGCGCCATCGCCGGGTCCCGCACGGCGACCCGGACCGAGCGGACGCGGTGCCCGTCGTCGGACAGCACCACGTAGCCCCAGGTGGCCAGGGCCGGTACGGCGACCTCGGCCAGGGCGGCCACCGCCTCGTCGAGGTCGAGCCGGCGGGTGAGCTCGTCGCTGACCCGGGCGAGCAGGCCGAGGCGTTCCTGGTCCCGGCGCGCCCGGTCGAGGGCGGCGTCCCGGGCCTGCAGCTGTGCCCCCAGCGCCCGGTCGCGGGCGTGCTGGGCCCGCGTCCGGGTCGACACGTCGGCCGCGGTGATGAGGTGCTGGATGACTGCGCCCTGCTCGTCGCGCACCGCGGACACGAGCAGCTGGACCCACATGGTCGTGCCGTCGCGGCGCCGGAGCAGCAGCGTCTCCGCGGCGGTCTCGTGCAGGGCCAGGGCCTCGGTCAGGCGGGCGATCGTCGACTCGTCGGTGCCGGGGCCCTGCAGGATGCGGCACGAGCTGCCGAGCAGCTCGGCGGCCGGGTAGCCGGTGAGGAGCTCGAACGCCGGGTTCACCCACCGGATCGGGTCGTCGCCGGGTCGCGCGTCGGTGAGAGCCATCGCCAGGTCGGCCGCTCGGCCGGTGCTGCGGGGCGCTGCGCGGACGACGGCTTCCTGCCCGGTCTCTGGGACGGCACGGGCGGCGTCGCGGGGCACCCGGTGAGCCTAGGCCCCGACGCCATGCTCGGCGAGGAACCACTCGTCCGCCCGGGAGCCTCGCCGGTAGGCCGCCGCGGTGGCCGCGTAGGCCACCCCCATGAGGCCGAAGACCACCCGGGAGTAGCCGGTGTCCGGGAGGCTGACGGCGGCCAGCGCCGCGGCGGCGACGAAGGCCGCGTTGTAGAGGACGTCGTACAGCGCGAACGCCCGCCCGCGGTATCGGTCCGCGGTGTCCCGCTGGACGATCGTGTCGACGGCGATCTTGGCGCCCTGGGCAGCCAGGCCCAGGGCGACGGCGCCGACCAGCACCGCCGCGCGGCTCACCGTGGTGGTGAGCAGCAGCTGGCTGGCGGCGGCCAGCAGCAGGCACCCGACGATCCACCGGTGCGCTCCGGTGCGCGGGCTGAGCACCGGGGTGAGGATCACCGCGAGCGCGAACCCCACGCCGCTGGCGGCGAGCACCACGCCGAACATGGCCAGGCCTGCCGACTCGTCGAGGGGCGAGGTCAGCAGGTTGCGGGAGATGAGGATGCTGGCGATGAACACCGTGCCGTACAGGAACCGATGGACGGCCATCACCCCGAGCGCCCGGGCGGGCGTCCGGCGGTCGACGAGGTAGTGCGCACCCTCGGCGAGGTCGCGGGCGAGCGAGCCGAGCGCCCGGCGCACGTAGGCCGTGTCGACCAGCGCGTCCGGCCCGAGCACGTCCCGCCCGATGCGCGCGGCGAAGCCCACGGCGAGTGCCGTCACGGCCGCTGCGACCAGCAAGATGGTGCCGTCCCGGGTCGGCCCGGCGGGCAGCACGAGGCCGAGCAGCAGACCGATGCCGCCGCCGACACCGGCGGCGATGGTGCCCAGCGTCGGGGTGAGGGCGTTGGCGGTGAGCAGCAGCGGTCCCCGCACGACGCGGGGCAGCGACGCGGACAGCGCGGCGAGCAGGAACCGGTTCACTGACAGGTTGACCAGCGCCAAGACGTACACCGCCGGCCCGATCCCCCGGGTGACCAGCAGCGCCGCGATGACCAGGGTCACCGCGGCGCGCAGCACGTTGCCGACGAGGAGGACCTGCCGGCGGCGCCAGCGGTCCAGCAGGACACCGGCCCACGGTCCCACGATGGTGAACGGCAGGAGCAGGACGGCGAAGGCGGCGGCGACCCCGGTCGCTGTGCTCGCCCGCTCCGGGGAGAAGAAGAACAGCGTCGCGAGTCCGACCTGGAAGACGCCGTCGGACGCCTGGCTGGTGAGCCGGACGGCGAGCAGGCGTCGATACCCGCCCAGTCGCACCAGCTCGCCGAGCTCGCGCAGGACCGTCACCGGGTCAGGCTAGTGGGCGGCGGCCGGGTGCCGGCCCGCCGCTAGCATCACCACAGCACGTCATGCGCCGTGGACCGCGGGCCGGCCGGCTTCGCGCGCGGCCAGGGCCACGAGGAGGACTCCATGGAAGAGACCACGCGGTGGGTCGCGCAGGTGGCGGCGGAGCTGGGGCTGGACCGCCAGCTCGTCGAGCAGGCGACGACCCCGGTGCTCGACCTCGTGCACGACGTCGCGCACGGGGTGGCCCGTCCGGCCGCCCCGCTGACTGCGTTCCTCGTGGGCCTGGCGTGCGGGGGCCGGGCCGACGGCCCGACGCCCGCTCAGGTGCGTGCCACCGTGGCGCAGCTCAGCGCTCTGCTGGCCGGCTGGACGCCGGCGACGACCGACTGATCCCGACGCCACCCCCGCTCGCGCGTGCCGCGACCGGGGATGCGTGCCGCGACCCGCTACGGCGCGACGACTGTGATCGTGGTGCTGGCGAGCGTGCCGTAGCGGCCGGTGTCCGGGTCGAGGTACCGCAAGGCGACGGTGTGCTCCCCAGGTGCCGCGCTGCGCACCACGCGCTCGATCGGCGTGCACTCGAGGACGTGCCGGTTGCCGGTGGCGACGCCGTCGACGAACGCCTCGACCGTCATGCGGGGCTCGCCCGCGATCGACACGATCGGCTCAGCGACGTGGTCCCGGACGACGACGACGGTCGGGGCCAGCAGGCTGAACGGGCGCGACCACTCACTGCGCCCGGACCTGAGCCCACCGACCACCTGGTAGGCCGCGACCTGCACGGGGCGGCCCGCACCTGCCGCGGGGTCGGCCACGGCCGACCACCTGCCGCCGGGCGCGACGGTCGTGCTGCCGGCCGGTGCGTCGTCGTCGACGGTGACCAGGAGGACCTGGGCGCCGGGGACACCGGTGCCCTCGAGGACCGGCAGGAAGACGAACGAGTCGTCCGCCAGCGGCGTCAGGACGGGTGGGGCGACGTGCGCAGGCGGCTCGGATGCGGTCGGTTCCGGGCTGGGTTCGCCGGTCGGGCTGGGTTCGCCGGTCGGGCTGGGTTCGCCGGTCGGGCTGGGTTCGCCGGTCGGGCTGGGTTCGCCGGTCGGGCTGGACGTTGCGGGGAGGTCGAGCGAGGTCGCCAGCACCTCGGACCGGCTCATCGCCGGCGGCACGGCAGGGACCGCCGCGGCCGGAGCCTCGGCCGTGCGGTCCGAACCGCCGGCGGTCGCGGGTGCCGTAGGCCCGCCAGCCGATCCGTCGGGCCCGGTGGTCGGGGTCGGGGTCGGTGCCAGGCGCCGGGCAGGTGCCGGCGGCTCGACCACCGCCTCCTGGGCGCCGGCGAGGGCCGGCGCCGGTGGCCGGTCGTTCGGGCGGGTGAGCGCGGCGACGGAGAGGGCAGCCACCACGACGACGGAGAGGGTGGCCGCGCCGATCGCCACGAGGTGCGCGCGGCCCACGACGGCTGCGGCGTGGGCCGCCGGGGCCGACGAGCCACCGGACGGAGTCGGCTGCCCCTGGCCCGCCGGCATCTGCTCCGCAGGGGTCGTACCCGTGGAACCGGCAACGGTCGGAGCTGGCTGCGCGGTCGCCGCGCCGGTCAGGGTGACGATGCCGGGGCCGAGCAGCGCGGGCAGGAGGACGGCGCGCAGCGAGCCGGCGACGTCGGACACCTCCTCCGCGAGCAGCGAGCACCCCGAGCAGGTGCGCAGGTGCTCGTCGACCCGGTCGCGGTCGCGGTCGGTCAGCGACCCGCGCTGGTAGGCGCCGAGCCGTTCGACGGTCCACCGGCAGGCCGGATCGACCCCGTGCTCGCGGACGTGGGCCTGCAGCCACGCCACCTGCAGCCCCTCCCGGGCGCGGTAGGTCAGGGCGGCGGCGGAGTTGGCGCTGAGCCCGAGCAGGGTTCCGGCCTCCCGCGCCGAGAGGCCCTCGACCTGGGTGTACCAGAGGATCCCGCGCCACTCGGGCCGGAGCCGGGCGAAGGCCCGAACGGCCATCGTGCGCTCGAGCACGGACTCGTCGAAGGGCGCATCGGGATCCGCCAGGCGTGTTGCGGCGTCGAGCTCCTCATGCGGGGCCTCGTGTTCCGCCCAGGCCATCGAGGTGCTGCGGATCGTCGTGTAGAGGTAGGGCCGGAACGTGGTGCGTGGCCCGCTGCCGTGCCGGATCGCCGCGAGCACCCGGGCGAACGCTTCTTGGACCAGCTCCTCGGGGTCGAACCGGGTGGTGATCTGACGCGCCACGTGCAGCGCGGCGGCGCGGTGGCGTTCCCACAGCTGCCCGAACGCCGTGCCGTCCCCGGCCCGGGTTCGGTCGACGAGCTCCAGGTCGGAAGGAGGCGCTGCCTGGTCGTCATCTCCGGGCTGCACAGTGCCTCCTCCGCCGGCCTACGGGTCTCGCGCGATCTGGGTCGAGACCGAAGGTCATCCTCACACGCCGTCCGGGTGCACGTCATGGTCCCGCGGCGTTCCGGCCTCGACGGTCCCTCGGCCCTCGACGATCCCCCGCGCCAGACCCAGGCTCGCAGCGTCGTCGACGTCCACCGCCTCGACCGCGGTGAGCCGGACGTGCACGCGGACCAGCCCGGCGGTCACGGACCTCAGGGACCGCCCGTCCTGGTCGCCGGCGAGCCGCTCGGCGAGCGCCGTGCGCCGGTACGCCGCGGCGAGGGGCTGCTCCCGCCCGGCGGCATCCAGCCCGAGGGCGGCCTCGGCCTGCGGGGCGTCCGCGAGCGCGTCCACCAGTCGGCGGGCCGCGGTCGCCCCGAACGGCAGGTCCCCGGCGAGCACGACGACCACGTCGACGTCGGGCAGCTCCCGGACGCCGGCTGCCAGCGCGGCGGCCGGCCCCCCCAGCGGTGGGTCCTCCCGGGCCCACCGGACCCGACGCAGCCCGGCGTCCGCCCGGTGCGGGCCGACCACGACGACGGGCCAGTCGGGCAGGTCGGCCACCAGGCGGTCGAGGATCGTGCGACCGCCGAGGGTGATCCCGGGCTTGTCCGCGCCGCCGAGCCGCCGGCCGGTGCCGCCGGCCGGCACGACGATCCCGACGCGCGGCGCAGGGGACGGGTCCACGGGGGGAGTCTGTCAGGCCCGGTCAGCGCGGGTACACCTCGACCAGCGAGGTGTCCAGGCTCACCCAGACGGCCTCCTCCCGGCCGAGGCCGAGGCGGGCGGCCTGGGCGGTGGGCAGCGTCGTGGTGGTGGGCAGCGCTCCGTCGACGCTCACCCGCACATGGTCGGTGTACGTCTCGACGAGGCCGACGGATGCCTGCCAGTGCACCGTGCCGGCCGGGACGTCCCGGTCCGTGGTGTGCAGCCGGACGGCCGCCGGCGGCACGGCGACGAGCACCTCCCCGTCGGGGAGGTCCGGGCAGCGCAGCGCGACGCCGGGTGCCGGCTCGACGACGCCCGTCCGGCAGGACGCCGTCCACAGGGTCAGGCCGAGCAGCTCGGCGACGTAGCTGGTGCGGGGTCGATGAGCAAGGTCGGTGAGCGTGCCGGTCTGCGCGACCCGGCCCGCCTCCAGCACGACGACTCGGTCGGCGAGCGCGATCGCGTCGGCGGGCTCGTGGGTGACGAGCACGGTGGGACCGGCGTAGTCGGCCAGCCGCCGGCGCAGCACCGCACGGGACCGGACCCGGCTGCCGGCGTCGAGCGCGGCGAAGGGCTCGTCGAGCAGGAGCATCCGCGGCGAACCGGCGAGGGCCCGGGCCAGCGCGACGCGCTGGGCCTGGCCGCCGGACAGCCGCGCGGGCCGGACGGCCGCGAGGTCGCCGACCTCGAACCGATCCAGCCACGCCTGCGCCCGCTGCCGTGCTGTGGTCCGGGGCACGCCGTGGGCGCGCAGACCGAACGCCACGTTCTCCGCGGCCGACATCGTGGGGAACAGCAGGTGGTCCTGGAAGACCACGCCGACGTCGCGGTGCTCGGGACGCAGTCGGACGGGGTGTGGCCCGGCGTCCTCCAGCACGGTGCCGTCCAGCTCGACGCGCCCTGCATCGAGCCGGGTGAGGCCCGCCACGGCGCGCACCGTCGTGGACTTGCCCGCGCCGTTGGGGCCGAGCAGGGCGACCACCTCGCCCGCCCGGACGTCCAGGTCGACGTCCACCGTGATATCCCGGCGGTGCACCACGACGCGTGCGTGCAGGCTCACGGGGCGACCGCCTGTGCCCACCGGCCGCGCAGGCTGACGAGCACGATCACCGAGATGGCCAGGAGCACGACCGACATGGCTACGGCTGCCTCGGGGTCCGACTCCAGGGTGAGGTAGATCGTGACGGGCAGGGTGCGGGTGGTGCCCGGGTAGCTGCCGGCGAAGGTGATGGTGGCGCCGAACTCGCCCAGCGCGCGCGCGAAGCTGAGCATGGCTCCCGCGGCGATGCCGGGCGCCACCATGGGAACGGTGACCCGGCGGAACGTGGTCCACCGGGAGGCCCCGAGGGTCGCCGCCGCCTCCTCGTAGCGCACGTCGGAGGCACGCAGCGTCCCCTCGACCGAGACGATGAGGAACGGCATGGCGACGAACGCCTCGGCGAGGACCACCGCGGGCGTGCTGAACGGCAGGGTGATGGCGAACCAGGCGTCCAGGCGCGCGCCGAGCAGTCCGCGCCGGCCGAGCAGCATGAGCAGTGCGACACCCCCCACCACCGGCGGGAGCACCAGCGGCACCGTCACCAGCGCCCGGAGCAGGCCGCGTCCGGGCAGCCGGGTGCGGGCCAGCACCCAGGCGAGCGGCACCCCCACAACCACGCAGAACAGGGTCGCCAGGGTGGCGCAGACCAGCGACAGCCGCAGTGCCTGCAGGGCCGCCGGGGAGCGCAAGGCGTCGAGGAAGGACCCCCAGTGCACCGACAGGACGAGGGCCAGCAGCGGCAGCAGCAGGAAGGCCGCAGCCAGCAGCGCCGGGGCCAGCAGGACGGCGGGCGCATCGCTGCGCGTCACCTCCCCCGTCCGGGGCCGGCGCCACCGCTGGCGGGTCACGGCAGGTCGAACCCAGCGCTCGTGAGGGTGTGCCGCCCGGCGTCGGACAGCACGTAGTCCTCGAAGACCTGTGCACCCGCCGGGTTCGGTGCGGCTGTGGCCGTCGCGATGGGGTAGTCGTTGCGCACGGCGATGTCGGCGGGTAGCTCGATCGTGGCGACCTGGTCCCCGGCGGAGATCGCGTCGGTGCGGTAGACGAGCGCGGCGTCCACCTCTCCGAGCAGCACCTTCGTCAGCGTCGCGGTGACGTCCTTCTCCAGGGTGTCCGCAGCCGGGGTCAGTCCGGCCTGCTCGAACGCCTGGGCCGCGGCGGCGCCGCACGGCACCTCCGGGGCGCACAGCGCGACGGTGCGTGCCGGGTCGGCGAGGTCGGCGAGCCCCGCCACGTGGCCGGGGTTGTCCGGCGGGGTGACGATGACGATGGTGTTGCGGGCGAACACGACGGGGTCGGTGACCTCGGCGGCAGCCTGGCGCATCGTGGAGGTGTTGGCGGTGGCCAGCACGTCCACCGGTGCGCCGGAGAGCACCTGCTGGGCGAGCGTGGAGCTGGCGGCGAAGTTGAACGTCACGTGCAGACCGGGGTGGTCGGCCTTCACCTGGGCGCCGAGGGCGGTGAAGACGTCGGTGAGGGACGCCGCGGCGAACACGACGACGTCCCCGGTCGCGTCCGCCGTTGGCGATACCGGTGTGCCCGCGGCGTCGGCCGCGGCCGGCGACGTGGCTGAGCACCCGGCGAGGGCGAGCGCGGCGAGGAGCGCGACTGCGAGGACTGGTCGACGCACGGGTTCAGCTTCCTTCCTTCTCGACGACCACGCTGGTCGCCTTGACCCGGGCGACGACGGCGACGCCGGGCTCGAGCCCGAGCTCGTCGGCAGCCTCCCGGCTGACGAGGGACACCAGGCGGAACGGCCCCGCCTGGATCTCGACCTGTGCCATGACGGTGTCGCGGACGACGCGCGTGACGATCCCGCGCAGCCGGTTGCGTGCCGAGACCGGGGCACCGTCGGCGGCTGCGACGTCCTGCGCCAGCTGCTGGGCGAGCTGCGCCAGGTCGGCACCGTCGACGACGGTCCACCCGTGCGGACCGGGCGCCGACGGCAGCCGACCTGCGTCGACCCAGCGGCGCACGGTGTCGTCGCTCACGCCGAGGAGAGACGCGGCCTCGCTGATCCGGAAGAGGGGCACCCGGCGACGGTACGCGTCGTATCCGCATCTGCGGGGGACATTTGGCCTATCGATCCGAACCATCGGAACCGTGAATGGTTGTGAGGTCCCGCCGACGCGGGGACCCAGCAGAGCCGGCGCCGCAGCGGCGCACCGGCCGGGAGCACCGCCGCGGGACCGCCCGGCCCAATCCGTGGGTGGGCCGCCGCCTACGCTGGTCCGATGAGCACCCCGACGGACAGGCGGCCCGGCGCGGCCGGCCACCCACCGGACACGTCACGGCTGCGTGCCCCGGCGCGCCGGGTGGTGCGCGCGGTGGTCACCGACGCCGTGCTGGACGTCGCCGAGCATGCCACCGCGGTCGCGGACCGTTCCGCCGGGGCGGTCGTCACGTTCTCCGGCGAGGTGCGCGACCACGACCACGGCGTCGCGGTCGACCGCATCGAGTACGTCGCCCACCCCTCCGCGGCCCAGGTGCTGGCGCGGGTCGCCGCCGAGGTCGCCGCACGCACGGATGTCGAGGCCCTGGCGGTGTCCCACCGGGTCGGCCCGCTCGGCGTCGGCGAGTGCGCGCTCGCCGTGGCGGTGTCCGCGGCCCACCGGGCGGAGGCGTTCGCTGCTGCCGCGCTGCTCGTCGACGAGGTCAAGGCCCAGCTGCCGGTGTGGAAGAAGCAGGTGCGCGCCGACGGCGGCGTGGAATGGGTGAACTGCCCCTGATGTGCGCGGCCGGCGGGCTCGGGCGTCGGCGGGCGTCATCTGCGTCGGCGAGCCGCCGCAGGGCGGAGCCGGCGAGCGGGACCGAGCGGGCTCAGCCGCCGGCGAAGGGTGGCAGGACGTCCACCACCGCGCCGTCGGGCACCGGCGTGGTGCCGTCCGGGTCCCGGGTGCCGTCGACGAGCACGCTGCACACCGCCAGCACGCGCGCGAGCGCCGCACCCCGGGCCGCCACGGCGGTGTCGAGGATGCTGCGCACGGTGGAGCCCCCCGGGACCTGCAGGCGCTCCTCGTCGGTCCCCGCGGCGTCGGCGGCGCCGGCGAAGTACCGGACGGTGACACGCTGGACGGGCCCGGTCATCCGAGGGCTCCGCTGGCGACCTGCGACATGGTGACAGCATAGGAGACCGTCGGTACGGCGCTCCGTGGCGCGACCTCGGTCCGGGGGCCCCCGGGAGCACCCCCCGCCCGGACCGTGAGACGTCCACCTCGACCGTGACCAGGATGGCCTGATGAGAACCGTCGACGAGCACCGCCGCGCCGTGCTGGACGGCCTCGGCCCGCTGCCCGCCACCCGGGTCCCGCTGGTGGAGGCGCTCGGTCTGGTCCTGGCCGAGGACGTGGTCGCCGCGGTGGACCTGCCGGGCTTCGACAACTCGGCGATGGACGGGTACGCGGTCCGGGCCGTCGATGTGGCGCACGCCGCAGCCGGGACGCCGGTGTCCCTGCCGGTGCGCGGTGACGTCGCAGCCGGCAGCGTGGCCACCGGGCCGCTCGTCGCTGGGACGGCGGTGCGGGTCATGACCGGTGCCCCGGTCCCGCCCGGTGCGGACGCGGTGGTCCCCGTGGAGCTCACCGACGGCGGAGTCGACGTCGTCGAGGTGCGGGACGCCGTCGGGCCGGGAGCGAACGTGCGACGCCAGGGGGAGGAGCTGCGCGCCGGGGACCACGTGCTGGCCGCCGGGACCGCGCTGCGGCCGTCGATGGTGGCCCTGCTCGCCGGCACCGGGGAGGGCCGACCGCTCGTGCACCGCCGCCCCCGGGTGCTCGTCGTCGCGACCGGCTCCGAGCTCGTGCCGCCCGGCGAGCCCCTGGCCCCCGGGAAGCTCTACGAGTCGGACGGCGCGCTGCTGACCGCGATGGTGGCCGACGCGGGCGGCATCCCGGTGCGGACCCCGATCGTCCGCGACGACCCGCAGGAGCTCACCAACCTGCTCACCGAGCTGCTCGGCAGGCCCGGCACCGACATCGATCTCGTCCTGACCAGCGGCGGCGTCAGCGTCGGTGCCTACGACGTGGTCAAGGCCGCGCTGGCGCCCACCGGCGACGTCACGTTCACGACGGTGGCGATGCAACCGGGCAAGCCGCAGGGCCACGGTGTGCTGGGCCCGTCGCGCACGCCCGTGCTGACCTTCCCCGGCAACCCGGTGAGCGTCTTCGTGTCCTTCCAGCTGTTCGGCCTTCCCGTGCTGCGCCGGCTGATGGGACGGCCGGACGAGGATCGCCCGGTGCTGCGGGCACGGCTCGCGCAGTCGATCCGCTCCGCGTCGGGCCGGCGGCAGTTCCTCCGGGGCCAGCTCTCCGGCGTGGGCAGCGTCCCCGTGGTGGCCCCGGTCGGCGGCCCGGGGTCGCACCTGGTGCACGCCCTCGCCCAGGCCGACTGCTTGATCGTGGTGCCTGAGCAGACCACCGAGCTCGTCCCCGGCGACGTCGTGGACGTGCTCCTGACGGAGGAGCCGCAGTGGTGACCGAGGATCGATTCACGCACGTCGACGCGCGGGGCGCCGCGCGGATGGTGGACGTGTCCGGCAAGGACGTCACCGTGCGCACCGCGACGGCCACGGGGTTCGTCACGACCACCCCGCAGGTCGTGGCGCTGCTGCGCGGCGACGGGATGCCCAAGGGGGACGCCCTCGCGGTGGCCCGGATCGCCGGGATCCAGGCGGCCAAGCGCACGCCGGACCTCGTGCCGCTGTGCCACCCGGTGGCCATCCACGGGGTGACCGTGGACCTCGACGTCCGCGACGAGGGCGTGGCCATCCGCGCCACCGTGCGCACCGCCGACCGCACCGGCGTCGAGATGGAGGCGCTGACCTGCGTGGCGGTGGCCGGGCTGGCGCTCATCGACATGATCAAGGCGGTGGACCGCGCCGCCACGATCACGGACGTGGCCGTCCAGGAGAAGTCCGGCGGCCGCAGCGGGACGTGGCGGCGTGCCTGACGAGGCGCCTCGCGCCCTCGTGGTGACGGTCTCGACGCGGGCCGCCGCCGGAGTGTACGCGGACCGGTCCGGCCCGGTGCTCGTCGATGGGCTCGCGGCGCTCGGGCTGGTGGTCGACGGCCCGCAGGTCGTCCCGGACGGTGCCGCCGTCGCGCACGCCCTGCACGCGGCCGTGGCCGCCGGCTATGCGCTCGTCGTCACCACCGGGGGCACCGGGCTGGGCCCGGACGACGTCACCCCCGAGCAGACGGCAGCCGTGGTCGACCGGGACGTGCCCGGGCTGGCCGAGGCCGTGCGCGCGGCGGCGGTCGCCGCGGGTGTGCCGTCGGGCATGCTGTCCCGCGGCCGGGCCGGGCTGGCTGGCGCGACGCTCGTGGTCAACCTTCCGGGCTCGCCCGCCGGCGCCCGGGACGGGCTGGCGGCGATCGCCCCGGTGCTGCGGCACGGCCTGGACCAGGCCGCCGGTCGGCACCACTGACCCGGCGCGCGCAGGGCTCGGGCCGGCAGCCGGGCGTTCCGGGCCGGCGGTGCTCGCCCGCTCGGACCGCGACGGGCCGAGCGGCTCAGTACCGCGGCTTGTCCGGCTCGACGTCGTCCACCCACGCGAGGACGCCGCCGCGCAGGTGCCGCGCGTCGGCGAAGCCGGCGGCCCGCAGGATGCCCAGGGCCTGGGCCGAACGCACCCCCGAGCGGCAGTAGAGCACCACCGGGCGGGTGGCATCGAGGTCGTCGAGCGCGGACCGGTCGAGGAACCGGCCGAGGGGCACCAGGCGGGACCCCGGGATCTCGACGATCTGCGCCTCGGCGGGCTCCCGGACGTCGACGAGGTCGAGGTCCGCCGTCCCCCGGGCCCGCGCCTCGAGCAGGTCTGCGAGCTCACGGGGTCCGACGGCGTCGGGCACCGGGGGGGCGCAGGCCTCCGGCTCGGGCATCAGGGTGCGCACCGGCGCACGGCCGGGCATCGGTCGGACGGGGACCTCGCGCCACCGGGCGGACAGCGCGTCGAACGTGAGCAGGCGGCCCAGCAACGGCTCACCGAGGCCGGCCAGCAGCTTGACCGCCTCGGTGGCCATCATCGAGCCGACCGCCGCGCACACCACGCCGAGCACGCCGGCCTCGGCGCACGACGGCACGGTGCCGGGGGCCGGAGGCACCGGAAAGACGTCGCGGTAGGTCACGGCCGGCCGGCCGGCGGGCGGGCGGTCCCAGAACACCGAGACCTGGCCGTCGAACCGCAGCACCGCGCCCCAGACGCACGGCAGGCCGAGCAGTGCGCAGGCGTCGGACACCAGGTAGCGGGTCGGGAAGTTGTCCGCGCCGTCCACGACGAGGTCGTAGCCGGCGAGCAGCTCCAGGGCGTTGTCGGCGGTGAGGCGCACCGGGTGGGTGATCACCCGGACGAGCGGGTTCACCTCGGTGAGGTGGTCCCGGGCGCTGTCGACCTTGGCACGGCCGACGTCGGACTGGCCGTGCACCACCTGACGCTGCAGGTTGGACACGTCGACGACGTCGTCGTCGACGATTCCGAGGGTGCCCACCCCGGCGGCGGCGAGATAGGGCAGCACTGCGGAGCCCAGGCCGCCGGCGCCCACCACGAGCACGCGCGCGTTCGTCAGCCGCCGCTGCCCCGTCGGTCCGACCCCGGGGACCAGGAGGTGACGGGCGTACCGGGCGACCTCGGCCGGCGCAAGCGCTGCCGCGGGCTCCACGAGCGGGGGGAAGGCCATGTCACCTCGTCTCGGGAGGCCGACGGTGCGGCGGACGGTCCGACCGCTCGCGCCCGGGGGCTGGTCGTGCGGGTCCACGGTAGGCCGAGGGACGCCCGGGCCGGCCGGGACGTCGGACCCGGGGCGTGCGGACGGCCGGCCCCGAAGGGTCGGCCGTCGCCAGCACGCGTCGCGTCCTGCGCCGGGGCGTGGATGCCTGTCAGCGCTCGACCTCGCCGCGGATGAATGCCTCGACGAGCTCACGCCCGCGCTGGTCCTCGTTCTGGACCGGCGGGGACTTCATGAAGTAGGTGGCGGCGGAGATGATCGGGCCACCGATGCCGCGGTCCAAGGCGATCTTCGCCGCCCGGATCGCGTCGATGATGACGCCGGCCGAGTTCGGCGAGTCCCAGACCTCGAGCTTGTACTCGAGGTTCAGCGGCACCTCGCCGAAGGCGCGACCCTCCATGCGCACGTAGGCCCACTTGCGGTCGTCGAGCCACTGGATGTAGTCCGACGGGCCGATGTGCACGTTGCGTGCCGACAACTCATGGTCCATGTTCGAGGTGACCGACTGCGTCTTGGAGATCTTCTTGGACATCAGGCGGTCCCGCTCGAGCATGTTCTTGAAGTCCATGTTCCCGCCGACGTTCAGCTGGTACGTGCGGTCCAGGATGACGCCGCGGTCCTCGAACAGGCGGGCCAGCACGCGATGCGTGATGGTGGCGCCGACCTGGGACTTGACATCATCACCGATGATCGGCACGCCGGCGTCCTCGAACTTCTTGGCCCAGACCGGGTCGGAGGCGATGAACACCGGCAGCGCGTTGACGAAGGCCACGCCCGCGTCGATGGCGCACTGGGCGTAGAACTTGTCCGCCTCCTCGGAGCCGACCGGCAGGTAGGACACCAGGACGTCCGCCCGGGCCTGCCGGAGCGCTGCGACGACGTCGACCGGCTCGGCGTCGGACTCCTCGATGGTCTCCCGGTAGTACTTGCCCAGGCCGTCGAGGGTGTGCCCGCGCTGCACCGGCACGCCCAGCGGCGGCACGTCGCTGATCTTGATCGTGTTGTTCTCCGATGCGCCGATGGCCTCGGACAGGTCGAACCCGACCTTCTTGGCGTCCACGTCGAACGCGGCCACGAACTCCAGGTCGCGGACGTGGTAGTCACCGAACTGCACGTGCATGAGGCCCGGCACGGTGCTGTCCGGTGCGGCGTCAGCGTAGAAGTGCACGCCCTGGATCAACGACGAGGCACAGTTGCCGACGCCGGCGATGGCGACACGGATGGTCATCCTCGCTCCTTCTCGGTTGTCGTCACGGGGGCACCGGTCGGGCCCTCGGGGACGTCGATCCGGGGACCGGCGTCAGTGGGACGAGCGCGGCCACCGCCGCGCTCGTTGTCGATGAGCTCGTCGAGCCAGTGCACCTCGCGCTCCACCTGCTCCAGGCCGTGGCGCTGCAGCTCGAGGGTGTAGTCGTCCAGCCGCTCGCGGGTCCGCGCCAGCGCCTGGCCGATGGTGTCCAGCCGCTCGGTCAGGCGGGTGCGCCGCCCCTCGAGGATGCGCAGCCGGGTCTCCGTGTCGGTCTGTGCGAACAGCGCGAACCGCACGTCGAAGCCCTCGTCGTCCCAGCTGGAGGGCCCCGCCGTGGCAAGGATGCCCTGGAATCGCTCCTTGCCCTCGGCGGTGAGCTCGTAGACGATCCGGGCGCGCCTGCCCGACAGGGCGTGCGGAATGGCCGCGGCCGCATCCGTGCCGGAGATGAGACCACGCTCGGCGAGCGAGCGCAGGCACGGGTACAGCGATCCGTAGGACAGGGCACGGAACGAGCCCAGCACGAGGTTGAGCCGTTTGCGCAGCTCGTAGCCGTGCATCGGGGACTCGTGGAGCAGTCCGAGGATGGCGGTCTCGAGCACGTCGGAATGTCCGCGCACGAGCACCTCGTCTCCGGTCACAGGGGACACGCCAGCATGTCGATGTATCGGCGTGATACATCCAACCATACGCCGGCAGAACACGGGGCGCCAGTCCGCGCCGCGCACGGCCGTCCCGGGGCCACCCGTGGGCGACTCGCCACCGGGGCCTCGTCCAGCACCGTCCCCCATACTGGGCGATCGGGCACGGTGTCGATCCGGCCCGGCCGGGCCCGGCACGGGCGGGGTCCAGGACCAGCACAGGCACGGAGGGCACGGGCGTGGCAGCACCGCACAGCCGCAAGGGCTCGGCCGCGAGCAGCGCCTCCCGCCACCGCCGGCTCGTGGACTACCCCAGGCAGGGCCGGCGGGGCGCTGCGCGGTGGGTCCCGTCCTGGCACCTGGTCACCGGGACGCTGATCGGGCTGGTGTTCCTCGCGCTGGGCGGTGTCGCGGCGGCATACGCCGCCGTGCAGGTTCCCGAGCCGGACGCGTTCGTCACCGCCCAGCGGACCACCGTGTACTACTCCGACGGCACGACGCCGATCGGCACCTTCGCGGAGGCGCGGCGGGAGAGCGTGGACTTCGCCGCACTGCCCGCGCACGTGGGCAGTGCGGTCGTGGCCTCCGAGGACCGGACGTTCTGGCAGAACCGGGGCGTCGATCTGCGCGGCATCGCCCGGGCGTTCCTCAACAACGTGCGCGGCCAGGCCACCCAGGGCGGCTCCACGCTGACGCAGCAGTACGTCGAGCGCTACTACGTGGGGCAGACGACGACGAGCTACCTCGGCAAGCTCAAGGAGGCGCTGCTCGCCGTGAAGATCACCCAGACGCAGTCCAAGGAGCAGATCCTCGGGCGCTATCTCAACACCATCTACTTCGGTCGGGACTCCTACGGGATCCAGGTCGCTGCACAGGCGTACTTCGGCAAGGACGCCAAGGACCTCACGGTCTCGCAGGCCGCGCTGCTCGCCGGGATCATCCCGTCCCCGAACAACTGGGACCCGGCGGTGAGCCCCCAGAAGGCCGAGCAGCGGTGGGCCCGCGTCCTGGACGCCATGGTCGAGGACGGGGCGTTGACCCAGGCGGACCGGGACGGGCTGACGTTCCCGACGACCGTGGAGTACCAGCGCTCGAACACCCTCGGTGGGGTGAACGGCTACCTCCTGGACATGGTGCGAAGCGAGCTCTCCAGCACCGGCACCCTGACCGAGGACGTCATCGCCCGCGCCGGGCTGTCGGTGGTCACGACCATCGACAAGGACGTCCAGGACCAGGCCGTCGCCGCGGTGGGGCGGCTACGCGACGGGAGCCTGGCGGGCGCGCCGCCCGCCGATGCCACCAAGGTGGGGGTGGTGTCCCTGGCTCCGGCGGACGGCGCCATCGTGGCGCTGTACGGGGGCCCGGACTTCGTCACCGATTCCGTCAACCGGGTGACGCAGGACCGGATCTCCGCCGGGTCGACGTTCAAGCCGTTCACCCTGCTGGCGGCGCTGGACAACGGGATCCCGCTGACCAAGACGTACAGCGGGCGCTCGCCGCAGACGTTCGGCGACTGGGCGGTGACGAACTTCGGCAACGTCTCCTACGGCAGGATGGATCTGGTCGCCGCGACGGCACAGTCCGTCAACACGGTGTATGCGCAGCTCAACCTCGACGTGGGCCCCGACAAGACCACCACCGCCGCGGTCCAGGCCGGTGTACGGCCGACCGACCTCCAGCCGCCGGTGCGCTCGAACGTGCTCGGCGTGGACGCGGTGCGTCCCATCGACATGGCCTCGGCCTACGCGACGATCGCCGCCCAAGGGGTGCACCACGACCCGTTCATCGTGCGGGAGGCGCGCTACCTGTCCGACGGCACCGTCGCCTACCAGGGCGGCTCGGCTCCCGACCAGCGGTTCGGCGCGGACGTCACGGCGGACGCCACGTACGCCATGACGCAGGTCGTCCAGGCGCGCAACGGCTCGGCGGCGACGTACATCAAGCCGCTGGGGCGGCCCATCGCGGGGAAGACGGGTACCTCCGAGGACAACAGGTCCGCCTGGTTCATCGGGTTCACCCCGCAGATCGTCACGGCCGTGGCGCTCAGCCAGGTGGGTGACAACGGTCGGGACCAGGTTGCGATCACGCCGTTCGGCTCGGTGCGCGGCCGGCCGGTGACCGCCATCACCGGTGGCTCGTGGCCGTCAGCCCTGTGGGCCGACTACATGAAGAACGTGTTCGGCCTGCCCGCCTACGCCCCGGTGCAGGACTTCCCACCCCGGGCCGACGTCAACCGGCCGAGCCCCACCGCCGAGCCGACCACCGCGGCGCCCGTCCCCACCCAGACGACGGCACCGGCACAGCCGGCCCAGGCGACGGTGCCTGACGGGCTGGTCGGGCAGCTGCAGGCGGATGCCGAGGCTGCCGTGCTGCGGGCCGGCCTCCAGCCGACGCCGCAGCAGCGTGCGGACCCGGCCCCGAGCGGCCAGGTGATCGCGGTCGATCCGGCTCCGGGCACGGTGCTCCCCGCCGGCAGCGTCGTCACACTCGTCGTGTCCAGCGGGCCGACGGCCTCCCCTTCGCAGACTCCGACGGCGACGCCGGCGGCCTACCGGCCGGCGGCGCGGACCTCCGCTCCCTGAC
The DNA here is from genome assembly GCA_963703555.1 of uncultured Actinomycetota bacterium. Classification (GTDB taxonomy): domain Bacteria; phylum Actinomycetota; class Actinomycetes; order Actinomycetales; family Cellulomonadaceae; genus CAVPEV01. Next base: position 18,117 of record CAVPEV010000033.1, on the reverse strand, counting down.
TGTCCGCCCCGGCTTCGGGGCCGTCCCGGCGACCGAGGTCGGTGGCTGCTGGGTGCGCAGGGTGCGACCTCGAGGGCCGACCCCTCCGACGCCGGGCCGGTCGGGCGGCCCGCCGTGGTCGGGTAGCATGAGCCGCTGCCGTTCCACGCGCGTCGCCGACGTCGTGGTGCCGGGTCGGGTGCCTCGCCCGGGCGGGCGCGGCACGTCGGGCACAACCCTCCTGTCACGGACCGACCGTGACCGCGAAGACCAGAGGAGGTGGGCGTGAGCCTGCGTCAGTACGAGATCATGATCATCCTCGACCCCGACATCGAGGAGCGCACCGTTGCTCCCTCCCTCGACCAGTACCTCACCGTGGTGAAGACCGACGGCGGGACCGTCGACAAGGTCGACATCTGGGGCCGTCGTCGCCTCGCGTACCCGATCCAGAAGAAGTCCGAGGGCATCTACGCCGTCGTGGACTTCTCCGCCACCCCCGCGACGGCCGGCGAGCTGGACCGCCAGCTCGGGCTCAACGAGGCCGTGTTGCGCACCAAGGTCCTGCGCACCGCCGCGTGATGTCGGACGCGGTCCGTAGGCTTCGGCGCACGCACCCACGAAGGAGTCGGCATGGCTGGTGAGACCGTCATCACGGTGATCGGGAACCTGACCGGGGACCCGGAGCTGCGCTTCACGCCGTCGGGTGCCGCCGTCGCGAACTTCACCGTCGCGTCGACGCCACGCACGTTCGACCGCCAGGCGAACGAGTGGAAGGACGGCGAGACGCTGTTCCTGCGCTGCTCGATCTGGCGGGAGGCGGCCGAGAACGTCGCCGAGTCGCTGACCAAGGGCAACCGGGTCATCGTCACCGGACGGCTCGTGCAGCGCTCCTACGAGACCCGCGAGGGCGAGAAGCGCACCGTGGTGGAGCTCCAGGTCGACGAGGTCGGCCCGTCGCTGCGCTACGCGACCGCCAAGGTCACCCGGACCCAGCGGGCCGGCGGGGCCGGCGGGGGATTCGGTGGTGGCGGTGGCTACGCCGCGCCGGCACCATCCGCGCACGAGGATCCCTGGGCCACGCCCGGCCCCGGCGGGAGCTCCGCCGGGGGTTACGCCGACGAGCCGCCGTTCTGACCGGCACGCCGCACCAGCACCATCGATCCACCATCCCGGGGCACGGCAACGCCCCGGGCTCCAGGACGTCATGACGAGGAGCACCGCGATGGCCACCAAGGCTGTTGTCCGCAAGCCCAAGAAGAAGCTCAACCCGCTCAAGGCGGCGAAGATCGCCGTCGTCGACTACAAGGACACCGCGCTGCTGCGCAAGTTCATCTCCGACCGGGGAAAGATCCGGGCGCGTCGGGTGACCGGCGTGACGGTGCAGGAGCAGCGCGCGATCGCGCGCGCGGTCAAGAACGCCCGCGAGATGGCGCTGCTGCCGTACTCGTCATCGGCGCGCTGAGGAGGAGGCACCGATGGCCAAGGTCATCCTGACCCACGAGATCACGGGGCTGGGCACCCCGGGCGACATCGTCGAGGTGAAGGACGGGTACGCCCGCAACTACCTCGTCCCGCGCGGTCTGGCGACCCAGTGGACCAAGGGCGCGGAGCAGGACGTCTCGGCGATCCGGAAGGCTCGCAAGTCCCGGGAGATCGCCACCCTGGAGGAGGCCCGCTCCACGCGGGACTCCCTGCAGGCTCGTACCGTCGTGGTCCCCGCGAAGGCGGGGGCCTCCGGGCGGCTGTTCGGTGCCGTCACGACGGCCGACCTGGCCGACGCGGTGACAGCGGCCGGTGGACCGGCGGTGGACCGGCGCAAGATCGAGGTGGCCCAGCCGATCAAGGCCGTCGGCGACTACACGGTGCAGGTCCGCCTGCACCCGGAGGTCTCCGCCACGATCGCCGTGCGGGTCGTCCCCGCCTGACGGTCCGACGCCCCGCAGCCGACGCCCCGCCCCGCAGCCGACGCCCCGCCCCGCAGCCGACGCCCCGCGCTCGGACGGCGGGGCGGGGCGGGTGGCAGCCCCTACCGCACCGAGCGGCGGACGGGGTGTCGCCGTGTCGACCCGACGCCATCAGCCGTCGGCGACCAGCCAGGTCTCACCCCGTGCGCGCCCGCCACCGGTCACCGCTAGAGCCAGCATGAACCCTCCCGCGAACACCGCCCAGAGCACCGCAAGGCCGGCCGTCCCATCCGGCGCTCAGGCGCGCACGGCGAGCGCTAGCGCCCGGTGAACAACGGCTCGGCGACGAGCGCCCCGAGCGCGGGGACCGCGAGGGCCATGATCTGCCGATCGACCGATGACCGGCTGGCGGGCGCGGCAGGTCCATCTGCTGGGATCTTCCTCATCCGCCTCTCATCCACAGCGGCTGCCGGGCATCGGCGCAGGTCAGACTCCGTGCCGGGACCCAGGTCCTATGCTATCCACACGTCTGTCCACCGGTGTGCACGGAGCGGCCGCCGCAGCGTCCACAGGACTGCACAGGGCTGTCCGGTGTTGTCCCCAGGGGCTGTGCACCCCGCGGTTGAACCGGACCCTGTGCGGTCTCTACCCTGCACCGTCAGCCGGACCGGGCCCCGGACTCGGCATGCGCGCACGTACCGTCGCGGCGAGTCCCGGGGATGTCACACGTGCGTGCTGCACTGATGGTCGAGGCACCGACGGCAGGGAGGAGGGGGCCCGTGAGCATCGACGAGCTCGATGTCGCAGCACCCGCCCGGCGCGGTGACGGGTTCGACCGCACGCCACCGCAGGACGTCCCGGCCGAGCAGAGCGTGCTCGGCTCCATGATGATCTCCAAGGATGCGATCGCCGACGTCGTCGAGCAGCTGCGCGGGTCGGACTTCTACCGGCCCGCCCACGAGGTGATCTACGAGGCGATCATCGACCTGTACGGACGCGGTGAGCCCGCCGACGCGGTGACCGTGGCCGACGAGCTGACCAAGCGCGGCGAGATGGCCCGGATCGGCGGCGCGCCCTACCTGCACACCCTGATCTCCACCGTCCCGACCGCGGCCAACGCGGGTTTCTACGCGCGGATCGTGCGGGAACGGGCCGTGCTGCGGCGGCTGGTGGAAGCCGGCACGCGGATCGTGCAGCTGGGTTACGCCGCGGACGGCGGCGACGTCGACGAGCTGGTCAACACCGCGCAGTCCGAGGTCTACGCGGTGACCGAGCGCCGGGCCAGCGAGGACTACCTGGCGCTCGGAGAGATCCTCGGCGGGGCTGTCGACGAGATCGAGGCGGCGGGCCACCGCGGTGAGGGCACGATCGGCGTCCCCACCGGTTTCGCCGACCTGGACCGGCTGACGAACGGGCTGCATCCGGGGCAGATGATCGTCATCGCGGCCCGCCCCGCCATCGGCAAGTCGACCCTGGGCATCGACATCGTCCGGTCGGCGGCCATCAAGCACCACCTGGCCTCGGTGGTGTTCTCCCTGGAGATGAGCCGCAACGAGATCGTCATGCGGTTGCTCGCTGCGGAGGCGCGGGTGCACCTGCAGAAGATGCGCACCGGGCAGATGGGCGAGGACGACTGGCAGAAGATCGCCTCGACGATGGGCCGGATCTCCGAGGCGCCGCTGTTCATCGACGACTCGCCGAACATGTCCCTGATGGAGATCCGGGCCAAGTGCCGTCGGCTCAAGCAGCGTCACGACCTCAAGCTGGTCGTCATCGACTACCTGCAGCTGATGAGCTCGGGCAAGCGGGTGGAGTCGCGCCAGCAGGAGGTGTCGGAGTTCTCCCGGGCGCTGAAGCTCCTCGCCAAGGAGCTCGAGGTCCCGGTCGTCGCGATCTCCCAGCTGAACCGCGGGCCCGAGCAGCGCAACGACAAGCGCCCGCAGATGAGCGACCTGCGCGAGTCCGGCTCGATCGAGCAGGACGCGGACATGGTGATCCTGCTGCACCGCGAGGACGCCTACGAGAAGGAGTCGCCGCGCGCCGGGGAGGCCGACCTGATCGTCGCCAAGCACCGCAACGGGCCGACGGATACCATCACGGTGGCGTTCCAGGGCCACTACTCGCGGTTCGTCGACATGCAGTCCTAGGGCCCGCGGGGGCCTGCGACCAGCTCGACGGTCTCGGGGAACAACACGGCAGGGCTGCCCCCCTGAGCACGGGTTGCCTCGTCGATGCTCTTCCCAGCGGCTGCCGGGACGGCTACTGTGACTCCTGTCAGCGACAAGGCAAACCCATCGCAAGGTGGGGACGCAAAGCCACGGGACCCCAGACGGTCAGCCGGGCTGCCGAACGGAGGCCGGAACCCATGGACCAGTACGGAACCCGTGGACGTCACGACCAGATTCCCTCCCCCCGCCCCGAACACCCCAGGGTGCCTGTGCCGGTGCCTGCGGAGCGGTTGCGCAGCTGGGCCCGGCTCGCATCGGCGCGTTCCGCCCGTGCCGACGCCGTGCCAGCCCAGCGTGATTGCGCCGCATAGGGTACCTGTCGCCGTCGTGCAGCCTCGTCGGGGCGCGCATCAGCGGGTCCTCCACGGCCGGGCGCTCAAGCGACCCGCAGGGGCCTACAGCTCGCCGGCCCGCTGCAGGTAGTGCATGGACAGCCAGCCCAGTGGGATCCGCAGCCAGTAGGTGAGCACCCGGAAGAGCACCGCCACCGACGCGGCGATCCCGGGGTTCACCCCCGTGGAGATCAGCCCGGTGGTCAGCGCGAACTCCGTGGTGCCCAGGCCGCCGGGGGTCGGCACGGCCGCGCCGGCCGCGTTGCCGGCCAGGTAGACGAGAGCGACCTGGACCAGGCTCAGGTGCTGGCCGAACGCCGCCAGGCTGGCGTCGAACGCCAGCACGTACCCCATGGTCATGATGATGTTGCCGACGACACCCATGGCCAGCCGCCACGGCTGGCCGAGCATGTCGAGCAGGCGCGGCCAGGTCTGGCGCAGGGTCGGCATGGTGCGCGCCGCGATCCGGCCGCGCAGGGCGGGCACGAGCAGCACCACCGCGACCAGCCCCGCGACGACGCCGATGACCACGAGCATCGTGGGGGTGACCTGGAACCGGGCCGCCTGGTTGGTGCCCGACGCGATGGACAGGACGAGCAGCAGCCCGATCGTCACGACGAACTGGGCCACCTGGACCAGGGCGACCGTGGCGGCGGCCAGCGGCGTCGAGACGCCGCGCTTGGTGAGCGTGCGCAGGTTGAGCGCCGCAGGACCGATCCCGGCGGGTGCGGCGAGTGCGATGAACGTCGCCGCCGACTGGACCAGGCTTGCGCGCCACACCGACAGGCGGACCGGGGAGAACGCCACGAGGGTCAGTCCGCCGCCCGCCAGGGTGGCCAGGCCGAGAGCGAACGCGAGCGCGCTCCACCGCCAGTCGCTGGTCGCCAGGGCCTGGGTGACCTGGTTCACGTTGATCGTCGTGAGGACGACGATGACGGCAACGACGGTCAGGACGATGGTCAGCAGGGTCCGTCCACCGAACCGGACGAGCTGCTCGGGCTGCACGTCCGCCTGCGGCAGCCGGGCCACCAGGGCGGAGCGCAGCTCGGCGAGCACCTCGCGGTGGGCGCGCATCTCGTCGCGGGTGCGTTGCGGCAGCGCGACGGGTTGCAGCAGCGGCCCGATGGTGACGATGTCCTCCTCGGTGAGCACCTCGGCCGCGGACTGCAGGGCCCGGGGCGCACCCACCCGCAGCGCCAGCAGCGCGATGGTCTGGGTGAGGTCCATCCGGCGAGCCAGCTCGGAGGACGCGATGTCCCCCGACTGCCAGCCCACGATCCACACCGTGCGAGTCGACGGCTCCACGAGCACGACGTCGCTGGTCAGGGCTCGATGGGCGAGGCCGGCTGCATGCGCGGTGCGCAACTGCTCCCAGATGCCGTGCAGCACGGCATCGTCGATCACCTCCGGGTCCAGGTCCGACAGCGCGACCGCGTCGATGTGGTCCTGGACGAGGAGCATGGAGTCGTCCGCCTCGGCGATGCCCAGCAGGCGCGGGCTGTGCACGCCCGCAGCCCGGGCCGCATAGGCGAGCAGCGCCGACCGCTCGGCGGCCTGGCGCAGGGAGACGACCGAGCGGCCCTCGATGCCGCGCAGCCGGATCGAGCGCCAGGCCCGGGCGAGGACGCCGGGCACGACGCGGTCGCCGTCGAGCACCACCACGTCGCGACGGACACCGGCGGTGCTGACCGCCTCGTAGACCCGCTGGTCGTAGGACCGCGCCAGGGCCCGGGTGGCGGGGCCCGGCAGGTCGCCGTCCGGCGCCGTCGTCGGCGCCGGGACTGCCGCTCGCGCTGCGGGTGACGTCCCGGCCGGGATCGGCTCGGCGGGCGCGGCGGCGGCGGGACCACCGGCAGGCGTGCCGTCGTCGGCGACCCGGACGAGGCGCACCGGTGCCGTGCCGGCTCGGCGCAGACCGGCGACGAGGCTCGCGCCGTAGGCTCGCTCGCTCTGCACCCCGGACAGGTAGCGAACCCCCATGCCCGCCATCCGGCCGAGCAGCAGGGCGACGCCGACACCGGGCAACGAGACCTCTCCGGTGACCAGCACGACGACGACCGCCAGCCACGTGAGGTTCCACGACCACCGGACCGTGCGGCGCCGCGACCGCGGCCCGGTGGCGGTGAGGAACGCCGACACCAGGGCGATGTACCCCGGGATCGCCAGCGTGGGCGCGCCGCGCAGGGTCACGGACAGCCCCCCGACGAGGTCCGCGCTGCCGAACCGGACGATGGCCTCGTGGACGCCCGCCGCGAGGAGCAGGGCCAGCACCGCGGCGCCGACCGCGTCGAGGATCTGCCGGACCAGGCGGCGCACGGCCAGCTCGACGAGCACCGCGGCGGGCAGGATGACGGTGACGAGGACCTCCAGCGCGGCGACCGGGATGAACAGGATGCGGCGGACCAGGGACGCGAACCCCCGCACGTCTTCCGCCACGCCGACCGTGGTGTTCTGTGCGTACGTGGCGAAGACCAGGACGAGGACGATGCCGACCGCGCACAGCACCACGGTCAGCAGGTCGCCCGGGTGGTGCACCCGCGCGGCGGGGATGTCGACGATCTCGACGCCATCGACGAGCTCGGGCTCGGCGCGGCCCGTCCTCCCCGGCGCGCTCGTCGCCGTGTCCGCCATGGCCCGAGTCTAGGCAGCGCGCCCCTGCGTGCTCGCCGGGGTCGCCCGCTGACCTGAGGTCCGGCCTAGGCTGGAGACCGTCCGTGCACGCCTACCGATGGGGAGCGGCATGAGCAGGCGTCGGGACCGATTCCGGCACATCGTCGAGACCCTCTCCGGCCATGGCCTGGGCTTCGCGCTGGCCGCGCTCGGTCTGGACCAGCGGTTCCCGTTCGACCGGCGGCTGCCGCTGGACCCACGACCCCCGGTGCCGGACGACGCCACGCTCCCCGAGCGGGTGCGCCTCGCGCTGGAGGAGCTGGGGCCGACCTACATCAAGCTCGGCCAGATCATCTCCACCCGCGCGGACCTGGTGCCCGCCGGGTACGCCGAGGAGCTCGCCAGGCTGCAGGACGCCGCGCCGCCGATTCCGGTGAGCGACGTCCGGGCGATCATCATCGACGAGCTCGGCCAGGCCGGCGCCGATCTGCTCGCCACGATCGAGGAGACCCCGCTGGCCAGCGCGTCCATCGGGCAGGTCCATGCCGCCCGGCTGGGTGGCACGGACGTCGTGGTGAAGGTCCGCCGGCCCGGCGCGGTCGAGCAGGTCCACGACGACCTGGAGCTGCTCGGGGAGCTGGCCGGCCGCGTCACCCGCGCCTGGGACGTGGCGGCCGACTACGACGTCGCGGGGTTCGTCGAGGAGTTCGCCCGGACGCTGCGCGCGGAGCTGGACTACGTCCAGGAGGCGCACAACGCGGAGCGCTTCGCCGACAACTTCGCCGGCGACCCGCGGGTGCACATCCCACAGGTGCTCTGGGAGGCGACGACGTCCCGGGTACTCACCCTGGAGCGCGCGCGGGGCATCAAGATCACCGACGTCGCCGCCCTGACGGCTGCCGGCGTCGACCCGCGGGAGCTCGCCGAGCGGGCGAGTTCCATCCTGCTGACGATGGTCTTCGAGCACGGGTACTTCCACGCGGACCCGCACCCGGGCAACTTCTTCGTCGAGCCGGGCGGGCGGCTCGGCATCATCGACTTCGGCATGGTCGGCCACATCGACGACGCGCTGCGCAGTCAGCTCGTGCGGCTGCTGGTGGCGGCCGTCGACGGCGACGCCGACCTGGTCACGGCCGTCATCATCGAGCTGTGCGGGACGCCGGAGACCGCTGACGTCCGTCCGCTGCGGACGGCCGTCGCCCGCCTGCTGCGCACGTACACCGGCCGCCCAGTGGCCGAGGTCCCCCTCGTGCCGATCGTCACCGAGGCCCTCGGTCTGCTCCGCGAGCACCACCTGCGCCTGCCCAGCGAGGTCGCGCTGCTGGCGAAGATGCTCGTCATGGCCGACGGTCTGGGCAAGCAGCTCGACCCGGGCTTCGACCTCATGACCGTGCTGGCCCCCTTCACCCGGCGACTCGTGGCCGGCGTCCTCACCCCGGAGGCGGCGCTGCGCCGGCTGCGCCAGGTGGGCCTCGACGCGCTCCAGCTCGGCCTGGACGCCCCCCGCTCGGTACGCCGGATGTTGACAGTCCTCGAGCGCGGCGGGTTCGACGTGCACCTGCGCACCGCCGAGCTGGAGCCGGTGATGGACCGGGTGGAGAAGGTGGGCAACCGGGTGGTCGCCGGCATGATCACGTCGGCGCTCATCACGGCGATCGGCGAGCTGGTCTCCAAGGAGCCGACCCGCTGGCGCAGCTGGCCGAGCGCGCTGTTCACCGCGGGCCTCGGCGGCGTGGCGACGCTGGGCGGCTACCTCGCGTGGAGCTCGCGGAGGATGGGCTGACGGGCGAGCGACGCCCTAGGGTGGCCCTGGGGTGGCGGCGGACGACCCGGTCCTGCGGCCTGGCGGTCCTATGGAGGCGACCATGAGCGAGTCCCTGTCCCCGGTCCCGGTGCAACGCCTGTGGTGGCTGTCCGCGGTGCGCGGCGGGGCGCTCGTCCTGCTGGGATTCCTCATGCTGGTGCAGCCGCTGACCACGCTGCGGGCGCTGGTCTGGGTGCTCGGCATCTTCGTCGTCGTGGACGGGTTGGTCGCCCTGACCCAGGGGCTCACCGGACGGGGCCGTCCGGGTGCCGGCTGGTGGGTGGCGCAAGGGATCGCCGGCCTCGCCTTCGGCCTGCTGGTGATGGCCTGGCCGGACGCGACCACGCTGGTCCTCTACTACCTCATGGCGCTGTGGATCCTCGTCGTGGGCGTGCTGGGGATCATCGGCGCCGTTGTCGGATATCGGATGCGGGACCTGGGCTGGACGTGGTCGCTGGCCTTCGGCCTGGTCGGCTTCCTGTTCGGTCTGCTCCTGGTGATGAAGCCGCAGGAGACGCTCGAGGTGCTGGTCGTGGTGTTCGGGCTGTTCGCCTTCGTCGACGGTGTCGTGCTGCTCGTGTCGACATTCGCCACCCGGTCTCTGGTCCGCCAGCTGGACCTGCGCAGCCGCTGAGGCTCCGGCGCAGGGTGGCGGTCGGCGTCACGCCAGGTGCAGGGCGGCCAGCCACGCCGCGGGCAGCAGGGCGTAGCCGACGAACGCGACGACGTCGAGCAGCGTGTGGGCCACGACCAGCGGGAGCACCCGACCGCGGCGCTGGTAGACGATCGCGAACACCACGCCCATGACGGCGTTGCCGATGAACGGTCCGATGCCCTGGTAGAGGTGGTAGCTGCCGCGCAGCAGGGCGCTGGCCGCGATGATCGCCGGGGTCCGCCAGCGCAGGTCGCGCAGCCGTTCCATGAGGTAGCCGACCGCGACGACCTCCTCGAGCAGGGCGTTCTGCAGTGCCGCGGCCACGAGCACCGGGATGGACCACCAGGCGCTGCCGAGTGCGGAGGCCTGCACCTGGACGGTGATGCCGAGCGTGCGGCCCAGCGCGTAGAACGCCAGGCCGGGGATGCCGATGAGCGCGCCGAGCCCGATTCCCAGGCCGAGGTCGCGGCCCGGCCGGGACAGCTCCAGGCCGATCCGCCGGATCGCGCTGCGCCCGGACGCGGACAGCAGGTACAGCGCGAGCGCCACCGGCACCAGCGCGAAGCCGATCGACAGCAGCTGGTAGACGAGGTCGAGCAGCGGGCGCGGGGACCGGCTGGGGTTCAGCGTGGCGGACTGGTCGGCGAGCGGCGGCCCGGCCGTCAGCCTTGCCACGATGTCGACCAGCGCATAGATCCCTGACCGGCCGAGGGACAGCCCGAGGACGATCCAGATCTCCGCGGTCAGGCGGCGGGGCAGGGCAGGCCCGCCGGCGACGGGCAGATCGGCCGGCTCGGCCCCCCGGGCCACCTGGTGCGGTGTCGCGGGGGACCGAGGGTCCGCGGTCGGCGGGGTCGGGTCAGCAGGGGTCACGGCGACACGGTAGGGGGCCGTCCGGCCGGCGTGCGACGTCTCCCGTCCGGCCGACTGTCACCAACGTGACGGCCGAGTACGGCTAGAGCGCGCGGCGCAGCCGCAGGGAGTTGCTCACCACGAGCACCGAGGAGAACGCCATCGCGGCGCCGGCGATCATGGGGTTGAGCAGACCGGCTGCGGCGAGCGGGATCGCGGCCACGTTGTAGCCGAAGGCCCAGAACAGGTTCTGCCGGATGATCCGCAGGGTGGCGCGGGACAGCCGGACGGCCTGCGCCGCCGCGGACAGGTCGCCGCGCACCAAGGTGATGTCCGCGGCCTCGATGGCCACGTCCGTGCCGGTGCCCATGGCCATCCCGAGGTCGGCGGCGGCCAGGGCGGCGGCGTCGTTGACGCCGTCGCCGACCATCGCGACCCGGGCGCCCCCGGCCTGCAGGCGGCGGACCACCTCGACCTTGTCCGCCGGCAGCACCTCGGCGCGGACGTCGTCGATGCCGACCTCCCGCGCGACGTGCCGGGCGGCGCCCTCGTTGTCCCCGGTGAGCAGCACCGGGCGCAGGCCGAGGGCCCGCAGCTCGGCCACGGCCTGGGCCGAGGTCGCCTTGACCGGGTCCCGCAGGACGAGGACGGCCTGGACCGTCCGGTCCCAGGCGACCACGACGACGGTGGCGCCGTCGACCGCGGCCCGGCGGACCTGCTCCGCCACGGCCTCGGTGGCCACGCCCTGCCCGGCCAGCCAGCCGGCACGTCCCACGAGCACGCGGCGGGTGCCGGCGGGGCCGTGCACGAGCCCGGACACGCCACCGCCCGGCGCCGAGTCGAAGTCGGTCACCTCCGGCCGGGGGGCAGCCGACACCGCGGGGCTCGCGGCTGGGCCGGTGCCGTCGGCCACGGCGCGGGCGATCGGGTGCTCGGACAGCGCCTCCACCGCGCCGGCGAGGCGCAGGGCCTCGGCCGGGTCGGTGCCGGCGTCGGTGGCGAGCACGTCGACCAGCGTCATCCGGCCCTGCGTCACCGTGCCGGTCTTGTCCAGCACGATGGTGTCCACCCGCCGGGTCTCCTCGAGGATCTCCGGACCCTTGATGAGGATGCCCTTCTGGGCGCCCCGGCCGGTGCCGACGAGCAGCGCGGTCGGGGTGGCCAGGCCCAGCGCGCACGGGCAGGCGATGATGAGCACCGCGACGGCCGCGGTGAAGGCGGCCTGCACGGGCGCGCCGCGCAGCAGCCAGACGCCGAGGGTGAGCAGGGCCAGCACCAGGACGATCGGCACGAACACGGCCGAGATGCGGTCCGCGAGCCGCTGCACGGGTGCCTTGCCCGTCTGCGCGGCGGCGACCAGGCGGCCGATCTGGGCCAGCCGGGTCTCCTCGCCGACCCGCGTGGCGCGGACCACGAGGTGCCCGGAGGTGTTCAAGGTGGCCCCGGTGACCTCGTCCCCGGGGCCGACGTCGACCGGCACGGGCTCGCCGGTGAGCAGGGACGCGTCGACCGCGCTGCCGCCGGAGACGACCACGCCGTCGGTGGCGAGCTTCTCCCCGGGGCGGACGGCGAACTCGTCGCCCACCCGCAGCCGGGAGATCGGCACCCGCTGCTCGCTGCGTCGTCCGTCCGGGCCGGTGACCAGGAGCGCCACATCCTTGGCGCCGAGGTCGAGCAGGGCCCGCAGGGCGTCGCCGGCGCTGCGCCGCGACCGGTGCTCCAGGTACCGCCCGGCGAGCAGGAAGGTGGTGACGACCGCTGCGACCTCGAAGTACAGCTCGGGCACGGCCATGCCGCCGTCGGAGGCCGCCGGCCACAGCGCGGGGCGCATCGTCATGCCGGTCTCGCCGGCACCGCCGAACAGCAGCGCCCACAGGGACCAGCCGGTGGCAGCCACGATGCCCAGCGAGACCAGGGTGTCCATGGTGGAGGAGCCGTGCCGGGCGGCCCGCCAGGCGGCCCGGTGGAACGGCCAAGCGGCCCAGGTGGCCACCGGCAGGGCGAGCACGGCCACCACCCACTGCCAGCCGGGGAACTGCAGGGCGGGCACCATGGACAGCGCGACGACGGGCACCGAGAGCACGGCCGCGACCCGCAGGCGGCGGAGCAGGTCAGGTCCGCGGGTGTCGGTCGGGGCGGAGGTGTCCGCCTCGACGTCCGGCGCGGAGCCGGCAGGCGGCGCGCTGCCGGACAGGACGGCCTGGACGGTCCGGGTGTCGGCCGTGGCCGTCCCGGTGCCGGCCGGCGCCGCGGCCGGGACGGCCGTGCCGTGCGCCGCACCGGCGAGGTCCCGGACCCGGGTGACCCGGGCGTCGTAGCCCGCCGCCCGCACCGCCTCGACGAGGGCCGTCGCGCTCGCCGGCTCGCCGTCGGCCTGCGTCAGGAGCTCGACGTGCGCGGTCTCCAGGGCGAGGTTCACCGTGGCGTGCGCACCGGGGACGCGGTTGAGCCGCTTCTCCACGCGGGCCACGCAGGACGCGCACGTCATGCCCTGGACGGCGAGGTCGACCTCGACCAGCGGGGTGGCGGTGGTGGCCGGACCGCTACCGGTCACAGCAACGACCCGCGCGGGGTCAGGGCGTACCCGGCCTCGTCGATGGCTGCCGCCACGGCCGCCTCGTCGAGCGGGGCGTCGGAGACGACCGTGACGGGGGTGGAACCGCCGGGGACGAGGTCGACGGTCACGTCGGTGACCCCGGGCAGTGCGGACAGCTCGGTCGTCACGGCATGCACGCAGTGCTCGCAGGTCATGCCGTCGACGGAGAGGGTGGTCGTGGTGCTCATGGTCAGCTCCTGGAGATGGTCGTGGGACTGGAGATGGTCGTGGGAAAGGCGCGGGTGGTGGGTCGTGGGTCAGCTGCGGACGAGGCGGGCGATCGCGTCGGCGGCCTCACGGACCTTGTCCGCGCCCTCCTCGGGGGACCGGCGGGCGGCGTCGACGACGCAGTGGCCGAGGTGGTCCTCGACCAGCCCGATGCTGACGGCCTGCAGGGCCTTCGTCACCGCAGCGACCTGGGTGAGGATGTCGATGCAGTACACGTCCTCGTCGACCATCCGGGACAACCCACGGACCTGCCCCTCGATGCGGGCGAGGCGCTTGAGGTACTCGTCCTTGCGGTCGGTGTAGCCATGCATCGGTGACCCTCCTCGGCGCGGCCGGTCGCACCCCGCACGGATGCCGGCCGGGACCGCTTGTCGTGCCCGAAACATTACCCCCTAGGGGTATCCCTCGCAGAGACCTACGTCCCGCCGTTCAGGCCTGGCCGCGCTCGCGGATCGGTGCAGAGCTCGTCCACGCGATGGTCGTCACGACGGGTCGGCACGCCTACGCCGGCCCGACGGGCGGCGAAGCCGCGGCGGCGGCGCGAGCGGCCAACGGCAGCGCGTCGACGATCCGCTCGACGGCGGCGTCGTCGTGGGCAGCAGAGACGAACCAGGCCTCGAAGCCCGACGGCGGCGCGTACACACCCGCGTCGAGCAGCGCATGGAAGAACGGTGGGTACCGCCACGACTCGCTGGTCAGCATGTCGGCGTAGTCGTGGGCACCGTGGTCGGCGGCTGCCGGCCCGAACACGACGCTGAACAGGCTGCCGGCCGACTGCACGGCGTGCGGGACACCTGCCGCAGCCAGGGCCGTGGTCAGCGCCTGACGGAGCGTGGCCGCCACCGCATCGACCCGCGCGTAGACCGCGGCGCCGGCTGCGCGCAGTGTCGCGAGCCCGGCGGCCGTCGCCACCGGGTTCCCGGACAAGGTGCCCGCCTGGTAGACCGGTCCGAGGGGCGCGAGCGCGTCGAGCACGTCCGCCCGTCCGCCGACCGCCGCCAGGGGCAGCCCGCCGCCGACGACCTTGCCGAACGTCAGCAGGTCCGGCGCCCAGCCCTGCACGGCACCCTCCAGGCCCCACCACCCGGCAGGGCCGACCCGGAACCCGGTGAGCACCTCGTCCTGGATCAGCAGCGCGCCGTGCGTGTGCGCGATGCGGGCGAGCGCCGCGTTGAACCAGGGCAGCGGCGGGACGACGCCCATGTTCGCCGCTGCGGCCTCGGTGATGACGGCGGCGATGGTGGAGCCGTGCTCGGCGAACGCGGCCTCGACCGCGGCGAGGTCGTTGTACGGCAGCACGATCGTCTCGGCGGCGACCGCGGCGGTGACCCCGGCCGACCCCGGCAGCGCGAGCGTCGCGACGCCTGAGCCCGCGGCGGCGAGCAGCGCGTCGACGTGACCGTGGTAGCAGCCGGCGAACTTGATGATCCGGTCACGCCCGGTCACGCCCCGGGCCAGCCGGACGGCGGTCATCGTCGCCTCCGTGCCGGTCGAGACGAGCCGGACCCGCTCGGCGGCCGGGACCCGGGTACGGATCTCCTCGGCGAGCTCGGTCTCCGCGAGCGTGGGTGCCCCGAAGGACAGCCCGCGGGCGGCGGCCTGACGCACCGCCTCGACGACGGCCGCGTGGGCGTGGCCGAGGAGCGCCGGGCCCCACGAGCCGACCAGGTCGACGTACTCGCGCCCGTCGACGTCCGTGACGTAGGCGCCACGCGCCGATGCGAGGAACCGCGGCGTACCGCCGACCGACCGGTAGGCGCGCACGGGCGAGTTGACGCCGCCGGGGATGACGGCCTGGGCCCGCTCGAACGCCGCCGCCGACCTGGCGTCGCTCATCAGGCCTCCTGCAACCACTCGGCCAGCTCGACCGCCCAGTAGCTGAGCAGGTGGTCGGCGCCGGCGCGGCGGATCGCGGTGACGGTCTCCAGCACCGCGCGGCGCCGGTCGATCCAGCCCTGCGCGGCGGCCGCCTCGATCATGGCGTACTCCCCGGACACCTGATACGCGGCGACGGGAACCGGGCACGTGGCGGCGACGTCGGCCAGCACGTCGAGGTAGGCCATCGCCGGCTTGACCATGACGATGTCCGCCCCCTCCGCCACGTCGAGGGCGACCTCCCGGGCGGCCTCCCGGCGGTTCGCCGGGTCCATCTGGTAGGTCCGGCGGTCCCCGGTGAGGGTGGACTCCACGGCGTCGCGGAACGGGCCGTAGAACGCGCTGGCGTACTTGGCTGCGTAGGCGAGCACCGCCACGTCGGTGAAACCTGCGCCGTCCAGGGTGTCCCGCACGGCGGCGACCTGCCCGTCCATCATCCCGGACAGCCCGACCACCTGCGCGCCGGAGGCCGCTTGGGCCAGCGCCATGTCCGCGTAGCGCAGCAGGGTCGCGTCGTTGTCCACCGAGCCGTCCGCGGCGAGCACGCCGCAGTGTCCGTGGTCGGTGAACTCGTCCAGGCACAGGTCCGCCTCGACGACGAGGGAGTCGCCGACCTCGGCGACCACGTCGGCGAGGGCGACGTTGAGGATGCCGGCCGGGTCGGTCGCGGCCGTGCCGGTCGGGTCCCGGTGCTCGGGGACGCCGAACAGCATCACGCCGCCGATCCGGGCCTGCGCCGCCTCGACGACGGCGGCCCGCAGCGACTCGCGGGAGTGCTGGACCACGCCGGGCATCGACGGGATGGGCCGCGGCTCGTCGAGTCCCTCCCGGACGAACATCGGCAGCACGAGCTCGCCGGGGTGCAGGCGGGTCTCGGCGACGAGCCGGCGCACCGCGGGCGCGGTGCGCAACCGGCGGGGCCGGACCCGGCCGGGCAGCGGAACGGCAGAGGTGGTCATGGCAGACCTCGTCTCGGGTGGGGGAGCTGGGCGGTGGCTGCGACCAGCGCGGCCACCAGGGCGGACATCGTCTGCTCGGTGGCGACGGCCGCCACGGGCAGCCCGACACGGCGGGTCTCGGCGGCGGTGGACGGCCCGATGCAGCACACCAGGGTGCCGGGTGAGGGCGGCCCCAGGCGGTCGGCCAGCGCCCGGGCGGCCGAGCCGGAGGTGAGCAGCGCGGCGTGCACCTGGCCGGTCGCCCAGGCCGCGCGGACGGCCGGGTCGGGCGGCTCGGCGGGCACGGTCCGGTAGGCGGTGACCTCGACGACGTCGTGGCCGGCCGCGCGCAGGCCGGCGGGCAGGGTCGTGGCGGCCAGGTCGCCACGGGCGAACAGGATGCGCTGCGCGCCGGGCGGCCAGGCCAGGACCAGGTCCCGGGCGGAGGACGGTCCCGGGGGGACGAGGTCGACGGGCACGCCCACGGCCTCCAGCGCTCGCGCGGTGCCCGGCCCCACCGCGGCGACGCGGACCCCGGCGAGCACCTGCGCCAGGTCCGTGCCGCCGGCCTCCGCGCGCGCAGTCAGCTGCGGTACGGCCGCACCGCTGGTCACCGCGAGCCAGTCGAACCGGCCGTCGGCCAGCTCGGCGAGGGCACGGTCCAACCCGGCCGGGTCCGCCGGCCCCACGGTGCGCACCAGCGGCACGACGAGCGGCTCGGCGCCGGCCGCGCGCAGCGCGACCACGGCCGCGGGCCGGTCGGCCGTGACGAGGACCCGGTACCCGGCCAGCGGTCCGGCCGGTCCGGACGGTGTGGCCGGTCCGGACGGCTCGGACGGCTCGGTGGGCTCGGCCGGTCCAGACGGCTCGGTGGGCTCGGTGGGCTCGGTCATCGTGCCGCCAGGCCGGCGAGCTCGCCGGCGCCCGCGTCGAGGAGGTCCTCGGCGACCTGCGTGCCGAGCCGGGCAGCGAGCTGCTCGGCCCGGGCCACGCCGGCACCGGCGGCTGCCCCAGGCCGGCCGGCACCGGTGGACGGGTCGGTTCCGTCGGCCCGGGTGGGCCGCCGCGCCGTGGCGACCCCGAGCATCACCGAACCGGAGCGTCGCAGCAGGGCCGACCCGTCGGGCGCGGCGACGACGGAGTCGAGGGTCAGCCGCCCGTCGACGAGGCGGGCCGAGCCGCCGACCGGCGCGGCGCACCCGGCACCGAGCCGGGCCAGCAGGGCGCGCTCGGCGCACACCGTCACCCGCGTCGGCGCGTCGTCGAGGACGGCGAGCGCCTCGGCGAGCACCGGGTCGGTACGCCCGACGGCCACCTCGACGGCCAGGGCACCCTGGCCCGGGGCGGGCAGCACGACGGAGCTCGCCAGCTCCTCGGTCACCGCATCGAGCCGCCCGAGCCGGGCCAGGCCGGCGCGGGCCAGCAGCACGGCGTCCAGGTCACCCGGGGCGACGCGACGCAGCCGGGTGTCGACGTTGCCGCGCAGCTCGACGATCCGCAGGTCCCGCCGCACGGCCAGCACCTGGGCGGCCCGCCGCGGCGAGCCGGTGCCCAGCCGGGCCCCGCGCGGCAGCGTACCCAGGGTCCAGCCGGACCGGGCGCACAGCACGTCATGGGGGTCCTCCCGGACGGGCACGGCGGCCAGCCGCACACCGTCCGCGTCGCCGGTCGGCAGGTCCTTGAAGGAGTGCACAGCGACGTCGCACCGCCCGTCGACCAGGGCGGTGCGCAGCGCGGTGACGAACACGCCGGTGCCACCGAGGCTGGCCAGCGCGCCGGTCAGCCGGTCCCCATCCGTGCGCACGGTGACCAGCTCGACGTCGGGAACGCCGGCCCGGCGGAGGGCGTCCGCGACGAGGCCGCTCTGGGTGACCGCCAGCGTGCTGGCACGGGTACCGATGCGCACGGGCATGGCGTCCAGTGTCCCCCCCGTCCGGCGCCGCTGTCGAAATGCGGCCTGCCTGCCCTGGCCGGGGGAACGTGCGTCCGTCGCGCATTTCCGAGGGTGTCGGCGGCATTGACGGAGCGAGCCGTCCAGCGAGGTTTACGACGCATTGTCACAAAAGCACCCGGCTGTTCGGGCAACCCGTTCGCACGGAGTGTTCAGCCGATGACG
>CAVPEV010000032.1:0-111201 GCA_963703555.1 uncultured Actinomycetota bacterium | reverse complement strand
CACGCATTGCTTCCGGTTCTCCGCCCTGTCCCGCAGCTACACCTACCGGTTGACCGACGACCCCGCGACCGTCGACCCGCTGCGCCGCTCCCACGTGGTGCGGCACTCCCGGCCCCTGGACGTGGTGGCGATGGACGCGGCGTGCCAGGAGCTGCGCGGTCGGCACGACTTCGCTGCGTTCTGCCGTCCACGGCCCGGCGCGACGACGATCCGCACCCTCGAGGAGCTCGGCTGGTCCCGTGCGGCGGTCGGCGGGGACGCCGGGCTGGTCGTCGCCAGGGTGCGTGCCGACGCGTTCTGCCACTCCATGGTGCGGGCGCTGGTGGGGGCCTGCCTGGCGGTCGGCGAGCACCGGCGGGACCCGGCATGGCCGGCGGAGCTGCTCGCGGCGCGGGTCCGAGACCCTGCTGCGCCGGTGGCACCCCCGCACGGCCTGGTCCTGGAGGCGGTCGCATATCCGGCGGACGCGGAACTGGCGGCACGGGCCGTCCGGACCAGGGCGCGGCGGGAGGCTGACGACGTCGACCCCTGTGCGAGCCAGGAGGACCGATGAGCACGACACCGGCGGCCGACGTCGGCCGCCGGACCAGCGTGACCGGCGCACGCCCGGACGTCGCCCGGATGCGGCGTCACGACCTCGGGCCGTGCTCCTCGTCCTCGTCCTCGTCGTTCTCGTCTCCGGCGTCCTCGTCCTTGAGGCTGTCGTCCCGGCCCCGACCCTCGTCGTCGTCCTCGGCGCCCTCGTCGACGTCCGTGTCGTCGCCCACGCCCTCGTCGTCGACGAAGTGGACCGCGGCCTCCTCGGCGCTCGCGGCGCCGCCGTCGACGCCGACGTCCTCGGCGAACATGTCCGTGCCGCCGGCCTCCACCGCCTCGTCGTCCTCGAGCAGCCGCCCGGTGCGATCCGGCTCGCGGCCCGGGCGGGCGGCGAGCCGGGCCTGCCAGATCTCCGGCTCCTCCTCGGCCAGGCGCTCGTCGAGGGTCTCGCCGTGCCGCTCCTCCCACGCGGTCTCCCCCGTGCGGTGGGTGCGTGGGCGGTCCGGGGGCACATAGCCCTCGTCGAGCTGGTCCTCGATCCCGCGGTCCTCCAGGGTGTCCTCGAGGGACAGCTGATCGGTGTCCCCCTCGGACTCCAGCTCCGGATCAGGGCTCGTGGCAGGCGTCTCCTCGGTCACGTCCTCACCGTCGCACGAGCACTGGCGGACCGCTACCCCGGATCGGCACCGCGTCGGGTTGTTTTGACCGGCCCCGCCCGGCCCGGCTACTCTGGGCAGTCGTTGTGCGTCCGCCAGCCGCGGTCGCGCCCGTCACGGGCGGCGATCGCGAACGGACCGGTGCCTCCCACTCACCGGGCCCTTGAGGACGTGCGACCGACCGTATCGGCGATCAGGACCCCGGTCCCGCCGACCACCTCTGCACCACGACACGAAGGCTCCCGACCGTGCGCACGTACACCCCCAAGGCTGGCGAGTTCCAGCGGACCTGGTACGTCATCGACGCGACCGATGTCGTCCTCGGCCGGCTGGCCACCCAGGTCGCCACGCTGCTGCGTGGCAAGCACAAGGCCATCTACGCCCCGCACGTCGACACCGGCGACTTCGTCATCGTGGTCAACGCGGCCAAGGTCGCGCTCACCGGCACCAAGCGGGAGACCAAGCTCGCGTACCGCCACTCCGGCTACCCGGGTGGTCTGCGGTCCGTGCGGTACGCCGAGCTGCTGGAGACCCACCCGGAGCGCGCCGTGGAGAAGGCCGTCCGCGGCATGCTCCCCAAGAACTCCATCGCACGCGAGCAGCTGGGCAAGCTCAAGGTGTACGCGGGCCCGGAGCACCCGCACGCCGCGCAGCAGCCCCAGCCCTACCAGATCATCCAGGTTGCGCAGTAGGCCTCGGCCGCTGCGAGCAGTCACTTCACAGGACGCGAGGACACTCAGTGGCCGAGACGACGGTCGACTACGACGGCGAGGGCGACGCCACGCCCAGCAGCTACACCAGCGAGACCACCGCACCGACGGGTCAGGGACAGTCCCTGACCGCCCCCGGCCAGGGGCTGGGTCGGCGCAAGGAGGCGATCGCGCGGGTACGCCTGGTCCCCGGCACCGGTCGGTGGACGGTGAACGGGCACACCCTGGAGGAGTACTTCCCCAACAAGGTGCACCAGCAGCTGGTGAGCACCCCGCTGCGGGTGACCGCCGTCGAGGGTCGCTTCGACATCACGGCGCGGATCACCGGCGGCGGCGTCAGCGGCCAGGCCGGCGCGCTGCGACTGGGCATCGCCCGGGCGCTCAACCTCATCGACCCGGAGAACAACCGTGCGGCGCTGAAGAAGGCGGGCCTGCTCACCCGGGACTCCCGGGTCGTCGAGCGCAAGAAGGCGGGTCTGAAGAAGGCGCGCAAGGCGCCGCAGTACTCCAAGCGCTGACGGGTTCGCGCGGTCCCGCGCCCTGCCCGGCACGGGACGGTCGCCGGGACGAGGGGGTCGCTCGCATGGCACGGTTGTTCGGGACCGACGGGGTCCGTGGGTTGGCCAACCGCGACGTCACGGCCGAGCTCGCGCTGGACCTGGCATCCGCCACCGCGCACCTGCTCGCCGCGCGGGGTGTCTTCGACTCACGCCGCCCCCGGGCGGTGGTGGGCCGCGACCCTCGGGCGTCCGGGGAGTTCCTGTCCGCTGCGGTCATCGCCGGGCTGGCCAGCGCGGGTGTCGACGTCCTGGACCTGGGCATCCTGCCGACTCCTGCGGTGGCGCACCTCACCGGGGCGTTGGACGCCGATCTCGGCGTGGTGCTGTCCGCCTCGCACAACCCCATGCCGGACAACGGGATCAAGTTCCTCGCCCGCGGGGGCCACAAGCTCGACGACGAGCTCGAGGACGCCATCGAGGCCCAGCTGGGCGCCGCGTGGGACCGGCCGGTGGGTGCCGAGGTCGGGCGGGTCCGCCAGGACCACGGCACCGCCGGCGAGCAGTACGTCGCCCACCTGGTCTCCACGGTCGGATCGCTGGACGGGTTGCGGATCGCGGTCGACTGCGCCAACGGGGCGGCCAGCACGGTCGGACCGGACGCGCTACGGGCCGCCGGCGCGGACGTCGTCGTCATCAACGCCTCGCCGGACGGGCGCAACATCAACGAGAGCTGTGGGTCCACGCACCCGGAGCAGCTGCAGGCCGCGGTGGTCGCGGCGGGTGCGGACCTGGGCGTCGCGTTCGACGGTGATGCGGACCGCTGTCTCGCGGTGGACCACATGGGCCGGCTGGTCGACGGCGACCAGATCATGGGCATCCTCGCGGTGGCGCTGCGTGAGCGCGGCGAGCTGGCCCGCGACACCCTGGTCACCACGGTGATGAGCAACCTCGGTCTGCGTCTGGCGATGCGCGACGTCGGCATCACCACGGTCGAGACCGCGGTGGGGGACCGCTACGTCCTGGAGGCGATGCGCACCCACGGCTACACGCTGGGCGGGGAGCAGTCCGGGCACATCATCCTGTCCGCGCACGCCACGACCGGCGACGGCGTCCTCACTGCGCTGCAGCTGGCCGCCCGGGTGGCGGTCTCGGGGCGCCCGCTGGCCGAGCTGGCCTCGCCGGTGCGGCGGCTGCCGCAGACCCTCGTCAACGTCACCGGGGTGGACAAGGGCCGCACCCACGCCGACGGGGCGCTGCGCTCCGCGGTCGAGGCTGCGCAGACGGAGCTGGGGGAGACCGGGCGGGTGCTGCTGCGGCCGTCCGGCACCGAGCCGCTCGTCCGGGTCATGGTGGAGGCAGCCACCCAGGACGACGCGGACCGCCTGGCGCACCGGATCGCCGAGGTGGTGCGCACCCGGCTGGCGCTGTGAGCGGTCGTTGCCGATCGGTCTCAGGGTCTGCTCCTGGGCATCCCTGCTGTCCTCCCGTGGTTGTCACGGCATAGCGTGCTGGCATCCGACGATGCGGGTGCGGCCGATGACCCTGGAGGTGGTGACGAGTGGAAGCGCTGTTGCTGACCCTCGCGGCGTCGCCGTGGGTCTACCCGGCGCTCTGGCTGTTCGCCACCATCGACGGCTTCTTCCCGCCCATCCCCAGCGAGACCGCGGTCATCGCCCTCGCGGCGCTCGGCGGGGCCGGCGGGGTCCCGAGCGTGCCGCTGGTGATCCTGGCCGCGGCGGTGGGCGCGTTCACCGGGGACCAGGTCGCCTACACCATCGGTGCGCTCCTCGACGTGCGTCGGCTGCCGTACCTGCACCGGCCCCGTCCCCAGGCGATGCTCGCCTGGGCGGAGCGCGCCCTGTCCGAGCGGGGGTCGTCGTTCATCCTCGCCGCGCGGTACATCCCGGTGGGTCGGGTGGCCGTGAACATGACGGCGGGTGCCCTGCGGTTCCCGCGGCGCCGGTTCGTCGGGCTCACCGCCATCGGCGCGGTGGTCTGGGCCCTGTACGGCACGGTGATCGGGCTGGCGGCCGGGACGTGGCTGGCCAGCCGACCGCTGATCGGGGTGGTCGTCGGCGTCGTGGTCGGCGCGCTGCTCGGGACGGCGGTGGACACCGTGCTCAGCCGACGCTTCCACGTGCCGGCTCCGGACCTGGCGGATGGTGCTGCAGTCGTGCCGGACGGGCGGGAGAAGGCCGCTGCGGGGGGCGATGGTCCGGCCGTCCCTGGGGGTGCACCGCACGGGGCGGTCGGCGAGGCCGCGGGCACGGACACTGCGCCCTCGGCGGCAGGCGGCGAGCATCCGGCGGCGGGCGGCAGCCCGGCCGAGGTGGGCATCAGCCCCGTCGTGGCGGGCGATGTGGGCGGCTCGCGCGGCGAGGACCACCCGCACGACCCTGACCCGGCGGGGGCTCCCCACCGGTAGCCCGCGCCGGCTCAACCCCTCCCGGGTCACGGACCCGCAACGATCTGGTTCCCCGGGCTAACGATCCGGTGGCGATCGGGGGAGCGCCGCCGAAGCCCCCTTACCCTCGATCGGGGCTGCGACGCCGTCGGTGCGACCGGCCCGGATGGGGGTTGCGTGACAGCTCGACGAGGGGGCGGTGCGGTGCGGGGTGCCGGGGCTCGTCGGGGCTGGTCGGTGGGGCTCGTCATGCTCCTGACCGCCAGCGGCTGCTCGGCTGCACCGCAGCTGACGGTCGGATCGGCGGATCGCACCGGTACCGCCGGCGCCGCCGTGGCCCGGGCCGCCGACTGCCGCGCACCGCAGGTGCTCGGCGGGCTGGGCCTGCGGGACGACACCGCGACCGCCCGCCCGCCGGCACCTCCGCCGGGTCCGCTCCCGGCGGGCTTCGTGGCGGTCGGCGTCGTCACCTGCACCGCGGACCACCGGCTGCGGGACACCGCAGGGGAGTGGGCGGCGGTGACCGAGCGGCGCCTCGACGGGGACCTCCACCCCTTGCTCGACGCTCTGGGGCGCCCGTCCGTGGAGGGGCCCGACGCGTGCGCCGAGGATGTCCCGATCCAGCTGTGGCTCGTCGACGCCCTCGGGGCGGCGGTGCGCGTGATCCCGCCACTGGCCGACTGCCGCACGGTGCTCCCCGCCGTGGCCAGGGCGCTCGACGCGCTCACCGTGGTCGACGAGGTGAGCTACCCCGTCGAGCTGCTCGCACCGCGGTCCGCCGAGTCACCCTGAGCCCCCGGTCAGAGCTTGCGCATCCGCACCCGGCGGACGGTGTGGTCGGCCGCCTTGGTGAGCACCAGGGTGGCGCGGCTGCGGGTCGGCAGGATGTTCTCCACGAGGTTCGGGGCGTTGATGGTGTCCCAGATCTGCCCGGCCCGGGCCCGGGCCTCCTCGTCGGTGAGGTCGGCGTAGCGGTGGAAGTAGGACTCCGGTCGCGCAAACGCCGTCTGGCGCAGGGACAGGAAGCGGTCGACATACCACTGGCGCACGTCCGGCGTGCGGGCGTCGACGTAGATGGACAGGTCGAAGAAGTCGCTCACCGCCAGGCTCGACCCGCCGACGCCGGGTCGCGCCGGCTGGAGGACGTTGAGCCCCTCGACGATGAGCACGTCCGGGCGGCGCACCGCGACCTGGGCGTCCGGCACGATGTCGTAGGTGAGGTGGTCGTACACGGGGGCGCACACCTCGGCGGCGCCGGCCTTGACCGTGGCGAGGAAGCGCACCAGCCTGCGACGGTCGTAGGACTCGGGGAAGCCTTTGCGGTCCATCAGCCCGCGCCGGGCCAGCTCGGCGTTGGGGTAGAGGAAGCCGTCGGTGGTGATCAGCTCCACGTGCGGGGTGGCCGGCCAGCGGACCATGAGCTCACGCAGGATCCGCGCGGTGGTCGACTTGCCGACCGCCACCGACCCGGCGATGCCGATGACGAACGGCGTACGGCCGGCGTCCTCGCGCAGGAACGTGCTCGTCGCGGTGTGCAGGCCGCGGGTCGCCTGCACGTACAGGTCGAGCAGCCGGGACAGCGGGCGGTAGACCGCGTCCACCTCCGCCAGGTCGATGGGGTCGCCGAGCCCGCGCAGCCGGGTGACGTCGGCCGCGGTGAGGGGCAGCGGGGTGGACGCCGACAGCCGGGCCCAGGCCATCCGGTCCAGGTCGACCCACGGGGATGCCGAGGTCACCTGCGGGTCAGCCACACGTCGATTCTGCCCGATCCCCGGCCCGGGCCCGCGCGGGACCGCCGGATAGACTCCCCACCATGTGCGGCATCGTCGGCTACGTCGGCCCGTCCGAGCCCAGCGGGCGCCCGCTGGCGGTCGTCCTCGAGGGCCTGCGCCGGCTGGAGTACCGCGGCTACGACTCGGCCGGGGTGGCGCTGACCGGCACCGGCGACGGGGTGGCCGTGGCCAAGAAGGCCGGCAAGCTCGCCAACCTCGTCGCGGACCTGCACGCCCGTCCACTGGCGGCCGCCACGACGGCGATCGGGCACACCCGGTGGGCGACGCACGGCGCGCCGACGGACGCCAACGCCCATCCGCACGTGGCCGGGCGGGTGGCGGTCATCCACAACGGCATCGTCGAGAACTTCGCCGCGCTCAAGGCGGAGCTCGTCGCCGACGGCGTGACGTTCGCCTCCGAGACCGACACCGAGGTCGTCGCGCACCTGCTGGACCGCGCGTGGGACGGCGACCTGGCCGAGGCGATGCGGCGGGTGGTGCGCCGCCTGCACGGCACGTTCACCCTGCTGGCGGTGCATGCCGACGCGCCTGGGGTGGTCGTGGGCGCCCGCCACGACTCCCCGCTCGTCGTCGGCCTGGGCGAGGGGGAGAACTTCCTCGGCTCGGACGTCGCGGCGTTCATCGCGCACACCCGCGAGGCGCTCGAGCTCGGCCAGGACCAGGTCGTCACCATCACGGCTGCCGGCGTGGAGGTCACCGACTTCGACGGCACGCCGGCGCAGGGCCGGCGGTACACGGTCGACTGGGACGCCTCGGCCGCCGAGAAGGGCGGCTTCCGCTCGTTCATGGACAAGGAGATCCACGACGAGCCGCAGGCCGTCGCGGACACCCTGCTGGGCCGCACCGACGAGTCGCGGCCGGCTGGCGCTCGACGAGATGCGCATCGACGAGTCCGTGCTGCGCGCCGTCGACAAGATCGTCGTCGTCGCCTGCGGCACCGCCGCCTACGCCGGGCACGTCGCCAAGTACGCCATCGAGCACTGGTGCCGCATCCCCGTCGAGGTCGAGCTGGCCCACGAGTTCCGCTACCGCGACCCGGTGGTCGACGAGCGCACGCTGGTGGTGGCGATCTCCCAGTCCGGGGAGACGATGGACACCCTGATGGCGGTGCGGCACGCCCGCGAGCAGGGCGCGACGACGCTGGCCATCGTCAACACCCACGGCTCGACGATCCCGCGGGAGTCCGACGCCGTGCTGTACACCCACGCCGGGCCTGAGATCGCCGTCGCCTCCACCAAGGCCTTCCTCGCCCAGATCACCGCCGCCTACCTGCTCGGTCTGTACCTGGCCCAGCTGCGGGGTGCGAAGTTCCCGGACGAGATCGCCGCCATCCTCGACCGAGCTGCGGGCCATGCCGGCCAAGATCCAGCAGGTGCTCGACCGGTCCGGGCGGGTGCGCGCAGATCGCCCGCTGGATGGCCGACACGCCCACGGTGCTGTTCCTCGGCCGGCACGTCGGCTACCCGATCGCGATGGAGGGCGCGCTCAAGCTCAAGGAGCTCGCCTACATCCACGCCGAGGGCTTCGCCGCCGGCGAGCTCAAGCACGGGCCGATCGCGCTCATCGAGCCTGGTCAGCCGGTGTTCGTCATCGTGCCGTCGCCGCGGAGCCGGCACTCGTTGCACGCCAAGGTGGTCTCCAACATCCAGGAGATCCGGGCCCGCGGCGCGCGCACCCTGGTCATCGCCGAGGACGGCGACGAGGCGGTGCTGCCGTACGCCGACGAGGTCTTCGTCGTCCCGCAGGCGCCGACGCTGCTCGCCCCGCTGCTCACCGTGGTCCCGCTGCAGATCTTCGCCCTCGAGCTGGCTGCGGCGCGCGGTCTGGACGTCGACCAGCCGCGCAACCTCGCCAAGTCGGTCACCGTCGAGTGAGCGGACGTCCGGACCGGCGGGGCGGGGGATGATCGTCGGCCTGGGGATCGACGTGGTCGACGTCGCCCGGTTCCTGGCCACCCTGGACCGGGTGCCCGCGCTGCGCGCCCGGTTGTTCACCCCCGCTGAGCGGGATCTGCCGGGTGCCTCGCTGGCGGCCCGGTTCGCGGCCAAGGAGGCACTGGCCAAGGCGCTCGGCGCGCCGAGCGGGCTGTCCTGGCAGGACGTCACGGTGCCGCGGGTGGCCGGCGCCCCTCCGGTGCTGCAGGTCAGTGGCAGGGTCGCCGCCCGGGCCGCGGCGCTCGGTGCCACCCGGCTGCACCTGTCGCTGTCCCACGACGCGGGGATCGCCTCGGCGGTGGTGGTGGCCGAGTCGCTGTGAGGGCGGCGTCCGGCCGGGGAGCCGGCTGCCTCGTGGTGGCGGGCTGCGGGACGGCCCGGCGCGCGGCGCCGTCCCGCAGCACCGGTGCCCGCCTCAGCGCAAGGCTGGGACCACCTCGCGCTCGAACAGCTCGATGCCGGAGCGGTCGTAGGCGGCCTCGGCGAAGTATGTGATCGCGTAGGCGAGGCCCAGGCTCCGCAGCTCCTGCAGCGTCTGGACGACCTGCTCCGGGGTACCCACGAGCGGGCCGCGCCGCAGCTCCTCGACCGCCTGGTCCGCCGTGGCCGGGACGGTGCGGCGGTAGTGGTCGGCGAGCCAGGCGAACCGGTCCGCGACCTCGTCCTCGGTGGCCCCGATGACGACGTTGTAGTTGGCCGACCGGGTGATCTCCGCGGGGTCACGGCCCAGGTCGGCGCAGTGGTCGGCGAGCACCTGCGACTTGTGCGCGAAGACGTCCGGGGTGCCGTCGAAGTTGGTGTACCGGGCGTAGCGGGCGGCGATGCGCAGGGTCTTGCGCTCGCCGCCGCCGGCGATCCACAGCGGTGGTCCGTCCACCTGCAGCGGCAAGGGCGCCAGCTGGGCGCCGTCGACGTGGTAGTGCCGGCCGTCGAAGGTCGCGGTCCCGGTCGACCACAGCTGGCGGAGGATCTGCACGCCCTCGTCGAGCATGGCGATCCGCTCCCCGGCGGACGGGAAGCCGTAGCCGTAGGCGCGCCACTCGTGCTCGTACCAGCCGGCGCCGATGCCCATCTGCACCCGGCCGCCGCTGATCACGTCGGCCGTGGCCGCGACCTTCGCCAGGTACGCCGGGTTGCGGTAGGCCAGGCACGTGCACATCTGCCCGAGCCGCACCCGCTGGGTGCTCGCCGCGTAGGCGTTCATCAGGCTCCACGCCTCGTGGGTCGCCGCGCCGTTCGGCTCCGGGACGGCGTGGAAGTGGTCGTACACCCAGATCGAGTCGAACGCGTCGCCCTCGTCCGCGTGCTGGGCCAGCCCGTGCATGACCGCCCAGTGGTCGCGCGGGTCGATCCCGGTGAGGTCCTGCCGCCAACCCTGGGGGATGAACAGTCCGAAGCGCATGGCTCGAACCTACCGGCCGCCGACCCGCGGCGGCAGGGGGCGAGACGGTGCCCGACGCGAGGTCACGCCGCGCGACGTGCGCCCGGCAGACCGCGGAGAGGTTCGGGGCATGATGGCGGGGTGATCCTCGCCCATGACGCTGCCCAGGTGCGCGCCGCCGAGGCGCCGCTGCTGGCCGCCGGCGTGCCGCTGATGGACCGGGCCGCCTTCGCGCTGGCCGCGGCCGTCGGCCGGGAGCTGCGGGCCCGGCGCGGACGGGTGGTCGGGTCGCGGGCGGTGCTGCTCGCCGGGTCCGGCAACAACGGTGGCGACACCCTGTACGCCGGTGCGCTGCTGGCCGCCCGCGGCGTCGCGGTGCTCGCGGTGGCGACCTCGGCCCAGGTGCACGCCGCTGGTCTGGACGCGCTGCACCGCGCCGGTGGGCTGACCGTCAGCCTGGTGGCGGGCGGTCCGGGGCCGCTCGTGGGGCAGGCCGAGGCCGTGACGGCAGCGCTCGCGGCGGACGTGCTGCTCGACGGGCTGCTCGGGATCGGCGCCCGGGGCGCGCTGCGGGGTGCGGCCGGCAGGCTGGTGCAGGCCCTGGTTCCGGCCCTGGCAGGTCATGGTCCCGCCGGTCGCCGGCCGCTCGTCGTCGCGGTCGACGTGCCCAGCGGGATCGACGTGGACACCGGCGCGCTGCCCGGCGTCGTCCTACCGGCGGCCCTGACCGTCACCTTCGGCACGGCCAAGCCCGGTCTGCTGCTGCCGCCGGCGGACCGACCGGCCGGCCGGGTGCAGGTCGTCGAGCTGGGGCTGCCGCTGGTGCCGGAGGAGGCCCGTGCCGGCCGGCTGGCGGATGCCGACGTGGCAGCGCTGTGGCCGGTGCCGCCGTGGGAGGCCCAGAAGTACACCCGGGGGGTGCTCGGTGTCGTCGCAGGGACGCTCGCGTATCCGGGGGCCGCGGTGCTCACCGTGACCGCGGCCGTGCGAGCCGGGGTGGGGATGGTGCGCTACCTGGGACCGGAGCCGGTGGCGGCCGCGGTCCTCGCGGCGCGACCGGAGGTGGTCGTCGGGCCGGGGCGGGTGCAGGCCTGGGTGGTGGGGCCGGGTGTGGCCCCGGACGACGCCGAGCAGGCCGCCCGGGTGCGAGCCGCGCTCGCGCAGGCGCTCGCCGAGGGCATACCGGTGGTGGCCGACGCGGGGGCGCTCGGCCTGCTGCCGGACCGGCTGCCCCCCTCGGTGGTGCTCACGCCGCACGCCGGGGAGCTCGCCACGCTGCTGTCCGGCCGGGGCGAGCCGGTGGACCGGGCCGGCGTCGAGGGCGAGCCGGCCCGCTGGGCGCGCCGAGCCCACGAGCTCACCGGCGCCACCGTCCTGCTCAAGGGTGCGACGACGGTGGTCGCCGGGGAGGGCGGGACGGTATGGGCCCAGGCGGACGCACCGGCCTGGCTGGCCACCGCCGGGGCGGGGGACGTGCTCAGCGGGCTGCTCGGCGCGGTGCTCGCCGGACGGTCCGGTGACGTCGGCGCGGACCCCGCGCTGGTCGGCCGGCTGGCGGCGATGGCGGCCCTCGTGCACGGCCGGGCGGCCGGGACGGCGTGCCCGGGCGGTCCGGTGGCGGCGCTCGACGTGGCGGCGGCGATCCCGGCCACGGTGGCCCGGCTGCTGGCGTGACCGAGCTGGTGGGAGACTGACGTGGTGAGCCGATTCCCCGCGCGCGCGATCGTCGATCTGGGGGCCATCCGGTCCAACGTGCGTGTGCTGTGCGAGCGGGCCGCGCCCGCGCAGGTGATGGCCGTGGTGAAGGCGGACGGGTACGGCCACGGCCTGCTGCCCAGCGCGCGTGCCGCGATCGAGGGCGGCGCCCGCTGGTTGGGCGTGGCCCAGGTCACCGAGGCGCTGGCACTGCGCGCCGGTGGCATCGGGCCGGACCAGGCTCGGGTGCTCACGTGGCTCTACGCACCCGGTGCCCCGCTGGACGAGGCCGTGACCGCCGACGTGGACGTCTCTGTCGCCGCGCCCTGGGCGCTGGACGCTGTCGTCGCGGCCGCCCGCGCCACCGGCCGGGTCGCGCGGGTGCACCTGAAGGTGGAGACCGGCCTGGGCCGCAACGGCCTGGTTCCGGCCGATCTGCGCACGGTGCTCGACGCCGCGGTGCGCGCCCAGGCGGACGGGGCGATCGAGGTGGTCGGCGTGTGGTCGCACCTGGCGTTCGCCGACGAGCCGGACCACCCCACCGTGCGCGCCCAGGCCGTGGTGTTCACCGAGGCGGTGGCCGTCGTCGAGGCCGCCGGGGCGCACCTGGAGGTCCGGCACCTGGCGAACTCCGCGGCGACCCTCACCGCCCCGGATCTGCACTACGACCTGGTGCGCCCGGGTCTGGCGGTCTACGGCCTGTCCCCGGTGCCGCAGCGGTGCGGCCCGGAGGCGTTCGGTCTGGTGCCCGCCATGACGGTGGATGCCGAGCTGGCCACCGTGAAGGAGCTGCCTGCCGGCCACGGGGTGTCCTATGCGCACCAGTACGTCACGCCGGCGGACACCGTGATCGGCGTGGTGCCCATGGGCTACGCCGACGGCGTGCCGCGGCACGCCTCGGGCGGGCTCGACCATGCCGGTGCCCCGGTGCAGGTCGCCGGGCGCCGGCTGGCCGTGGCCGGCCGGGTGTGCATGGACCAGTTCGTCGTCGACCTCGGCCCGGGAGGCGCTGAGCGGGCCGGGGACCGGGTCGAGCTGTTCGGCACCGGCGCGGACGGCGGGCCGACCGCCGAGGACTGGGCCCGCGCGGCAGGGACGATCAGCTACGAGATCGTCACCCGGATCGGTGCCCGGGTGCCACGGGTGCACGTCGACAGCGAGGCGGCTGCGCCCGATGTCGATGCGCTCGACGCGGGGGTCGGCCGATGAGCGAGCGCCTGATGAGCGTGCAGGTGCGCCTGCCGGACGCGTACGCCACCCGCGCCTATGGCCGGGTCCTGGGGGCGCTGCTGCGGGCCGGGGACCTCGTGGTGCTCACCGGCGAGCTCGGCGCCGGCAAGACGACCCTCACCCAGGGGATCGGTGCGGGGCTGGGGGTGCGCGGCCAGGTCTCGTCGCCCACGTTCATCATCGCCCGGGTGCACCCGGCCCTGCCCCGCGCGGACGGCACGGTCGGACCTGACCTCGTGCACGTCGACGCCTACCGGCTGGGCTCGGTGGCCGAGGTCGACGCGCTGGACCTGGACACGGGCATGGCTGACTCCGTCACGGTGGTGGAGTGGGGCGAGGGGCTCGTCGAGCGGCTCGCCGAGGACCGTCTGGAGGTCCGGATCGTCCGGTCGCACGGCGCGGGCGACCCGGGGGCCGGACCGCTGGACGGGCCCGCGGGGGAGGAACGCCTGCTCACGGTCACCGCGGTCGGTGACCGGTGGCAGGACGTGAGCCTCCCGCGTGGGTGGGACGTGGGATCCTGACCGCCGTGCCCGTCCTCGCCCTCGACACCTCGGCCGCCGTCGCCGTCGCGGTGATCGACGACGCCGGCGTCACGCTCACCACCCGTTCCGTGCCTGACCGCCGCCACCACGCCGAGCTGCTCGCACCGCTGATCACCGCGGTGCTCGCCGACGCGGGGGTCGAGCGCGGTCGGCTGACCGCCGTGGTCGTCGGCACCGGCCCTGCGCCGTACACCGGGCTACGGGTCGGTCTGGTGACCGCCCTGATGCTCGGGCGAACACTCGGCATCCCGGTGCACGGCGTGAGCAGCCTCGACGCGCTCGCCGCGCAGGCGGTCACGGGGCTGGGGCTGGTCGCCGGGGACGCGGTGCTGGTGGCGACCGACGCCCGGCGGTCCGAGGTGTACCACGCGCTCTACCGGGTCGATGCCCTGCCCGGCGGGGGCCGCGTCGCCCCGCGGCTGACCGTGCTCGCCGGCCCGGCGGTGGACACGCCTGCCCAGGCCGCGGCCACCGGGGCCGGGGCGCCGGTCGTCGGGCGCGGGGCGCGGCTGTACCCGGACGTGCTCCCGCTGGCCGCAGGAGCGCCGCTGGACCCCGACCCCGCGGCGCTGGCCCGGTTGGCGCTGGACCGGCTGGCCGCGGCTCGGGCGGCGGGCGTCGAGCATCCCGGGCTGCCGGCTGTGCC
Organism: uncultured Actinomycetota bacterium; assembly: GCA_963703555.1. Taxonomy (GTDB): domain Bacteria; phylum Actinomycetota; class Actinomycetes; order Actinomycetales; family Cellulomonadaceae; genus CAVPEV01. The sequence continues at coordinate 97,170 of CAVPEV010000032.1, read as the reverse complement.
GTTGTACCTGCGTCGCCCCGACGCGACCCCGCCCGCGCAGCGCAAGCGCGCCCTCGGCTGACTGGCCGACCGGTGCCGAGCGTCGTGCTGCGGCCGATGCGGGCCGCCGACCTGGCTCGGGTGGCCCGGCTGGAGGTCGAGCTGTTCGGGCGGGGCGCATGGTCCCGTGCCTCGCTCGCCGAGGAGCTGGCCGGCCCGAGCCGGTGGTACCTGGTTGCCAGCGAGCTCTCGACGCCGCCCGCCGGGCCGACAGTCCCGGAGCCCGTCGGGCCGGTGGTCACCGCGTCGTGCGCACCGATCGCCGGGGTCGTCGTCGGCTACGCCGGACTGTGGTTCGACGGCGTGGACGCCCAGGTGCTGACCCTCGCCGTGGCCGCCGAGCGGCAGGGCCGCGGCATCGGCCGGCGGCTGCTCACCGCGCTGGTCGACCACGCCCGCGAGCTGGCCGCCGACCGGGTTCTCCTGGAGGTCCGGGTGGACAACGAGCCGGCGCTCCGGCTGTACGAGAGCATGGGCTTCCGGACGATCGGGCGACGGCGCGGGTACTACCAGCCGGAGAATGTGGACGCATGGACGATGACTCTCGACCTGGCAGGGGCAGGATGACCGCGGACCCTCGCACCCGGGTGATGATCGGGGTGCCGGAGCTGCGGGCGCTGCTGGACGACGCGGCCGGGGGTGCCGGTGGGGCACCGGTGCTGCTCGACGTCCGGTGGGCGCTGGGCCGCACCGACGGCCGCGAGCGGTACGGCGCAGGCCACCTGCCCGGCGCCGTCTGCGTGGACCTGGACACCGAGCTGGCCGGCCCACCCGGCCCGGCCGCGGGGCGCCACCCCCTGCCGGAGCTGGCCGACCTGCAGGCCGCAGCCCGCCGCTGGGGGCTGCGGGCGGGGCGGCGTGTCGTGGCGTACGACGACGTGGGCGGCACCTCGTCCGCCCGGGCCTGGTGGCTGCTCCGCTGGGCCGGGGTGACGGATGTGCTCCTGCTGGACGGCGGGCTGGCGGCGTGGGTCCGCGCCGGCGGTCCGCTGGAGACCGACGACGTCAGCCCGGCACCCGGCGACGTCACGCTCACCCCGGGTCACCTGCCGACGCTGACCGCCGACGAGGCGGCGGCCGTGGCCGTGCAAGGGCTGCTGCTCGACGCCCGGGCGGCCGAGCGGTATCGCGGCGAGGCGGAGCCGGTCGACACCCGCGCCGGGCACGTGCCCGGCGCGGTCTCGGCCCCGACGACGGACACCCTGGACGATCGCGGGCTGCTCCGGCCGGCCGGACAGCTGCGGGCCCTGCTGACGTCGTGGTGGGCCGCCGCGCGGCCCGGCGGCGGGGCCGGGACGGGTCTGGTCGGCGTGTACTGCGGGTCCGGGGTGACGGCTGCGCACGAGGTCGCCGCGCTGGCCGCTGCGGGTGTCACGGCCGCGCTGTACCCCGGGTCCTGGTCGCAGTGGTCCGCCGATCCGGACCGCCCCGTCGCCACCGGCCCCGAGCGCGGCGTCTGACCGGTCCGGCCGTGCCGCCCGGGTCCCGAGTGCCGGCGACCTATCCTGAGCCCATGCCCAGCCCTCTCGTCCTTGGTATCGAGACCTCCTGCGACGAGACCGGTGTCGGCGTGGTCCGGGCTCACGCCGACCGCACCGAGCTGCTCGCGGACACCGTGGCCAGCTCGATGGACGAGCATGCCCGGTTCGGTGGGATCATCCCGGAGATCGCCTCCCGGGCCCACCTCGAGGCGATCCTGCCGACCCTCGAGCACACCCTCACCGCCGCCGGCGTAGGGCTAGGTGAGATCGGCGCGATCGCCGTCACCGCCGGTCCCGGCCTGGTGGGCCCGCTGACCGTCGGGACCGCGGCGGCGAAGGCCCTGGCCCTGGGGCTGGGAGTGCCGCTGTACGGCGTCAACCACGTCATCGCGCACGCGGCCGTGGCCGAGCTGGTCGACGGCCTGTTCCCCGGGCGTGTCATGGTCCTCATCGTGTCCGGCGGCCACTCCAACCTGCTGCTCGTCGACGACATCGTCACCGGGGTCACCGAGCTGGGCTGCACGCTCGACGACGCCGCCGGCGAGGCCTTCGACAAGGTGGGTCGGCTGCTCGGCCTGCCCTATCCCGGCGGCCCGCACGTCGACCGTCTGGCCCGCGAGGGCGATCCCGAGTCGATCCGGTTCCCGCGGGGGCTGACGGCCGCGAAGGACCAGGCGGCCCACGCCGACGACTTCTCCTTCTCGGGGGTGAAGACGGCGGTGGCTCGTTGGGTCGAGACCTGCCAGGACGCCGGCCGGCCGGTGCCCGTGCCGGACGTCGCCGCGTCGTTCGCCGCCTCGGTGGCCGACGTGCTCACCGCCAAGGCCATCGCCGCCTGCCGGCGGCACGAGGTGTCCACCCTGGTCGTCGGTGGCGGGTTCTCGGCGAACTCCCAGCTGCGGGACATGGCCGCGCTGCGCTGCGCCGAGGCCGGCATCGTTCTGCGGATCCCGCCGCTGCGGTACTGCACGGACAACGGGGCGATGATCGCCGCGCTGGGCGCCGCGGCCGTACGCCGCGGCCTGCCCGCGTCGGCGCTGGACCTGCCGGTGGACTCCGCGCTGCCGCTGACCAGCGTGCTGGTCTGAGCCCCGCCGACCGGCGTGCCCGTCGTCCGGCCTGCCCGTCGTCCGGGCAGCCGGTGCGGTCACGCGGCCAGCCCTGCTGCGGTCCGCCCGCGGCCCCGCGCCGTCATCCCGCCACCCCGCCCGGCGGGACGACCGGCTCGACGACCAGCACCTGCTGCGTGCCGGCGACCCGGGTGAGCACGAGCGTCGCCTCGGCGTCGCCGCGCAGGTCCAGCTGGGCGCGCAGGACCTCGGGCAGGACGGCGGTGCCGCGCTTCTTCACCGTCACGCGGCCCACCTGCCTGGCGCGCAGGTAGGTGCGCAGCCGCTTCACGCCGAACGGCATGGTGTCCAGCACCCGGTACGCGGTCGCGTCCGGTGTGGCGTGCAACGTCTCGGAGGTCACGTAGGCGATGGTGGCGTCCACCAGCCGTCCGTGCACCGCGGCGGCGACCTCACCGACCAGCCCGGCCCGGATGACCGCGCCGTCCGGCTCGTACAGGTAGCCGCCGACCGCGCCGACCCGCGGGTGGGTGCCGTGGTCGCGCACGACGTGCGCATGCCCGTCCCGCAGCACGAGTGCGGAGCGCCCGGGCCCGGCCTCGGCCAGCGGCCCGAACCACAGGCCCAGCTCGACGACGTCGCCGTCGACGGACACCCACTGTGCCTCCGCGTCCGGGGGGAGCGCCGCGTGCGGCACGCCCGGCCCGACCTTGATGCCGAGCGCCGGGACCTGCTCCCGCAGCCGGAGCACCGCAGCCAGGGGCGGTGTGTAGGCCGCCGGGTCGCGCACCCGGGCCCCCGACGGCGTGCGCCGGGCCGGGTCGGCGTACACCCCGTCGACCCGCTCGGCGCGCAGGTCGACGGCCATGCCGTCGCCGTGGCGCACCTCGGCCTCCGGGAAGTGGCGCAGGTTGACGGTGGCCATCGAGGCGGCGACCTCGTCGATGTCGACGGCGAGCACGTGCAGGCCCATGGCGGCCATCGCCATCGCGTCGGCGCCGATGCCGCAGGTGAGATCCGCCACCCGGGTCGACCCGACGGCCAGGTACCGGTGGGCGTGGTGCGCTGCGACGATCCAGCGCGTCGCCTGCTCGAGCCCCTCCGGCGTGAACAGCATCCCGTCGGCGAACTCGCCGAGCTTGGCGTGGGCGCGGGCGCGCAGCCGGGACTGGGTGAGCGCGGCCGCCACGAGGTCTGGCTCGACGCCCTCGCGGTGCAACCGCTCGGACAGCGCCATCGCCGTGCGCTCGTCGTAGGGCGGCAGCGCGGACAGCAACGCCCAGCCGGCGGGGGAGAGCAGCTTGGCCAGGCCGACCTCGTCCATGCTGGGATCCTCGCACGACGGTGCGATGCCCGGTGCGCCTGGCACTCGCCTTGACCGAGTGCTAACAGGTTCCTAGAGTGGCGGTTGGCACTCTCCTCTGGAGTGTGCCAACCGCTTCTGCTCGGCCCGCCGGCATCCGCGACGACGGTCGGGTCGGCGACGCGGTTGCCGGACATCTGCACGCTACTCACATGTGAAGGGGAGGTCCGCGGTGTCGGTCTCCATCAAGCCTCTCGAGGACCGCATCGTCGTCAAGCCGCTCGAGGCGGAGCAGACGACGGCGTCAGGTCTCGTGATCCCGGACAGCGCCAAGGAGAAGCCCCAGGAGGGTGAGGTCCTCGCCATCGGCCCGGGCCGCATCGACGACCACGGCAACCGCGTCCCGCTGGACGTGGCCGTGGGCGACAAGGTCATCTACAGCAAGTACGGCGGCACCGAGGTCAAGTACTCCGGTGAGGACCTTCTGATCCTCTCCGCCCGTGACGTCCTGGCGGTCGTCAACTCCTGAGCAGCCGGTCCGGCCCGGGCCCCCGTGTCCGGGCGGACCTGCTCGTCCGTGACGACGACGAAGGCCCCCTCCCCGTCGAGGGGAGGGGGCCTTCGTCGCGCCCGGGCCCGCTCGGCCGCCGTGCGACCGGCGTGCTGCGCGGGGTCCCGCTCGGCCTTCCCGCTCACTCGGCGTGCTGGACCCGACGCTCCGCGCGTGCCTCGCGGGCGAGCAGCTCGGCGCGCTCGTCCTCCGACAGCCCGCCCCACACGCCGTACGGCTCGCGTACCCGCAGCGACTGCCCACGGCACTGCTCCAGCACGGGGCACGTCGCGCAGATCGCCTTGGCGGCCTCGGCCCGGCGTCGGCGTGCTGCCCCGCGCTCTCCCTCGGGGTGGAAGAACAGGGCAGGGTCGGCCTCGCGGCACGCGCCCTCGAACTGCCACTCCCACAGGTCCATGACCGGGCCCGGCAAACGGGAGATCTCAGCCATACGTCCCCTCCTCGTTCGGCGCTGGTTCGGGCGGCACCTGGTGATCCCCCCGGCACCGCAACGATCATCACCCTACGATCGCTTCAGTGATTGTTCAATGATCAGTGCGTCGATGGTTCATGGGATGTTTCACCCCTGGTTGGTGGGATGCGGTCGCGGGTGCCGGAGGGTGACGGCAGAATCGAACGGTGAGCGAGTCGGACGCGGGCGCCGGGCCGCCGCTCACTGTCGCGGCGGTGGCCCGGCGGCTCGGTGTCGCCCCGGCGACGCTGCGCACCTGGGACCGGCGCTACGGGCTCGGCCCCGGCGTCCACGCCGCCGGCGAGCACCGCCGGTACGCGCCGGCCGACGTCGCCCGACTGGTCGTCATGCGGCGGCTGGTCCTCGACGGGGTCGCGCCGGCGGAGGCTGCCCGCATCGCGCTGGCGACGACGGGCGACCCGGGGGGACCCGGCCTGCACCTGGTCGGCTCCGGCGGCTCGACCGCTGCCACGCCGACCGCCGTCGTCGATGCCGCACTGCGTGGACGGGAGCAGGAGGTCCGGGACCTGCTCGCGCTCGCTCCCGACGCCGACGTCGCGGACTGGTGGAGCGGGCTGGTGGAGCCGGCCCGGCAGGGCCTGGCCGTGCGCACCGTGCTGGCTCGCGCGGGCGAGGAGCCCGACCTCGTCGTGCTCGCGGCCGCCACGTCTGCCCTGCGGGAACGCAGCGCGCCGCTGGTCCGCGCCCACCTGGCCGGACGGCGGGTCGTCCTGCTCGCCGCTGCGCCGGGTGAGGCGCGGCCGCTCGCGCTGCACGTGCTCGCCGGCGCGCTGGCGGACCACGGGGTCGACGCCCGCATCATCGTCGGGCCGGTGGGACCCGCACGCGCGCTGGAGATCGTCGTCATGACGCACCCGGCTGCGCTGGTGCTGATGAGCCACCTGACCCAGCCGGACCTGTCGGTGGTCGCCACGGTGGCCGAGGCCCACCCGGAGCTGCCGCAGTTCGTCTGGGTCGTGGACGAGGCATCCGGGGCCGTGCCGTTGGGTCGGTCCGTCCAGCGCACCCGCAGCTTCACCGGCCTGCTGCACGAGGTGCTGGCCGTCTGCTGAGCCGGGTCGGTCGACGGCCGGCGACGACGTCGATCGGTCCGGACCGTTAACCCGAGACCGGGCTGCGCCGATACACCAGCACGACAGCGGTCGTGCGACCGTCGACGAACCGAAGGAGCCGTGATGGCGGGGGCTGTCGTCTGCCACGCGACCTCCGACCTGCGCGAGCACCTGGTGACGACGGCCCGAGCCGTCCCCGCGCTGTCCCCTGTGTCGGCGGCCGCGACGGTCGAGGAGCTCCTGGACCTGGTCCGGGACGCGCCGCCGGCCATCGTCCTGCTCGACGCCCACCTACCCGGTGCCGGCCCGACGGAAGCGGTCCGCCGGGTGCGCGCGACGGCGGAGCGCACGGCGGTGGTGCTGCTCGCGCAGCCCGGCGACGAGGTTGCGCTGGGCCGCGCCCTGGCCATCGGTGCACGGGGCTTCCTGGCCCCCGACGTCGGGGTCGCCGAGCTCGCTGCCGTCGCGGCGCACGTGCTGGCGTCGGCGCCGATCACGGCGGGCGAGGACGCGCCGCTCGGGCCGCCCTGGGGCGCCGGGGTGCCCAGTCAAGCGATGCGTCGGCCCGGTGGTCCGGGCCCGGTCGGCCTGACCGAGCGAGAGGTCGAGGTGCTCGTCGGCATGAGCAACGGCCGCTCGAACGCGCAGATCGGCGCGGAGCTCTACCTGTCCGAGGACACGGTGAAGACGCACGCACGCCGGATGTTCCGCAAGCTCGGGGCGTCGGGCCGCGCCCAGGCGGTCGCCATCGGGCTGCGGCGCGGGCTCATTCCCTGATACCGGACGGCCTCGTCCTGGCGCTCGTGACCCGGCCGCCGGCGGCGGACCGGTGCGACGTATCATCGGCCAATGGCTGAGCCCACCACCGAGTCGTCACCGGCGGCGACCGGACCCGCCGACCCGTTCGGGTTCGTCGGCCTCACCTACGACGACGTCCTGCTGCTCCCCGGCGAGACGGACGTCGTCCCCAGCGAGGTCGACACGTCCACCCGGCTCACCCGTGAGATCGGCCTGCGGGTGCCGCTGCTCACGGCGGCGATGGACACGGTCACGGAGTCGCGGATGGCGATCGCCATGGCTCGGCAGGGCGGCATCGGCGTGCTGCACCGCAACCTGTCGATCGCCGACCAGGCTCATCAGGTCGAGCTGGTCAAGCGGTCCGAGTCGGGCATGATCACCGACCCGGTGACCGTGGGCCCCGAAGCCTCCCTCACGGAGCTGGACCGGCTGTGCGGGACGTACCGGGTGTCCGGGCTGCCCGTGGTGGACGAGCGGGACCACCTCCTGGGCATCGTCACCAACCGGGACGTGCGGTTCGTCGACTCGCAGGACCGAGCCACCATGCTGGTCCGCGAGGTCATGACGCCGATGCCCCTGGTCACCGCTCCGGTCGGGATCAGCAGGAACGACGCTGCGGCCCTGCTCGCCCGGCACAAGATCGAGAAGCTCCCGCTGGTCGACCCGGCGGGCGTGCTGCGCGGGCTCATCACCGTCAAGGACTTCACCAAGTCGGAGCAGTACCCCCTGGCGACGAAGGACGGCGAGGGCCGCCTGCTCGTCGGTGCGGCGGTGGGCTTCTTCGGGGACGCGTGGGAGCGGGCCGTCACGCTGGTCGAGGCGGGTGTCGACGTGCTCGTCGTCGACACCGCCAACGGCCACGCTCGCCTCATGCTCGACATGGTCCGCCGGCTCAAGTCCGACCCGGACACCCGCCAGGTGCAGGTGATCGGCGGCAACATCGCCACCCGGGACGGCGCCCAGGCGCTCGTCGACGCCGGCGTCGATGCCGTCAAGGTGGGCGTCGGCCCAGGATCCATCTGCACCACGCGCGTCGTGGCCGGCGTCGGTGTCCCGCAGGTCACCGCGATCTACCAGGCGGCGCTGGCCGCGCGGCCGGCCGGCGTGCCGGTGATCGGCGACGGCGGCCTGCAGTACTCCGGGGACATCGCCAAGGCGCTCGTCGCCGGGGCGGACTCGGTGATGATCGGCGGGCTGTTCGCCGGCTGCGACGAGTCCCCCGGCGACCTCGTCTTCGTCAACGGCAAGCAGTACAAGCGCTATCGCGGGATGGCCTCCCTGGGCGCCATGCAGTCCCGCGGCGACCACCGGTCGTACTCGAAGGACCGGTACTTCCAAGGGGACCTGCCCGACGAGGACATCATCACCGAGGGCATCGAGGGTCAGGTGCCGTACCGTGGCCCGCTCGCCGCGGTGGTCCACCAGCTCGTCGGGGGCTTGCACCAGTCGATGTTCTACGTCGGCGCGCGGACCGTGCCCAGCCTGCAGGAGCGCGGCCGGTTCGTCCGTATCACGCCCGCGGGCCTCAAGGAGTCCCACCCGCACGACGTGCAGATGATCCGTGAGGCACCGAACTACCCGTCGACGCGCTGACCCCCCGGGCGCTCGCGTGACGCCGGCCCGGGGTCGTGGCCGGCGCCCGAGTGGCCGGCGCCCCGAGTGGCCGGCGGCGGCCGTGCGGGGCGGGGTCAGTCCCGGAAGGTCTCGATGTGGGCGCCGAGCTCGACGAGGCGCTCCTGGAGCTGCTCGTAGCCGCGGGCGATGATGTCGACGTTGCGCAGCTCCGAGGTGCCCTTGGCGGCGAGCATGGCGAGCAGGATCACCACGGCGGGGCGCAGCGCCGGCGGGCAGGACACCTCCGCGCCGGACCAGCGGGTCGGACCGGTGACGTCCAGGCGGTGCGCGTCGAGCAGGCGCACGTCCGCCCCGAGCCGGGTGAGGTCCGTGAGGTGGATGGCTCGGCCCTCGTACACCCAGTCGTGGATGAGCGTCTTGCCCTGCGCGCAGGCGGCGATGACCACGAAGAACGGCAGGTTGTCGATGTTCAGCCCGGGGAAGGGCATGGGGTGGATCTTGTCGATCGGGGCGTGCAGGTCGCCGGGGTGCACCGTGACGTCGACCAGGCGGGTCCGCCCGTTGGCCGCCAGGTACTCCGCCGTCTGGTCGTAGCGCAGGCCCATCTCCGCGAGGGTGGCCAGCTCGATCTCCATGAACTCGATCGGCACCCGGGCGACGGTGATCTGCGACCCCGTGACGATGCCGGCCGTGAGCAGGCTCATCGCCTCCACCGGGTCCTCCGAGACCGCGTACTCCACATCGGCGTCGATGGTGGTGTGCCCGTGCACCCGCAGGGTCGTCGTGCCGATGCCGTCCACCTGCACGCCGAGCAGTTCGAGGTAGAAGCACAGGTCCTGGACCATGTAGTTGGGGCTGGCGTTGCGGATCGTCGTCACGCCGTCGTGACGGGCCGCGGCCATGATCGCGTTCTCGGTGACGGTGTCACCACGTTCGGTGAGCACGATGGACACGTCGCGGGCCCCCGTGCCCGTGACGTGCGCGTGGTAGGTCCCGCCGGTGGCCGTCACCGCCAGGCCGAACGGGCGCAGCGCGATCATGTGCGGCTCGACGGTGCGGGTGCCGAGGTCGCAGCCGCCGGCGTAGGGCAGCTGGAACTCGTCATAGCGCCCGAGCAGCGGGCCGAGCAGCATGATGATCGACCGGGTGCGCCGCGCCGCGTCCACGTCGATGCCGGCCAGATCGAGTTGGTCGGGCACCTGGATCTGCAGGTCACGGCCGTCGACGGACCAGGTCGCGCGGACCCCGATGCTGCGCAGCACGTCGACGATGCGGTCGACCTCCACGATCCGGGCGACCCGGCGTAGCCGTGTCGTCCCCCGGTTGAGCAGCGAGGCGCACAGCAGGGCGACCGCGCCGTTCTTGCTCGTGTTCACCTCGATGCGCCCGGAGAGGCGGTGGCCGCCCTGGACGCGCAGGTGCGTGTGCTGGCCGCCGAAGGTCACGATGGGGGAGTCCAGGGCCTCGCTGATCCGGGTGAGCATGTCCAGGCTGACGTTCTGGGCGCCCTGCTCGATGCGGTGCACGGCGGACTGGCTCGTGCCCAGCAGCTCGCCGAGCTGGGCTTGGGTGAGTCCGCGGTGCTGGCGCGCGCTGCGCACGAGCGCACCGACCTGGGCGAGATGCTGGGGGGTGTCCACACTGGTCGTCACGGGTCCCAGCGTAACTCAGCCATGAGTTACGCGCGCGCTCATTGTGCCAGCCACGCCAACATTTCCCCTGGAGGGATGCTCTGCTATATCGCGGATGAGATTCCGTGAGCCGCTGGCTCGTGCGCAGCGTCCATGCCCTCCTGGTCGGCCGTGGCTGCGGCTGCGGTGAGCGCCAGGGCGAGCGTCGCAGCCGCTTCGGGCGGCGCGAGGTCCGCCGGGTCGCACGGCCAGACGATGCGGGCCCCAGGTCCGGCCAGGCCGCGTCGGCTGCGCCAGGCGTTGAACGACTGCGCCCACCGCTGATGGGCCTGGACCTGATAGGCGTGCAGGGCCTGCGTGTCCAAGGCGGCCAGGTGGGGGTAGCGACGGACCAGCTCGGCGAGCACGTCCAGCGTCGCCAGGACGTCGGCGTCGGCGGCGTGCAGGCCGTCCGTGCCGCCCACCCGGTAGTGGCCGCACAGGTCGACGAGCTTGCGCGGGCCGGAGCGGTAGGGATCCTCGGCGCGGTCCAGCACCAAGGGGTCGATGACCGGGACCAGTCGACCGCCGAGGCGGTCGTGCAGGGTGCGCAGCCCGTGCCGGCGAAGGTCGTGCTCGAGCAGGGTGAGGTCGAAGGCCGCGTTGTAGGCCACCACGGGCACCCCGGCGCGGAAGGCCGCGGCGAGCTGCCCGGCGAGCTCCTCGAGCGCGACCGCGGCGGGTGCGCCGTGCTCTCGGACCGCTTTCGTGGTGATGCCGTGGATCGCCGTCGCCGCCGCGGGGATGGCCACCCCCGGGTCGATGAGCCACGTCTGCACGACGGACACCTCGCCGTGGCGACCCACCAGCGCCGCGCTGACCACCCGATCGTTGCGTACGTCGACACCGGTCGTCTCGGTGTCGAACCCCAGAACGGGCCCGTCCGCCCAGCCCATGGCAGCCTCCTCGCTTCGGCCGTCAGCATGGCACCGAGGTCTGACACGGCCGGCCCCCCCGCGGCACCGGCGGCACCCCGGTCCTCGTCGCGCCCGGCCACGGCGAGGTGGCCGCGGTGCGCCACGACCTCGAGCCCGCCGGTCGCTACCGGGTCGACCGGCTGACCGGTCCGCGCCCCAGCGGTGCGGGTGCGGCAGGCGGGGCGGTGTCGGGCCCGCCGGTAGCCTGGGCCGGTGAGCAACGAGATCGAGATCGGTCAGGGCAAGCGGGGCCGCCGGGCCTACTCCTTCGACGACGTCGCCGTGGTCCCGTCGCGGCGGACGCGCGACCCGGAGGAGGTCTCCGTCGCCTGGCAGATCGACGCCTACCACATGGACCTGCCCATCCTCGCGGCACCCATGGACTCGGTGATGAGCCCGGCCACGGCGGTGCAGCTGGGCCGGTTCGGCGGCATCGGCGTGCTGGACCTGGAGGGTCTGTGGACCCGCTATGCCGACCCGGAACCCCTGCTCGCCGAGATCGCCGAGCTGCCGGCCGGCCGCGCCACCGAGCGCATGCAGCAGATCTACTCCGCGCCGATCGACTCCGACCTGGTCACCGAGCGGCTCCGGGAGATCCGGGCCGGCGGCGTGACCGTCGCCGGCGCGCTGTCCCCGCAGCGGACCCAGGAGTTCTGGAAGCGCGGTCGTGGACGCCGGGCGTCGACCTGTTCGTCATCCGCGGCACCACGGTCTCGGCCGAGCACGTGTCCGGGCGGGTCGAGCCGCTCAACCTCAAGCGGTTCATCTACGAGCTCGACGTGCCGGTGATCGTCGGCGGCGCGTCCACCTACACGGCGGCACTGCACCTCATGCGCACCGGCGCGGCGGGCGTGCTCGTCGGCTTCGGCGGCGGAGCGGCCCACACCACGCGCGTCACGCTCGGCATCCACGCCCCGATGGCCACGGCCGTGGCCGACGTCGCCGCCGCCCGGCGGGACTACCTCGACGAGTCCGGCGGTCGCTACGTCCACGTCATCGCCGACGGCGGCGTGGGCCGCTCGGGCGACCTGGTCAAGGCGATCGCCTGCGGTGCCGACGCGGTGATGCTCGGCGCCGCGCTGGCCCGGGCGGCAGAAGCCCCCGGGCGGGGGTGGCACTGGGGGCCCGAGGCACACCACGCCGAGCTGCCCCGCGGCGAGCGGGTGCACGTCGGCACCGCCGGAACGCTCGAGCAGATCCTGCACGGTCCGGGCCGCACGGCGGACGGCACCCTCAACCTGGTCGGGGCGCTGCGCCGAGCGATGGCCACCACCGGGTACTCCGACCTCAAGGAGTTCCAGCGGGTGGAGGTCGTCGTCTCGCCGTACCAGCCACGGTGATCCGTCCCTGCAGCGCTGCCTCGGCACGGCTGTGAGTCGGATATCCGTTCCGATCTGTTTCTGTATGTTTGTGTTGACACCCTGCTGCCACCGGGTGCATTCTGCGGGCAGCGGCCGGCGGACGGCGTCGACCGGCGGACGACGGGGTCGGCATGTACGCACCGGAGCGGCACCAGGAGATCCTCACCGTCGCTCGACGTGACGGTCGGGTCGACGTCAGCAGCCTCGCCCGCGCCCTGGACGTCACCCCCGAGACCGTCCGTCGGGACCTCACCGTGCTCGAGCGGCACGGCTTCGTGCGCCGGGTGCACGGCGGCGCCATCCCCGTCGAGCGCCTGGGGTTCGAGCCTGCGGTCGCCGACCGCGAGGGCGTGCTCGCGGCGGAGAAGGACCGGATCGCCGCTGCGGCGCTGGCCGAGCTGCCCGACGGAGGGGCCGTGGTGCTGGACGCCGGCACCACCACGGTGCGCCTGGCCCAGCTGCTGCCGACCGAGCTGGAGCTCGTGGTCGTCACCCACGCGCTCGCCGTCGCCGCGGTGCTCGCCGGACGCCGCAACATCACGCTGTACCTGGTGGGCGGCACGGTCCGGGCGCGGACGCTGGCCGCGGTCGGGGAGTGGGCGTTGCGGGACCTCGCGGAGATCCACGCCGATGTGGCGTTCCTCGGCACCAACGGGCTGACCGTGGAGCACGGGCTGACCACGCCGGACCTGGCCGAGGCGAGCGTCAAGCGGGCCCTTGTGCGCGCCGCGCGGCGGACGGTCGTGCTGGCCGACCACAGCAAGTTCGGCCGCACGGACCTCGCCCACGTCGTGCCGTTGACCGACGTGGACACCATCGTCACCGACTCCGGCGTGGACGCCGAGCTCGCCGACGAGATCGAGGCGGTCGGCCCCACGGTGGTGCGCGCATGATCGTCACCGTCACGCCCAACCCCAGCGTCGACCGCGCCTACGACGTCGACGGCCTGGCCCGCGGGGAGGTCCAGCGCGCCCGCGCGATGCACGTCCACCCGGGGGGCAAGGGCATCAACGTGTCGCGGGCCCTGGTCCGCCACGGTGTCGCCTCACTCGCCGTGCTGCCGGTGGGGGGTGCCGACGGGCGCTACCTCGTGGACCTGCTGCACGACCAGCGGGTCCCGTCCCGCCCGGTGCCGATCTGCGGCAACACGCGCAGCAACGTCACCCTGGTGGAGGCGGACGGCACGACGACGAAGATCAACGCCCCGGGACCACGGCTGGGTCCTGCCGAGGTGCAGAGTCTGGTCGCCGCCGTGCAGGACGCGCTGGCCGCGGGCGACCGGGCCGGCCAGGTCGAGCCGGCGGAGGGTGGTCTGGCCAAGCTGGCGGCCGCCGAGGTCCGGCTCGTGGCGGCGGGCAGCCTCCCGCTGGGGGCGCCCGCCGACCTGTTCGCCCGACTGGCGGGTGTCGCTCTGCGGGCCGGCGTCCCGTTCGCCCTGGACACCTCGGGCGAGCCGCTGCGGCGCGCCGTGCTGGCCGGCGGCCTGACCGTCGTCAAGCCGAACGAGGAGGAGCTGGCCGAGCTGGTCGACCAGGAGATCCGCACCGTCGCCGATGCGCTCTCCGCCGCGGCCTGGGTGCGCTCGCGCGGCACTCGTGAGGTCCTGGTCAGCCTCGGTGCGCACGGAGCGCTGCTGGCCGACGGGACGGGCACCTGGTGGGCGGGAGGTCCTGCCCTGCGCCCGTCGTCCACCGTGGGCGCCGGAGACGTCACCCTCGCCGGCTATCTGGCCGCCGTCGGGAGCCCGGCCGAGCGGCTGCGCACCGCCGTGGCCTGGGGGCGCGCGGCCGTGCTGCTGCCGGGCAGCGCGGTCCCCGGTCCGGAGCAGATCGATGTGTCCGCCGTCCGGGTCGTCGCCGACCCGGACCCTCGTGTGAGCCTGGAGGAACTGTGAGAGCCGGCGCGAGCGTCGGCACCCGGGTGCGACAGTGGCCGATGACCGGCGTGTCGTACATGATCCCGTTCGCGGCCGCCGGGGGCGTCCTCGCCGGGCTCCTCGCGCTGTGGATCAGCCGCTGGCGGGTGCCCAAGGGGGTGCGCGGTGTCGTGCCGGTGGTGGTCACGCCGCTGCTGTCGTCCGCGCTGGTCGGCCTGGTGATGTTCGTCCTCATCGGCCAGCCGATCGCGTCCCTCATGGCGGGGCTGACGAACTGGCTGAACGGCCTGTCCGGTGCCAACCTCGTCGTCATGGGTGCGCTGCTCGGGGCGATGATGGGCTTTGACTTCGGTGGCCCGGTGAACAAGGTGGCCTACACCTTCGCGGTGACCGGGCTAGCGACCGAGGGGCTGACCGACGGCGCGGCCCAGTACCGGGTGATGGCCGCGGTGATGGCCGCCGGCATGGTGGCGCCGCTCCTGTCCTCGGTCGTGGGGTCCGACGTCACCGGGGCGCTGACCATGGCGTGCGGCGCCGGCCTGCCGGCGCCGCACGGGGGGGATCTGGGTGCTCCCGCTGATCTCCGGCTGGCCCGGGTTCCTGCTCGCCGTGGCGGTGGGGATGGTCGTCATGGCCGGGATCGTCGTCGCCCTGAAGAGCATGCGCTCGGAGGTCGTGGCGGCCACCGACGAACCCGTCGAGGTCGAGACTGCCATAGCCCAGCTCGCCTGACCCGACCCGACCCGACTGCGGCCTGCACCGTCTGAGAGGACGCCCACCATGGTCCACCGCACCGCCACCGTCGCCTCCCGCGTCGGCCTGCACGCCCGGCCCGCTGCCCTGTTCACCCAGGCCGTCGCCGCGGCCGGGATCCCGGTGGCCGTCGCCCGGTCGGGCGGGGAGCCCGTCGACGCGGCGAGCATCCTGCTCGTCATGTCGCTGGGGGTGCCGCACGGGGAGACCGTGACGCTCAGCGCCGACGGCCCGGACGCCGACCGGGTGCTCGGCGAGCTGGTCACGCTGCTGGAGACGGACCTGGACGCACCGGCTGCGCCCGGCACGACGACGGGGGCGACGGCATGACCGGCGACGTGCTGCACGGGGTCGGCGTCGGGCGGGGCGCCGCGGTCGGCACCGTGGCGCTGGTGCGCTCCCTGCCGGACGTGTCCGCGGACGCCCCCGTCCTGGTCCAGGGTCGGCCGGCCACGACGGCCGAGCTGTCCGGGTTGGTCACCGAGGCCTTCGAGCGGGTGTCCCGCGGGCTGCAGGCCGCTGCCGACGCCGCCCACGGCACCGTCGCCGAGGTCCTCTCCGCGACCGCGCTGATGGCGGCCGACCCGGCTCTGCGGGCCGGCGTGCGCCAGCGCGTCGAGGCCGGCGAGCCGCCGGTCGGCACGCTCGACGCCGTCATCGGCGGGTACGCCACGATGTTCCAGCAGGCCGGCGGGTACCTGGCCGACCGGGTGACCGACCTGCACAGCGTGCGCGACCTGGTCGTCGCCACCCTGCTCGGGCTGCCCGCCCCCGGGGTGCCGGCGCTGTCCGAGCCGTCGGTCATCGTCGCCCGCGACCTGGCCCCCGCCGACACGGCGGCCCTGGACCTCGACCACGTCGTGGCCATCGTCACCGAGCAGGGCGGGCCCACCAGCCACACGGCGATCATCGCCGGGCAGCTCGGCATCCCGTGCGTGGTCCGGGTGGCCGGCGCCACCGACCTGCCCGCCGGCAGCCGGGTGGTCGTCGACGCGGCCGCCGGCACCGTCGACCCCGCCCCCGATGACGCGGCCGTGCAGTCGGTGGCCGTGCGGGCCCGGCTGCTCACCGAGCTGGCCACGGACACCGGCCCCGGCGCCACGGCCGACGCCCACCCGGTGACGCTGCTGGCGAACATCGGCACCGCCGAGGACGCCGAGCGGGCGGCGGCTACCGCGGCGGAGGGCATCGGCCTGTTCCGCACCGAGGTGCTGTTCTTCGGCCGGTCCGTCGCCCCGGACGTCGACGAGCAGGCGGAGACGTACGCCCGCGTGCTGCGCGTGATGGGCGATCGGAAGGTCGTCGTCCGCACCCTGGACGCCGGCGCCGACAAGCCGCTGGCCTTCGCCCCCCAGCCCGGGGAGGAGAACCCGGCCCTGGGCGTGCGCGGGTACCGGATGGTCCGCACGCATCCCGAGCTGCTGGACACGCAGCTGGCCGCCCTGGCCCGGGCCCAGCAGGCCACCGGGGTCACGCCGTGGGTGATGGCGCCGATGATCGCCACCGCGGGCGAAGCGGCGCAGTACGCCCAGCGGGCTCGCGGGCACGGGCTGACCGTCGTCGGGGTGATGGTGGAGGTCCCGGCCGCCGCGCTGCGCGCTCGCGAGGTCCTCGGTGCCGTCGACTTCGTCTCGCTGGGCACCAACGACCTGGCCCAGTACACGATGGCCGCCGACCGGCTGCGCGGCGAGCTGGCCGACCTGCTCGACCCGTGGCAGCCGGCCGTCCTCGGTCTGGTCGCCGCGACCGGTCGTGCCGGCGCCGAGACGGGCAAGCCCGTCGGCGTCTGCGGGGAGTCCGCGGGCGACCCGGTGATGGCGCTGGTGCTCGTCGGCCTGGGGGTGACCAGCCTGTCGATGGCGCCGGCGGCGCTGCCCGCCGTCCGGTATACCCTGCGCCGGCACACCCTGGACCGGTGCCGGCAGCTGGCCGAGGCGGCGCTCGGCGCACCGTCGGCCGTCGCCGCCCGGGCGGCGGTGCTCGACCTCGTGGACCCGCAGGTGCGCAGCGTGCTGGGGGTGTGAGGCCGGGCGCGCCCCGTCCGGTGCGTCAGTCGACGGTGGCCAGCGCCTGCCGGGCGATCTCCAGCTCCTCGTTGGTGGGCACGACGAGCACGGTCACCTCGGCGCCGCCGGGGGAGATCACCGTGGGCGCCGTCTTGCGCCCGGCATTGCGCTCCGGGTCGACCCGGATGCCCAGCCGCTCCAGGCCGGCCAGTGACCGCAGGCGGACCACGTCGTCGTTCTCCCCGATGCCGGCCGTGAACGCGATGGCGTCCACGTGCCCCAGCTGGGCGTAGTAGCTGCCCACGTACCCGGTGATCCGGTGGCAGTAGACGTCCAGCGCGGTCCGGGCCGCCTCGTCGCCGGCGGCGATGGCCTCGTGGACGTCGCGCATGTCCGTGTAGCCGGACATCCCGAACATGCCGGACCGGCGGTTGAGCAGGTTGTCCAGGTCGTCGATGGTCATGCCGGCCTGCCGGGACAGGTGGAAGAGGATGGCCGGGTCGAGGTCGCCGGACCGGGTGCCCATGACCAGCCCCTCCAGCGGGGTCAGGCCCATCGAGGTCTCCACGGAGGCGCCGCCGCGCACGGCGGTGGCGGAGGCGCCGTTGCCCAGATGCAGCACGATGGTGTTGAGCTCGGCGACGTCGCGGCCGAGCACCTCGGCGGTCTTCCGCGAGACGTACAGGTGCGACGTGCCGTGTGCGCCGTACCGGCGGATCCGGTACCGGGCGGCGACCTCGCGGTCGATGGCGTACGTGTACGCGGCGGGCGACAGCGTCTGGTGGAACGCGGTGTCGAAGACCACCACCTGGGGCACCGAGCCGAACGCGTGCCGGGCGGCGACGATGCCGGCCAGGTTGGCCGGGTTGTGCAGCGGCGCCAGCGGGGACAGCTCGGCGATCTGGCGCTCGACGGTGTCGTCGACGACTACGGGTCGGTCGAAGACGCTGCCGCCCTGCACGACGCGGTGGCCGACCGCCGCCAGCGCCGTCGCGTCCAGGACCGGCCCGTGGCTGGCGAACATCGCCAGCACGATGGCCATCCCGGCCTCGTGGTCGGGCACGGGCCGCTCCACGACGGTCTGGCCGTCGGGCCCGTCGTGGCGGACCCGCCCGACGGCCTGCCCGATGCGCTCCACGATGCCGCCGGCCAGGGCCTGCTCCGTCGCGACGTCGACGAGCTGGTACTTGATCGACGATGAGCCGGAGTTGATGACGAGGACGAGGGTGTTCACGGGCGGCCTTCTGCGGGACGGGGGCGAGACGTCACGGGCGAGCCGCCGGGGCGCCGGAGCCGAGGGTACCCGCGCCGGCAGCCCGGCCGGCCTCGCGGGCTCGGGCGGCCTCGGTCGCCTGCGCCTGGATGGCGGTGATGGCGACGGTGTTGACGATGTCCTGCACGAGGGCGCCGCGGGACAGGTCGTTCACCGGCTTGCGCAGGCCCTGGAGCACGGGCCCGACGGCGACGGCCCCCGCGGAGCGCTGCACCGCCTTGTACGTGTTGTTGCCCGTGTTGAGGTCGGGGAAGATGAAGACGGTCGCCCGCCCGGCCACCGCCGAGTCGGGCATCTTCGTCTTGGCCACCGACGCGTCCACCGCGGCGTCGTACTGGATCGGGCCCTCCACCGACAGGTCGGGGCGGCGCCGGCGGACCAGCTCGGTGGCGGTGCGCACCTTGTCCACGTCCGCACCCTCCCCGGACTCGCCAGTGGAGTACGACAGCATGGCGATCCGCGGCTCGATGCCGAACTGTGCGGCCGTGCCGGCCGAGGAGATCGCGATGTCCGCCAGCTGCTCCGCGGTGGGGTCCGGGTTGACCGCGCAGTCGCCGTAGACGAGCACGCGGTCCTCGAGACACATGAAGAACACGCTGGACACGATGGAGACGCCGGGCACCGTCTTGATGATCTCGAAGGCGGGCCGGATCGTGTGGGCGGTGGTGTGCAGCGCGCCGGAGACCATGCCGTCGGCCAGCCCCAGGTGCACCATCATCGTGCCGAAGTAGGACACCGAGGAGACGATCTCCCGGGCCCGCTCCACGGTCATCCCCTTGTGCGCCCGCAGCCGGGCGTACTCCACGGCGAACCGTTCCAGGAGGTCCCCGGACCCGGGGTCGACCACGTGCGCGTCGGCGAGCGCCAGACCGAGCTGGGCGGCGCGGGTGCGTACCGCCGCCTCGTCCCCGAGGATCGTCAGCTCGGCGACGCCGCGCTGCAGCAGGGTGGACGCGGCGCGCAGGATGCGGTCGTCGTTGCCCTCCGGCAGCACGATGTGCTTGCGGGCCGCGCGGGCCCGGTCGAGCAGCTCGTACTCGAACATCAACGGGGTGACGACCTCCGGCCGGGGCACGTCCAGGGCGTGCACCAGGGCGGGCCCGTCGACGTGCCGCTCGAACAGCGCCAGCGCGGCGTCGACCTTGCGCTGGGAGTCCGCGGTGAGCCGGCCCCGCACCCGCGCGGCGGCGCTGGCGGTGTGGAACGTGCCCAGGTCGGTGCGGATGATCGGCAGGCCGCTGCCGTGGCTCTCGGCGAGCCGGGCGACCGCCGGCGGCGGGAAGAAGCCGCCGTTGAGGATGATCCCGGCCAGTGACGGGAAGCCCTCCGCGGTGTGTGCGGTGAGCAGGGCGAGCAGGATGTCCGACCGGTCGCCGGGGGTGATGACGACGACGCCGTCGGTCAGCCGGTCGAGCAGGTGCTCGATCGTCATGGCGCCGACCGTCACGTCGGCGACCTCGCGGGAGAGCAGCTGCTCGTCGCCGATCACCAGCGAGCCGTGCACGGCCTCCATCAGCTGGCGGACGGTCGGGGCGGACAGGTACGGCTCCTCGGGCAGTGCCCAGGCCGGGCGGTCCCGGCTCAGCGCATCGCGGATCGCGCCGAGCTGGTCGGCGGGGCAGCGGTTGGCGATGGTGGCGATCACCCGGGCGTGGTTGGCCTCCAGCTCACCGACGGCCACCTCGGCGACCTGGCGGACCTCGTCGGCGGTGCGGTGGTTGCCGGACACGACGAGCAGGACGGGCGCGCCCAGGTTGGCCGCGATGCGAGCGTTGTAGGCCAGCTCGGTCGGCCCGGCGATGTCCGTGTAGTCGGTGCCGACGATGACCACCAGGTCGCAGCGCCGCTCCACCGCGTGGTAGCGCTGGATGATCTGGACCAGGGCGGCCTCGGGGTCGGCGTGCACGTCGTCATAGGTCACCCCGACGCAGTCGACGTAGTCGAGGTCGACCCCGTCATGGGCGAGCAGGAGGTCCAGGACGTAGTCGCGCCCGGTGGCGTCCCGGGCGACCGGGCGGAACACGCCGACCCGCTGCACGGACCGGGTGAGCAGGTCGACCACCCCGAGGGCGACCGTGGACTTGCCGGTGTCGCCCTCGGGGGAGGCGATGTAGACGTTGCGGGCCACTACTCGTTGTCACCACCCGTCGTGCGGGAGGCGTCGAGCATCGGACCGGCGGCCTCGGTGGCCGTCTCGCCGGCGTCCGGCCAGACCCAGTCGCGCACCTCGGGGACGTCCTCCCCGTGGTCGCGGGTGTACTGACGGGCCCGGAGCCGGGCGTCGACCATCTCCTGACGCAGGCCGGCCCACCGGGACCCGAGCTCCGGCAGCCGGTCGATGACGTCCATGACCAGGTGGTAGCGGTCCAGGTCGTTGAGCATGACCATGTCGAACGGGGTGGTCGTCGTGCCCTCCTCCTTGTAGCCGCGCACGTGGATGTTGGCGTGGCCGTTGCGGCGGTAGGTGAGCCGGTGGATCAGCCACGGGTAGCCGTGGTAGGCGAAGATCACCGGCTTGTCCGTGGTGAACAGGGTGTCGAAGTCCCGGTCGGACAGCCCGTGCGGGTGCTCGCCGGGGTCCTGCAGCCGCATGAGGTCCACGACGTTGATCACCCGGACCTTGAGCCCGGGCAGGCGTCGGCGGAGGATGTCGGCCGCGGCCAGCACCTCCAGCGTGGGCACGTCGCCGGCTGCGGCCAGCACGACGTCCGGCTCCTGGCCCGGCACCTCCGTACCGGCCCAGTCCCAGATCCCCAGGCCCCGGGCGCAGTGCGCCACCGCGTCCGCCATGGGCAGGAAGTTGGGTGCCGGCTGCTTGCCGGCCACCACCACGTTGATGTAGTTGCGGCTGCGCAGGCAGTGGTCGTAGGTGGCGAGCAGGGTGTTGGCGTCCGGTGGCAGGTACACCCGGACGATCTGGGCCTTCTTGTTCACCACGTGGTCGATGAACCCGGGGTCCTGGTGGGAGAACCCGTTGTGGTCCTGGCGCCAGACGTGGCTGCTCAGCAGGTAGTTGAGGCTGGCGATGGGCCGCCGCCACGGGATGTCCCGGGTCACCTTCAGCCACTTGGCGTGCTGGTTGACCATGGAGTCGACGATGTGGATGAACGCCTCGTAGCTGGTGAACATGCCGTGCCGGCCGGTGAGCAGGTAGCCCTCCAGCCAGCCCTGGCACTGGTGCTCGGACAGCATCTCGACGACCCGTCCGGCCCGGGCCAGGTGCTCGTCGACGGCGGGGCTGAGGTACTCGGCGTCCCACACCTTGTCCGTGACCTCGAACACGGCCTGCAGGCGGTTCGACGCGGTCTCGTCCGGGCCGAAGATCCGGAAGTTGTCCGGGTTGCGCCGGATGACGTCGGCCAGGTAGTCGCCGAGCACCCGGGTGGCCTCGCTGATCGACCCACCCGGGGCGGGGACGTCGACGGCGAAGTCCCGGAAGTCGGGCAGCCGCAGGTCCTTGAGCAACAGGCCACCGTTGGCATAGGGGGTGTCGCTCATCCGCAGCCGGCCGACCGGGGCCAACGAGGAGATGTCCGCCCGCACCGTGCCGTTCTCGTCGAACAGCTCGTCGGGCTCGTAGGACAGCATCCACTGCTCGAGCACCTTCAGGTGGTCCTCGGTGTCCCGTGCGCTGGCCAGCGGCACCTGGTGGGCCCGCCACGAGTCCTCGACCTGCTTGCCGTCGATGCTCGGCGGGCAGGTCCAGCCCTTGGGGGTGCGCAGGATGATCATCGGCCAGGCCGGGCGCTGCTCGTCGCCGGCCATGGCGCGGGCCTTGATGTCGGCGATCTCGTCGAGCACCGTGTCCAGGAGGTCGGCGAACCGGGTGTGTACCGCGAAGTGGTCCTCGTCGTGGTACCCGCCGGTGAACAGGTGCGGGGTGTAGCCGTAGCCGCGGAACAGGCTGAGCAGCTCGTCCTCCGGGATGCGGGCGAGCACCGTGGGGTTGGCGATCTTGTAGCCGTTGAGGTGCAGGATCGGCAGCACGACGCCGTCGCGGGCCGGGTTGATGAACTTGTTGGAGTGCCAGCTCGTGGCCAACGGGCCGGTCTCGGCCTCCCCGTCGCCGACCACGGCGGCGACCAGCAGGTCGGGGTTGTCGAACGCTGCGCCGTAGGCGTGGGACAGCGCGTAGCCGAGCTCGCCGCCCTCGTGGATGGACCCGGGGGTCTCGGGGGCGACGTGGCTGGGGATGCCACCGGGGAAGGAGAACTGCCGGAACAGCCGACGCATGCCCTCGGTGTCCTGCGTGATGTCGGAGTAGATCTGCGAGTAGGTGCCGTCCAGGTAGGCGTTGGCGACCATGCCCGGCCCGCCGTGCCCGGGGCCGATGATGTACATCGCCGGCTGCTGACGCTCGGCGATCACCCGGTTGAGGTGGGCGTAGAGGAAGTTCAGGCCCGGGGTGGTGCCCCAGTGGCCGAGCAGCCGCGGCTTGACGTCGTCGCGGGTCAGCTGGTTGCGCAGCAGCGGGTTGTTCAGCAGGTAGATCTGCCCGACCGACAGGTAGTTGGCCGCCCGCCACCACCCGTCGATGCGCCGCAGCGTGTCTGCGCTCACCGGCTCTCCGGTGCCGCGCCGCCAGGAGGTCGGCCGTGCAGTCGTCGTGCTCATGCTCCACTCCCTGTCCTCGTGCCTGTCCGGCTGCGGCGACGCCGCGGGCGCAGACCAAACCCAGCGTCGCGCGGCGGGCACGCCCGGCATAGGACGTCCGACCCACGCTGCGGCTGCTCCTCGTGCCGCCGGCGGGCCGGCCGGCGCTGCCGGACCGACGCCGCCCGCCGTCCCATCAAACTCCACTGTGCCGGCGTCCGCAGGGCGGCGGACGCGCCGCCGTGCCCGGGTCCGCGGGAGCCGGGAACTCCGCCGTGCCCCCGGGTCCGCGGGAGCCGGGAACTCCGCCGTGCCCGGGTCCGCGGGAGCCGGGAACTCCGCCGTGCCCGGGTCCGCGGGAGCCGGCAGTTGAGGGAGCCGAGCCCCGGGGTAGCGTGGTCCGGTGCTCGAGACGCCGTCCGACACGCCAGGCGGGCACCCTGTGGCAGGTGCCCGGGAGGTCGAACGTCCCGCACGGGCCGGGACGGAGGCCGGGGAGAAGGAACGTCCCGTGTTGCCGCCGGAGGTGCCTGCGGTCGACCGCTCCTCGTCTCCCGCGGCGTCTGACATGTGGGCCGAACGCCCCCGGCGGGAGTCGACCTCGTTCTGGGCCGCTGCGCGGCGCCCTCGGATGCTCGGGCTGCTGATCGTCCTGCTGCTCGCGGCGGCGGTGTGCGCCCGGTTGGGGGTCTGGCAGCTGGGCCGTGCCTACGAGCGCGGGGACCAGGCGGCCGCCCGCCAGGTCGCTGCGCGCGAGTCGGCAGCCCCGGTGCCGCTTGCCGCGGTCCTGGCGCCCCAGACCGCCTTCCCTGCCGACCTCGTCGGTCGGCAGGTCGTCGCCACGGGGCGCTGGGAGCCGACCGGCCAGCTCCTGGTCGCCGGACGGGCGCTGGACGGACAGGTCGGCTACCTCGTCCTCACCCCGCTGCGGGTCGACGTCGCGACCGGCGCCCGGGCCGTGCTGCCGGTGGTCCGGGGATGGGTGGCCCAGCCGGGCGACCCCGCCGTGGTGGCGCCCAGCGGCACGGTGACCGTCACCGGGTACCTGCAGGTCGGCGAGGGTGCGGGGGAGGCGGGGCGGCCCGGTGGCCGGGACCTGCCCGAGGGCCAGACCGACGCGATCAGCCCTGCCGCGCTGCTCAACCGGTGGGACGGGCCGATCTGGACCGGCTACCTGGTGCTCACCGCCCCAGCGCAGCAGGGCCTGGCCCAGCTGCCTCCGCCGACGTCGCCGGGCGCCTCTCTCAACGCGCAGAACCTGGTCTACGCCGCGCAGTGGTGGATCTTCGGCGGCTTCGCCCTCGCGCTGTGGTGGCGGCTGGTGCGCGACGAGGCGACCGGCGACCCGGGAGCCGGGGTGGCCCCGGCAGGGCCGGGTGGAGGCGGGCCGCCGGTGGGGCGGGCTGGGCAGGCGCCCCCGGTGGCGCCGGGTGGGGGCAGCCCACCGGCAGAGCGAGGTGCGGGTGCCCCACGGGCACGGACAATGGCCTCGGCCGAGACAGGGGCGGCGTCCGTCGCCCGGGGAGAGGACCAGTCATGAGCCAGACCGACGCCGCACCCGCGGGTGCGCAGTCCCGCTGGGCGGCCCGCGCGCGAGGCGCGCTGACCCGCTACCGCGTGATGGCCTACGTCACCGGCACGATGCTGCTGCTGCTCTGCGCGGAGCTGATCGTGCACTATGCCGTCGGCGCCGGCGACGACGTCATGCGCTGGATCAGCTGGGTGCCGTACGCCCACGGATGGATCTACATCGTGTACCTGGTCACGGTCGCGGACCTGTGGTCGACGATGCGGTGGCGGTACGGGCGGCTGGCGGCGATGGTGCTGGCAGGTGTGGTGCCGGTGATGTCCTTCGTGCTGGAGGGCCGGGTGCGGGTCCAGGCGGAGGCTCGGCTCGGCCGGGAGGCGTGAGCGACCTCGCCTACCCTGGGGGGGTGACGACACCGCTCGCATCCCCCAGCGCTCCAGCTCCGGGCGGTGCGCGGGGGGAGCGTCGACCCGTCCTCGTCGTCGACTTCGGGGCGCAGTACGCCCAGCTCATCGCACGCCGGGTCCGCGAGGCGCACATCTACTCCGAGATCGTCCCGCACACCCTCTCGGTGGCCCAGCTGCTGGCCCGCGACCCGGCCGCGATCATCCTGTCCGGCGGTCCGGCCAGCGTGTACGAGCCGGGAGCCCCACGCGTCGACCCCGCACTGTTCGACGTCGGTGTGCCCATGCTGGGCATCTGCTACGGGTTCCAGGCGATGGCGCACGCGCTGGGCGGGAGCGTCGACGCGACCGCCCAGGGGGAGTACGGGCAGACCACGGTCGAGGTGGCGGCCGGCGGCGAGCTGCTCGCCGGGTCGCCGGCGGAGCAGCAGGTGTGGATGAGCCACGGTGTCGCCGTGCAGGCACTGCCCGCCGGGTTCGAGGTGCTGGCCAGCTCGCCGGGCGCGCCGGTCGCAGCGTTCGAGGACCGCTCGCGCCGGTTGTTCGGCGTGCAGTGGCACCCCGAGGTCCGGCACACCCCGCTGGGCCAGACGACGCTGGAGAACTTCTTGTACCGCGGGGCGGGCCTGACGCCCGACTGGGACCCTGCCGACATCGTCGCCGAGCAGGTCGCCGCGATCCGGACGCAGGTCGGCGGAGCGCGGGTGATCTGCGGGCTGTCCGGCGGCGTGGACTCCTCGGTCGCCGCGGCGCTCGTGCACCGGGCCGTCGGGGACCAGCTGACCTGCGTGTTCGTGGACCACGGGCTGCTGCGGGCCGGGGAGGCCGAGCAGGTGGAGCGGGACTTCGTCGCCGCGACCGGGGTCCGGCTGCTCGTCGTGCACGCGGCTGACCGGTTCCTGGCGGCGCTGGCCGGCGTCACCGACCCGGAGGCCAAGCGCAAGATCATCGGCCGGGAGTTCATCCGGGTGTTCGAGGACGCGGCTCGCCAGGTGGTGGCCGAGGCCGGGGCGGGCGGGGAGCAGGTGCGCTACCTCGTGCAGGGGACGTTGTACCCGGACGTCGTGGAGTCCGGGGGCGGCGACGGGGCGGCCACCATCAAGAGTCACCACAACGTCGGCGGTCTGCCCGAGGACCTGCAGTTCGAGCTCGTCGAGCCGCTGCGCACGCTGTTCAAGGACGAGGTGCGCGCGGTGGGCCTGGTGCTCGGCGTGCCCGAGGCGATCGTCTGGCGCCAGCCGTTCCCCGGGCCGGGGCTGGGCATCCGGATCATCGGTGAGGTCACGGCCGACCGGCTCGCGGTGCTGCGCGCCGCGGATGCGATCGCGCGGGAGGAGCTGACGGCCGCCGGGCTGGACCGGGACGTCTGGCAGTGCCCCGTGGTCCTGCTGGCGCAGGTGCGCTCGGTGGGGGTGCAGGGCGACGAGCGCAGCTACGGCCACCCCGTCGTGCTGCGGCCGGTGTCCAGCGAGGACGCCATGACGGCCGACTGGACACGGGTGCCCTATGACGTGCTGGCTCGGATCTCCACCCGGATCACCAACGAGGTGCGCGAGGTCAACCGGGTCGTGCTGGACGTGACGAGCAAGCCGCCGGGGACCATCGAGTGGGAGTGAGGGCCGACCTAAGTCCTGACAGGCCGTGATGGCGAGCCGGATCGCCACGCGCGACACGACCAAGGTCCTACCGCCCGAGGCATCCGGTGGACAGACTTGGCTCTGCCGGCGAGGAAGCGTCCGGCGCGGGGCCGCGGACGTCGGTCCCAACCAAGGGGCCGGAGCCGGTCCCGCTACGGGGTGAAGGGAACCGACAAGATGTCGACTGCAACAGGTGCCGAGGTGGCGAAGTCCGGGAGCGGAGCGCCCAGGGTCGTGGGACTGATCGCGATCATCATGGGCGTGATCTTCGTGGTTGCTGGTATCGGGACGTGGACGGCGGTCTCCGTTCAGCTGAACCAGGAGAAGGTCACGGTCTCCGAGGGCACAGCGTTCGCAGGCCAGCGGGTGAACAGCCCGTGGACCGCGTTCTCGGAGGCGAACATCATCCGTGAGCACGCGCTGAAGGCGACGGGCGGCCTGACGTACGGTCAGCTGAAGCAGGGTGACCCGCTGCAGGGTGTTGCCGGCACGGCATCCTTCCTGCGCAGCTCGCTGTTCACCTCGGTCGTGGCATATGGCGTCGCGCTCCTGGTGGTCGCGCTCGGCGCGCTGTTCATCCTCATCGGCTGGGTGCTGCGCATCCTTGACAGCCGCCAGCGCGTCGTCCCGGCCGTCGCGCCGGTCATGACGGCCTGACGCACGTCGCACCACGAAGGCTGGGCAGCACGTGCTGCCCAGCCTTCGGCGTCTGCGCTGCACTGGCGCCGCCACCCCTGGGCCCGGGGTGAGGTGGACGGACCGCGTGGTAGGCGCCGGACCAGGGGTGGCGCGGCGACACCGGCCGGGGGTGGCAGGCGGGTCGCACGTGTCGGTCGGGTCGCACGTGTCGGTCGGGTCGCACGTGTCGGTGGTGCTGCGCACGCTCCTGTTGTCCTCCCGCCACCAGCCCACCCGCTGGGCGGCCGCATGCCGGCTGCCCTCCGGCCGTCTGACTGCCTCCTCTAGGCTGACCGCCATGCCTCTAGGCTGACCGCCATGGACGTCGTCTACCGGCTGCTCTTGGTCCTTCATCTCCTCGGCTGGGCCATCGTGCTCGGCGGCACGATCGTCACGATCCGCACCCCGGCTCTGCCCACGGGGGCGTTGCACGGGATCCTGACAGCGCTGGCGACCGGCATCCTCATGGTCGGGCTGGCGTCGTCCGGCGTGGCCGGCGACTCCGTGGACAACGCCAAGATGGCGGTGAAGCTGGTGATCGCCGCCATCGCGACGGTGCTGATCGTCCGGTTGTACCGCCGACCCGAGCGGGTCACGCGACAGGGCCTCGGGGCCGTGCTCGGGCTCGTCGCAGCGAACGTGGTGATCGCGGTCGTGTGGCAGTGATCACGTCGCCCCGTTGATTGCTCGGCGGTGCCCGTCGCCCGGTCAGCGGGAGAACATCCGCGAGGCCTGCGCCTCGGCGTCTGCGTATGTCTGGGCAGCCTGGGCCAGTGCGGCGCCGATGGCGTCCAACGCCTGTTCCACGCGCATCTGCGCCGATGACCACTCGGCCATCACCCCGCTGAAGGCGGCCGCGGCGCCGCCGTGCCAGACCGTCTGTAGCTCGACGAGCTGGCGCTGCAGCGCTGACACCTCTGCCCGCACTGCTGCCGTGCGCGTCTGCACCCCTGCGGCCGCCTGGGCTACCTGGGCGCTGTCCACCTCGAAGCGCGTCATCGCTCGCCTTCTCCGTCTCGTCTCGTCAGGCTGGCTGTGTCCTCGCACGGTAGGGCGGCGACAGTGCCGCGCACCGGCGGGTGCCACGTCGGCCGCCCTTGGGCGCGTCCAGCGGTGGGCTGAGGGTGCGACGGCGGGAGCTCGTCACCGCCGCGCGTCGTGCGGCGCTGACCGTGCGGGTGCTGGTGCCCGTGTCGGCGTCGGTGGGGCGATCTGACGGCCGTCGCGGCGGGTGAAGCGCCACTCGTGGTCATAGCGCATGGTGATGCCGTGGGTGTCGACGCGGTCGTGGTGGTACCAGCAGAGCAGGGCTGAGTTCGCCACCGATGTCTCTCCGCCGTCGGCCCAGTGGCGCGCAGCGTGATGGACCTCGCACATGCTGGGTGGAGCCTTGCACCCGGGCCAGGTGCACCCACGGTCGCGGGCGATCACGGCGCGCCGCAGCGGGCCGGAGACGGTGCGCCGGGTCCGCCCTACGTCCAGGACTGCGGAGTCCGGGCCGAACACGATCCGTGTGAGCTCCGCGTCGCACAGCAGCCTCGCGAGGAGGGGACGGGGAAGCGGGCCACGCCCGTCGGCCCACGAGGGTCCGGACGGTGGAGCCGGTGCGCAGGTGTGCAGCTGGTGCCAGAACTCCTGTACCGCCGCCGTGGCTTCGGCGTCGGTGCCGGTGACCTGACCAGTGGTTGCCCCGGGGCCGGTTGGCCCGGAGCCGGTTGGCCCGGTGATGGCGTCCCGGGAGGCGACGAGCGCTGCGAGATCTGCGAGCGTGACGTGGACGTCCAGGTGTGGACGTGCAGCGGGGCCGCCGCCGGGCGCGGGGTGGTCGAGCGCGAGCCGGCAGATGCCGGCCAGGCCGTGGGCGCGTCGCTGCGCGGGGGTCCGGGTGTCGTCGGAGCCAGCTGGGTGGGAGACCGCGTTCAGAGCGGCCTGGGCGAGCTGCCCGTGCTCCTCGGTGAGGAACCCGGCCAGGTGCCACCCGTCCAGGGTAGGTGCCAGGTCCAGGTACTCCCGCTGGCTGGCCTGCGCGTATCCGCGCTCGTCGGCCTCGGGGTCGGCGACCTGCGCGAACCGACGCACGAGCCGGGTGAACGCGCCGGCCGGATGCACCGCGGCTGCCTGCAGCAGTACCTGCTCGCCGGTGGGGTGCGGGGGAGCGGTCGGGTCCAGGCCGGTGCTGGAGCCGAGGGTGCTGGCCGGGTCCGGCGTGGTGGTGAGTCCCGGTGCGGTGTTCTCGATCGGGCCGGTGGTGGGGTCCGGTGTGGCGGTGAGGTCGACGGGTGCCGCGAGAGCATCGCAGCGTGCGGGAGACGTGGCCGCCACGTCGACCATCGTGCGCACCTGGTCAGGGCCGATCCGTCCGTCGCGGGCAGCCTGCGCCGTCGCGGGCAGGAGGTCGCGCAGCGACCGGGAGATCCGTGTCTCGCGGCGAGCCGTGCTGAGGTTGATGTGGTCGCGGCCGGCCAGCCAGTGGGCGAACGTGCGCGGACCGTCGATGGCCCACCGCCCGTCGGCCTCGACCCGTCCCAGCCAGGTCAGGCGGATGCCGGTGACCCGGTCGCTCGCCCGGCGCAACCGGTTGCACGCGATCGCCAGGTCGGTCATCGGAACATCGCCCCGGTGGCCGCCCAGGCCGACCACCGGGGCCGCGGCATCAGCCAGACGGTCCACCAGGCGATCGAGCTGGTCGAGAACGGCCGGCAGGTCGAACGGCTCCGCAGCGGGGCTCGTGCTCGTCCCCGGGAGGTTTCCTCCTGTATCGAACACATGTTCGATCATTCCATCTGTCAAGCGGCACTGCGGACGAGCCACGCAGCGCCACGACATGGGGCGTAGGCGGCGCGGCTGAGGGTGGCGCAGCGGCACCGGCGCGACCGACGCTGCCGTGGGTTCGCAGCCCCCACGGCCGAAGCGGCCGACGGCCCACAGCCCCCGCAACCGCGGCCACCGCTCAGCGCGCGCCGGCCGCCGCGCCGTCGATCTGGGCGATCTTTCTCTCCAGCCGCTGCAGCTCGGCCGACAGGTTCTGCCGCGCCGGCTCCTCCCAGGCCGCGCCGAGCGGGCTGAGGAACAGCGGGTTTCGGGCCAGCAGCTTGCGCACGATCGCCAGCCGGGCACGCAGGTAGATCTCCGTGGGCACGAACTCGTACTCGGTGCGCACCGCCGTCAAGTACATGCGGTACCGCTGCGGCTCAGCGGCGAGGATCGACAGGTCGGCGTCGCAGAGCACCGCGCAGTCGAAGTCGCCGGGATCCGGCGCGTGCCGGGTGCTGGCGCGCACGAGGTCACGGACCCGCTCGGCGCTCTCCTGCGGCACGCCCAGCGCGGTCAACTCCTCCAGCGCCAGCTGGGCGCTCGCCACTTCGTCCTCGCCGCCACGGTTGGCATACGTTGCCTTCTCGGCGGCGTCGAACACCGCGCCGTGGTACCACGCGGCGAGCCGCACGAGGTCGGGCTCGTGGGTCTCCTCGGCGAGCTCGTCGACGTGGGCGAGCACGTCGAGGAGGTGGTGCAGGTTGTGGAAGGTGCGTTCGGGGCTGGACCAGCGGTGGACGAGCTCCACGGCTCGGGCCCGGATCTCCTCCACCGGAGCCGTCGCCCCGGCTCCTATCGCGCTGCGGATGTAGGCGGACAGCAACCACTGCGGTGCGTCGTGGACGCCCATGAACCATGCCTCACGTCGACGATCATGCTCGGGCCGCGCCATGGTAGTCCGGGCCGCGGTCGACGGCAGGTCCTGTTCTCAGGCCGTGCCGCGGGTCGTCCCTCCGGTCGGGATCCGTCCCGCCCGTCCGCCCTGCGACCGCACCGCCCCGGCGGGCCGGCTCAACCGCTCAGCGGCAGCGTGACCTGCACGGTCGTCCCGCCGCCCGGGGTGGTCGCCAG
Organism: uncultured Actinomycetota bacterium; assembly: GCA_963703555.1. GTDB lineage: Bacteria > Actinomycetota > Actinomycetes > Actinomycetales > Cellulomonadaceae > CAVPEV01. Next base: position 66,228 of record CAVPEV010000032.1, on the reverse strand, counting down.
GACGACCGTGCCGTCGTGCGCGGCGACGACGCCCGCGACGATCGCCATACCGAGCCCGGCTCCGCCGCCGTGCCCCGCAGCCCGCGACCGGCTGGAGTCCACCCGGTAGAAGCGCTCGAAGACCCGGCCGGCATGCTCGGGGGAGATCCCGGGACCGTGGTCACGCACCTCGATGACGGCCCGGCCGTCCCGCGCGCCCACCGCGATCTCCGCCGGGGTGTCGGCAGGCGTGTGCTGGTGCACGTTGCCGACGAGGTTGGCGAACACCTGGCGCAGCGCACCCTCGTCGCCGGTCACCATGCACCGGCGGGGGGCCTCGTCGGAGTCCAGCGCCCGCACCCGGACGGGCCGGGCGGGGTCCAGCGCGTGCAGGTCGGCGAGCGCATCGGCGGCCAGCACGGTGAGGTCCACGGGCTCGGCACGCGGCGGGCGGCCCTCGTCGAGGCGGGCCAGGGCGAGCAGCTCCTGGACGAGTCCGCCCATCCGGGTGGCGGAGTCCTCGATCCGGCGCAGGGTGTCGTCGACCTGCTCCTTCGTGGTGAGCGCGCCCATCCGGTACAGCTCGCCGTACCCGCGGATGGCCGCGAGCGGGGTGCGCAGCTCGTGGGAGGCGTCGGCGACGAACCGGCGCATCCGGGCCTCGGAGGCGGTGCGGTCGGCGAACGCCTGCTCGATCTGACTGAGCATGCCGTTGAGGGCGACCCCGAGCCGACCCACCTCGGTGCTCTCCGGCGCTGCCGGGACCCGCCGGGACAGGTCGCCCGCCGCGATCGCCGCGGCCGTGTCCTCGATCTCGCGCAACGGGCGCAGCGAGCGCCGCACGGCCCACTCCCCGGCGAGGATGCCGACGCCGACGATGACGATCCCGGCGCTCGCCATGAGGATCCCGGCGCGGTGGATCGTCTGCTGGATGTCGTCCATGGGGAGGCTGACGGCCACGATGCCGACCGCCGGACCGCCGGCGTCGGGGTACAGCGGGTACACGACCACCCGCCAGGGGGAGTCCCGCAAGCTCGACCCGACGGTGAACGGGGCGCCGGCGATGGCCGCTGCCGCTCCGGTGGACAGCGTGGGCAGCGCCGGCGTGCCGTGCCGCTGGTACGTGGTGGTGCGTCCGAGCGGGCACTGGCTGCCGTCGACGAAGGAGAGCACGACGACGTAGTCCGACGGCAGAGCCGAGTCGACGGCGGAGCACGCCTGTGCCAGGTGGTCCGCGCTGTCCTGGGCGAGGTCCCTGCCCTCGGACACGAGCCGCTGGTCGAGCTGGCCGACCAGGTAGCGGCCGAGCAGGTTCGTGGTGGTCAGGCCGGCGACGAGCAGGCCGACGCCCAGCAGCACCGTGGTGATCGCCACCAGCCGGGTGTGCAGCGGGACCCGGGCCCAGCGGCCCCGGGTCGCCCGCGTCATCCGCCCCCACGACGACGGCGCAGGCTGCCGGTCGGCGTCGTCCTCGGGACCGGTGGGCGGGCCCACCGGAGGAGCGCCGGCCGGAGGACCGGCGCAATCGGCCCCGCCTGCCGGGTCCGGATCGTCTGCCGGGTCCGGACCGGTCACGAGCCGCTCGGGCGGCGCAGCATGTACCCGACGCCGCGCTTGGTCTGGATGAGCGGCTCGACCGGCGTGCCCGCCGGGGTGGCCACCTGGTCCACCTTGCGCCGCAGGTAGGAGATGTAGGACTCGACGATGTTGGCGTCGCCGCCCCAGTCGTACTCCCAGACGTGGTCGAGGATCTGCGCCTTCGACAGCACGCGGCCGGCGTTGAGCAGCAGGTAGCGCAGCAGCTTGAACTCGGTGGGCGACAGCTCGACGACCTGGCCGGCCCGGCGCACCTCGTGGCTGTCCTCGTCGAGCTCGAGGTCGGCATAGCGCAGCACCGAGCCGTCGTCGCCGTCCCCCGGGTGGGTGCGCCGGAGGATCGCCCGGATCCGCGCGACGACCTCCTCCAGGCTGAACGGCTTTGTCACGTAGTCGTCCCCGCCGACGGTGAGGCCGGTCACCTTGTCCGCAGTCTCGTCCCGGGCGGTGAGAAAGAGCACGGGCACGTGGTGGCCGTTCTCCCGCAGCCGCCGCGTCACGGTGAAGCCGTCCATGTCCGGCAGCATGACGTCGAGCACGACGAGGTCCGGCGCCGTGCGGCGGGCCAGGCGCAACGCCTCGTTGCCGTCGGCGGCCGCCTGGACGTCGAAGCCGGCGAACCGCAGCGAGGTGGCCAGCAGCTCGCGGATGTTCGGCTCGTCGTCGACGACGAGCAACCGGGCCTCGACCTGGCCGGGAGTGGGCGCGATGCTCATGTGTGAATTCTGCCCGCCTACGCTGGGAATTCACTGAGTACGCGCTGGACGGGGAGCATCGGTCACCCCGGGGATCGCGGGTCACCCCGGGGATCGCAGGTCGCCTTGGCGATCGCACGTCGCCTCTCGGGACGCCTCGCGGGCGGGCTCCGGGTTGTCCTGTCGGGCGGGCTGGGCAGTACGGTCCCGTGGTGATCGATTCGACCCCGCCTGCCCGCCTGCCGCTGCTCACCGTGATCCAGTCTGATCGCGGCGTGCCGCTCGGGCGGTTCGAGGACTGGCTGGGGAGGGCGCAGATGCGCCTCGTCCGCGCCTACGACGGCGAGCCGGTCCCGACATCCCTCGACGCGGTGGGCGACGGGCTGCTCGTCCTCGGTGGCCGGATGAGCGCCGTGGACGATGCGGGTGCCGGCTGGCTGCCGGCCACCCGGGCACTGCTCGCCTCGGCGGCGGCCTCGGGGGTGCCGACCCTCGGCATCTGCCTGGGCGCCCAGCTGCTCGCGCTCGCGACCGGCGGGAAGGTGCAGGTCGCCGCTCCGCCCGGGGTCGAGGCGGGGGTGATCGACGTGCGCTGGCGGCCGGAGGCGACCGGCGACCCGCTGCTCGCCGGCCTGGCCGGACGGGCCCAGGCGGACGGGCTGCGGTCGACGCGGATGCTCAGCCTGCACGCCGACGCCGTGGTGGACCTGCCGGCCGGCGCGGCCTGGTTGGCCTCCTCCCCGGTCTACCCCTACCAGGCGTTCCGGGTCGGTTCGGCGTGGGGCGTGCAGTTCCATCCGGAGGCCCGGGTGGCGGACGCCCGGGCCTGGGCGGACGGTGCCGGGGTGGACCCGGAGTCGGTCGGTGCCGCGATGGCGGCGCACGACGAGGAGCTCGCCACGGCCGGGCAGATCCTCGCCGAGGCGTTCGTCGACCGTGTGCGGGCAGACCTGGCGTCCTACGCCTGACCCGCTGCTGGCGTCCTACGCCTGACCCGCTGCTGGCGTCCTACTGCTGGCCGGCGGTCGAGGACTTCAAGGCGGCCAGGCGGGCCTCGACCTCGACCTCGGTGCTCGCGTCGTCGAGCTCGGCGAACTGGGCGTCGAGCGAGGAGGCGGCCAGCTCGGCCTGGCCGGCGGCGAGCGCCTCCTGGCGGCGGACCTTGTCCTCGAACCGGGACAGCTCCGACGTCGGGTCGAGCACGCTGAGGCTGCCGACGGCCGACTGCACCTGCTGCTGCGCCGCGGCGGCCTTCTGCCGGGCCACCAGGCTGTCCCGGCGGCTCTTCAGCTGGTCCAGCTTGTCCTTCATCTGGGCCAAGCCGGTCTTGAGCTTCTCGACGGTGTCCCGCTGCGAGGCGATGAGCGGCTCGGCGTCCTTGACCTCGGTCTCCGCGGTGATCTGCTTGCCGAGAGCCACCTTGGCCAGGTTGTCGAACTTCACGGCGGATGTCGTGTCGCCGTCCGCCCGGAACTGCTCCGCGCGGCGGGAGGCGGCCGCCGCCTTGTCCCCCCACTCCCGGACCGCCTTGACGTCCTCGGCGTGGTCCAGCTCGGCGAGCCGCAGGTTGCCGATGGTCTGGGCGATGGCCTGCTCCGCCTCGGCGATGCTGTTCGTGTAGTCGCGGACCAGCTGGTCCAGCATCTTCTGCGGGTCCTCGGCGCCGTCCAGCAGCGCGTTGATGTTGGCCTTGGCCAGCTGGGAGATCCGGCCGAAGATGCTCTGCTTCTCGGTCATCGCCTGTGCCTTCCGTCGTCCTGGTCCGAGCGCGGTGCGCGCTCGGGTGCTCATCTGTCCCACTGCCCTAGAAGCCGCCCCCGCGGCCGCCGCCCCCGCCCCCGCCGCCGCCGAACCCGCCGCCTCGGCCGCCGCCGCCGAACCCGCCGCCGCCGAACCCGCCGCCTGCGTGGCCGCCCCCGAAGCCGCCGCCGCCGCGCAGCAGCGCGTCGAGGATGATGCCGCCGAGGAGCATGCCCCCGACGTTCGACCCGCCTCCGCCGCCGCGGCGGTGCTCGTCCTCGCGTCGCTCGGCGTCCGCCACGTCGGCCTGGGCGATCTGCTGGGCCTGCACGGCCAGCTGCTCGGCACGCTGCGCGGTGCCGAGCGCCGACTGTGGGTCCTGCGTGGCGAGCGCCTGGGCGTGCTGCAGCAGCCGCGCCGCCTCGGCCAGCCGGGTCCGGGCCTGCGGGCCGACGGCGCCGCGGCGGGTGTCGATGTAGGAGCCGGTGGCGCGCACCAGTGAGTCGACCCGGCCGAGGGCGTCGTCGAGCAGGCCGGCCGCTCGGCGGGCCCGTTCGGCCGCCTCGCGCAGCGGCGCCAGGGCCGCGTCGAGGGTGGCCTCCGCCTGGGCGATGGTGCGCAGCGCAGCGAGCGGGTCTCCGGCGGTGCGCGCGGCCTCGGCCTGGGCGACGGCGGCCTGCGCCGCCCGCACGGGCTCGTCGAGGGCCGGATCGCCGGGCGCCAGCCGGGCCGCGTCCGCCAGGTCGGCGCTGATGGAGGCGATGGCCGCGGCGAGCCGGGTGCCGGCGGCGGCGAGGTCCGTGCCGGCGTGGTCGACGGCGTCCAGCAGGGCGGTCGCCTGGCCGAGGGCGGCTTCCGCGGCGCGGCCATACCCGACGGCGACACCGCGGTCGCCGTCGGCCAGGCCCTGCCGCCCGCCGGTGACGGCGGCGTCGACCTCGGTGAGCAGGGCGGCAGCCTGGTCGGCGTTGCGCGCCACGGAGCTCAGCGCCTCGGCCGGGTAGGTGGCCGCGAGCCGTTCCAGGGTGGCGCGCGCCGGGCCGAGCCGGGCGGCGAGCTGCTCCCGGCTGCGGGCATGGGCGTCGAGCAGCTCGGGGGCGCGGGCCTGCAGGTCGCGCAGCTGGACGAACCGGTCCGCCTGCGCGTCGAGGTCCGCGGCGACGGCGGCACAGGTCGCCACGATCCGGCCGGCGACGTCACGGACCTGGGCGTCGGTGTCCGGCACGTCGTCGTCGAGGGTCTGTTGGAGGCGGAAGGCCTCGGTGACCTGCTGTTTGCCGCTCGCCAGGGCCCGTTCGAACTCGTCCGTGGCATCGGCGCCGAACTGCGCCTGCGCGAAGGCCAGCTCCTGCTCGGAGGCGCGCAGGGCGTCGTCGATGTCCACCAGCGCCGCCGCGGCCCGCCGGACGAGCACCGCGGTCGGCAGGGCGTCGAGCCCGTCGCCCGATGTGCCGGGACCCGCTGGGCCGGGACCCGCCGGGCCCGCGCCTGCGGTCCGCCGGCGGGAGGTCACGGTGACGACCAGCGCGATGGCGCCGATGACGAGCAGCCCGACGACAAGGATGGTGAGGAACGAGGTGCCGGAACCGCCGGAGGACCCCCCCTGGGCCGCCGACTGGACCTGCTCGGCGCCGACGATCGCCGCACCGGCCCAGTCGTCCTGCGCCAGCCGGTCCTCGATCGCCGCCGCCACGTCGTCCAGCTGGGAGGAGGACAGGCCCGGCACGGTCGCCGGGCCCAGGAAGTAGCGACGGTCCTGCACGGCCACGCTGAGCAGGAGGTCGTCCGCGCCGAGGCCGGACAACCGGGTGGTCTGGTTCGACCACTCCTCGGGGGACGTCCCGGAGAAGCTGGGTACGTAGACCACGTAGAGCTGGTAGCGCGTCGCGGCCGCCAGCGCGTCGAGTGCGGACTGCACCTGGTCGGTCCGGTCGCCGAGCACACCGGCCTGGTCGGTGATGTCACCGCCGACAGCCAGCGGGGCCGTCGCGGGCAGGACGGTGGCGGCGGGCAGCGCAGCCGACAGGGCGACGGTGGACCGCTGGGTCGCAGGCGTCACGGCGGCCGGCGGACCGGCGGCCGGCGGACCGCCGGCCGGCGGACCGGCGGCCCCCGTGGCGGGCAACGCGAGCCCGAGTACGCCGGCCAGCAGGGCGGTCGCCACGGCGCCCGACCGGAGGGCATCCGCAGCGGCCATGCGTCGATCCTGGTGCACGCCGTGTCCGACGTCTACCACCCTGCGGAAGTTCCCTCCCCGTCGGACTCGTCGGCCTCGCGGTCCAGCTCGGCGTCGACGTCCTCGGCGTCGCGGATCCGGTAGGAGTAGCCCTGCTCGGCGAGGAAGCGCTGCCGGTGCGCGGCGAAGTCCTGGTCCACGGTGTCCCGCGCCACGATCGCGTAGAAGTGCGCGGTGCGGCCGTCGCCCTTGGGCCGGAGCAGCCGGCCGAGCCGCTGCGCCTCCTCCTGGCGGGAGCCGAAGGCGCCGGAGACCTGGATGGCCACCGAGGCCTCGGGCAGGTCGATGGAGAAGTTGGCCACCTTGCTCACCACGAGCCGGGTGATCTCCCCGGCGCGGAACGCCGCGTACAGGCGCTGACGCTCGCGGACGGTGGTGGCCCCGGTGATGAGCGGTGCCTGGAGGTGCTCGGCGAGCTCCCGGAGCTGGTCGAGGTACTGGCCGATGACGAGGGTCGGCTCGCCGGGGTGGGCGGCGGCGATCCGCTCGACCACGCCGTTCTTGCCTGGCGCGCTCGCAGCGAGCCGGTAGCGGTCCTCCGGCTCCGCGGTCGCGTAGGCCATCCGCTCGCGGTCGGGCAGGGTGAGGCGGACCTCCACGCAGTCGGCCGGGGCGATCCAGCCCTGCGCCTCGATGTCCTTCCACGGCGCGTCGTACCGCTTGGGCCCGATCAGGCTGAACACCTCGTCCTCCCGGCCGTCCTCGCGGACCAGCGTGGCGGTCAGCCCGAGCCGCCGACGGGCCTGCAGGTCGGCGGTCATCCGGAAGACCGGCGCGGGCAGCAGGTGCACCTCGTCGTAGACGATCAGCCCCCAGTCGCGCGCGTCGAGCAGCTCCAGGTGCGGGTAGACGCCCTTCCGCCTGGTGGTGAGCACCTGGTACGTCGCGATCGTCACCGGCCGGACCTCCTTGCGGGAGCCGGAGTACTCGCCGATCTCCTCGGGGGTCAGGGTGGTGCGGGCGACGAGCTCGTCGCGCCACTGCCGGGCCGAGACGGTGTTCGTGACGAGGATGAGGGTGGTGGTCTGCGAGCGGGCCATGACGCCCGCACCGACCAGGGTCTTGCCGGCACCGCAGGGCAGCACGACGACGCCGGAGCCGCCGTACCAGAAGGTGTCCACGGCCTGGTGCTGGTAGGGACGCAGGGACCAGCCGTCCTCGACGAGGCCGATCGCGTGCGCCTCGCCGTCCACGTAGCCGGCCAGGTCCTCGGCCGGCCAGCCGAGCTTGACGAGCACCTGCTTGAGGTGGCCGCGCTCGGAGGGGTGCACGGCGACGTCGGTGTCGTCGATCGCCGCCCCGAGCAGGCCGGCGGTCCGCTTGGACCGGCGCACCTCGGCGAGCACCGCCGGGTCGAGGGCGTGCAGCAGCAGGCCGTGCACCGGGTCGGCGAGCAGCTGCAGCCGGCCGTACCGGGACATCGTCTCGGCCACGTCGACGAGCAGGGCGGTCGGCACCGGGTAGCGGGAGTAGCGCAGCAGTGTGTCGACGACCTGCTCGGCGTCGTGTCCCGCCGCCCGGGCGTTCCACAGCCCCAGCGGGGTGAGCCGGTAGGTGTGCACGTGCTCGGGGGCGCGCTCCAGCTCGGCGAACGGCGCGATGGCTCGGCGGCACTCGTCGGCGAGCGGGTGGTCGACCTCCAGAAGGAGCGACTTGTCGCTCTGCACGATGAGCGGTCCGTCGGTCATGGGGCTCCTGTCCGTGGGCGGTGGTGCGGTCGGTGGCGGCTGTCAGCGGGTGGCGGTGGTGCGGTCCGTGGTCGATGCGAGGGTGGCCGACGCGATGGAGTGCACGGTGACGGTGATCTCCGCCTCGCGTGCGGGGTCCAGGGCGCGCAGGCGGCCACCCTCGACGTGCAAGGGTCGCACCAACCGGCGCTGCGGAACCCCGCGCGGGCCGGCGACCTCGATCCAGACCTCGGCCCGGTCCTCGGCAGCCTGCCGCAGCAGGGCCAACGCCTCGACGGGGTCCACTGTTCCCGCCCCGGTGCCCCCCGCGCCGGGCCCGGCCGCCCCGGCCGGACCCGGCGCGCCCTCGGCCCCGCCGGCCGACGCCGGCGCGTCGGCGCGGGCCGCCTCGGCACGCCGCAGCTCGGGGACCAGGGCGGTGGCGCGCGCGACGCGCGCCTCCTCGTCGGTGGGGGACGGGGTGGCCGCGGCACGGGCCGGTCGGGGCGGCGGATGGCCCGCACGGCGCCGGGCGCCGGGCTGGGCGCGCAGCACCTGCCCGCCGGGCCCCTCCGCCACCGGGGCGAGGCCGTGCTCGCGGAGCGCGGCCAGCAGCTCGGCGGGCGGCGCCTGGGACGCAATGACACCCGGCGCCAGGCGGACCAGGCCGAGCCGGGCCAGCCGGGGATCCTCGGCCAGGCCCGCGAGCAGCGGGGGGTCCTCCGAGCGCAGGTACGCGGCAGCGCCACCGACCCGCAGCCGACCGTGCCTGCGGGCCACGTCGTGGACGAGGTAGGTCAACGGCTGGGGAAGCTGCCCGCGGGCGTGGGAGGCCAGGCCGGCGAGCAGGTCCTCGGGGTCCATCCCGGCGTCGAGGGCCGACCGCACGGACGCCTCGGTGAACCGGACGGTCAGCGCTGCGCCGCGGGACTCCACCGTGGCCGTGCGGTCGAGCAGCGCGTCGAGCGCCGGCGTCGCCCGGCCGGGCACCACGCCGGTGAGGTCCCCCTGGAGCAGGAGGTCGTCGACGGGGTCGGGCAGGCTGGCCACCAGGGCGGCCTCGATGTCCGCGCCGGTGAGCAGGGCCCGGCCGGCCGGCGCGAGCGCCCCGGCGCCGAGCAGGCCCAGCCTGCCGGCCTCGGTCAGCACACCCTCGACCGTCGCCGCCGGCGGTGCGGCCCGGGGACTGCGCCAGCGCACCAGTGCGAGCAGGTCGTCCAGGGAGGGTGCGCTGCCGGCGGGCAGCGCAGCCAGCTCATCCAGCACGGCACGGCGCAGGCGCGGCGCCCAACCGCGCTGCACGGCGGGCCCCAGAGCGGTGCGGACCGCTCCGCGGTCGTCGCGCTCGCCGACCTGCCACGGGACGCGGGGGGCGACCAGCCAGGCGCGGGCCAGCGCGGCCCAGCGGCGGGGCAGCTCACCGGCGATCCAGGTGTCCGCCTCCGCAGTGGCCACGAAGGCGGGTTCCTCCTCGCCGTCGTCCGCCACCAGCCCGGCCGCCCCGGCCAGCTCGACGACGAGCGCCGCCGTCGGCTCGTCGGTGCCCAGCAGGCCGGCGACGCGGCGCAGCTCGCGCACCGCCAGCCCGCCGGACCGCAGCACCGGCGGCGGCGCCTCCTGCCAGGCCTGGACCAGTCCGGCCACGGCCCGGACGACCGCCTCGGCGGCCTGCGCGGACTCGGCGGAGACGGTGGCCCGGTCCCGGCGGGCCGTGCCGGTCACCGGCGGCCGGGCCGGGGCGCGGTGCGTGCGGCCGTGCCGCAGCGCCAGCGCGACGGCACGGGGCAGGAGCACGTGCCTGTTCTCCGCCGGGACCAGGAGGCCGCGGTGCAGCAGCCAGTCCACCGCCGCGGCGGCCGGCGTGCCCGGGCCGGGGCGGACACCGACGGGCGGCCCCCAGGTGAGGGCGTCGAGGACGGCTCGCGCCCCGGGCGGCACGTCGGACAGGTCGGCCAGCGCCTCCGGGCGGGGCACCGGCCCGGTGTCCGGCGCGAGGCCGGCCGGGTACGGGCCGAGCACCTCCGCGAGCCCGGGTGCCGGGCGCAGGCCGCCGGCGTCGGGCCAGGCCAGCGCCAGGACGACGGCCTGGTCCAGGGCCTCCAGCAGCCGGGTGCGGTCGGCCGGGCTCTGGGCCCCCACGGCGGTCAGGACGTCCTCGGGCGTCGCCGGCTCGGGCCGGCCCACCACCACGAGCGCCTCGAGCCCCTGCAGCACCGCCGCGTCGACGCCGCTGAGCGCCCGGTCCAGGCTGACCCGGCTGGTGGCGCGCGCGGCGAGCGAGGTCAGCGTCGACGGGCTGGGGGAGGCCAGATCGGGACGGCGGGTGAGCAGCACCACGAGGTCGTCGTCGCTGCGCGCACGCAGGAAGGACATGAACGAGGCCATCCCCACCACGATACGCAGCGCGTCGAGCCGCACCGACCCCAGGTCGAGCCGCACCGACACCAGGTCGAGCCGCACCGACCCCACGTCGAGCCGCACCGATCTGCGCAGACCGGCCCCCGTGCGGCCGATGAGTGGTCCGGAGGTCCCGGCCCGAGCGGGCCGGCGGCCTGGCGAGGCGGGAGGGGTCGGCTGATGGCAGATGGCGCCCGCGGGCGCGTCCACGACGTCTGCATCGCCCGCCAGGGCATCTACGACGTGCTGGGCCAGGTGGTCGGGCACGAGCTGCTGTTCCGTCCGGACGCCGCGAGCACCGTCTCGGGCGTGCGGCCCGGCGTGGACGACGACTTCGCCACCGCCACCGTCATCGCCGCGACGATGGGCGAGTTCGGCGTCCAGGACATGGCCGGGGACGGCCGGCTGTTCGTCAACGTGCCGCGGTCCTTCGTCGTGGGGGACCTGCCCGTGCCGCTGCCTCCCGACGGCGTCGTCCTCGAGGTGCTCGAGCAGGTGTGCGTCGACGAGGACGTCGTGGCCGGTCTGCTCCGGCTGCGCGACCGCGGTTACGCCATCGCGCTGGACGACTTCGCCGGGGAGGACCGCCGCGGCCCGCTGTTGGGGCTGGCGGACTATGTCAAGGTCGACCTGGCCGGCGTCGGCCCGCAGGCGCTGGTGCGGCTCGGTGCGCAGCTGCGGTCCGACGCGCCCCAGGCGACCCTGGTGGCCGAGCGGATGGAGACCGCGCGGGACGTCGAGCTGGCCCGGGACGCCGGCTTCCAACTGTTCCAGGGCTACCACTTCCACCGGCCGGCGGTGCTGGTCCGCCCGACGCTGGTGCACCACGCCGAGCTGGCCGGCCGGCTGCTGGCGCGGCTCGGGGACGAGCAGATGACCTACCGCTCGCTGTCCCGGCTCACCGGTGCGGACCCGGCCATCGCGCTCAAGGTGCTGCGGGCGGTGAACTCGGCGGCCGGCACGGCGCTGCCGGTGCACAACCTGTTGCAGGCCCTCGTGCTGCTCGGCCAGGACCGGCTGCGGGCGATGTTGATCCTGGAGGTCATGGCGGCGGTGGGGCACCACGACGACGAGCTGGCGCTGGCCACCCTGGCCCGCACCCGTGCGGTGGAGATCCTGCACCCGGCCGAACCCGTCGACGCCTCGACCGAGGAGCTGCTGCGGATCATCGCCGGGCTGCTCGGCACCGGGGTGGACCAGCTCAGCGCACAGCTGCACCGGCCGGCCCCCGGCCGTGACGCCGTGCTGGCCTGCGACGTGCTCGACGAGTACGTGCGGGCCGCGGCGGTCGGCGAGCAGCCGCAGCTCGGCGAGCCGTACACCCCGCTGCAGGTGTCGCTCGCCTACCTCACCGGGGTCCGCGAGGCCCGCGAGCTGCTGTCCAGCGTGCTCCGCGCCGAGCGGTCGGCCGGTGACGCCGTGTCCGACGAGGCGGGCTGACCGCGGGGCGGTGGCCGCCGCTCGGCGGACCTGCCGGGCACGGCCGGTGGGTCAGGGCACGTCGGCCTGGACCACGGTGCCCTGGCCGGTGATCGTGAGTCGGCCGTCGGAGGCCGGCACGAAGGCGGCCTGGCCCTGGGTGAGGGTGAGGGTGCCGTCCTCGCTGGTGGCCACCGTCGCCGTCCCGGCCAGACAGAGCAGGATCCGGGGTCCCCGGCCCGGCAACGGGTGGGTCGCGTCGTCGGTCACCGTCGTGACGGACAGCTCGAAGTCGTCGACCGGCGCGTAGTACACGACGGTCGCGCCGTGGAACCGTTCCGGCGCGATCCGGATCGGCGGGGCGGCGACGTAGTCGACGGCCCGCAGCAGCTCGGCCACGTCCACGTGCTTGGGGGTCAGCCCGGCGCGCAGCACGTTGTCCGAGCTGGCCTGGATCTCCACGGCGAGCCCGGACAGGTAGGCGTGCACCGCCCCGGCCGGCACGAACAGCGCGTCCCCGGGCTCCAGGGTCACCGGGTTGAGCAGCAGCGAGGTGATGACGCCGGGGTCCCCGGGGTAGGCGGCCTGCAGCCGGACCACCGTCCTGTCCGCCCGGGGGGACGGGGAGCCGGCGGCCAGCCGGGCCGCGCATGCGGCGGCCACCGCGGCGACCGCCTCGGGGTCGGGCCGGGCCGCCGGGTCCAGGAGGGCGTGGAACACCGTGCGGATGCCCCCGACGGACGGGTCCGCGGCCAGCCGGGCGCGCAGGCGCCGAGCCAGCGGGGCGTCCAGCCCGGTGAACAGCTCGCCGGCCCGGCGGGGGGCCCGGAAGCCGGCCATGGCCTCGAACCGGGTGAGCGCGTAGACGAGCTCGGGCTTGTGGTTGGTGTCCTTGTAGCTGCGGTCGGCGGCGTCCAACGGGATGCCGGCCGCGTCCTCGGCGGCGAACCCGGCCCGGGCCAGGTCCCGGTCGGGGTGGACCTGCAGGGACAGCGGGCGGTCGGCCGCGATGAGCTTCATGAGGTACGGCAGGGTCGGCCCGAACCGGGCCACGACGTCCTCGCCCAGCGCGGCCGGCGGGTCTGCGGCGACCACCGCGTCCAGGCCGACCGGCCCGTCGGGCAGCACCAGCGTCGCCGGCGCGGACGGGTGGGCGCCGAACCAGGCCTCGGCGAGCGGCCGGCCGTCGGCCGGAACACGCAGGAGCTCGGGGATCGCGGTGGGCGAGCCCCAGGCGTAGTGCTGGGCGGCGTGGGTGAGCCGGTGCATGGGTCTTCCGTAGGGTGCGGGATCTCTGCCGGGCAGCCTATGCGGTGGCGCGCGCTGCGCACTCCAGGCACAGCCGCGCGGTGGGGCGCGCGGCGAGCCGGTCGCCCGGGATCCGCCGGCCGCACCGTTCGCACCGGCCGTAGGTCCCGGCCGCCAGCCGGGCCTGCGCCGCGTCGACCTCCGCCAGCCGGTCGACGGCGGACCGCTCCAGGGCGCCCAGCTGGGCGCGGTCGAACGCGATGGTGGCGCCCTCCGGGTCGTGCTCGTCGTCCGAGGGGCTGTCCCGCGCTGCGTCGACGATCGCGGCCAGCTCCCGCCGGGTGCCGTCCAGCCGGCCGAGCGCCTCGGCGTGCTCCTGCCCGAGGAGCTCGCGCAGGTGTTGGTCGCGGGAGGCCACTCGGCAACGGTACGTCGCCAGGCAGCTGCGTTGACGATGTGGATGTGCTGCCCAGGGAGGTCGTCGAAGACGTCCCCCGCCGGGCGACCTTGGCGCAGGTGGCTCAACAGCTCGCAGGAGCGCAGTGCCGTGCGGAGCGCAGTGCCGTGCGGAGGGCAGTGCCGTGCGGAGGGCGCTGCGGCAACAGGTCGAGGAGTGGCCCACGCAGACCCGAGGCGCTGAGGTGTGACGCACCGCGTGCCCGCGCTCGCACGGGCGTGGGTCGCCGTCCCCCGGCTCGGTCCCCCGGCTCAGTCCCCCGGGTGGTTGAGGACGTAGTCGCGGTGGCAGTCGGTCTGCAGCAGCGCGGAGTACAGGTAGACGTCGTGCAGGTTGTGCCAGCCGGCCGACCAGGTGAGCCGGGACGCGACCTGCCAGGTGGTGGGCGTGGCATCGCCCGCGATGGCCGCGGCGACTTCGCGGGTGCGCCGCAGGTGGTGCTCGGCGGACTGGGCGGCCCGCTCGGCGAGGCCGAGGAACCGGTAGCCGTGGCCCGGCAGGACCTCGTAGTCCGGGTACCGGCTGACCCGCTCGAGGCTGTCCAGGTAGTCCGCCAGCGCGTTCGACGAGCTCAGGCCGCCCAGCCCCAGACCGGGGTAGATGGTCGGCAGCAGGAGGTCGCCGGAGTAGAGCAGACCACGGGAGTCGTCGCGCAGGCAGATGTGGCCGGAGGTGTGCCCCGGTGTGAGCATGACCGTGATGTCGAACCCGGGGATGTCCAGGCGCTGGCCGTCCACCAGGGCGCGGTCGACCCCGGCCGGGGAGGCGGGCGGCACGTCGTCCCCGATCCCCAGCAGCTCGGGCCACCGGTCGTCGGGCACGCCCCACCGGGTCAGGTCGTCGGCGGGGGACCGGGTGGCCCACGCCTGCAGCGCGCCGCCGGACAGCGCGTCGCGCTCGGTCACCTGCAGCTGGGTGGCTGCCCCCGACGCCCGGCGCAGCCGCTCCATGACGCCGATGTGGTCCGGGTGCAGGTGGGTACCGGTGATCGACCGGACGTCGGCGGGGGAGGCGCCGAGCGTTGTCAGGGCGTCGAGCAGGCCCGCCCAGCTGCTCGCCGACTCCGAGCCGGGGTCGATCACGTGGAACCAGCCGTCGGTGTCCCGCAGCAGGTAGGCGAACGAGTACCGCAGGTACGCCTGGGTCATCGGCTGGGCCAGCGCCCAGACGTCGTCACGGACCTGTTCCAGGGGCGGGGAGCCGGCCGGCCAGGCGTCCGGGAGGGTGCTGGTGGCGTGCACCGGGACGGCTACCGGGTGGCCCGGGCGGGACGCCAGGCGATCGAGCCGCTGTCCGCGCCGAGGTCGTCGAACACCGCCACCATGCGCTGGCCGCAGTGCAGCGACTCGACGTCGTCCCCGGCGTACCGGCCGAGGATGCGCACGCCGGGCGCGACCTCGACGACGGCCGCCCCGTAGGGCACCTTGTCCCGGAACCACGGGTGGAACGCCCGGTTCATCACGGTGTACGTGTAGACCTCGCCGACGGTGGGTACGTCGACCTGCTCGAACGAGGATCCCTGGCAGTGCCCGCACAGCTCCCGAGGTGGCCACTGCAGGACGCCGCAGTCGGTGCACCGGGGCACCCGGATGGCCTGCTCGCGCAGGCCGGCGAAGTAGGCCCGGTAGAGCGGGCTGTCCGGCATCGCCGGGACGGGGCGGGGGACGTCGGTCGTCGTCGTCATGGTTCGAGCTCCTTGGTCTGGGGGCCACCCGGGGTCCGGGGGCCAGCCGGCGTGCAGGACGCCGACCACGGGGTCGGGTGCAGGGTCGGGTGAGATCGGTCAGTTGTGCAGGATGACCAGCGAGCCGTCGGAGAAGTCGCCGTAGCCGGTGACGAGCCCGATGTGGGCGCCGGCCACCTGGGCCTCGCCGGCCTCCCCGCGCAGCTGGCGCACCCCTTCCACGACGTGGTTCATCCCGACGACGTGGGCCTGGGAGAGCAACCCGCCGTGCGTGTTGACCGGCAGCTGCCCGCCCAGCGCGATCCGTCCGCCGGCGACGAACTCCGGCGACTCGCCGCGGCCGCAGAAGCCCATTTCCTCCAGCTGTCGCAGCACGACGAACGTGAAGCAGTCGTAGATCTCCGCGAAGTCGATCTCCTGCCGGCTCACCCCGGCCATCGCGAACGCCCGCCCGGCGGCCTTGGTGATCCCCATGTTGAGGATGTCGGGTCGGCTGGACAGGTCGTCGGGGGAGTCCGCGTGCCCCTCCGCACCGCCGGCGATGGCGACCGCGCGCGCGCCCATGGCCCGGGCCTCCTCGGCGGAGACGACGAGCACGGCCGCCGCGCCGTCGGTCTCCAGGCAGATGTCGAAGAGGTGGAAGGGCTTCACCAGCGTCGGCGAGGCCCAGTACTGCTCCTCGGTGAGGTCGCGGTCCCGCATGTACGCCTTCGGGTTGAGGTGGGCGTGCCGGCGGGTGGTCAGGGCGACGGTCGCCATGCCGGCCGGGTCGGCCTTCGTCTCATGGAACCACCGGTTGGCGTGCAGGCTGTACCACTGCATCGGCACGAGCAGGCCCGCGGGGTACTCCACGTTGGCGCGGATCTCGGCACCGGGGATGCCGGTCACCGTGGTCCCCGGCCCCTGCGAGCCGGAGCTCAGCCGGTTCGGGGTGGAGAAGGCGTTCCAGCCGGTGGCGACGATCACCCGGCTGGCCAGGCCCGCCGCCACCGCGGCCGCGGCCTGGACCACGGACGCCACCGCGGAGGCCCCGCCGATGTGCACGTGAGCATGGAAGCGCAGGTCGGTGATGCCGAGGGCGGCGATGAAGTCCTCGTTGGTGGGCGAGTCCCGGAAAGCCATGACGACGCCGTCCACCGAGCTGGTCTGGATGCCGGCGTCCCGGCACGCGGCCACCGAGGCCTCGAGCACCAGCTGGCGCTCGCTCTTCGGCGTGCCGCGGACGTAGTCCGTCTCCCCGATCCCGGCGATGTAGGCCTTGTCGGTCAGTGTGCTGGTCATGCGTGAGCTCCTTGGTCGGTGCCGGGTCGTTGGGTGCCGGGTCGCGTCACAGGTGCCGGGCGGTGCCGACGCCGCTCTGGTCCAGCCCGCGCAGCACCTCGTCCGTGTGCTCGCCCAGCAGCGGGGCCGGCCGGGGGTGCTGGTCCGTCCCGATGAGGTAGGGCAGCCGGGCGTAGGGGTGGGTCTGCCCGTCCCGCGTGGCGACGTCCACGAAGCTGTGCCGGACCTGCGTGAAGTGCGGGTCATCGAGCAGCTCGTCGGGGGCGTTCACCGGCGCCCACGGCAGGCGGCGGGCCTGGGCCTCGCGGAACAGGTACGCCGAGTCGTGGGCGGCGCAGAACCGGCCGATGACGTCGACCACGTGGGCCATCTGCGGCTCGCGGGTCGCCGTGGTCCGGTACACCTCGTCGGCGAGGTCCTCGGCCATGCCCTCGGAGTCGAACCATTCCACCAGCGCGGCGAACCGCTTGTCGTCGATGTACAACGGCAGCGCCAGGAAGTACCGGCCGTCGGCGCACAGGTGCTGCCAGGCGGGGGCGCGGCCGGGCATCGCGTGCCGACCGGTCTGCCGGCGGACCTCCTGGTGCTGGTAGAGCCAGAACGGCACGGCCATCTCGGTGGACACCGCCAGCGCCTCGTGCGCCGAGACGTCGATGTGCTGCCCGGCGCCGGTGCTGCCGCACTCGATGAGCGCCGCCAGCGTGGCCATCGCCGCCTGGATTCCGACGACGTGCGCTGCCTGCCCGCCGGTGGGTGCGATGGGGTCGGCCGTCGGCACGCCGTCGTCGTACCCGCAGCCGGCCATGATGCCGCCGAGGGCCAGCTGGGTCAGGTCGGTGGCCGCCAGCGTGCTCCACGGCCCGTCCGTCCCGAACGGGGTGACCGAGCAGTACACGATCCCGGGGTTGACCTGGCGGCACGCCTCGTAGCCCAGCCCGAGGGCGTCCAGCACCCCGACGCCCAGCCCGTCGAGCACGACGTCCGCGCCGGCGACCAGGGCCAGGATCGCCGCGCGTCCCTGCGCGGACTCCCGGTCCAGGACGACGGACCGCTTCGACGTGTTGTAGTGGCCGAAGTGCAGACTGGAGCCGGTCGTACGGTCCCCGGGCAGGAACGGTCCGACGGAGCGGCCGGGCGCGCCGGTGGGTGGCTCCACCGCGATGACGTCCGCGCCCGCGTCGGCGAGCAGCTTGCCGGCGAACGCGGCGAGCCCCGCGTCCAGCTCCAGGACGGTGATCCCGCCCAGCATGGTCGTGTCGTCGTTCACCACAGGGACCTCTCGATGGCGGGGTCGGTGGGCAGCCCTTCGGGCCACAGGACGTGATCGTCGCGGAGCTGGGCGATGACGTCGTCGGAGTAGCCGAGGACCTCGGACAGCACGTACTCGGTGTCCGCACCGAGCACCGGCCAGCGCGGCTCGAGGCTGTACTCGGCCGCGTCGGACCGGAACGGCACGCCCTCGAACAGCTGGGTCCCCAGCTGCGGGTGGTCCAGGGCGGTGTACAGGCCCCGGTGCGCCAGCTGGGGGTCGTGCTCCACGCGGTCGTGGGCGCTCTGCACCGCCCCGGCCGGCACGCCGTGCTCCTGCAGCAGGCGCATCGCCTCGTACTTGCCCCGCCCGTGCATCCACTCGGCGAGGTGCGCGTCGATGGTGTCCTGGTGTGCGGCCCGTCCGGCCGGCGTGGCGAACCGGTCGTCCAGCGCCCACGCCGGGCTGCCGAGCGCGTCCACCAGGCCCTGCCAGTGCGCGTCGGTGACGACGGACACCGTGCAGAAGTCGTCCACGCCGTCGCCGGTGGAGTAGACGTTGCTCGGTGCCGCCTGGTCCCCGCGGTAGCCGACGACCGCACCCTCGGCGTCCACGGAACGGTTGCCACCGGGGATGCCGTCCCGGCGCATCGCCCGCCCGGTGACGGCGGACTCCAGCAGGGCGCTGCCGACCAGGGAGATGCCCACCTCGACCTGCGACATGTCCAGCCGCGCCCCTGCGCCGGTGCGCTGCCTGTGCGTCAGCGCACCGAGGACGCCCACGGCCCCCAGGTACCCACTGGTCACGTCCAGGTAGGACCAGCCCCAGCCGGCCGGGGCCTGGCCCGGCAGGCCGGACAGGAACGTCATGCCGCTCATGGCCTGCGCCGTCGGACCCCAGGTGCTCTTGTCCTTGTGCGGTCCGGTGTGACCGAAGCCGCTCATGCTCACGTAGACGATCTGCGGGTTGAGCGCCTGGAGCTCGGTGTACCCCAGCCCCCAGCGCTCCAGCACCGAGGCGGAGTACGCCTCGGCGACCACGTCGCACCGGCGGACCAGGTCGCGGATGATCGCCAGGCCCTGCGGGGTGCGCACGTTGACGGACAGGCTGCGCTTGCCGACGTTGAGGTTGGCGAAGAACGCGCCGTTGTTCAGGGTCTTGGCCGGCTCGTCCGCGAGGAACATCGCGGTACGCATGGGGTCGGGGGCGGTGGGCCACTCGACCTTGATGACCTCCGCACCCAGCACGGCCAGGTAGCGGGTCATCGTCGGACCGGCGACGCTCCAGGTGAAGTCGAGCACCCGCGTGCCGGCCAACGGGCGGTGGGGATCTGTGGTCACGGTGTCTCCAGCTCTGCCGGTGCCCCGCGGGCGTGCTGCCCCGCGAGGTGCCGTCGTCGTCGTTGATCGATCAGAGGTCCTGGGCTGTGCGGCCACGGTAGGAGGCTTGCCTCGCCTTGCCTATAGCCGCGCCGGGGTAGCTGCCGCCGCTGCTGTATCCGCTCGGGCCATGCCTGGACCGCGCTCGTGGTGATAATGGCGGGCATGGCAACGGCGCTGTCCTACCTCGAGCTGCTGGTCCGGGACGCTGCGGCTCAGGAGTTCGACGGTCCGCTGGACGCTGCGCGGGCCGCGGGCGAGCCCCCGGACGCGCTCGGGGAGCTCGCCCGGGCCCGGGACCTCGCCCTGCGGGTGCACCGCGTCCTCGACGAGAGCCGCCGGCACGAGGCGCAGCTCGCGGCGCTGTTCGAGACGGTCGGCGAGCTGTCCACCCGGACCGGGACCGCCTCCGTGCTGCAGACGATCGTGCACCGGTCACGCCGCCTGCTGGGCTCGGACGTCGCCTACCTGACCCTGGTGGACGAGGCGGTCGGCGACACCTACACGACGATCATCGACGGCGGCGTGTCCGCCCTGTTCCGGGGGATCCGGGTGCCGATGGGGGACGGTGTCGGCGGGCTGGTCGCCGAGCGGCGGGTGCCCTTCACCGTGACGTCGTACTTCGAGGACACCCGGATCCGGCACACGCCGGCCATCGACGCGGCCGTGCGCGACGAGGGCCTCGTCGCGCTGCTCGGGGTGCCCTTGGTGGTGGACGAGCGGGTCATCGGCGTGCTGTTCGTGGCGAACCGGACCGAGCGCCCGTTCTCCGCCGCGGACACCGCACTGCTCGCGTCCTTCGCTGCGCACGCCGCAGTCGCTTTGGACAAGGCACGGCTGCTGGGGGAGGCGCGGACCGCGCTGGCGGAGCTGCAGGTGGCCGGCGACCGGCTGAGGGAGCAGGCCCAGAGCACCGACCGGGCGGCGAGGGCGCACGAGCGGTTCTCCGCCATCGTGCTGGAGGGTGGCGACGTCGAGGCGGTCGGCCAGGGTCTCAAGGACGTCCTGGGCGGCGAGGTGGTCATCGTGGGTCCGGACGACGCCCTGCTCGGGGCCACCTGCGCCACGGCGGCCACGACGCCGCAGGCGCTGGCGGCGCGTCACCGGGCGCTGACGAGCACGGTCACGCGCATCGGTCCGGGTGCCTGTTCCACTCCCGTGGTCGCCGGCGACGACGTGCTGGGCGCCGTCATCCTGCTGCGGGACGTGCCGCTGTCGGTGATCGACCAGCGCATCCTCGAGCGCGCGGCGATGGTCACCGCGCTGCTGCTGCTGTTCCGCCGCTCGCTGGCGGCGTCGGAGGAGCGGCTGCGGGGGGAGCTCCTGGAGGACCTGCTGCTCGATCGGTCGGCGGACGGGCTCGGCGAGCGGATGCGGCTGGTCGGGGTGGATCCCGACGCGGCGCAGGCGGTGGTGGTCGCCGAGATCACCGGGTCGCGCACGCCGACCGCGCAGGCGGCGGCGTTCCTGGCGGAGAGCTGTCACGGGTTGTCGGCCGTGCACGAGGGCCGGCTCGTCGTCACGCTGCCGGGCCTGGCCCCCAAGGACGCGGCCGCGCTGGTCGGCGAGAAGCTGCGGATGGTCGCCGGCCACCCGGTCACGGCCGGCGTGGCGGGCCCCGCACGCGGCCCGGCCGAGGTCCGTGCGGCCTACGCCGAGGCGAGGACCTGCCTGCAGGCGCTGCTGGCGCTGGGCCGGCCGGGCCAGGTGGCCGGGGCCGGCGACCTGGGCTTCCTGGGGCTGCTGCTGGCCAAGGACGGCGATCCGCCGGGCTTCGTCCGGGCGGTGCTCGGCCCGGTGCTCGACTACGACGCGGCGCACGGCACCGTCCTGGAGCAGACCCTGCGGACCTTCTTCGACCAGGCCGGGAGCATCGCCCGGACGGCATCGGTGCTGCATGTGCACCCGAAGACCGTCACGCAGCGGCTGGACCGGGTGGCCCGGCTGCTCGGTCCGGGCTGGACCGGCCCGGACACCCGGCTGCAGATCCAGGTGGCCCTGCAGCTGCGCAGAGTGCTGGGGGGGCTGGGGGGATGAGGGGGGCACCGGCGCCCCAGGTCCGTCCGGCGAACGGATCGGCGAGCGGGCCGCCGACCGGTACGCTGGAAGGCCAGCTCATCCAGCGACGACACAGGGGTCCCAGTGCCAACCGGCAAGGTCAAGTGGTTCGACGCCGATCGCGGCTTCGGCTTCATCGCCTCCGACGAGGGGGGCGAAGTCTTCCTGCACGCCTCGGCGCTGCCGGCCGGCGCCCCGGCGCCCAAGCCGGGCACGAAGGTCGAGTTCGGGGTCGCCGACGGCCGGCGTGGGCCGCAGGCGCTGTCGGTGCGGGTGCTGGAACCGGTCGCCTCGGTGGTACACGCCAAGCGCCGGCCCGCGGAGGAGATGGCCATCCTCGTGGAGGACCTCATCAAGGAGCTGGACGGCATCGGCAACGACCTGCGCCGCGGCCGCTACCCGGACAAGGCCCGGTCCGCCCGGGCCGCCAAGGTGCTGCGCGCCGTGGCCGACGAGTTCGAGGTGTGAGCATGGCGGCAGCGACGAAGGACCTGGTGCTGACCTCCGCGGTGGACCTGGCCCGCGCGGCGGCGCAGGAGATCGCCGAGCACGCCACGGACGTAGGCGGGTACCTGGGCTGCACGACCGAGGGCGAGCGGCTGGTGTCCCACCGGTTCGCCTGCGCTGCGCCGGGGTACCGGGGCTGGGTATGGACGGTGACGCTGGCCCGGGCGCCGCGCGGCCGCACGGCGACGGTCTGCGAGGCGGTCCTCCTGCCCGGCGACGACGCCATCCTCGCGCCGCCCTGGGTGCCCTGGGCCGACCGGATCCGCCCCGGCGACGTGGGCTCGGGCGACGTCCTGCCGTTCCGCGCCGGAGACCCCCGCCTGGAGCCCGGCTGGACGCCCACCGGGGACGCGGAGCTCGACTCCGTGGCCATCGAGGAGCTGGCCCTGGCCCGGGCCCGGATCCTGTCGCGGACCGGGCGGGACGAGGCTGCGGAGCGCTGGTACACCGGTGCGCACGGACCCACCACGCCGGGCTCGATCGCCTCCGCGCAGGCCTGTCTGACCTGCGGGTTCCTGGTCCCGCTGCAGGGCACGCTGGGCCACGTGTTCGGGGTGTGCGCCAACGAATGGTCCCCCGACGACGGCCAGGTCGTCAGCTACGACCACGGCTGCGGCGCGCACTCCGAGACCGGCCGGGACGAGGCCCACGTGGACTGGCCGGCCCCGCCGCCGCCCGTCGAAGGACTGGACGTCGCGGCGTTGGACGTCGAGGTCGTCGTGCCCGACGAGGCGCCCGAGCCCGTGGCCGAGGCGCCGGACCCCGACGTCGAGGCGCCCGGGTCGGTCCCCGAGGCGGCGGACCCCGACCTCGGGTCGTGAGCCCGGACGTCTTCGGCACGGCGGATCTGCGCGCTGCCGTGCTGGGGACGTGGCGCGCGAGTCCGGCACGCCTGCGCGAGGACGCCAACCACGAGGAGGACCAGGCCAGCGGCTACTACCGCGACCGGGTCATCGTGGAGCTGGCCCAGAACGCCGCCGATGCCGCCGCCCGTGCCGGTGTCCCGGGTCGCCTGCTGCTGCGACTGACGGCAGCGGCGGACGGCTGGGTCCTGCTCGCCGCCAACACCGGTGCGCCGCTCGACGCCGCCGGCGTCGCCTCGCTCGCGTCCATGCGGGCGTCGGCCAAGCGGGACGACGGCCAGACCGGGCCGGCCACCGTGGGTCGCTTCGGGGTGGGCTTCGCCGCCGTGCGTGCGGTGGCCGACGAGGTCGAGGTGGTCTCCACCACCGGGGGCGTGCGGTTCAGCCTCACCGACACCGCACGGTTGCTGGCCGACGCCGGTGCCGACGTTCCGGCGCTCGCCGCAGAGGTCGCCCGCCGGAAGGGCTCGCTGCCCGCGCTGCGCCTGCCCCTGCCGGCCGAGGTGCCCCCCGGCACCGTGCCGGCCGGGTACGACACGGCCGTCGTCGCCCACCTGCGCGACGCGGGCGCGCTCGGCGCGGTCCGCAGCTGGCTGCGCGACGTCGACGACCTGCTCCTGCTGGCCCTGCCCGCCCTGGTCGAGGTGGTCGTGGAGGACGCCGCCGCCGAGCACCCGCTGCGCCGGGTCGCCGACGTCGGCTCCCGGTGGCGGGTGGTGACCGTCGGCGGCGTGCTGGACCTCGCCCTGGTCGCCGACCGTCCGGTCGAGGAGCGCGTCGCCCGAGCCTGGCAGGTCACCTGGGCGCTGCCCCGCGACGGACGGGTGCGAGGCGTGCTGCACGCCCCCACGCCGACGGACGAGGCGATCACCCTGCCCGCCGCCCTCGTCGCGACCCTCCCGCTGGACCCGGGCCGCCGTCACGTGGTCCCCGGCCCGGTCACGGACGCGGTGCTCGCCCACGCCGCCGACGGCTACGCCGGGCTCGTCGCCGACGTCGCTGCAGCCGGGGAGGACCCGTTCCGCCTGGTGCCCGGCGGGCTGCCCGCCGGCCGGGTCGACGCGGCCCTGCATGCGCTGGTCGTCGAGCGGCTGGGCCGCACGCCGCTGCTGGCGTCTCCCGCCGGCACGCTGCTGGCTCCGCGGGACGCGGTGCTGCTCGCCGGCGACGCCGGCGCCGACCCGGCGCTCGCCGGTGCCCTGGCCGGCTGGGTGGACGGCCTGGTGCACGTGCCGGCCGCTGCGATGCCGGCCGCCCGCCGGCTCGGCGCGCAGGTGCGCGACCTGGCGGACGTCGTCGAGGCCCTCCCGGCGGACCCTGACCCGGACCGGTGGCGGCTGCTGTACGCGGCGCTCGAGCCGGCCGCCGTGGCACCGGCCGTGCGGGAGGTGCTGACCGCCCTGCCGGTGCCGCTGGCCGACGGTCGGCTCGTGCGGGGCGTGCCCGGCCTGGCGCTGGTCGACCTGACGGATCGGGCGACGCGCCCGGACGGGTCATTGTCCGAGGCGCTCGGCGTGCTGGGTGCGTGGGGGCTGCGGGTGGTGCACCCGCGCGCGGCGCACCCGCTGCTGGCCCGGCTCGGCGCCCAGCAGCTCGACTCGCAGGGCCTCCTGGGGCACCCGGCCGTGCGTCAGGCGGTCCTCGACCAGGCCGACGACGACGACCTGGCGCTCGCCGAGCGGGTCACCGACGCGGTGCTCGCCCTCGTCGCCGCAGCCTTCGCGGACGGCGGCGGCACCGGGCCGGACACGGCGGCGTGGCTCGGCCTGCTGACGCTCGACGCAGCCGACGGCGAGCCGACCGCCGCCCGGGGGCTGGTGCTGCCGGGCTCGCCCGCCGCTCGGCTGCTCGACCCCCGCGTGGTGGCGCCGGTCGCGACCGACGTCGTGGAGCGGTGGGGTGCACAGGTGCTCACGGCCGTGGGCGTGCGCGCCGACCTCGTCGTCGCCCGGGTCGCGGACGTCATCGCGGACCCGGTGGCGCTGGACCTGGACTCCTCCGACGCGACCGGGCTGGTCATCGGGGCGCTGGACGGCTTCGAGGAGTACGTCGGCATGCTCGCCGGCGTGCTCGGCTCCGGCGCCTGGGTGCCGGAGGTCGTCGCCGTGGCGGACCTGGACGCGGTGGACGACTGGCCCGCTGCGCTGCGGCGGATGGCCGAGCGGCCGGACCTGCGCCGGGCCCTCGTCGAAGCCGTCCGGGCGCAGGGCTCCGACGCGACCGCGCCGTCCTACACCGCCTGGTGGGTGCGGGCGCGGGCCGGCCTGGGGCTGGACCGCCCGTTCGCGGCGACGGGCGCCGACGCGCTGACCCGCCGACTGCTGCCGGTGGCCCCTGAGCCGGTCGCCGGCCTCGACGGGGTCCTGCAGCGGGCGCTCGGTGGGGTGGTGGGTCTCGCCGAGGTGGGCGACGCCGACTGGCCGGCCGCGCTGGACGGGCTCGGGCCCGTGGGCACCGGCGTGGACCCGCGCCTGGCCTGTGCGGTGTGGCAGGCCTGGTCGCGGCCGGGTGCCGTCATCGACCTCGAGCGGCTGCCGGCCGTCGTGGGGGATGGGCGGATCGCCGTGGTGCGCGCGACCGATGCCGCCGTCGCGGACGCGCCGATGTGGCTGCAGCGCACCGACCTCGCCGCCGTGCTACCGGTGCCGCCCGAGCGCGCGGGGGACGTCGCCCGCGGGCTGGACCTGCCGCTGGTGTCCGACCTGGCGGCCGGCGAGGTCGGCGGGGACCCGGGCGAGGTCGTCGCGACCCCGGAGCCGGTCCGCCTGGTGCTGGCGACAGCCCCGGCGCGGTGGACCGAGCACGAGGACCTGCGGGTCGACGGGGTGCCGGTCGGTTGGTGGGTGGACGGTGCCGGACCCGGCGCGGTGGTGCACGCCGGTCACACGGCGGGCCTGGCCCGAGGGCTCGCGCAGGCGGCCGGCCGGTGGCCGGACCGGCACGTCGTGGAGGCGGTGCTCACCGACCCGGCCCGGGGGACCGAGCTGGCGATCGAGGCGGCGCTGGACGGGCCATGACCCGCGGGGGTGGGCGGGGGCGGGCCGGGCTGACCGGTGCCGCAGCGGCTCGGTCCCGGGGCCGGGACCACTGTCGTGCGGGACAATCGTCGGCGATGACCGCTCCCGTGGCTCCGGTGTCCGCCCGGACGTTGCTCGTCAGCGTGTACGCGCCGTCCCTGGTGTTCGAGATCGGGATCGGGGCGATCGTGCCCGTCGTCGCCCTGACCGCCACCGACCTGGGGGCGAGTCTCGGTGCCGCGGGCGTGGTGGTCGCGCTGCTGGGTGTCGGGCAGATCGCCGGGGATGTCCCCGCCGGGATGCTGGCCGCACGGGTGGGGGACAGGCGGGCCATGCTCGCCGCGTCGGCGTTCGGCGTGCTCACCCTGGCGGGGTGCCGGCTGGCACCCAACCTGGCCCTGTTCGCCCTGGCCGTGCTGCTCACCGGGGCGGCCGGTGCGGTGTTCCTGCTGGCCCGCCAGTCCTATCTGACCGAGGTGACGCCCCCGCTCAAGCGGGCCCGGGCACTGTCCAGCCTGGGCGGCGTCGCCCGGGTGGGCACGTTCCTCGGGCCGTTCCTCGGCGCGGGCGTGGTGCATGCGACCGGCCTGCGCGGGGTCTACGGGCTGGCCGTGGCGACCAGTCTGGCCGCCGGGCTCGTCGTGCTGCTCGCCCCGGACGTCGACCGGGGGGCCGCTCCGACGGGACTGCGGCCGCGGGTCACCACCCGCCAGGTCCTGCGCGACCACCGCCGGGTGCTGGCCACCCTGGGCGTGGGAGTGGTGCTGGTGGGTGCCGTGCGAGCCAGCCGGCAGGTCGTCCTGCCGTTGTGGTCGCAGCAGATGGGGCTGTCCCCGGCGACGACGAGCCTCATCTTCGGCCTGTCCGGGGCGATCGACATGCTGCTCTTCTACCCGGCGGGCAGGGTGATGGACCTGCGCGGGCGGCTGTGGGTGGCGGTGCCGTCGATGCTGGTGCTCGGCGGGGCCATCGCCGTCCTGCCGCTCACCTCCTCGCTCACCGGGATCGCCGTCGTGGCCATGGTGATGGGTCTGGGCAACGGGATCGGGTCCGGGATCCTCATGACGCTGGGAGCCGACGTGGCGCCCGTCGAGGGGCGGGCCACGTTCCTCGGCGCCTGGCGGGTGCTGCAGGACTCCGGTGCGGCCGCCGGCCCGCTGGTGGTCTCGGCCGGTGCGGCGCTGGGCAGCCTGGCGGCGGGCATCGTCGCCACCGGGGTGCTGGGGCTGGTCGCCGCGGGGTGGCTGCGGGTGTGGGTGCCGCGCTGGGTGCCGGCCGTGCGGCGGGCGTGACGGGCGGCCGGGCGCGACGGGCGGTGCCGGCCTCAGTGCTGCCGGCGGACGCGGGTCCACGCCAAGCCGGCCGCCCCGATGGCCGCCCCGGCGGCGCAGGTCCACACGGGCGTCACGCCGATGCTGTCCTGGCTCCACAGCAGTACCGCGACCACGAGCGCCAGCAGCCACGCGACGATCCCCGTGAGGAACATCGGGCGCATGCTCACCGAGAGGGGTTCCGGCGCTGGGCGGCGGCGCTCCGGGTGCAGCAGCATCTGGACCACGGACGGCATGGGAGCAGCCTACGGCGGGGGCTCCGGTCGCCGGTGTGCCCAGGCGGCCTCACGCCCCGGGTGCGACCGCCAGTGCGGAAGCGGTCGCGTACGCCTCCGGGACGGCGGCCAGGTACGTGTGCGCGACGTCGTAGGGCTCGTAGCCGGTGGCCTTGACGGCCGCCGTGTCGTTCTCCTCGTGGGCCAGCACGGCGGCCAGCGCCGGGCCGTACGGGCCGGACTGGTCGCGCAGCGCGTCGGCGACCGCCCGGGAGACCCCGGTGCGTTGGACGAGCTCCTCCACGGGTACCCGCTGCTGGGCCGCCACCGCGGACAGCAGGCCCACGGTGTACCCGGCGTCCTCGCCGGTGAGCATCTTGCACGCCACGGCGCGGGTGAGCACGGACCACAGTGCCCCCACGGAGGTCGGCCGGGCGTCGATGAGCGAGGCCATGGCCAGCGCGCGCAGCTGCTGGTGGCCGACCAGCACCACGGCCTGCTGCACGGAGTCCACCTCGTGGCGCAGGCCGAACGCGCTGGAGTTCACCAGGTGCAGCACCCGGATGGTCATCGCCGGGTCGGCGCCGACCACCCGCACCGCGGCGGCGTTGTCCACCACGTCCGCGCTGAGCAGCTGCATGAGCTCCAGGCACTGCAGCTCCCCGGCGGAGTACCGCCGGCCGGACGGCTCCGGCCGGCGCTGGAACATCGGGCCCTGGAGCAGGTCCGCGCCGATGGCCACTGCCGTCTGGATGCGCTCCGTGGTGTCGGTGCGCTCGGCGACGACGGCGACACCGTTGGCGTGCGCCCGGTCGACGAGCTCGGCGAGGTGGTCCTGACCGCGCGCCGAGTCGATCTTCACCATGGCCGCGTGCTGCAGCAGCGCATCCTGCGGCACGCTGCCCGTGTAGTCGCCCAGCACGATGCGGTGCCCGCGGGCCACGGCGGCGGCCACCAGGCGCAGGGCGTCGCTCGCCTGCACCAGCGACGGGGGGACCTCCAGCGCGATCCCGCGCAGCATGGTGGGCAGGCCGAGCGCGCCGGAGAGCAGGCTGCGGGTGGCGCGCAGCACGAGGACCTTGTCCGCCGCCAGGGTCGACAGGTCGATCCGGGACAGCTCGCGGTCGACGATGTCCTCGGCCTCGTGGTCCGGGACCCGGGTGCCGGCGGTGTCCGTGACCTGGACGCTCACCGCGTAGCCGTAGACGGACCGGTCCGGGTGCACGACGGGCTGGCGGTGCACGGTGACGTCGTACAGGGGGGAGAGGCCGTCCCGGTCACCGAGCATGCTCATGGGTGGTCTCTCCCGGGGTCGGCGCGGACGCGGAACGGGGCGCGCCCCGCCGGTCCCATCATCGGCATCTGTGCCCGGAGGTTGAGCCGTTCGGGTGGCGTCGGGACGCCGGTGCGGGTGACGTCGGTGACGTCAGGACAGCGGTGCGCATGACCGTCAGGACAGCGGTGCGCATGACCGTCAGGACAGCGGTGCGCGCAGCGGCCAGGGCTCGTCGAGGACCGCCTGGGCGGCCTGTCCGGTCAGGGCGTCCACGACGAGCGGGGCGAGCAGGTTGACCGTCGGCGGCCCGTCGTCGCCGGACGGACGGACCACCGCGAGGATCGCTGGGACGTGGTCCTCGGCGCCGATCGCGGCGAGCACGGCCGGGTCGATCGTCGGCGTGTAGTCGGGGAAGAAGATCTGGGGCGGCACGACGAACAGCCGCACCCCGGCGGCCCCGACCGGGTCGTCGCCACCGACGGCGCTGCGCAGGGCGAACAGCACCCCGGCGTCGTCCAGCGGGGTGAGCGTGAAACGGTCGTGGCCCGGCAGGCCGGGCAGCGGCTCGACGAGCCGGATCTCGGCCGGCAGGTCGATGACGGCGCCGGCGGGACCGGCTGCGGCAGGCACGACGCTCAGGGTGCTCATGACAGGAAGTCCAGCAGGGACGGTTGCAGGACGCGCGAGGTGGCCCCGAGCGCCCCTTGGTAGACGACCTCCTGCATCTGCAGGTCCAGCAGCACCTTCGCCAGGTCGATGTCCTCCAAGGAGGACAGCCGCTGGGTGCCGACCAGCCGGGAGTCGGCGATCGACGACTGCGCCGCGGTCACCTGGTTCTGCCGGGCGCCGACCGTGGCCAGCGCGGTGAGCATGGTCTCGGTATGGGAGTCGAGGGCGTCCAGCTGGGCGGAGGTCGGCTGGGTGCCGGCCCGCAGTGTCGCGGCGATGTCGTCGAGGGCGGCGAACACCGACCCGGACCCGGTGCCGAACGCCGTCGACCCGTCGGCGTCGACCTGCACGGTGGTGGCGTCGGCGACCCGACGCTGGACCCCCGTCGTCCCCTCGCCGAGGAACGTGTAGGCGGGGGTCAGCACGCCCGTCACCGGATCGGTCACGTCCGTCGCCGTGAACGCGGCGCCGGCGTCCGTCGTGCCCGCGAAGACGGTGCGACCCAGGTAGGTGGTGTTCGCCTGGCCGAGCAGCGACTGGCGCAGCCCGTCCAGCTCGGTGGCGAGGGCGTCCAGGGACTGGCGACCCAGCGCGCCGTCACCACCCTGCACGGCGAGGTCGCGCGCCCGGCGCAGGGAGGTCAGGGAGGAGGTGAGCGCCGTGTCGACGGTGGTCAGCCAGCCCGTCGCGTCCTGGGCGTTGCGGTCGTACTGGGCCATGGTCGCCTGGCCCGCGCGGAGCCGGAGGATGTCCGCGGCTGCCGCCGGGTCGTCGGAGGGGACGGAGACGTTCCTCCCGGAGGACATCTTCGCCTGCAGGGCGGCCATCGCGGCCATGTTCGTCTGCAGGTTGGCCAGCGAGGAGCGCTGCACCGTCTGCTGGGTCACGCGGGGGATCATGGTTACCTCCCGACCACGCCGGTGCGGTTGATGAGGGTGTCGAGCATCTGGTCGATGGCGGTGAGCACCCGGGCGGAGCCCTCGTAGGCGCGCTGGAAGGCGAGCATGTTGACGGTCTCCTCGTCGGTGTCCACGCCGGCGTCGGCGAGCTGTTGCTGGGCGGCCGACGCGCGGGACACCTCGGCGACCTGCGCCCGCGAGGTCGCCCCGGCGGCTCGTGCCCCGATGGTGACGACCACCGAGCTCCACGCCGAGTCCGGTCCGGTGGGTGAGATGCCGAGCTGCGCGACCCGGTCCGCGACGGACCCGTCGTAGGCACCCTGGCCGGCGGCGGCCGCAGCGATCTGCGCGGGGTCGGTGATCGCCACCCGTAGCCCGGTCGCGGCCGGCTGGCCGGCGTCGAAGGTGAAGAAGTCGCCGCCCGCGGTGCCGTCGGTGCGCACGGCCGCCGAGTGCAGGGCGTTGACCTGGCCGGCCAGCTGCGTGGCCAGCGCGTCGTAGGAGACACCCGCCTCGGCGAGCGCGCCCCCGGTGCCGGTGGCGTCGGGCGGGCCGAGGACGGTGAGCAGGCCGGCGATGCGGCCGCCGTCGAGCCCGACGCTGCCGGCACCGTCCGTCCAGGACACGGTGACCGCGGTGCCGGCGACGGCCTGCTCGTAGCTGGCGGCACCGTCCAGGGTCATGGTCCGTACGTCGGTCCCCTGGACCAGGGCGTTCCCGCCGACCAGGACGTCGAGCTGGCCGTCGGCGCGCTGCCGCGCGGAGCCGCCGACCAGGCCGGACAGCCGGGTGACGAGCGTGCTGCGCTGGTCGACGAGCTCGTTGGCGTTGCCGCCGGAGTTGGTCATCGCCAGGATCCGGCCGTTCAGGTCGGCGACGCCGGCGGCGGTCGCGTTCACCTGGTCGACCAGCGAGGACGAGGTGGTGCGTGCCTGGGACCACTGGGTCCGTGCGGCGGAGTACAGGTCCCCGATGCGGTCGGCCACGGCGGTGGAGCGTTCCAGCAGGACCGCCCGGGTCGATGACTTGTCCGGGGTGTTGGCCACGTCGTGCCATCCCGACCACATCGCGGTCAGCTGGCTGGACAGGCCGTTCTCCCCGGGCTCGGACAGGCTCGTCTCCAGCGTGGAGTAGGCGTCCGCGACGGCGGCCAGCGTGGCCGAGCGGGACGTCTGCACGCGTACCTGGGAGTCGAGGAACAGGTCTGCGAGCCGCTCGACCCCGGTGACCCGGACGCCGGTGCCGATGCCCGCCGAGGTGGAGAACATCGACGGGACGGTGGCGGCCGGCACCGCACCGAGGGCGGCCCGCTGGCGGGTGTACCCGACGGTGTTGGCATTGGCGATGTTCTGACCGGCGACGTCGAGGGCCTGCCGCTGGGCGATCAGGGAGCTCAGGGCGGTGCCCAGGCCGGAGAAGGTGCTCACGGGGCCTCAGCGCTCCTCTCGGCGACTCATCGGCTCATCGGTTCAGAACGTGCGGTCGAACAGCTGGGCACTGGCCGCAGCGCCGGTGGTCGCGGTCCCCTGCGGGCCGTAGGTCTCCACGGTGTCCTGCAGGGAGAGCAGCGTCTCCTGGGTGGCCCGGTGGGACAGCGACAGCAGCTCCCGGTTGCCGTCGGCCAGCTGGGCGATGTCCGAGGTCAGCGAGACGAAGGCGTCGCGGTGGGCACGCAGCAGCTCGTCCCACGGTGCCGGCGCGTGCTCGGCCAGCACCTGCAGGCTGGAGCCGGCCGGCACGCCGATCTCGGCGGCGGTGGCGTCGGCCTCGGCCGCCCGGCCCAGCTCCGCGTCCCGGATCTGCTCGAGCACGGCCTCCACCTCCCGGGTGGCCTGCGGCAGCCAGCGGGTCCGTCCGCTGGTCAGCACGAGCTGTTCCTCGTCGAGCTTGAACAGCAGCAGCTCCAGCAGGTGGCGCTCGCGCCACAGGACGTCGGAGAACTCGGCGATGGCCATCAGCGTCCTTTCCGTGTCGCGGCGGGCGAGGGTGGTGCGGTGGGCCGCTCGGAGGTGTCCGTCACAGGGCCTATCGGCGCCGGGGCCGCAGACCTGACCGGTTCGTGCCGGTCCGGCGGGCGGGTCCGGTTGGCCCGGTCGACCGGGTGGCAGCACCCGGACAGCCGAGTGTGATCTACGTCACACCTGGCCGGGACGGTGCATCCGATTCTGCGGTGACCTGGGCGATTTGCCGCCGCGCCATTCGTCCGTATTCGTACGGCCGGCGGCGTCATCGCCCGCAGGAGCCCTCACCGGGTCCGCTCAGGTGACGATGCGCGCGAACCGACACAGTGCGGGTGACCACGCCTACCGACCGTGACGCCCTGGTCGTCGAGCACATGCCGATCGTCGGCTACCACGTGAGCGAGGTCCTCTCCCGGGTCCCCGCCACGGTCAGCCGCGACGACCTGGTGTCCGCCGGGCACCTGGCCCTCGTGCTCGCCGCCCGGGCGTACGACCCGACGACCGGCGTCCCGTTCGCCCGGTACGCCGCGCTGCGCATCCGCGGCGCCCTCATCGACGAGCTCCGGTCCATGGACTGGGCCACCCGCGGGGCACGGCACCGCGCCCGCGAGCTGGGGACCGCCACCGAGCGGCTCACCGCCACCCTGGGACGGACCCCTACCCGCGCCGAGCTGGCCGGTGCTCTCGGTACCGACGTGGACGGGGTGGACCAGGCCCGCCGGGACGCCGAGACCCGGGTGCTGTCCCTGGACGCCACGGTCAACCCGGTGGCGGACGTTCTTCCGCAGGAGGGCCCCGGTCCTGAGGACGTCGTGCTGGTCACCGAGCGGCTGCGCTACCTGGGCGCCGGGGTGGACGCGCTCCCCGAGCGCCTGCGGACCGTCGTCCGGGGGCTGTACTTCGACGACCGCAGCGTCGGCGAGCTCGCCGACGAGCTGGGCGTCACCCAGTCGCGGATCAGCCAGCTGCGCACCGAGGCACTGGCACTGCTGCGCGACGGGCTGAACGCCAGCCTCGAGCCGGCGCTCGTGCCGACCGCCGGCCGCCCGGACGGCGTGGCCGAGCGCCGCCGTCGCACCTACTTCGCCGCCGTCGCGGCGCGCGCGGCGATGCTGTCCGGTGGCGGGGTCGCGGGAGCGGCGGGGCCCGGGGGCCGGCCGGTGGCCGTGCCCACCGGGACCGTGCCCGGCCCCGCGCGCCGGCCCGGCCCGGTCACCTCGGTCGGCGGGCAGGTGCCGCCGCACCGGGCGGCGGTGTGACCGGGACGGCCCGACGTTCCCGCGACGACCGCCCCGCCACGCGGCGTGACGCGTCCGCCACGACCGCGCCGCTACGACCGCCCCGCCGCGACCGCGCCGCCACCCGGCGCAACCGGCAGCCCCGAATCCCTCAGCCCGACGGCTGGGAGCCGATGAGGACGGCGTGCCCACGGATGGGCCACCCGACCCGTATCAAGGAGGACGAGAACCATGGGTCTCTCTGTCAACACCAACATCGCGGCGCTCAACGCGTACCGCAACCTGTCCAACACCCAGAACGACCTGTCCAAGTCGTTGGAGAAGCTGTCCAGCGGCCTGCGGATCAACCGCGCCGCGGACGACGCCGCCGGCCTGGCCATCTCGGAAGGTCTGCGCTCGCAGATCGGCGGCACGCAGCAGGCGGTCCGCAACGCCCAGGACGGCATCAGCGTCGTCCAGACCGCTGAGGGCGCGCTGACCGAGACCCACTCGATCCTGCAGCGCATGCGCACCCTGTCCGTGCAGGCGTCCAACGACGGCGGCCTGTCCGCCGACGCCAAGGTCAACATCCAGGACGAGATGAGCCAGCTCAAGACCGAGCTGACCAGGATCGCCGACACCACGCAGTTCAACGGCAAGAAGCTGCTCAACGGCAACTACACCGGCGTCTTCCAGGTCGGGGCGAACACCTCCGCGGCCGACAAGATCACCGTGGACCTGTCCAGCACGGGCGCGATGAGCGCCTCGGGGCTGGGCGTCGCGGGCCTGGACGTCACCGTCCCCGCCAGCAACGCGACCGCGATGACGTCGACCAACGCGGTGGTCGGCACGGCGGGCACGCTCGTGACCACTGCCGCTGACGGTGACTTCACCACGGCCGCCGCCTTCGACGGGCTCAACGGCACCATCACCGTCGGGTCCAAGAGCCTGGACCTGTCGTCGGTGGAGTACGCGACGACCGATAACGGCGCAGCTCGGCTCGTCAAGCTGCAGGCCGCCGTGACGAGCACGTTCGGATCGAGCCTCACGGTAGCCGCTGCCTTGACGACCCTGGAGTTCACCGGTGCCACTCCTGCGGCGGGCGCGACGGCCGCCGAGGTCGCCGCCGCCACCCCGGTGTTCCAGCAGGCCAGCGGAGCCAGCGAGGCGATCGACCTGATCGACAAGGCGATCTCGAACGTCTCCGGCGTGCGGTCCCAGCTCGGTGCCGTGCAGAACCGGTTCGACCACACCATCAACAACCTGAACGTCGCGGTGGAGAACCTCACCGCGTCGGACAGCCGGATCCGCGACACCGACATGGCCTCGGAGATGGTCAACTACACCCGGGCGCAGATCCTCCAGCAGGCCGGCACGGCGATGCTCGCCCAGGCGAAGTCGCTGCCGCAGAGCGTGCTCCAGCTCCTGCAGTGACCCCCTGACCCGGCGGGCCGCTGACGCCGCCGGATCGACCCGGCCGGCGGTGGGTGGACGACCGTCCCCCACCGCCGGCCGCACGTCACGGCCCCGGCCGTGACCGCACCCCGGCTCCGACCACCGCACCACCCGACCACCCCGCAGCGCATGGGAGGGCACCGGCCATGGCGTCGTCACTCGGCATCGACGGCCTGATCAGCGGGCTGGACACCACCTCGTTGATCAACCAGCTCATGGCCGTGGAGGCCGGGCCGCAGACCCTGCTGAAGTCCCGGCAGACCTCGGCGTCGTCCCTGGTCACCGCGCTGCAGTCGCTGAACACCAAGGTCGCCTCGCTGGCCGGCGCCGCCACCGCAGCGGCCACGTCGACCTCCTGGCACGCGACCGCGGCGACGTCGTCCGCGTCGGGGGTCACGGCGACGGCCACCGCGACGGCCCAGCCGTCCTCGCTCACCTTCCGGGTGGACCGGCTCGCCCAGGCGCAGTCGACCCTCTACGACCTGCCCACCAGCTACGGCACCGACCTGCCGACCTTCACCCTGACCTCCGCCGACGGGTCCACGACCACCACCGTGACAGCGGCGACCGCGAGCACCGCCGACATCCTTGCCGCGTTCAACGGACCGGGCACCGGGGTCCAGGCGTCGGCGGTCAACGTGGGCACCGCCGCGGTGCCCGTGTACAAGCTGCAGCTCACCGGTACGGCCACCGGCGCGGGCGCCGGGTTCGGCCTGGCCGTGGCCACCGACGCCGGCGGCGGGACGGCGGCCCTGACGGGCACCGAGATCCGGGGGGCGCAGGACGCGCAGCTCACCCTGTGGCCCGGGTCACCCGCCGAGACCTCGGTGACCTCGCCAGCCAACACCTTCGCCGGGCTGCTCACCGGCGTGGACGTGACCGTCTCGGCGGTACCGGCGGACCCGGTCACCGTCACGGTGGCGCGCGACGTGGCTGCGGCGGCGGCCCTCGCGTCGACCGTGGTGACCAACCTCACCACGGTCCTGTCGGAGATCGCCGACCGGACCCGGGCCACCACGGGCACGTCCACCGGCGGGCGCACCGTGGTCACCGGGGGGCTGTTCTCCGGCGACTCGACCATCCGGATGCTGCAGCAGAACCTGCAGTCGGTCGCTACTGCGGCGGTGGGCGGGACGTCGCTGGCATCGATGGGCATCGCGCTGCAGAAGGACGGCACGGTGAGCTTCGACGCCGAGGCGTTCGCCGCCGCGCTGGCGGCCGACCCGGGCGCTGTCGAGACAGCGGTGAGCGGCATGGCCCGGCAGGTGGCCGACCTGGCCACCGCCGCGTCGAGCTCCACGGTCGGCAGCATCACCGCGCAGATCACCTCCCAGCAGGGGATCGTCGACGACCTGGCCGACCGGATCACCGGGTGGGACGACCGTCTGGCCGCGCGCCGGGAGTCGCTGCAACGCACCTACACCACCTTGGAGACCTCGTTGTCCTCCCTGCAGTCCCAGTCGAGCTGGCTGGCGGCGCAGATCGCCCAGCTCACGTCCGGCTCGTCCGGCTAGCCCCACCGCCCGGCCCACCGCAGGCTGCCCCACCCGCCCTGATCGGAGACCCCGATGTATGACATCCGCACCCGCTACCTGGCCGACACGGTGGCGACGGCCAGCCCCGCCCGGCTGCTGACGATGCTGTACGACCGCCTCCTGCTGGACGTGGACCGCGCAGAGTCGGCACTGCGGGCCGGCGACCGGCTGTCCGGGCGGGGTCACCTGCTGCACGCCCAGGAGATCGTCTCCGAGCTGATCGCCAGCCTCGACGTGTCCGCCTGGGACAACGGCCCCCGCCTGCTGTCCATCTACACCTACCTGTTGCAGGAGCTCGTCGAGTCGAGCATGCAGTCCGACCCCGACCGGACGGCCGCCTGCCGGGGGCTCATCGCCCCGCTCGGCGAGGCGTGGCACGAGGCGTCGCAGCGGCTGGCCGCGGTGCCCACCCCGCGGCCGACGCCGGGCGGCGTCCCGGGCTTCGCCGACGTGGGCACGGCGACCGACGGGGTGCTCGGTGTCGGCTGACCTGCGCACCCGGGGTCAGGGAACCCGCGATCAGGGTGCCTGGGACCGGGCCTGGGCCGACGCTCTCACCGACCTGGAGATGGACCTCGCGCTCGCCGAGCGGCTGCTCGACCATGCGCACCTGCTCGCCCCGGCCGAGGTCGCCCGGGTCGCCGCCTGGCGTCCGCCCACCGGGCTGGGCCCGCTGCCGGCGAGCCTGCTGGTCCGTGCGCAGGCGCTGCTGGACCGCCAGCTCGACGTCGCACGGCGGACCGCCGAGGCGGCCGCCCTGTCCCGTCGCCAGCTGGCCGTCACCGAGGCCCTGCACGCCCGCCCCGCCGCCGTGCCCGTCTACCTCGATATCGAGACCTGACCCCTGCTTCCCCCCGCCACCGGCACCGTGCCCGGTGCAGGGAAACGGCTCAGGCCCCACGGCAGGCTGCCGATGGGAGCGGGTGAGCACGGATCGCTCGCCCCGCAGGCCACGGATCGGCCGACACGCAGCACAGTCGACCGAGGTGGACCCCGGATGGGCATCTTCGACTCCGTCAGCTCCGTCGCGCTGACCAGCGCGCTGGACGGCCTGGCCCTGCGCCAGCGGGTCATCGCCGAGAACATTGCCAACATCCAGACCCCGGGCTACCAGGCCAAGCGGGTGGAGTTCGAGGACGCCCTGGCTCGGGCCGTGGACCGCGGCACCGGAGCCGCCACGGCCACCGTGGCCCGGTCGCTGGAGCCGACCCGCGAGGACGGCAACAACGTCAACCTGGACACCGAGACGCTGCTCAACGTCGACACCACCCTGCGCTACCAGCTGGCCACCCAGGCCGTGGACACCCAGCTGTCCAGCCTGCGCGTGGCGATGAGGACGTCCTGATGACCACCTTCGCAGCCATCGGCGTCGCCGGCACCGGCCTGACGGTCTACCGCAAGTGGTTGGACGCCATCAGCGACAACCTGGCCAACCTGTCCACCGTCAAGCCCACCAGCGAGGCCGCCTACCAGGCGAAGTACGTGGTGGCCAGCGAGATCCCCAGCGCCGACGGGGGCGGGGCGCAGGTGGCCGGCATCGCCCTGGGCAGCCCCGAGGGGCGCCTGGTGTACGAGCCGGACAACGCGCTGGCCGACGCCGACGGCTACGTGCGCTACCCGGACTTCGACGTGGCCAGCCAGATGACGCAGCTGATCATGGCCCAGCGCGGCTACCAGGCGAACGCCGCCGTGGTGGACCGCGCCAAGTCGGCCTACGAGGCCGCCCTCGCGATCGGGAGGTCCGCATGAGCGTCCCCGCCGTCGGCCCGGTGGCGTCCGGCAGCTCGGGCGTCTCGCCGACCACCTACCTGTCCGGGGCGGCCGGCGTCGGCCCGACGACCGGTACCGCAGGTGCCGCCGGGACCGCGGCGACCGGCTCCGCGTTCGGCACGGTCCTCGGCTCGATCGACTCCGTGCAGCAGCTGCAGTCCACGGCCGACGGTCTGGCCGTGCAGGCTGTCACCGGGAAGCTCGACGACGTCCACGACTACGCCATCGCGGCCACCGAGGCGAAGGTGGCCCTCGAGCTCACCGCCGCCGTGCGCAACAAGGCCGTCGAGGCCTTCACCGAGATCATGCGGATGCAGGCCTGATGCCCGGCCAGGTGCGCTCCGCGCTCGACCGGGTCACCGGCGCCGTCAAGCAGTTCACGCTGCCCCAGCGCGTGCTCGCCGTGATCGGTGTGGCCGTGGTGCTGCTCGGTGGCGTCGCGCTCAGCTCGTGGCTGACCAAGCCGTCGATGAGCCCGCTGTTCTCCAGCATGTCCGCACAGGACGCGTCCGCCGTCGTCGACCAGCTCGATGCGGACGGCGTGCAGTACGAGCTGACCGACGGGGGCAGCACCGTCCTCGTGCCGGCGGACAACGTCTACCGGCTGCGGCTGGAGATGGCCTCCGCCGGCCTGCCGGCCAACACCGGTGGCGACGGCTACTCGTTGCTGGACTCCATGCCGATGACGTCCAGCGAGTTCGCCCAGCAGACCACCTACCAGCGCGCCCTGGAGGGCGAGCTCGCCAAGACCATCGGCGCGATGGACGGGATCGAGACGGCCTCGGTGAAGCTCGCACTGCCGAAGGAGTCGGTGTTCGTCTCCGAGCAGACCGACCCGACGGCGTCGGTGTTCGTGCGGACCAAGGCTGGCCAGAGCCTGGGGCCCGACCAGGTGCAGGCGGTCGTCCACCTCGTCTCGGCGGGCATCCAGGGCATGAAGGCGACCGACGTCGCCGTCATCGACGCGTCGGGCACCGTGCTGTCCGCGGTCGGTGCCGGCGCCACCGGCGGGCTGTCCTCCCAGCAGGCCGGCGAGTACGAGGGGCGGGTGCGCACCGCGGTGCAGCAGCTGCTGGACACGGTCGTCGGGACGGGGAAGTCCGCCGTGACGGTCACCGCCGACCTCGACTTCGACCAGACGCAGCGCACCAGCGAGAGCTTCACCGCGCCGACCGCCGTCCCGCCGTTGGCCTCGTCCACCACGAACGAGACCTACACCGGCGCGGGTGGTTCGGCCGCCGGCGTGCTCGGCCCGGACAACATCGCGGTGCCCGGCGGCGCAGCGGGCACCGGGACGTACTCCTCGACGTCGGAGGACGTCACCAACGCGGTG
This sequence comes from uncultured Actinomycetota bacterium, assembly GCA_963703555.1. GTDB lineage: Bacteria > Actinomycetota > Actinomycetes > Actinomycetales > Cellulomonadaceae > CAVPEV01. Next base: position 27,095 of record CAVPEV010000032.1, on the reverse strand, counting down.
GACAAGGTGACGGAGGTGACCACGGCTGCTCCGGGCACGGTGCGCCGCCAGTCCATCGCCGTGGCGGTGGACGCCGGAGCCGCCGCCGGGCTGGACATGACCCAGCTGACGACCATGCTCACCGCGGCGGCCGGGATCGACGCCGCCCGGGGGGACACCATCTCCGTGCAGCGCATGGCCTTCGACGCCACCGCCGCCCAGCAGGCGCAGGACGCGCTGGCCGCTGCCGACGGGCAAGCCGCCGCGGACCGGTCGGCCGGGCTGGTGCGACAGGCCGTGCTGGCCGGCGGCATCGTGCTCGCCGTGCTGCTCCTGGTGATCGTCGGGTGGCGGCGCTCGCGCCGGGCTCGCCGGGAGGCGCTGGACATCGGTGACCTGGCCCTGGGCGGCCGGGACGACGAGACCCGCGCGCTGGAGGGCCTGCCCGACTCCGCGGTGCCGGTGCTCGGCGCGGCGCCGGAACCGGCCGAGTCGGACCCGGCCACCCTCAAGCGGGCGGAGATCGCGGCCCTCGTCGACGAGCAGCCGGCCGATGTCGCCGACGTGCTGCGCGCCTGGCTGGGAGCACCCGGCGTCCGGGCCGGCCGGCGATGACCGCCGCGCTCACCGGGCGGCAGAAGGCCGCCCTGCTGCTCATGCAGCTGGGCAAGCAACGGGCCGCCCGGGTGATGTCCGAGCTGGACGTGGAGGAGATCGAGCTGCTCACCGGGGAGATCCTCCGGCTGGAGCACGTGGACCAGGACGTCGCCGACGCGGTGGTCGACGAGTTCTACGCCGCCTCCCTGATCGGCCCGGGCGTGGGTGGCGGGCGTGGCCTGGCCCAGCAGATCCTCGAGGCGTCGCTGGGCCGCGAGCAGGCCCAGGGCGTGCTGGACCGGCTGGCCACCACCATGGCCGGCCAGCCGTTCGAGTTCCTCCAGCACGCCGACGCCCGCCAGGTGGTCTCGCTGCTGCAGGGCGAGCACCCGCAGACCGTCGCCCTGGTGCTGGCGCACCTGCGGCCCGAGCACGCCTCGGCGATCCTCGCCGGGCTCGGCCCGGACCTGCAGGGCGAGGTCTCGCACCGGATCGCCCTGATGGAACGGGCCGCGCCCGACGTCGTCCAGGTGATCGCGGACAGCCTGCAGCGCAAGGCCTCCGCCGTCCTCACCCCGGCGGAGCTGTCCGCGATCGGCGGGGTGCAGCCGCTGGTCGAGATCATCAACCGGGCCGACCCGGCCACGGAGAAGGGCATCCTCGAGGGTCTGCAGGCCCGCGACGAGGCGCTCGCCGAGGAGGTCCGCAGCCGGATGTTCGTGTTCGCCGACATCGTGCTGCTGGAGGACCGCGCCATGCAGCTGGTGCTCCGGCAGGTGGAGACCGCCCAGCTGTCCGTCGCGCTCAAGGGCGTGACCGACGAGGTCCGGGACAAGGTGCTCACCAACCTGTCCGAGCGTGCCCGGGAGAACCTGCTCGAGGAGATCGACCTGCTCGGGCCGGTGCGGCTGTCCCAGGTCGAGGAGGCCCGGGCCGGGATCGTCCAGGTGATCCGCGCGCTGGAGGAGAGCGGGCAGATCGTCATCCGGCGCGAGGGGGAGGACGAGTACGTTGCCTGACCGCGCGGGGTTCGTCCGGGACGGGATGGCCGCGGCGCGCCGGGGCGTGGCCGAACCGGTGACGTTCGCCCCGCTCGACGACGCGGCGGCCCGGTCCGGCCCCGCGAGCCAGGCCGTCCGCGGCCGGGCGGGGGCCGCGGGGTCGGCCGGGTACGCCGGCGGGTATGCGGCCGGCTACGCTGCGGGCGCTCGGGAGGCCGCCCGGGCGGCGGCGCAGGAGGCGCAGCGGGTCGCCGCGGAACGGGCCGACGAGCGCGCTCGGGTCGCTGCCCAGCAGGCCGAGGCGCTGGCCGTGCTGGAGCGCGCCGCACAGACCGCCGCGGCTCGCACCGCACCGGTCCTGGCCGCTGCCGAACGCTCGCTGCAGGCGGCCGCGGTCCAGCTGGCCGAGGCCGTGCTGGGCGTGGAGCTGTCCGACGCGCACCGGTCCGCCCGGGCGGCCCTCACCCGGGTGCTCGACCATCCCCTGCGGCCGCAGGTCCAGGAGGTTCGCCTGCACCCCCGTGACCTGGCCGCGCTGCACGGAGCCGGGGTCGGGGCGTCGGTGGAGGGCCTGCGCCTGGTGGCGGACCCCTCGTTGGCACCGGGGGACGCCGTCGGCGCCCACCCGGACGGCTACCTGGACGCGTGCATCGGCACGGCGCTGGAGCGGGCGGTCGCAGCGTTGGCCCGGGTGGAGAGCACGGATGACGGCGGCTGACCGGGCGACCGGGTGGTCGGCCGTGCTGGACGCCGCCCGGCCCCAGCCGGTCGGCACCGTGCGCAGCATCGTCGGGCTGACGATCGAGATCGCCGGCACCGGGTCCGCGGTGGGTGACCTGGTGGCGATCGGTGACGGGGTGGACCCGCGCGGGCACCTCCCCGCCGAGGTGGTCGCCGCGCAGGGCACCTCGGCACGGTGCATGCCGCTGGGCGACACCCACGGACTGCGGACCGGGACCCAGGTGCGCGCGCTCGGGACCGTGCTGTCCGCCCCGGTGGGCCCGGGCCTGCTCGGCCGGGTGCTCGACGGTCTGGGCCGGCCGATCGACGGGAAGGGGCCGCTGCGGGCGTCGGGGCACGTGCCGGTGGCCGGGCACGCGCCGCACCCGCTGGAGCGCGCCCGGGTGGACACCCCGCTCGAGCTGGGCGTGCGCGTGCTGGACACGCTGGTCACCGCCGGCCGCGGGCAGCGGCTCGGCCTGTTCGCCGGCTCCGGCATCGGCAAGTCGTCGCTGCTGTCGATGATCGCCCGCGGCACCGAGGCGGAGGTGTCGGTGATCGCCCTGGTCGGCGAGCGTGGCCGGGAGGTGCGGGAGTTCATCGAGGACGACCTCGGCCCCGCGGGCCTGGCCCGGTCCGTGGTCGTCGTGGCGACGTCCGACGAACCGCCGCTGGTGCGGCTGCGGTCGGCGTTCATGGCCACCCGGATCGCCGAGCACTTCCGCGACACCGGGTCGCACGTGGTGCTCATGATGGACTCGCTCACCCGGGTGGCCATGGCCCAGCGGGAGATCGGGTTGTCGGTCGGCGAGCCACCGGCCACCCGCGGCTACCCACCGAGCACCTTCGCGCTGCTCGCCCAGCTGCTGGAGCGCGCCGGGACCGGGCCGACCGGCTCGGTCACCGGCCTGTACACCGTGCTCGTCGACGGCGACGACCACAACGAGCCGATCGCCGACGCTGCCCGGTCCATCCTCGACGGGCACGTGGTGCTCGACCGCCGGCTGGCCGTCGCCGGGCACTTCCCCAGCGTGGACGCCCTGGCGTCGATCTCCCGGGTGGCGCCCCGGGTGCTCACCCGCGAGCAGCGCGACCTGGCCACCCGGCTGCGCTCCGTGCTGGCTGCCCGGGCGCAGGTGCAGGACCTGCTCGACGTCGGGGCCTACGTCGCCGGGTCCAACCCGCTCGTCGACGCGGCCGTGGTGCACGCCGGCGAGATCGAGACCTTCCTGCGCCAGGACATGGACGAGCGCGCGCCGGCCGCCGAGTCCTGGGCGCGGATGGCTGCGCTGGTCCAGGCGATGGGCACACCGTGAGCCGCGGCTTCCGGCTGGCCGGCCTGCTGCGGATTCGCCGGCTCGCGGAGGACCAGGCGGTCGGCGAGCTGGCGGCGGCGCGTCGGCTCGAGCGGGCCGCGGAGGACCGGCGCCGGCGCACCGAGGACGCACTGGGGGATGCGGCGTTCCCGGCCGAGTCCGACCCGCGAGCGTTCCACGCGGTGGTGGCCGCCCGGGCTGCGCTCGGTGGGCTGTTGGCCGAGCAGCGCACGGTCTCCGACGCCGCTGCGGACGCGGTGCGCGCCCGGGAGGCCGACTGGTCCGTCGCGCGCCGGGAGACCCGCACGCTGGAGAAGCTCGAGGAGCACCACGACGTGCGGGTCCGCGCCGCCGAGGAGCACGCCGAGCAGCAGGTGGTCGACGAGATCGCCGGGCGGCGGGCCGGCGACGCCGAGCGCGGGGCCGCCACCGGGGATGCTCCCGGTCCAGGCGGTCAGCCCCGCGGTTGAGGCGCTCGCCCCACCCGCCCGGCGCGCCCCACCCGCCCGGCGCGGCAGCGCCTCGGGAGGAGCGCGGTACCGATCCTGCCGCACTCCTCATCGAACCGGTGCGCCGGCCGATCAGAGCGACGAGGCAGGGGCGTCGGGTGCAAGCGACGGTCCTCGGGCAAGGAGGGTGACGCGCGTGACCCAGGTCATGGCGGTCCAGGCGCGGGTGGACCAGCTGCGCGCCCTCGTGGACCCTGCCGCCCCCACGCGCGCGGCGGCGCTCGCCGGCAGTGCGACGCCGGCCACCACCCGGGGAAGCTTCGACTCCGTCCTGGCCGGGATCACCGCCGCCGGCACGGGTGCTGCGGGCTCCACGGCCGGACCGACCGGGGCGGACCTGGTCACGGCGGCGTCGACGTACCTCGGTGTGCCGTACGTGTGGGGCGGGGAGTCGCTCGCCGAGGGAGGGCTGGACTGCTCCGGCCTCGTGCTGCGCTCGCTCACCGACCTCGGCGTCACCGGCATCCCGCGCACGGCCCGTGAGCAGGCGACGGTCGGTCAGGCGGTCGGGTCCTTGGCCGACGCCCGGCCCGGCGACCTGCTGGTGTTCGACCAGGGCAGCCACATCGCGGTCTACGTGGGGGACGGCCGGATGCTCGACGCCCCCCAGCCCGGCGGCGTCGTCGGGATCCGGGACGTCTACGCCACCCCGACGGCCATCCGCCGCGTGCTGCCGGCGGGATCCCCCAACCCGGCGGTGGCGACCGCACCGGTCGCCATCCCGTGGGGCACGGTCGGCCCGGCGCTCGGCGCGAGCTCGGGCAGCGCCTCGGCGCAGCGGGCCGCCCTGGACCTGCTGCTCAGCGCCTCGTCGCCGGCGTCCAGCCTGCTGAGTGCGGCATCGTGACCGCCGCCGTGGCGTCGGCCCAGGCGTCGCTGCCGGTCAGCACGCCTGCTGCCGCGGACCGGCTGCGCCCCGGCCAGGACTTCGACCAGGTCCTCCGGGACCAGGCGGACCGGCTCGACGGCGCGCAGCGGCGCGACGTCCGTGCAGCGCGGCGCAGCGATGCCGGCCGCTCGGCGGGCAGCGTGGCAGCGCCCGGCAGCCGGCCGCGGGTGCATCCTGACGAGCGCACAGAGTGCGGCGGTCCGGACGCCGGGGACCGGCGGGCGGACCTCGAAGCGCTCCGCGCGGCGTCGCCCGGAGCACCGGACGGTACCGCGGCTGCACCGGACGGCGGGTCCGCGGCCCCGGACGGTTCGCGGCCGGCGCCCGGGGGATCGGCCTGCGCGCCGGCCGCTGCGCTTACTCAGCCACCGGTCGTCCTCGGGGCGCTCGGTTCCGGCGGCCCGGTACCGGCAGCCGATGGCTCGATGACCGGTGGGTCCGGCGCCGTCCCGTCCGCCGGCGGCGGTGCCGGTGCCGCCGGCGTGGCCGGGGTGACGAGCGCGGCGGACCAGGTCACCGGCGCATCGATGGCGGCCATGCCGGTCGCCGGGGCTGCCGCCCCGATCGGCGGCGCGGCCCCCGCGGGCGTCCGGGTCGGCTCGGCCGGCTCGGCGCCGGGGTCCGCCGGGACCGGGCTGCCCGACGCCACCCCGGGTGGGACTTCCGTGGGCTCGGCGGCGCCGGTCCCGGTCGGCGCGACGCCGTCGTCGGCGGCGACCGCCGCTTCCGGCCCGCCGACCACGGCGTCCGGGCCGCCCGGCGTGCCCGGCCCTGTGCCGGGCGGCGGGCAGGGCGACGGGCAGCCGGCGGCCGGTGGGGCACAGGGCGTCGACGCAGGGCGCCGGGGCGCTGCTGCCGGTGCGGTCCCTGCACCGGGCGACGCCCCGGGTGTGCCGGTCACCGCGCTGCCGGGCGCCGTGCTCGCGTCCTCGGCGACCGGTCCAGCCCCCGCCGCGGTGGGGGCGCCGGCACCCGGGGGACCGGCCCAGCCGGCCGCAGAGTCGCTGAGCCAGCAGCTGGGGGTGCGGCTGGCGTCGCTGCGCGAGCTCGGTCAGGGCCGCCACGTCCTGCGCCTGACCGTGGACCCCGAGGAGCTCGGTCCGGTGCGGGTCGTGGCCCACATCAGCCGTGCTGCGGTGCGCATCGAGCTGCTGGGCGCCACCGACGCGGCCCGCGACGCGCTCCGCGCCAGCCTCCCGGACCTGCGCCGTGACCTCGCCGCCACGGGTCTGCGCGCCGATCTGGGCCTCGGCTCGTCGGTGACGGCTGACGGCGGGACGTCCTCCGGCGGACCACGTCCGGACGGTACCGGCGGCCCGGGGCAGCCCGGTGAGCAGGGTGCCGGAGGCTCGCGATCCCCCGTCACGACGACCACGGCCACGGACGGCCCCGACCTGCACGACGCCACCACGGCGGGCCGCGACGGCCGCCTCGACCTGCTCGTCTGACCCGGGAGGGCCTATGTCGATCGACGTCTCCGCCATCACCGGTGCCGCCTCGCGTGCGGCGTCGGGCAGCACCGCGACGTCGGGCAGCACCGCGGCCGCGAGCGACGGCACCCTGGACAAGCAGGCGTTCCTCGACCTGCTCGTCGCACAGCTGCGCAACCAGGACCCCACGTCCCCGATGGACTCCTCCCAGCTGATGGCGCAGACCACCCAGCTCGGCATGATGGAGCAGCTCACCGACATGTCCCGGGTCTCCCGCGAGTCGTTCGCGCTGCAGATGCGGATGGCCGCCGCCGGGCTGGTGGGCCACGTGGTCACCTGGACCGGCTCCGACGAGGCGACCCGCACCGGCGTCGTCGAGGCGGTGTCCTACGCGGGCTCCGTGCCCACCGTCACGGTGGGTGGCGAGCAGGTCCCGCTCGATGCGGTGACCTCCGTCACTGCTGCCACCCCCGCCGCTGCTACCGCCACCTCCGCCACTGCCACCTCCACCCCCACCGCGTCCTGAACGCGCCCCACACCCCCGGGAGACACCCCATGCTCCGTTCGCTCTTCTCCGGCATCAGCGGTCTGCGCAGTCACCAGACCATGCTCGACGTGACCGGCAACAACATCGCCAACGTCAACACGACCGGCTTCAAGTCCTCGCAGACACAGTTCCAGGACACCCTCAGCCAGGTGCTCACGAACGCGGGCGGCGCGCAGAACGGCACCGGTGGGACCAACCCGGCCCAGGTCGGCCTCGGGGTGAAGGTCGCCGGCATCACGACGAACTTCACGCAGGGCTCGTCCCAGCTCACGGGGCGCAGCACCGACATGATGATCCAGGGCGACGGATTCTTCGTGGTCCGCAAGGGTGCGGAGACCTACTACACCCGCGCCGGCAACTTCGACTTCGACGCCACCGGCCAGATGGTGCTGCCTGGCGAGGGTGCCCTGGTGCAGGGCTGGATGGCGGTCAACGGCGTCGTCGACACCAACAGCCCGCTGGCCGACCTCAAGGTGCCGGCGGGCACGCTCATGCCCGCCCGGGCGACCACGGCGACGGGGGTGGTGGGCAACCTGCCGAGTGACGGCACGGCGACCTCGCTGGTGCGTACCACCCAGGGGTTCGCCGCGGACGGCACGGAACGGACCATCTCGTTGACCTTCACCAGGACAGGCACCGGCTGGGACCTGTCCGCGGGCGACGGCACGGCCACGGCCTCCGCCTCGCTCGCGTTCGCTGCTGACGGGAAGCTGGACCTGGCTGCCTCGACGGGTCTGTCCGCCACGGGCGCTGTCACCCTGGGTGGGGTGGGCATCGACCTGTCCGCGGTGACCGGCTACGCCGGGGTGGAGTCCGTCCAGCTGTCCAGCCAGGACGGGTTCGCCGCCGGCGAGCTGCAGTCCTTCACCCTGGGTGCCGACGGCACCATCACCGGCGCGTTCAGCAACGGCCTCAAGCAGGTGATCGGGCGGATCGCGCTCGGCTCGTTCACCAACCCGGGCGGTCTGGAGAAGTCCGGCGGGTCGCTGTTCCGGACCACGGTGAACTCCGGGGACGCCGTCGTCGGGGCCGCGGGCACGGGTGGGCGAGGCAGCCTGGCCGGGGGCGCGCTGGAGATGTCCAACGTCGACCTGTCGACGGAGTTCACCCAGCTCATCGTCGCCCAGCGCGGATTCCAGGCGAACTCCCGGGTCATCACGACCTCCGACGAGGTGCTCCAGGAGCTGGTGAACCTGAAGCGCTGACAGCGCACGCCCACGCATCGGCGGGGGCCGCCCGGACCGCTCAGGTGCCGGCGGCCCCCGCCGATGGGAGGGGTACGGCCCACGGATGGGCCGACGGCTCGCGGGCCGGGTGCAAGGACCAGGGACGGGACTGCCGTGATCGTCGTGACGCGTCTGGACGGCCACCAGTTCGGGGTGAACCCCGACCTGGTACAGCGCATCGACGCGACACCGGACACCGTGCTGACGCTCATCGACGGGACCAAGTACATCGTCGAGGAGTCGATGGACGCGGTCATCGCCCTCGTCAACGAGCACCGGGCCCAGCTGCTCGCCCGCGCCCAGCAGATCCAGGCGAGCCCACGGCCGTCGCCGGTCGAGCTGGTCCGCAGCGTGCCGTCGGCGGACGACGAGCCCGACGCCCGCTCGCAGGTGGCGCCGGCGCTCCCGCTGCGCCCGAGGAGCCGCTGATGGACCCCGCCGGCTTCATCGGGCTGGCTGTCTCGTTCGGGGCCATCCTCGCGGCGATGACCCTCGACGGCACGCAGATCACCTCCCTGCTGCTGCCCGCGCCGCTCATCCTCGTGTGGGTCGGCACCCTCGGGGTCGGCATCACGGGCCACACGCTCACCGACGTCAAGGAGTCCTTCGCCGCCCTGCCCGGGGCGCTGCGCAGCTCGGTGCCGGACCCGACGGGCACCATCGAGACGCTCGTCGGGCTGGCCGACCGGGCCCGCCGGGAGGGCCTCCTCGCGCTGGAGGACGCGGCCCGCGGCATCGACGACCAGTTCCTGCGCGGCGGCCTGCAGGCCGCCATCGACGGCACCGACCCGGACGACCTGCGGGTCATCCTCGAGGACCAGATCGCCACCAAGCGCACCCGGGACCGGGTGCACGCCAAGTACTTCACCGATATGGGTGGCTACGCGCCGACCATCGGGATCATCGGCACCGTCATGGCCCTGGTGCACGTGTTGGAGAACCTGTCCTCGCCGGACACCCTGGGCCCGTCCATCGCCTCGGCGTTCGTCGCCACCCTGTGGGGCATCCTGTCCGCCAACGTCGTCTGGCTGCCCCTGGGCACGCGCATCCGGCGGGTGTCGGACCTGGAGTGCGCCCAGATGGAGCTCACCGTGGAGGGACTGCTCGCCGTGCAGTCCGGCGCCAACCCGCGGCTCGTCGGCGAGCGCCTGCGCAGCCTCGTCGCGGCCGGACCGGCGGCGAAGGACGCGAAGGAGAAGGCAGCATGACCGCCGGCCGTGGGCCGGGCACGCGCCGCGGCCGGCGCAGCGGCGGCGACGAGGAGGAGCACGTCAACGCCGACCGCTGGCTGATCAGCTACTCGGACATGATCACGGTGCTCATGGCGCTGTTCATCGTGCTCTTCGCGATCAGCCAGGTCGACCAGGACAAGTACATCGCGCTGCGCCAGTCGTTGGCCGCCGGCTTCCAGGACGGCTCGGCAGCCACCTCTGTGCTCGACGGGACCAGCGGCGTGCTGGACGCCAGCAGCATCGCCGAGAACCGGTCCCAGGCGTCCGGGACGGCCGGGATCGTCACGGCCGACGGCGGCCTGGGCGAACAGGGCTCGGCGCCCGCACCCTCGAGCGACCCGCAGGCGGTCGACCCAGCGATCCTCGCCGCCGCCCAGGCCGAGGCCGGCCACCTGGAGCAGGTGCGCAGCCAGATCGCCGCGCAGCTGGCCGCGGCCGGGCTCGCCGAGTCGGTCCGGTTCCGCATCGACGAGCGGGGCCTGACCATCGGGCTGGTCGCCGACGACGTGTTCTTCGCCCAGGGCAGCGCCGAGCTCACGCCCACCGCCCGGGCAGTGCTCGACGTCGCCGGGCCCACCCTGGTGGCCCTCTCGGAGCAGGTCTCCGTCGAGGGACACGCGAACTGGGTCCCCGTGTCGGGGCGCTACCCGACGAACTGGGAGCTGTCGTCCGACCGCGCCACCCAGGTGCTGCGTCGGCTCGTCGAGGCCGACGGCATGCCCGGGTCGCGGATCCAGGCGGTCGGCTACGGCGACCAGCGGCCGCTCGTCGAGGGCAGCACGCAGGACGCCCTCGTCACCAACCGGCGGGTCGACATCGTCGTCCTCAGCAGCGCACCCGAGGCCGTGCGGGCCCTCCTGCCGGCTCTGACGAACGGAGAGGGGTAGGTCCCATGCCTGTGGAGCAGCGCGTGGTGTCCAGCACCAGGATCGGCGCCAGGAGCAGCGGGTCGATCGGCGCGCGGATCACGCCGACCGAGCCGACCGAGCCGGCCGAGCCCCCGAAGCGCAGCCGGAAGAAGCTGCTCGTCGTCGTCGCGGTCGTCGTGCTGGTGGGCGGAGCGGCCGCCTACCTGCTGCTCGGGCGCTCCGGCTCGGCCACGGACGTGGCCGCCGTGCCGCCGGCACCCCAACCCGGCGCCGTCGTCACGGTGGACCCGGTGAGCGTCAACCTCACCGACGGCCACTACCTGCGGCTGGGCATCGCCCTGCAGATGACCACCGACGTCGGAAAGGACTCGCCGGACCCCGCGAAGGCCCTCGACCTGGCCATCGCCGAGTTCTCCGGGCGGAGCGTGGCCGAGGTGTCCGACGCGGCGACCCGTGAGCAGCTCAAGGCCGAGCTGCTCGGCCGGCTCACCGAGGCCTACGAGGGGAAGGTGATGGACGTCTACCTGACCAACTTCGTCACGCAGTGAGCCTGCCGGCCGTCCCCGCTGCACCCGGGGACGTCGGCCCAGGCCGCCCCGGGTCCTCCCGGGGACCCAGTCGAGGCGCCATGGAGGGCGCCACACGGCTCCACCGCGGCGCGCACGGCGCGTCGGACGGCCCACGACGGGCCCAGGCGGAGGACACCGGTTCCTCAGATCGGGATTCGGTGCGCCGATGGTCCGGGCGTGACGGTCACCCCGCAGGCGTCCCCGACGCGCCGTGCCCGCGCGCAGACGCCGGAGCCGTACGACTTCCGCCGGCCCATGACGCTGGCGCGCGAGCACGCGCGGGCCCTGGAGGTCGCGTTCGAGACGTTCGCTCGGCAGTGGGGGACCCAGCTCGTCGCCCGGCTGAGGGTGGGCGCCCAGGTCTCGTTCGACGACCTGTCGATGCGCACCTACGACGAGTACGTCCGCTCGTTGCCCGCGACGACGGCGATGGTGCTGTGCACCGTGGAGCAGACCCGGCAGACCGCCGTGCTGCAGATGCCGGTCGGCACCCTGATGGTCTGGATCGACTACCTGCTCGGAGGCCGGGGCGCGGGCGACTCCCGGGACCGTGAGCTCACCGAGATCGAGGTCACCCTGGTCCGTGGCCTGTTGCAGCACGCGCTCGGCGACCTGGGCTACGCGTTCGCCGCGATGCTGCCGCTGACCGTCACGGTGCGCACGGTCGAGTACAACCCCCAGTTCGTCCAGGCCGTCGGAGCGTCGGACGCCGTGCTCGTCGCGGCGTTCACCCTGCGCGTGGGCGAGCGGGAGGACCGGGCCACCTTCATGATCCCGTCGGACCTCCTGCTCAGCGCGCTGCGCACCCGGGAGGGCACCGACGAGCGGACCGTCGGCGAGCGCGCGGCGCACGAGGCTGCGCAGGCCGACCTGGTCACCGCCGTCGCCGGCGTGCCGGTGGACGTGGCGGTCCGGTTCAGCCCGGTCACCGTGCACCCCCGCGACGTCGTCGACCTGGCGGTCGGTGCCGTGCTGGGCCTGGGACACCCCCGCTCCCGCCCGCTGGACGTCGTCGTCGAGGACGTCGTACTGGCCCGTGCCGCCGCCGGCAGCAACGGGTCCCGCCTGGCCTGCAAGGTCGTCAGCGTCGAGGAGATACCGCGATGAGCACCAGCACCGAGACCACCGCCGCGGCGCGGACCGCACTGGCTGCCGCCGCGGCGGCTGCGCGGCTGCTGCCCTCGACCGTCCCGCTGGAGGCTGTGCCCGCCGTGCCCGGCAGCGGGCCGCAGCCGGCCGACGTCGCGGTGGTGGCCGCGTTCGTGGGGTCGCCCAGCGCGGACCTGGTGCTCGTGGCCGAGCAGGCGGTGGCCGCCGCGTTGGCCGGCGCCGGCCAGGACACGCCGGTGGCGCTGGCGGACGCGCTGCGCCCGGCCCTGGAGGCCGCGGCTGCCGAGCTGGGCGCCGGCGTGCTCGACGTGGCGCACACCGCACCGGCCGGGTCGGTGGTCCCGGCCGACGGGTACCTGTTCGCCCTGCAGCGGGACGGCGAGCCGATCGCCTGGTTCGCGGTCCGGCTGCGCGCGGAACCCGTGGCTGCGGCCGAGGGCCGCTCGGCGAGCGCCCGCCGGCCCGGGCTCGCGGCCCTGTACGACGTGGAGATGACCCTCACGGCGGAGCTGGGCCGCACGCGGCTGCCGGTCCGGCAGGTGCTGGACCTGGTGCCCGGCTCGGTGCTGGAGCTGGACCGTCCCGCGGGCAGCCCGGCGGACGTGCTGGTCAACGGCCGGTTGATCGCCCGCGGCGAGGTCGTCGTCGTCGACGAGGACTACGGCGTCCGGATCACCGAGATCGTCACGGGACCTGACGGCGCCGCCTGATGGACCTCATGGTGGCGCTGCGCGTCGCGGTGTCCCTGGCCTGCGTGGTCGGCCTGATCTGGATCGCCGGACGCAAGCTGTCCGGGCCGGCGGGTCGCCGGCCGGCCGCCGGTCCGCAGCCACAGGTGCTCGGTCGTCAATCGCTCGGCCGGCACACCGGTGTGGCCGTGCTGGCCGTCGGCGGGCGCCGGCTGCTCGTCGGGTACGGGGATCAGCAGGGGGTGAACCTGCTCACCGAGCTGGCCCCGGTGCTCGAGCCCGCACCGGCCGGCCCCCGTCCCACGGCCGTACGGCGACCCTCGGCGCTGCGCCGCGTCATCGGCCTGGGCTTGCTGCCGCGGGCGTGGCGGCCCGCCCTCGGGCCGGCCGAGCAGGCGGGTCGGAGTCTGGACGCGCTGGTGGCCGACCTGTCGGCGGGACGCGCCCCCGGCCCGGCGGTCGGCGCTGCGCTGGCGGGCCGCCCCGCCGCTGCGCCGGCGACCCGTACCGCTGCGCCGCACGCGCCGGCCCTCGACGTGCACCCCACGGACGCGCTGCTGCCGGTGACGGCGCACCCGCACGGTTCTGCCGCGGCCCGACGCGGTGGGCTGGACGGGTCGATCCTGTCCCGGGCGACCTGGCGGCGCGCGGTCGGTGCGCTGCAGGACCGCACGGTGCGTCGATGAGCGTGGCGGAGGCCCGCCCCGCTCGGGTGCGCTGCGGCGTGCTGCTCGCCGCGGCGGCGCTCGTGCTGTTCGCCGGGCTCGTCCTGCTGCCGGCGGCCGGCGCCCACGCGGCGGGGCTGCCTGCCGCCGGCGTGCCTGCTGCGGCGGCGCCTGCCGCGGGGCTGCCGGCCGCCCCCACCCCGCCGGCGGACCCGGCCGCTCCGGCCGCCCCCGGTGGGTCGGTGAGCGTGTCCATCAACGGCGTGGACGGCTCGCCGAGCAGCTCGATCGTCATCCTCGTCGCGATCACCCTGCTGTCCGTCGCCCCCGCGCTGCTGCTCATGATGACGAGCTTCACCAAGGTGTTCGTCGTCCTCACGCTGTCCCGCAACGCGCTCGGCCTGCAGGGCGTCCCGCCCAACCAGGTGCTCGCCGGGCTGGCGCTGTTCCTCAGCCTGTTCATCATGGCGCCGGTGCTCGGCGACGTGAACGACGCCGCCGTCCAGCCCTACCTGCACGGCGAGATGTCCTTCAGCCAGGCGGTCGACGTCGGGTCGGGCCCGCTGCGCGGTTTCATGCTCGACCACACCCGCGAGTCCGACCTCGCGCTGGTCACGCGAGCCGCGGACCGGCCGAACCCGCAGGACGCCGCCTCGACGCCGATGCTCACCGTGGTGCCGGCCTTCATGCTCTCCGAGCTGCGGTCGGCGTTCATCATCGGCTTCGTCGTCTTCGTGCCGTTCCTCGTCATCGACCTCGTCGTGTCCAGCGTGCTCATGGCGATGGGCATGATGATGCTGCCGCCGGTCATGGTGTCGCTGCCGTTCAAGCTCCTGCTGTTCGTGCTCGTCGACGGCTGGGGCCTCATCATCACCGCCCTGGTCGGCTCCTACACCGGGGGTGGGTGATGGACACCTCCGCAGTCCTGGACATCGGCCTGGCCGCGCTGGTCCTGGCCGCCAAGCTCGCCGCCCCGGTGCTCGTGACGTCCCTCGTCGTGGGGTTCGTGATCTCCCTGGTGCAGTCGGTGACGCAGATCCAGGAGATCACCCTGTCCTTCGTGCCGAAGGCCGTGGCGGCAGCCGTGGCGCTCATGGTCGCCGGGCACTGGATGATCACCGAGCTGGTGACGTTCACCACGGACCTGTTCGCACGCATCCCCACCCTGCTGGGCGGGTGAGCATGGGACCGATCGCGCTCACCCTGCCGCTGGCGACGGTGGAGGCCACGGCGCTGGCCACCGTGCGGTTCAGCGCGTTCCTCGTCATCGCCCCGCCGTTCGCGCAGCGCGGGGTACCCGGCATGGTGAAGGCGCTGCTGGCGCTGACCCTCGGCCTGGCCGTGACGCCCCGGCTGAACCCGGGCGGAGCGCCCAGCACGGCGGCATTCGTCGGTGACCTCGTGCTGCAGGCCCTCATCGGCGCCGGGCTGGGGTTCCTCGTCATGGTGGTGTTCGCGGCCGTGCAGTCCGCCGGCGACCTCGTGGACCTCTTCGGCGGCTTCCAGCTGGCCACCGCGTTCGACCCGATGAGCCTGACCAGCGGCGCACAGTTCTCCCGGCTGTACCAGATGACGGCCATGGTGCTGCTGTTCGTCACCGGCGGGTACCAGATGCTCCTCGCCGGCCTGGTCCGGTCCTTCGACGCGGTGCCGCTCGGCTCGGGCATCAGCCTGGCGGCGCTGGCCGACGCGGCGACGAGCGGGCTCAGCCAGATGATGGTCGCCGCGCTGCAGATCGCCGGTCCGCTGCTCGTCGTGCTGTTCCTCACCGACGTGGGGCTCGGCCTGCTCACCCGGGTGGCCCCCGCACTCAACGCGTTCGCCCTCGGGTTCCCGCTGAAGATCCTCATGACGCTGGTGTTCGGTGGGTTCGCCTACCTGGCCATGCCCGGCGTCGTCGGGGGTCTCGTCGACCATGCGGTCCGCGTGATGGCCGGGGTGGCTCAGTGAGCGACGGGCAGGACCGCAGCGAGAAGGCCACCCCTCGGCGGATGCAGGAGGCCCGCCGGGAGGGGCGGCTGTCCCGGTCCCAGGACCTGCCGGCCTGGGTCGGGGTCGGGGTCGCGGTGGTCTCGCTGCCCGGCGTGGTCCAGCGCGGGCGGGACGCCGCGCAGAACCAGCTGCTGGCCGTCCGCGACGTGGCCGTCGCGCCCGACGTGCGCGCCGTGGTGCCCGCCCTGGGCGCCGGCCTGGGCTCGGTGCTCGGCACGCTCGCCCCGCTGTTCGCGGCGGTGGTCGCCGCCGTGCTGGTCACGTTCGTCGTGCAGGGCGGCATCCACCCCCGCAAGGTCAAGCTGGAGGTCAAGCAGTTCAACCTGGCGACCGGGATCAAGCGCATGGTCGGTGCCCAGGCGTGGTGGGCCGCCGCGAAGACGCTGCTGAAGACCGCGCTGGTCGCCGCCGTCCTCGTCACGTCGGTGCAGGCGCTCGTCCCGCTGCTGGTCAGCTCGGGCCGGCTGACCATCAGCGCGGTGCTCGGTGCGGCCGGCTCGGGTGCCACCACGCTGCTGCGCGGGGGCGCCGTGGCCGGCATCGCGCTCGGCGTCGTGGACATGGTCGTGGTGCTCCGGCGCAACCGCAAGCAGACCCGGATGACCAAGCGGGAGGTCAAGGAGGACACCAAGCGGACCGAGGGGGACCCGGTGATCAAGGGGGCGATCCGGTCCCGGCAGCTGGCCACCAGCCGGAACCGGATGATGGTGGCCGTCGCCGAAGCGGACGTCGTCGTGGTCAACCCCACCCATGTCGCGGTCGCGCTGCGCTACGAGCCGGGGCGCGGGGCACCGCGCGTCGTCGCCAAGGGTGCCGGGGCGGTGGCGGGCCGGATCCGTGCGGTGGCCGGGGAACACCACGTGCCGATGGTCGAGGACGTCCCGCTGGCACGCGCCCTGCACGCGGCCTGCGCCCTGGACCAGGAGATCCCCGAGTACCTGTTCACCGCGGTCGCCCGGGTGCTCGCGTTCGTCATGGCCCTGCGCCGGCGCGGGGCGGGCAGCGGGCGGCACCACCTCCCCGGCGGCACCGTCGCCCCGGAGGACATGACCGACGACCCGGTCGCCGCGGTGCGCCGTCGTCGTCGCCAGAGGTCTGCAGCATGAGGCCGCCCCGCCCCGCCCAGGGCACCGTCACCGTCCGGAGGGCATGTCCATGAAGAACCGCTCGATCTCCCAGCTGGCCGTCCCGGTCGGCGTGGTCGGCATCGTCCTGCTGCTGGTGGTGCCGTTGCCCGCGGCGGTGCTCGACGTGCTCATCGCGTTCAACATCACCGCGTCCCTGGTGATCCTGCTGACCAGCATGTACGTCAAGCGTCCGCTGGACTTCTCGGTGTTCCCCTCGCTGATCCTGGTGTTCACCCTGCTGCGGCTGGGGCTCAACGTCGCCTCGACCCGGCTGGTGCTGCGGGACGGCTACGCCGGCCAGGTCATCGACGCGTTCGGCCACTATCGTCGTCGGCGGCTCGCTGGTCATCGGCCTGGTGATCTTCACCATCCTCGTCGTCATCCAGTTCGTGGTGATCACCAACGGCGCCGGCCGCGTCGCCGAGGTCGGCGCGCGGTTCACCCTCGACGCGATGCCCGGCAAGCAGATGGCGATCGACGCCGACCTCAACTCGGGCCTCGATCGACGAGGACACCGCGCGCCGGCGGCGCGCCGACGTCGCCGCGGAGGCCGACTTCTACGGCGCGATGGACGGCGGGTCGCAAGTTCGTCAAGGGCGACGCGATCGCCGGCATCATCATCACCGTCATCAACCTGATCGGCGGGTTCGTCATCGGCATGGTGCAGATGGGGCTGACCGCAGGTGACGCCACTGCACGGTTCAGCCTCCTGACCGTCGGCGACGGTCTGGTGACGCAGATCCCGGCGCTGCTGATGTCCGTGGCCACCGGCATCGTCGTCACCCGGGCCAGCGCCGAGACGGACCTGGGCACGGCCGCGGCCCAGCAGCTGACCCAGAGCCGCACGGCGCTGCTCATCGCCGGCGCGGGAGCCATCGCGCTCGGCCTGCTGCCCGGGATCCCGAAGCCGCCGTTCCTGCTCATCGGCGTGCTGCTGATCGTGGCCGCGCAGCGGATCAAGGCGCGCGACGAGCGGCCCGCGCAGGACGCGGCGTTGGCCGCCGGCGCCACCGCCGCCCCGAGCGCGGACTCCCCGGAGCAGCTCATCGAGCAGATGCGGGTGCACGCCCTGGAGGTGCTGCTGGCCCCGGACCTCGTGGAGCTGGCCGCCGGCGGTCCCGACCAGGACCTGTTCACCCGGATGCGGGCGCTGCGCCGCAAGATCGCCCTGGACCTGGGGATCGTGGTCCCCCCGGTGCGCACCCGGGACTCCGTGGACCTGCCGCCGTCCACCTACGTGGTGCGGATCGCCGGTGTGGAGGTCGGCCGGGGCGTGCTGCCCGGTGGGCGACTGCTGGTGCTGGGCGACGACCTGGCCGGCCTGCCCGGCGAGGCGGTGACCGAGCCGGTGTTCGGGCTGTCCGGCAAGTGGGTCCCCGCGGAGCTGCGGCACGCGGCGGAGATGGCCGGCGCGACGGTCGTCGACCGGGTCTCCGTGCTCATCACCCACCTCGGGGCGATCGTCGGCCAGAACGCGCCCCGGCTGCTCGGTCGGGAGGACGTGCGGGTGCTCACCGAGAGCCTCAAGCGGGTCAACCCCTCCGTGGTCGAGGAGCTCGTGCCGGGGCTGCTGTCCTTGGGGGAGGTGCAGCGGGTGCTGCAGGGTCTGCTCGCCGAGGAGGTGGGCATCCGCGACCTGTCGCGCATCTACGAGGCGGTGGCGCTGCGGGCGAAGGTGTCCGCGGAGCCGGAGGGCCTCGTGGAGGCGGCGCGGCTGGCTCTCGCCCCGGCCATCGCGGCGCAGCACGCCACCGACGGGGTGCTCCGGGTCGTCACCCTCGACCCGGCGCTGGAGCAGTCCTTCGTCGAGGCGCTGCGGGCCACCGACGCCGGCAGCCAGCTGCTCGTGGAGCCGGACCGGCTGGACGCGGTGCTGGCCCGGCTGCGCAGCCTCGTCCAGCAGGGTGAGGCGTCCGGACGCCCGGTGGTGCTGGTGTGCGCCCCGGCGATCCGCCCGGCCCTGCACCGGCTCGTCGCGATGGGTCTGAGCGTGCCGGTGCTGTCCTACGCGGAGGTCACCGGCGCAGGCGTGCGGGTGGAGACGGTCGGGGCGGTGAGCCTTGCCCACGCGATTGCTGCTTGAGGGCACCGACCTGGCGGAGCTCGTCGCGCACGTGCGTGCCGAGTTCGGTCCGCACGCCAAGCTCCTGCACGCCGAGCGGGTGCGCACCGGGGGGATCGCCGGGTTCTTCGCCCGGGAGCGCTTCGAGCTGACCATCGAGGTCCCGGAGGTGCCCGCCGAGCAGCTGCGCCCGCGCCGGCCTCCGGTGCCCGCCGCGAGCATGGCGGACCTGCTTGCGGCTGCCGACGCCGGTGACGACGTCGGGTTCGGCCGGGCCGCCCTGCCGGCGACCGGCGTGGGGGACCCACGTCCCGCTGCGGACCGGTTCGCCGAGGTGCTCGAGCAGGTCCGCACCATGACCGGTGCTCAGGTGCCGGACTACGAGGTGGCTGTGCCGGCCCCGGAGGACCGGGTCTTCGCCCCCCTGGCGCCGGAGCCGGTGACCGGTCCCCCGGTCCAGGGCGCGGCGATCGCCGAGCGCGCGGCCGGGGCCGGGATGGCAGGCGGGCTGCGACGGCCCGCCGACGCCGCCGGGCTCCGCGAGCTGGGCGTCCCGGACGCCCTGCTGGCGGGGGTCCCGGCGGCCGGCCCCGTGCGGCTGTCCGCCGTGCTGGCCGGCCTGCCGGAGGCACCGGAGCTGCCCCGACGCGCGGGGGAGGTGCTCGTCCTGGTCGGGCCGGCGGACGCCGTGGTCGCAGTGGCGGACCAGGTCGCCGACCGGCTGCACCGCCCGGTCACGTCCGTCGTGCACGCCGGGGAGTCGGCGCCGGTGGCCGACCACGGGCGGCGGATCACCACCCCGGCGGCGGCCCGCAGCTGGCGCGGGCAGGCCGCGACGGCCGACGGCGTCGTCGTCGTGGCGCTCGGCGCCGAGGTGGATCGGCGCGGCGTCGCCGAGGCGGCCGAGCTGCTCGGGGCGCTCGCCCCCGAGCACGTCTGGGCGGTGGTCGACGCCCGGCACAAGCCCCGGGACACCCGCCGGTGGCTCGCCGCGCTGGCCGCGGCACGACCGATCGAGGCGCTCACCGTGCAGGGCACGTTCGAGACCACGCAACCGGGCACGGTCCTCGACCTGGGTGTCCCGGTCGCGTGGATCGACGGTGTCCCGGCCACCCGGGTCGCTTGGGCGGCGGCGCTGAGCCAGCGGCTGGACGACCCGGTCTGGGACTGACCGGCCGGCCGCGGGGCCGCGCACCGGGCATGCCGTAAGGTCGGCCCCGTGCTGGTGCTGAGCCGTCGCGTCGGGGAGCGCCTGATGATCGGGGACGACGTGGTCGTCACCGTGATCGAGGTGCGCAGCGACGGGGTCCGGCTGGGCATCGACGCACCGCGCTCGGTGCGGGTGCACCGGGCCGAGGTCTACGAGGCGGTGCGCGCGGAGAATCTCGGCGCGAGCGGTGCAGCGGACGACGCGGTGACGGCGCTGCGGGGCCTGGTCCCGGTCACCCGCGACGCGCCGGGCCCTGCGGACGGTCCGGACACCGCCGGCGCCGCGGACGGCTCCGCCCCGTCGGCTCCGCCCTCCTGAGCTCGGCGCTCCCGCCCGGCCCCTCAGCACGCCCGACCCCTCAGCACGCCCGGCCCCTCAGCACGCCCGGCCCCCGCCCGACCCCTCAGCACTCCCGGCCGGCTGCCGATCAGCGCAGCAGGACGAGTGGCGGACCGTCGGGCGTGGAGGTGGCATGGACGACGTCGACGAGATCGTGCACGAGTTCCTCGTCGAGAGCCACGAGAACCTCGACCAGCTCGATCAGGACCTGGTCGCCCTGGAGAGCTCACCCGGCTCGCGCGACCTGCTGAGCAGCGTCTTCCGGACGATCCACACCATCAAGGGGACCAGCGGGTTCCTGGCCTTCGGCGCGCTGGAGCGGCTGACGCACGCCGGCGAGAGCCTGCTGGCCGAGCTGCGCGACGGTCGGCGCACCATGGACCGGCCCACCACGGACGTCCTGCTGCGCATGGTCGACACCGTGCGGGAGATCCTCGGCGCGATCGACCGGGACGGGACCGAGGGCGACGTGGCCGTGGACCCCGTCATCGCCGCCCTGGACGCCGTGCTGCACGCCACCGGTCCGACCGACCGGGCCCGCCTGTCGGCGCCGGGTGGACCGGCCCCGGCCACCGCCGCGCCCACCGCCGCGCCCACCGCCGCGCCCACCGCCGCGACCCGTGCCGCCGCGCCCACCACCGCCGCGCCCACCGCGGCGCCGACCGCCGTCGTTCCCGCACCGGTGCTGCCGACCGAGGAGACGGGCGCTCCGCGCGCCGGCGCGGCGGACTCGGCGATCCGCGTCGACGTCGACCTCCTCGACGCCCTGATGCGCCAGGTCGGCGAGCTCGTGCTGTCCCGCAACCAGCTCACCCGGCTGGCCGCGGCCTCCGCCGACGCGGAGCTCACCCGGTCCGCGCAACGGCTCAACCTCATTGCGGGCGAGCTGCAACGGGGGGTCATGAAGACCCGCATGCAGCCCATCGAGCACCTGTGGGCCACGATGCCCCGCATGGTCCGGGACCTGGCGGCCTCGTGCGGCCGCGAGGTGGTCCTGGAGATGACCGGCGGGGACACCGAGCTGGACCGCGGCCTCCTCGAGGCGGTCAAGGACCCGCTCACGCACCTCGTGCGCAACGCGGTCGACCACGGCATCGAGTCCCCGGCGGACCGCGTGGCGGCCGGCAAGCCGCCTCGCGGCGTGCTGAGCCTGCGGGCGTTCCACGCCAGCGGGCAGGTGATCGTCGAGGTCGGCGACGACGGGCGCGGCATCGACCCCGCCGAGGTCGCGGCGACGGCCGTCCGCCGGGGGCTGCGCACCGCGCAGCAGGCGGCCGCGATGTCCGTGGCGGAGCTGCAGCAGCTGCTCTTCCTGCCCGGGTTCTCCACGACGCAGGCGGTCACGAACGTGTCCGGCCGCGGGGTCGGGATGGACGTCGTGCGCACGAAGGTCGAGGCCATCGGCGGCACGGTGGAGGTCGAGTCGGCGCTCGGCCGGGGCACCCTGTGGCGGCTGCGCATCCCGCTGACCCTGGCGATCATGCCGGCGCTCACGATCGGCTGCGGCGGCGACCAGTACGCCGTCCCGCAGGCGAACCTGCTCGAGCTCGTCGCGCTGGACGGGCGCGGCGGGCCGGCGATCGAGCACGTGCACTCCGCCCCGGTGTACCGGCTGCGCGGGGACCTGCTGCCGCTCGTCCGTCTTGCGGACGTCCTCGGGCTGGCGGGTCCCCCGCGCGACGCCGTCGACGACCACGCCACCACGGCAGGGCCGGACGCGCCGGCCGACGCGATCATCGCCGTCGTGCAGGCGGACCAGCGCCGGTTCGGGCTCGTCGTGGACGAGGTGCTCAACACCGAGGAGATCGTCGTCAAGCCGCTGGCGGCACGGCTGACGAGCATCGGGCTGTACGCGGGCGCGACGGTGCTCGGCGACGGCACGGTCGCCCTCATCCTCGACGTGCAGGCGATCGCCCGGCGGTCCCTCGTCGAGGACGTGGACCGGCTGGCCCGCGACGAGCGGGCCGCCCGGGAGGCGGCGGACCGGGCCGGTGCGGCACGGGTCGCCGAGCAGGTGCTCGTCGCCGGGGTCGGCGACGGTCGTCGAGTGGCGATGCCGGTGGCCTCGGTGACCCGGCTGGAGCGGATCCGCGCCGACCAGGTGGAGCGGGTCGGCGCGCGGACCGTCGTCCAGTACCGCGGGACCATCCTCCCGCTGGTCCGGCTGGACCGGCTGCTCGGGGCGCAGACCGCGCAGGACCGCGCGGAGCTGCTGGTCGTCGTCTACACCGCGCACGGGCGCAGCGTCGGGCTGGTGGTCGACGAGATCCACGACATCGTGGCCGACGACGTCGCCCGGCACGCCGCGGTGGAGGACTCCGGTCTGCTCGGCGCGACCGTGCTCGGCGACCGGGTCACCGAGCTGCTCGACGTCCGGTCCGCCGTGCTGGCCGCGGACCCGACCTTCTTCGACGAGGTCGCCGTGGGCGCGACGGCGGACCGCGGGGCGGCCGGCCCGGCTTCGAGCGACCGGTGCGCGCCGGTGCGCGCCGGCGCCGAGCTGGTGGGGTCCCGATGAGCCAGTACGTCACCTTCACCGTCGCCGGCAGCCTGTACGGCGTCGACGTCGCCCGCGTGCAGGAGGCGCTGCGCTCGCACCGGCGCACCCCGGTGCCGCTCGCACCCGCGGACGTCGCCGGGCTGGTCAACCTGCGCGGGCAGGTGGTGCTGTCGGTGGACCTCCGGCCACGGCTGGGGCTGGCCCCGCTGGCGGCCTCGGCCGAGCCGATGATGGTCGTCGTCCAGGTCGACGGGGACCCGGTGAGCCTGCTCGTCGACCAGATCGGTGACGTGGTCGAGGTGGGCCCGGAGCTCTTCGAGGCGCCGCCGGACACCCTGGACCCGGCGGTCCGCGGTCTCGTCGTCGGCGCCTACAAGCTCGACCGGGAGCTGCTCCTCGTCCTCGACGTCGACGCGGCCGCCGCCTGACCATGCCCATCCCCGCGCACCGGCCGGCGTCCGCCGCACGGGACCCGCTGAGCCAGGAGCAGCTCCAGGACCACGACGACCATCCTGCCCATCCCCGCTGTGGCTGCGACCGCGGCGCCGGGCACCGCCGTCGCAGCCCGGTCGGCCGGCAGCTCGAGCGGGACCGGCCGGCGGCGATCAGGAGGGCGGTACGGGTGACGACGACAGCTGGGGAGCGTGGGTGAGCGGGATCAGGGTCCTCGTGGTCGACGACTCGGTCGTCGTCCGCCACCTGCTGACCGACGCACTGGCGGCCGACCCGGACATCGACGTCGTCGGCGTGGCCGCCGACGGGCGGGTCGCCCTGGCGAAGGTGGCCCAGCTGGCCCCGGACCTGATCACCATGGACCTCGAGATGCCACAGATGGACGGCATCGCGGCGGTGCGCGAGCTGCGGCGCACCGGGTACCGCCGGCCCGTCATCATGTTCTCCTCGCTGACCGAGCGCGGTGCGGCCGCGACCCTGGATGCGCTCGCGGCCGGGGCGACGGACTACGTGACCAAGCCGTCCGCGCCGGCGAGCATGCAGGCGGCGATCGCCCAGGTCGTGGCCGACCTCGTCCCCCGGATCAAGGCGTTGGTCCCCGGTCACCGGTCGGCACCGGGTGGCCCCGACCGGTCGGCGGCCGCCGGAGTGCGTCCGGTCCCTCCCCGCCCGGTCCGGGCCGTTGTGCTCGGCACCTCCACCGGCGGCCCCGAGGCGCTGTCGCGGGTGCTGTCGGGGCTGACCGCGCCGCTGCCCGTGCCGATGCTCGTGGTCCAGCACATGCCGGCGCTGTTCACCCGCCAGCTGGCGGCGCGGCTGGACCGGCTGGGGCCGTGCACCGTCGTGGAGGCCGAGGCTGACCAGGAGCTGCGGGCCGGCCTGGTGCTCATCGCGCCCGGCGACCGCCACCTGCAGGTCGGTCGCGGAGGATCGCGCGCGGTGGTCACGTGCGGCCCCCCGGTGAACTTCTGCCGTCCCTCGGCCGACGTGCTGTTCCGGTCCGCCGTGCGGGCGTTCGGTCCCGACCTGCTCGCCGTGGTCCTCACCGGGATGGGCGCCGACGGCCGGGACGGCTGCGCGGAGGTGGTCGCCGCGGGCGGCACCGTGGTGGCGCAGGACCAGGAGTCCAGCGTCGTCTGGGGGATGCCCGGTGCGGTCGTGGCGGCGGGGCTCGCCCACCACGTCGTGCCGCTCGGCGACGTCGCGGGGACCATCCAGGCCGTCCTCGGCCGCGTCGCGGCGCCGACGGCCGCTGCGTCGCGGAAGGGCCTGCGATGACGGTGCGCCCGGAGACGTTCGCCTTCGTCGCCGAGCTGGTCCGGCGCCGCAGCGCGATCCGCCTGGCACCCGGCAAGGAGTACCTGGTGGACAGCAGACTGCGGGCGCTGGCCGCCGACGCCGGGGCCGCGGACGTCGACGAGTACGTCGGGCGCCTGCGCCGGAACCTGCCTGAGGGCGACGCCTCCCGGGTGGTGGAGGCACTGACGACGAACGAGACGTCCTGGTTCCGCGACGTCCAGCCCTTCGAGGCGCTGCGCACGCACATCGTGCCCGCGCTGACCGCCGGCCGGACCGGACCGTCGCCGGTGCGGGTGTGGTCCGCCGGCTGCTCGACGGGGCAGGAACCGTACTCCGTCCTCATGGTGCTGCAGCAGCTCGCACCGGCCGTGACCGCACGCGTGCTGGCCACCGACCTGTCGGAGCAGGTGCTGGCGCGCGCCAGGTCCGGGCGCTACAGCCAGCTGGAGATGAACCGTGGCCTGCCGGTCGCGATGCTCGTGCAGCACTTCACCCGGGTCGGTGCCGACTGGCAGGTGGCCGAGTCGTTGCGCGGCCAGGTGAGCTTCGTCCGGCACAACCTGCTGGACCCGCCGCCGGCCGGCGGTCCGTTCGACGTCGTCTTCCTGCGCAACGTGCTCATCTACTTCGACCTGGACACCAAGCGGTCCATCCTCGCCCGGGTGCGCCGCGCGATGTCTCCGGGCGGGTTCCTGGTGCTCGGCTCCGCCGAGACCACCGTGGGCATCGACGACGTCTGGCAACGGGTTGCCGTCAGCCGGACGTCCGTGTACCGGAACCCGGAGTCCCGCACGCGACCCGCCACCCCGGTGACGGCCGAGGCGGCCGCGCGCCCCTCCGCTCCGCCCGCCGTCCTGCCCAGGCCGGCACCCCCACCCCACCCGACCGTCCCGCTGGGTCACGGAGGACCACGATGAGAGCCCTCGTCATCGACGACTCACGGACGATGCGCCGGATCGTCGCCCGTACCCTGCACGACCTCGGCTTCGAGACCGCCGAGGCGGCCGACGGGCGCCAGGCGCTGGACCTGCTTGAGCAGGGCTTCGACGCCGACCTGGCGTGCGTGGACTGGAACATGCCGGTGATGGACGGGCTGGAGTTCGTCATGCAGGTCCGCCGCGTCCCGCAGTGGCGGCGCGTGACCATCATGATGGTCACCACGGAGAGCGAGCACGGCCAGGTTGTGCGGGCGCTGGCCGCGGGCGCGCACGAGTACCTCATCAAGCCGTTCACCGCCGACGCCGTCCGCGACAAGCTCGAGCTGCTCGGGCTGGTCACCGCAGAGGAGCTCGCATGACACCGCCCGCTCCGTCCGAGGACGTCTACACCATCGCCGTCGAGGTGTTCTCCGCGATGGTCGACGGTGACGTCGGACTGCTCCTGCCCTGGCAGGGCGACGTCCCCCGGCTGGAGGACCCGATCACCTCGTGGGTGGACCTGCACGGGGCGGCTCCCGGCCGGGCCGCGTTGGTCACCGAGTCGGCGACCGCGCAGGACCTGGCCCGCGCACTGCTCGGGTTGGCCGACGGCCGACCCGTGTCCGAGGCCGACCTGGCGGACGCCTTCGGCGAGGTCGCCAATGTCGTGGGCGGCAACCTCAAGTCCTTGCTGCCGGTGCCGGGCCGGCTGACCATGCCCGCTGTTGCCCGGGCCGCACCGGTCCGCAGCGGGTCGCGGCTGGTCTCGTCCACCCCGCTGGCCTGGCGGGGCCGGGCGCTGCTGGTGGAGGTGTGGGCGTTCCCGGGCGCCCCGGTGCCGGGCGCCCGGCCGGCGGCCGCGCACCCCGAGGAAGCCGCGCACCGCGAGGAAGGAGCACGGACGTGATCCGAGCACTGGTGGCCGACGACAGCCGGGTGATGCGCCAGATCGTCATCCGCACCCTGCGCCAGGCCGGGTACGACTGGCAGGTTCGCGAGGCGGCCGACGGGGTCGCCGCCTTCGAGGCCGTGCAGGCGGACGAGCCCGACGTGGTCCTGTCCGACTGGAACATGCCCGGGATGACCGGCCTGGAGCTCCTGCAGTCGTTGCGGGCAGCGGGGTTCGCCACGCCGTTCGGGTTCGTCACCTCGGAGGGGTCCGCACAGATGCGGGCCCAGGCGCGGGCGGCCGGGGCGCTGTTCCTCATCGCCAAGCCGTTCACTGCGGAGTCCTTCCGCGAGGTCATCGACCCGGTGCTGGCATGACCGAGCAGACCCCGCTGCCGGAGGCGAAGGACATCCGGGACCTGCTCGCCGGGCTGCTCGGCCGGGACGTCGAGGTGCGCACCGGCGCGGGCATGGTGGACCCGTCGGCGGGTGACGGCGCGATGGTCGGCGTGTACGTCGACGCCGCGCTGCGGGTGGGCGCGCTCGTCCTCCTCGACCTGCCGCTGGCGGCCTGGGCCGGGGCGGCCATCGCGCTGGTGCCGGTGCCCCGGGCGGCGGCCTGCGTGGACCACGGCGGCCTGACCGACAACCTCGTGGAGAACGCCGGGGAGATCCTCAACGTCATGGCGGCCCTGGTCAACGCGGACGACGCCGCGCACCTGCGGCTGGCGGCCGTGTACGAGCCGGGGGAGCCGCTGCCGGCCGACGTGGCCGGCTGGGTGCCGGCCTACGTGCCACGGGTGGACCTGGATGTCGCGATCGACGGCTACGGCTCGGGAGGGCTGTCCCTCCTCGTGCTCTGACCGGCGCACCGGTCCGCTCGCCGACCCGGTGGCGCGTGGGTCCGGCGGCTCTGCCAGGATGCGCCCATGACCACCGTCACGGGGCAGGCCGCCGGGT
>CAVPEV010000031.1:0-3244 GCA_963703555.1 uncultured Actinomycetota bacterium | reverse complement strand
GGTCGGCATGTCCACTGTGTCGCGCCGTCCGAAGGAGTGCCGGTCGGCGCGACGGCGCTGGAGATGGCAGCATTCGGTGACTCCTCCATGGCCGGGGTCGGCGTGCACCACCTTCGCGACGCCCTGCCGGTGCAACTCGCGCAGCGGGTGGCCGACGCGACCAGGCGTCCGGTGCACGTAGTGGGCTATGCCCGATCTGGGGCGCGGACCGTCGATGTCCTGACCCGCCAGATCCCTCGCGTACGTCGGGCGCCGGACGTCTCGCTCCTGGTGGTTGGCACGAACGACGTCACCCACGTCACGTCCCCCGTAGCTTTCGCCCGAATGTCCGGGGCGCTCCTGGACGCGCTCGAGGCGCTCGGCGCACCTGTCGTCATGTCGAGCCTGCCGGAATTCCGGGCGATGCGGCTCCTGCCCCACCCGCTCATGGAGGCGGCGCTCGGGTACGGGGCAGTTGTCGGGGCGGTGCAGCGGCGCGCGGTCGCGCCGCGGCCTCGGGTGCGTCTCGTCGAGGTCAGCCGAGCCGTCGGTGGAGAGTTCGTCGCGGACAGCCGCACGATGAGTGCCGACTCCTTCCATCCGTCGGCGGCCGGCTATGGACGGATCGCGGACACCCTCGCCCCGGCCGTGCTTGCCGTCCTCGAGCCGGTCCGACCACTCAGGGAACACCGATGACCACCCAGCAGAACGAACGCGACGAGGGCCTGGCAGGGATCCTCGCATCCCTGCTCGGTGCCGACTTTCCGGTGGCGTTCCGGGCGTACGACGGGAGCCGTGGTGGCCCGCAGGACGCACCTGCGACCCTCGACATCCGGTCCGCTGCTGCCGTTCGGCGGGTGCTCTCGTCGCCCAACGAGCTCGGCCTGGCGCGCGCCTTTGTCGCAGGCGACATCGAGATCGAGGGGGACATCTATGCCGTCCTCGACCTACGCGGCAAGATCGCCGAGGCGATCCGCCGTCCACACGCGTGGGGCGCCGTCGCGCGGCTGGTGGGTCGGACCGGTGGGCTGCGCCGACCCCCCGAGCCACCCCAGGAGGAGATCCGGGTGCGTGGGCGGCGGCACAGCCGTTCCAGGGACGCCGCGGCGATCGCTCACCACTACGACGTCTCCGGGGACTTCTATCGGCTGTTCCTCGGCCCGACGATGACGTACTCGTGCGCCGTGTGGGAGGACCCGTCGGCGGGTCTGGACGTCGCTCAGGAAGCCAAGTACGAGCTGATCTCCCGCAAGCTCGGACTCGCCCCCGGGATGCGGCTGCTCGACGTCGGCTGCGGGTGGGGTGGGATGGCCATGCACGCGGCCCGCCATCACGGGGTGCAGGCCGTGGGCGTGACCCTGTCCCGCGCGCAGGCCGACCTTGCCCGCCACCGGGTCGTCGAGGCAGGGCTCGACGACCGTGTGGAGATCCGCCTGGCCGACTACCGCGAGGTCGACGACGGCCCGTTTCAGGCGATCAGCTCGATCGGCATGTTCGAGCACGTGGGCACCGACCGCCTGGGCGGGTACTTCTCGCGCATGCACGCGCTGCTGGCCCCTGGCGGGCGTCTGCTCAACCACGGCATCAGCCGAGCAGCCGGCCAGCGCCCGATGGGCCGCAACGGCTTCATCCAGCGCTACGTCTTCCCCGACGGCGAGCTCCAGGAGATCGGTGAGGTCGTCTCGGCGGTCCAGCACGCCGGTCTGGAGGTCCGGCATGTCGAGAACCTGCGCGAGCACTATGCGCTGACATTGCGCGCCTGGGTGCAGAACATCGAGGAGAGCTACGAGGAGGCGGTCAGGCTTGCTGGGCCAGGTCGCGCGCGGGTGTGGCGGCTGTACCTGGCGGGATCGGCGCTGGGGTTCGAACGCGGCGAGATCGAGATCCACCAGACCCTCGCCGTGCGGGCCACCCATGGCCACAGCGGAACGCCGCTGCGCCCGGACTGGGATCGGCCGGCGCTGCCCTGATCCCGGGTCCCCACGAGGAGTCGCTCCGGCTGCGCCTCGGCTCGTGGCGAGCCGCCGCCTGGCGGCGAGCCGCCGCCTGGCGGCGAGTGGGTGATTGGAGCCACAGCCTCGGGCTGGACTAGACGCTCGCTGCGCGCCGCGCGGTCACCAAGGAACGACGGCACCGCCCGGTCGCGTGTGACGGCCGACGCAGCCTTCGGCGGGACGTCGCGTGGTCCGCGTGGTCGTCGCACATCTGGACCTTCGTCCGTCCGACATCGACGGCGCCGGTCCGGTGGCCCGTCGTACCTGTCTTCGTCAGATCTTCATCAATGTTGATGCGAACAAAGTCTGGCGGATACCCGTAGAGGGTATACCTGTGGGGAGACGGCCAGTCGGCCTCGAGTCACGTCAGCGGCCGGGCGAACGGTCTGGTCAGCAGGCAGCGGCAAGCACGGAAGTGGTTCATCACGATGAGGTACATAGTCATTCAGGACTTGATGAGAGACCGGGATGGTCGAAGAGGGCGCCCACTGCGTCGCGATAGGCGATGAGGCGCTGGAAATGCGCAAGGAGTTCCTTTCGACGCCGGTTCCCGCCACAAGGGTGCGGAGACCGGGCATCTCGAGCAGCGAATCCGTGCCGTCCTATCCGATGCACGCGCTTTCGGCCGGCAGGTCGGGAAGGGAGATCCGATCATGAACAATGCTCAGACCACGATCCTGGAGGTGCGGGGTCTGCATTGGGCCACCTCGGAGCCGGTTGTGCAGAACACGCTGTTGCGACGCCCGGGCGTGCTAGCGGTGCAGGCGAGCGCCGCGTCCCAGACGGCTACCGTCACCTACGACCCAGCGGTGACGTCTGTCGCCAAGCTGGTGGGGTGGGTCAACGACTGCGGGTACCACTGCCAGGGCCGATCGGTGCCTGACCACGTGTGCGCCCCGATGACCGAGCCGGGCGCAGGGTCCACCGCAGGGCACGCCGGGCACGAGGGGCACAGCGGGCACGATGCGCCCGCCGGGCGTTCGGCGCACGAGGTGATGGGGCACGGCGGTCACCACGGCGGCGGGTCGATGGAAGACATGGTGCGCGACATGCGCAACCGCTTCCTGCTCGCGCTGGTCCTGTCCATCCCGATCACGCTGTGGTCCCCGATCGGACGAGACTCCTTGGGGTTCACCGCCCCGGCGCCATTCGGGCTGCGTGACGACGTCTTCATGCTGATCTTGTCGTTGCCGGTGATCTTCTACGCCGCCTGGATCTTCTTCGACGGCGCCTTCCGAGCGCTGCGGGCCAAGACGCTGGACATGATGGTG
>CAVPEV010000030.1:0-25963 GCA_963703555.1 uncultured Actinomycetota bacterium | reverse complement strand
AGGCGCTCGCGGTGATGCGAATCGGTCCGGCGCGGCGCGGGGGCGGACTCTGCACCGTGTCGGTCCGGTAGACCTCGCCCACAGCGGGCAGGGCCACCGCAGCGTCGGTGATGGCGCCTTCGGACCTTCCGTTGCGCTGCCACAGCGCGATGTGCACCGCCCAGTCGGCGTGCCCGGGCATGGAGAACTCGCGGGTGCCGTCCACCGGATCGATAATCCACACCCGGTCGGCATGCACGCGGGACAGATCATCGACCGCTTCCTCGGACAGCACGGCGTCGCCCGGCCTCAGCTCGGCCAGGCGCTTGAGGATCAACGTGTTGGCACGGCGATCCCCGGCGTCGCCGAGATCGTAGGAGTCATAGAAGCCGACGTCCTCGCGGACGGCCAGCAGCAGTTCGCCGGCCTCGGCTGCCACCATGGCGGCCACCGCGGCGTCGCTCTGCTCAGCGGAATTCACCGCCCCAGTATCGCTTGACCGGGAAACAAGCTCGCACGGCACGTGTCGGGAAACGCGCCACGGCACAGCATGATGAAAGATTGACGCCGGTACCCCCGAGGAGAGGCTACGGCTCATGACCGCACCCGAAGCAGGCGAACTCGCCCCGTCCTGGCAGCGCCGGTTCGCCTTCTTCGGGTGCGGTCATGAGCCGTAGCCTCTCCTCGGGGGTACCGGCGTCAATCTTTCATCATGCTGTGCCGTGGCGCGTTTCCCGACACGTGCCGTGCGAGCTTGTTTCCGGTCAAGCGATACTGGGGCGGTGAATTCCGCTGAGCAGAGCGACGCCGCGGTGGCCGCCATGGTGGCAGCCGAGGCCGGCGAACTGCTGCTGGCCGTCCGCGAGGACGTCGGCTTCTATGACTCCTACGATCTCGGCGACGCCGGGGATCGCCGTGCCAACGCGTTGATCCTCAAGCGCCTGGCCGAGCTGAGGCCGGGCGACGCCGTGCTGTCCGAGGAAGCGGTCGATGATCTGTCCCCTGGTGCACTTCGCCGTCGACCCCGACCTGGTGTTCCTCACCACCCGGCTCGACCGGCCCGTCGACCCGGTTCCTCCCGTTCAACCTGGGCACGGGCGGTCCAGGTCACGAGGGCGGCGCCGGCAACCCGACGCCCCGGGCGGGCTACAAGACCGCCTACCTGTGGGAGCAGGTGTGGCGGCCGGACAGCTGGCTGGACCTGCTGCGCCGGTTCCTGCACGTGGAGGACCCGCCCGCGCCAGGCCGGGGCAAGCCGGTCGGCAAGAAGCCGTGGTACGCCCGGACGCTGATCTTCCCGCGCCTGCACCAGTGGGATGCGGTGCTGGCCCTGACCGCGCACGCCGCCGAGCACGGTGCGGGGCAGAACTATCTGGTCCAGCACTCGGCCGGGTCGGGCAAGTCGAACACGATCGCCTGGCTGGCCTACCGGTTGTCCTCACTGCACGACGCGGACAACACCAAGGTGTTCCACAAGGTCATCGTCATCACCGACCGGCTGGTGCTGGACCGTCAGCTGCAGGACACGATCTTCCAGTTCGACCACACCGTCGGGATCGTGGAGAAGATCGACAAGACCTCCGCCCAGCTCGCCCAGGCACTCGCCGGCGAGACCGCGCAGGTCATCATCACGACGTTGCAGAAGTTCCCCTTCGTGCTCGAGTCGGCGAGCAGACTCGCCGGATCGCAGTTCGCGGTCATCGTGGACGAGGCGCACTCCTCGCAGACCGGCGAGACGGCCAAGGCTCTCAAGCAGGTGCTCGGCGAGGGCGCGGACGCCACCCTGTCCGCCGACGGCGACGCGGTCCTGGTCGCCGCGGAGGTCGCCGACGCGGTCGCGGAGGCAGCCGAGGACGCGTCCGACCCGCTGGTGTCCTCCGCCCTGGCGCGCGGCCGGCACGCGAACCTGTCGTTCTTCGCGTTCACGGCGACCCCCAAGGCGAAGACCCTGGAGCTGTTCGGGGGCCTGGGCCCCGACGGCACGTACCGACCGTTCCACGTGTACTCGATGAAGCAGGCCATCGAGGAGGGCTTCATCCTCGACGTGCTGCGCAACTACGTGACCTACGCCACGTACTACAAGCTGACCCGCACCGGTCCGCACGGGGCGTCCTCGTCGGACCTGTCCGATCGCGAGGTGGACAAGCGCGCAGCGACCGCCGAGCTGGCCCGGTTCGCCTCCCTGCACCCGTCGAACATGGCCCAGCGGGCGGAGATCATCGTCGAGCACTTCCGCGCCCACACCGCATCGCGGCTCGGCGGGCGCGCCAAGGCCATGGTCGTGACCCGGTCCCGGCTGCACGCGGTGCGCACCTACGCCGCCATCACCGCCTACATCGAGCGCAAGGGCTACCACGGGCTGCACGCGCTCGTCGCATTCTCCGGTGTCGTCGACGACGACGGCGTGGCCTACACCGAGTCGATGCTCAACGGCTTCGGCGAAGCCGCACTGCCCGAACGGTTCGACTACACCGCCGCCGACGACCAGAACGCCGGGACCGCGGACGCTCGCCAGGACCGCGAGTACCACGTGCTCGTGGTTGCCGAGAAATACCAGACCGGGTTCGACCAGCCGCTGCTCACGACGATGTACGTGGACAAGAAGCTGGAGGGCGTCAAGGCCGTCCAGACCCTCTCCCGGCTGAACCGGACCCACCCGCTGAAGTCTCAGGACGACATCTTCGTGCTCGACTTCGCCAACGAGGCGGCCGACATCGCCGAGGCGTTCGCACCGTTCTACGAGACGACGATCACCGAGCCGACCGACCCGAACCTGCTGTACGCCTCCCAGGCCGAGGTGATGGGCTTCGGGCTGCTGATGGAGTCGGAGATGGACTCCTACGTCGACGCGCTGCTGGCCAGGGGCAACGATCCGGGTGTCCACGCGAAGCTGTACCACTTCACCGATCCGGCCCGGGACCGGTACGCGAGCCTGCTCGCCGAGGACCCTGCCGGTGCGGCCGGTTTCCGCTCGGCGCTGCGCAGCTACACCCGCGCGTACGCGTTCCTGGCCCAGGTGATCCCCTTCCACGACCCCGACCTGGAGCGCCTGCACCTGTACGGCAGAGCCCTGCTGCAACGCCTGCCGCGCAGTCACGACGCCGGCGTGGACATCGGCGGGGTCGACCTGACCCATCTGCGCATCGTCAGGGGCGGAGAGGCCGACGTCTCCCTCGGTGGCGGGGAAGGCGAGCAGGTCCTGCCCGGGTTCACCGGTGGCGGCCGTGGCCCGCAGAGCATGCCGGAGATGGCGCTCATCGACCAGGTCATCGCCGCCATCAACGAACGCCTCGGTGGGAACCTCACCGACGCCGACAAAGTCTGGGTCCAGCAGACCTTCGAGTACGCCGCGGAGGACCCGCACATCAGACAAGCCGCGACAGCAAACACCGAGGAGAACTTCGGGTATGTCTTCGACAAACGGTTCGAGGGCCCCGTCCTGGACCGCCACGACGCCAACGCCGACCTGATCAACCGGGTCTTCAAAGACCCCGACACCACCGCGTTCTTCACCGCCATGGCCCGCACCATCGTCTACGAGCTGGCCCGCGAGGCCGGCACAGCAGGCTGAGAGAGCGCGGAAGGACACACCCGGCGAGCGACGCCCGAGGTCCCTGCGGAGGAAGCTCAGCCGCCGAGGCATGCGGCACTCTCGGCCCATCAGGCGGGCCTTGCCCTTGGCGCACGCTCGGTGGTCGGCGCGACCGCAGGCGGCCGAGCACCGGCGTTGGGTGGCAAGCGCGCTACGCCGTTCAAGCGCCTCAGCCGAGACGAGCTCCTCGTGACGATCGAGTTCATCGACGGCCTACTCGAGCATGCCGAACACGTCCGTATCCGAACGGCGCACAACAGAGCACCGGACGGAACGGCCGTCATCACCCGGATGGTGCAGGCCGACGACCTCTTTCGGCCGACAGCCCCCGACTCACGTCTGTCAACTGGCACCGCGTAGCCTGTCGTCGCGGGCACGGACGGCCCGGGGCCTCCCGGCTGGCGTCCCTGCGCCCGGGGCCTCTAGCTCAACTGGCAGAGCAGCGGACTTTTAATCCGCGGGTTGTGGGTTCGATCCCCACGGGGCCCACGTGACCTGCGGCTTCGCACCGCGGGCAGGTGAGGGCGAACCAGAAACGAACCAAGAACGAACCACTTACTCCCGCCGAGCGAGGTCGGCGAGGGCCGCGGCGTGGTCGGCGGTGGTGACGGCGCGGCGCCCGAGGTAGTAGTCCAGGGTGGTCGAGGGCCGGGCGCGGCCGAGCTGGTCAGCGATGTGGCGGATGCTGAAGCCTTCGTCGTCCAGGCGGGAGGCGACGGTCTTGCGGAAGGTGTGGCCGGTGACCCACGGGTAGCCGGTCCGGTTCAGGGCGGCGCGCAGGTCGGCCTGGGTGTTGGAGGGGTCGCGCAGCTGGCCGGTCGGTGAGCAGAACACCACGCCGGCGGGTCCGGTCGGGCGGCCGGCTGCCCGGCGCTGGCGCAGGGTGTCGAGTACGGGTGCGGGCAGGGCGAGGATCCGCTGGGACGCGGTGGTCTTGGTGCGCGGCTGGATCCGCAGCCCTGCCCCTGGCACCCGGATGACGGTGGCGTTGATGTGCACGGTGCCGGCGGTCAGGTCCAGGACGGCGTCGCGCACGGCGGCGGCTTCGCCGATGCGCACCCCGGTGCCCAGCATGAACTGCACCAGGTCGGGCAGGTCGAGTCGGGTCGCGCGGGGGTCGGCGGCCAGGCGGGCCTGTAGGTCGGCGGCGTCGGTCGAGGTCAAGGCGCGGGCCTCGCGGTGTTCGCAGGGGGTCGGCCGGGTGTCGCGGACCGGGTTGTGCCCGATCGCGGAGTGGCGTTCGACGTCGGCGCACAGGCTGGACATGGTCCGGCGGGCGACGCGGGCCGGTTGGGTGCCCTTGTTGATCTGGACCAGGCTCAGCGCACGGTCGATGACCGCGGGGGTGAGCTCGCCCAGGCGAACCCCGCCGAACGCTGGTTGGAGGTACAGGCGGGCTGCGGCCTCGTACAGTTGGCGGTCGCGGGCGCCAGCGAGCTCGCCTCGAGGTCGGCACGCCAGAGGCCGATCGCCGCGGCGACCGGGGTCCCACCGGTCCAGTCCCCCGCGGAGAAGACGGCCTGGTCGATCAACGCTTCGAGAAGCCTGGCCTCGGATTCGGTGCGGGTGGCGGCCCACCGGGTCACCGCCCGGCACACCCCGTCATAGCCGCGCAGTCGCGACCGAGCCCGCACCCGACCCGAGGCGGGGTCGTGGTGGAAGTCGACGTGCCCGTGGGCACCCAGCGGCATAGGTGGTCGTCCCATCCACGCACGCTAGGACGGCCCAGCGGTGCCGGTGCCCGCCGATACGGTGGCCGCATGGCACGCCGGGACAAGGGTCGTCGGAAGCCCCGCGGCCGCGCCGCTGAGTCTTCGTCAACGCCTGCCGCAGCATGGACCATCGAGATGTGGGAGGACGAGGACGGGTTCTGCCCGTTCGCGGCCTCGGTGGCGCGGCTGGACCCCTTACCAGCAGGCCGTGCTGGACGCCTGCATCACCCACATCGTGGCGCCGATGGGTATGGCGGTTGCGTCCACCGAGTGGGGCAAGGCGCTGGGTCAGGGCCTGTACGAGCTGCGCATCCGTCGGTCGCTGCACGCGATCCGCACTTGGGGCCTGGCGCACGCCATCGGCGTCGAACCCGCAGGAGAGGGAGCCGGTGTTGCTGCGGGTGTTCTTCACGGTGCACGGCAGCCGGGTCGTGCTGCTGTTCCAGGCCTACGACAAGGGCGACGACCCGTCGGACAAGCGGCAGTGTAAGGAGATCGCCGAGGCCCGCAAGCACCTGCGGGCGTGGCGGTCCTCACGTTGACCGTTCATGTGTCAAAGCACATACTGGGGTACGCACCGAGGAGGTGAACGATCCATGGCCACCCGCTCCTACGACGACTTCGCCGCCCAGCTGAAGGCTGGGTGGAGCCCCGACGTGCACGAGGTGCACGACAAGCTCGCCGCCCAGCTGGACGCCGAGGTCGCCGAGCGCATCCGGCTGGGCAGACAGCTCGCCGCCGTGCGCCGATCCCGCCACCTGACCCAGGGCAAGCTCGCCGCGCTGTCCTCGGTGCGCCAGCCGGAGATCTCCCGCATCGAGCGCGGCGTGGGCAACCCGACCACCGACACCCTGACCAAGCTGGCCACGGCGATGGGCGCCCACGTCACGCTGGTCAGCGACGAACCCGACAGGTTCGACCAGGAGTCTGCCGTCAGCGCGTGACAGCATGGCGCGGTAGCACGCACCTGGTTGTCCATCGGCGAGCCGTAACTGAGTGGTCGACGCATGCAGGAGCCGCTCCGCTCGCAGGGCCAGCACGTCGGAGTTGGCCTCGATTGCGACGCGCCCCGCGGTCACGACGGCGCCGTCGAGGCTCGCACGACCGGCGCGACGGCGAAGCGTGTTGCGGGCCACCACAGCAGCGGGCTGTCCTCGGACCGGTCCCGGACCGCCACGCCATGCTCGGCAATCGCCCGAGCAGCCGCGTCACGCAGGGCGACCGTCATGGTGGCGGTCGCCGCCGCGTAGGCCGTGACGTCAGCAAGGACGGCGCGGGCCTCGGCGGTTCCTCGGGCTGTGGCCTGCAGCCGCGGGAGGCCGGAGGCGTCGATCTCCCGGCCTTCAGCCAGCACGGCCATCGAGTCCGGGGTCAGGCTCGGGAGGTTCGCAAGGCTCTGGGTCACGGACGCCGCGAGCTCGTCGGCGTGCGCGCTGAGAAGGGCCGCAAGCCGGGCACCGGCGCCCTCTTCTGGACCGCCTGCGGTGCGCACAGGACTGCGACGGCGCCGCGGTCCGCCTGGGCAAGCGCCCGGGTGAGGGAGAGTACGTCCGGGATCGACGGACCACCGCACGCGAGAAGCCGACCCGCGTTCTTCATGGCCCGCGGCAGTGCGGCGAGCGTGGAGACCAGCACGATGCGGCGGCTCGGGTAGATCCGCCCCCGGGCCCATTGAGCCCGGGGGGATCGCCTGCCAGACGGACGATCTCACGGGCCTCGACCCAGCCCGCGGCCGCCCGAGGCGAGCGCACAGTGCGGACGCCGGCTCGCGTGTACTGGACGAGCAAGTCGGACCTCGTCACGGCCAGGACCTCGGCGAGGGCGGTGACCTCACCGAGTGCCGTCCACCGCTGCGCGCCGCTCATGTGGTGCGCCTGCGCGCGCAGCCTAGCCCAGGACGTCGCGCCAGAAGGGCACAGCACCCGCGGGTCATGGGCGTCGACCGTGACCTGAACGTGAGGGCTCATCGGGTCGCCCCTCTCGAACCGCGTCGCTGACGACCCGGCCTGACACCACGGCCAGGCAGCTGGAAGGGCGCGAGGAGGGCATCCCCGTCGATGGGCCGTCACCGTCGCCCAGCGGATGCAGTCAGCAGTGAGCCGTCCTACCGTGGCGGGAATCGCAGCGTCATGGCGCGGCGTCGTGGCGACTGGCTCGACCGGCTCGAGGAGGCCCGATGACCGACGATGTTCGCCCCGCCCAGCAGCAGGACCCGCCCGGCCTGACCGCCCTGATGGACCCGATCCCCGATCACGGCGAGCAGACCTACGTCGGCGCCGGTCGCCTCGAAGGCCGCCGCGCCTACATCACCGGCGGGGACTCCGGGATCGGTCGGGCGGTCGCGATCGCCTTCGCCCGCGAGGGTGCCGACGTCGCCATCGGGTACCTCCCACAGGAGCAGCAGGACGCGGACGAGACCGCCAGGTGGGTCCACGAGGCCGGACACACCTGCGTGCTGGTGCCCGGCGACCTGCGCGACGAGCCGGCGGCGCGCGGGTCCGTGCGCACCGCCGTCGCCGAGCTTGGCGGCCTCGACGTGCTGGTCGTCAACGCCGGGTACCAGATGGCCCGCCGCGAGTCGTTTGCCGACGTGAGCAGCGAGGATCTGGACAGGGTGCTGAAGACCAACCTGTACGCCCTGTTCTGGGTCGTCCAGGAGTCGCTGCCGCACCTGTCCGACGGGTCCGCGATCGTGACCTGTTCCTCGATCCAGGCCTACCAGCCGTCCGAGTCACTGGTGGAATACGCGTCGACGAAGGCGGCGATCAACAACATCACGGTCAACCTCGCCGCCGAGCTCGGCCCCCGCGGCATCCGGGTCAACGCCGTCGCGCCCGGCCCGATCTGGACGCCGCTGCAGCCCGCCACGCAGCCGCCCGAGAAGGTGGCCACCTTCGGGCGGGACACCCCGCTAGGCCGGGCAGGACAACCTGCCGAGGTCGCCCACGCCTTCGTCTTCCTCGCCTCGCAGGTCACCGGCTCGTACGTATCGGGGACCGTGCTCGGCGTCACCGGCGGCAAGCCGGTCTTCTGACTGGTCGCCCCCTGGGGCGACCAGTCAGTACGAAAGGAGAAGCCAGGATGCCCACACGAGACCCTGGCCCTTCGGTCAAGGACCCCGAGCTCTACGAGGCACTGCGCAGGGACGGGAACAGCGAGC
Source organism: uncultured Actinomycetota bacterium (assembly GCA_963703555.1). Classification (GTDB taxonomy): domain Bacteria; phylum Actinomycetota; class Actinomycetes; order Actinomycetales; family Cellulomonadaceae; genus CAVPEV01. Next base: position 17,520 of record CAVPEV010000030.1, on the reverse strand, counting down.
AGAAGTCGGCTCGGATCGCCAACGCCGCGGCCGCGGCCAGCCGCTCAGCCGTCGGCGCCAGAGGCGGTCGGTCCGAGCCGTACGAGGAGTGGACCGTAGCCGATCTTCGCCACCGGGCCGCCGAGATCGGTGTGCGCGGCCGCTCGTCGATGACCAAGTCGCAACTGGTCGACGCGCTGCGCTCGAGCTGACCGACCAAGCACCCACGGGCTCGGGGAAGCCGCCAGACCTCCAACACGTTCATGGCCGACCCGAAGACCTACACAGCAGTTCGACGCGACGCACGGAGGCAGTCATGGAAGACACGTTCGAGCACAAGGCCGAGGAACTGGCAGGCCGGGCCAAGGAGAAGCTTGGCCAGGCCACCGATGACGAGGGGCTGGAGGCCGAGGGCACGATGGAATCCAGCAAGGCCAACCTCAAGCAGGCCGGCGACAAGGTGAAGGACGCGCTCAAGCGCTGACGCTCCCGACGGGAGCCCCCCACGCCCCCCGGCGCGGCACCAGGCCCCCGGCGCAGCACGAGGGCCCGCGGCGGATGCACCTGGCACCCGGCCACGGGCCCTACGCCCGACCGGTGGATCGCACCGGTCGGGCCTGCTGTGGCGGGCCGGTCAGGCCCGCCAGCCGCCGTCCACCGTGACGATCGAACCGGTCATGTACCGGGCCTCGTCGGAGGCGAGGAACACCATGACGTCGCTGACCTCCTCGGGCTGCGCGCCGCGCCCCATCGGGACGAAGGCCTGCAGCATCATGTCCATCTGCGCCTTGCCCGTGGGGTCGCTGAGCAGCGGCTCGGTCATGCCGGTGACGATGAGGCCGGGGGCCACACCGTTGACCCGCACACCCTCGGCCGCGTAGTCGGCAGCCACCTGGCGGATCAAACCGACGGTGCCGAACTTGGATACCGTGTACGCGGTCCCGCCGGCCCGCGAGCCGAGGCCCGCCACCGAGGCGGTCATGACGATGTTGCCCTTGGTCTTCAGCAGCTCGGGCAGCGCCGCCTTGCAGCCGTAGAAGTAGCCGCGCAGGTTGACGTTGATGACCTTGTCCCACGTCTCGAGAGGCAGGTCGACCGCCTTGGTCTGCTCGAGCACGCCGGCGTTGTTCACCCAGACGTCGAGCTTGCCGTAGGTGTCCACGGCCCGGGCGACGAGCGCCTGGACGCTGCCCCACTCGGTCACGTCGACGTGCTGGAACACTGACTCGCCGCCGGCCGCCGCGATGAGCCGGGTCGTCTCCTGGCCGCCGGCGTCCGCGACGTCGGCCACGACCACCTTGCCGCCCTCGGCGGCGAACCGCTGGGCGGCCGCCCGCCCCATGCCGGACGCCGCGCCGGTCACGACGATGACCTTGCCATCAAATCGAGCCACGTTGAACTCCGTTCACTGAGACTGGCCGTGGCCGGAGGACGCCGACCACCTCGACGAGCGTAGGGGCCGAATCCCCGCCCCACCTCGGCCGTTGGACCTACGCCGAAGTTGCCTACGCTGGGGTGCCGTGACCGAGGCCGTCGTCGTCGATCGGGTCCGCGGGCACGCGGGCGAGCTCGTCCTGCTCCACCGGGGCGCGCACTACGAGATCGTGGCGAACGGCTCCTTCCTCATGGACACCCACGACGGCACCTCCGAGCGGCTCCTGGTCACCGCAGCGGCCGACCAGATGCCACCAGGCGGGCGCCTGCTCATCGCCGGCCTCGGGGTCGGCTTCTCCCTGGCCGCGGCCGTCGCCCACCCGGCGGTTCGGTCGGTCGAGGTCGTCGAACGGGAGCCCGCCATCCTGCGATGGTGCGCCGGCCCGCTGCGGGAGGTGCACGGCGGGGCGCTCGACGACGCCCGGGTCCGTGTCCATGAGGCGGACATCGTCGACTGGCTGGCCGCCGCGCCGGCCGGCTCCCTGGACGCGATCTGCCTGGACGTCGACAACGGACCCGCCTGGCTGGTCACCGAGGCCAACGCGCGGCTCTACGACACCACCGGGCTGCGTGGACTGCATCGCGTGCTGGCCCCTGGAGGCGTGCTGGCCGTCTGGAGCGCCGCGCCGAGTCCCGCCTTCGAGGCGCGCATGCGCACGGCGTTCGACGACGTGCGCACCGTGGCCGTCCCGGTCGGGCGGGGCGCGCCCGACGTCGTCCTGCTCGGTCGGGCGGGGCGTGCCCTGCCGAGCCGGGTGCCGCCCCGCAGCAGCACGGATCCGGTTGACCGCGACGACACCCGGGAGCAGCCTGTCCGCGTGCCCAGCACCGAGCCGTCCGCCACCCACCTGCGGGATCTGCTGGCGGCCGCCCTGGCCGAGGCGGGCCTCGCCTCGACTCCGGGTTCCTCAGCTGACGGCGTCCCGGGGCGGAGCGGCGAGGTGCCGCCGGCCGCTCCGTCCGGCGCTGCCCTGCCCGACGACCGCCAGCGTGCCCTGGACCGGGTGGCCGTTGCCGCCCAGGCCCGCGCCGAGGTCGACGCGCTCGTCGCTGCTGCCGTCGCGCAGGCCCGGCAGGCCGGCTGCAGCTGGGACGACGTCCAGACCGCCCTCGGCCGGGTCCCGGACGCCCGTCCGCCGGGCGCAGCACCGCCGGACGCCGGGCCCGCGACGCCGGCCGCAGCGGCCGCTCCAGCGACGGGCGCCGCCGCCGCCCCCGGCATGGCGACCGAGCAGGCCGCCCGCACCGTGCAGCTCGCGCCGCTGAACATCCTCACCGAGATGGCTGCCCTGCACCGCGTGGAGGTCTACGGCTGGCATTCCGTCGCGCACGACGCGACCTTCCACGTCATCCGCCAGTCCGACGTGCAGTGGGAGCACGCCCGCGTCGCCGGCCTGGGCAGGCGCCGGCGCGAACTGCTGGCGCAGGGCTGGCAGCAGGTCGGCGCCGGGCGCTTCCCGTGGGGCTACCTCGCCCGGCCGACGGACCGTCCCGCCCTGCCGGACCCTGCCGACGCCCACCTCACCGTGCGGCGCCCGAAGGACTGACAGGCCCCGCACCGCCGGCCTGCGCCACGAGGTACCGGACGAACCAGTCCCCGGCCAGTTCCGCGGCCCGCTGCAGCGTTCCCGGCTCCTCGAAGAGGTGCGTGGCCCCGGGGACGACGGCCAGCTCGTGGGGGCACCGCAGCTGCGCCTCGGCCTGGCGGTTGAGGTCGAGCACCACGTCGTCCCGGCCGCCGACGATGAGCAGGGTCGCCGCGGTGACCGCCGGCAGCCGGGCCGCCGCGAGGTCCGGACGGCCGCCCCGCGAGACGATCGCCCGGACCTCGATCCCGGGCTCGGTCGAGGCCCACAGGGCGGCCGCCGCACCGGTGCTGGCACCGAAGTAGCCGAGCGGGACCGCCTCGGCCCCGCCCTGTGCCCGCAGCCATCGCGTGGCGTCGGCGAGCCGGCCGGCTAGCAGCCCGATGTCGAAGACGTTCGCGCGGACATGCTCCTCCGCCTCGGTGAGCAGGTCGAACAGCAGGGTGCCCAGCCCCGCCTCGCCGAGGACGGCGGCGACGTACCGGTTCCGCGGGCTGTGCCTGCTGCTCCCGCTGCCGTGGGCGAACACCACCACGCCAGGCGCGCCGGCGGGCACCGCGAGGTGCCCACGCAGCCGGACCGGACCCGCCTCGACGTCGACGTCGGCGTCCACCGCGCCGCCCGCCGCCGTCCCGGCGCCCCGAGCAGCGCGGTCCAGGCAGGCCAGCACCTCGGCATCGGTGGTCTGGGTGAAGTCGGCGTAGAACCCCCCGATGGCCCGCAGGTCGGCGGGCGTGGTCAGGGCGACGTACTCGTCGGCCGTGTCGCCCAGCTCGGCCTGCCAGCCTGCCGGCGCCACGGGAACGGCGAGCACGATGCGGGCCGCCCCCCGGGACCGGGCGACCTGGCAGGCGGCCCGCACCGTCGAGCCGGTCGCGATCCCGTCGTCGACGACGACCGCCGTCCGGCCGGTGAGGTCCACGCGCGCCCGCCCGGACCGGAACAGGCCGGCGCGCCGGTCCAGCTCCGCGCGCTCCCGCCGCTCCACCTGCGCCAGCTGCGCCTCGCCGACGCCCGCCATCCGCACGGTGGTCTCGTCGACGACGCGTACGCCGTCCTCGCCGATCGCGCCCATCGCCAGCTCCGGCTCGTACGGCACCCCGAGCTTGCGCACGACGATGACGTCCAGCGGAGCGCCGAGCACCTCGGCGACCTCGGCCGCCACCGGCGCACCGCCGCGAGGCAGCGCGAGCACGACGACGGGCCGCCCGCGCAGGGGCCGCAGCCGCTCGGCGAGCCGCCGTCCGGCGTCCGCCCGGTCGTGGAACATCATGACGACCACCTCGCGATCGAGGCTCGTCCTGCGGCCGGTCGGCCGCAAGGGCTCCACGTCCCGGCCACCGTGTCCGATCTGCAACACGCGCGTAACAGGTCGGAAACACCGGCCGCGGAACGGCGACCCGCGCGACACACGATTGTGCTAACTATGTCCCTTCACACCACAAGACGCCCACCACTCGCGCCCCCCTGGGGAGACGACGAGCCGGTCGGCACCGACGGAAGAGGTGACGGATGACATCCGTGCGGAGACAGCGCCGACGCCTGCTCGCGGCGACCGCCGGGATCGCAGTGGCCGCGTTCACGCTCGCAGCCTGCGGTGGCGGCAGCAGCAACAATCCGACCGCGGCTGCAAGCGGCTCAGCCGGGGGCGCCATCATCATCGGCACCACCGACAAGATCACGACGATCGACCCGGCCGGCTCCTACGACAACGGGTCCTTCGCGGTGATGAACCAGGTGTTCCCGTTCCTCATGAACACCCCGTATGGCAGCCCGGACGTCCAGCCGGACATCGCCACGTCCGCCGAGTTCACCAAGCCGACCGACTACACGGTCAAGCTCAAGCCGGGCCTGAAGTTCGCCAACGGCCACGACCTGACCTCCTCCGACGTCAAGTTCAGCTTCGATCGGCAGCTGACGATCCTCGCCAACGGCGCCGACCAGGGCAACGGCCCCGGCTCCCTGCTGGGTAACCTCGCCTCGGTGGATGCCCCCGACCCCACGACCGTGGTGTTCCACCTGAAGTCGGGCAACGACCAGACCTTCGCGCAGATCCTGTCCAGCCCGGCCGGTCCGATCGTCGACGAGCAGGTCTTCGCTGCCGACAAGCTGACCCCGGACGCGGACATCGTCGCGGGCAACGCCTTCGCCGGCCCGTACGTCATCACCAGCTACGACCAGAACAACCTGGTGTCCTACGCCGCCAACCCGGACTACCAGGGCGTCCTCGGGGCCCCGAAGACCGCCAAGGTCAACGTCAAGTACTACGCCGACGCGTCGAACCTCAAGCTGGACATCCAGGAGGGCAACATCGACGTGGCGTACCGCAGCCTGTCCGCCACGGACATCGCCGACCTGCGCAAGGACTCCAACGTCTCGGTGGTCGACGGCCCGGGTGGGGAGATCCGCTACATCGTGTTCAACTTCGACACCCAGCCCTACGGCGCCAAGACCCCGCAGGCCGACCCGGCCAAGGCACTCGCCGTCCGACAGGCCGTGGCGGACCTCATCAACCGTTCCGAGATCGCAGACCAGGTCTACAAGGGCACCTACACGCCGCTGTACTCCTACGTCCCGGACGGCCTCACCGGCGCCACCCAGTCGCTCAAGGCGCTCTACGGTGACGGCAAGGGCGGTCCCGACGCCGCGAAAGCCACCCAGGTGCTCAAGGATGCCGGGGTGCAGGCCCCGGTCACGCTGGACCTGCAGTATTCCAACGACCACTACGGGCCCTCGTCCGGCGACGAGTACGCGCTGATCAAGGACCAGCTGGAGTCTTCCGGCCTGTTCACGGTGAACCTGCAGACCACCGAGTGGGTGCAGTACGCCAAGGACCGCACCGCGGACGTGTACCCCGTCTACCAGCTCGGCTGGTTCCCGGACTACTCCGACGCGGACAACTACCTGACACCGTTCTTCCGGACGACGAACTTCCTCGGCAACCACTACGTCAACCCGGAGGTCGACTCGCTCATCTCCGAGCAGGCCACCACCACGGACCCGGCGGCGCGCACGAAGCTCATCGAGCAGATCCAGGAGAAGGTCGCCGCGGACCTGTCCACCGTCCCGTACCTGCAGGGTGCCCAGGTGGCTGTCGTGGGCAAGGGCGTCTCGGGTGCCGACTCCACGCTCGACGCGTCCTTCAAGTTCCGCTATGGGGCCCTGACGAAGGGCTGACCGGCCCGGCCTGACCCCTACGGCCTCCCGGGTGGCGCGTCCGCGCACCACCCGGGAGGCCGGTCCCGCGTCAAGCCCGTGCACCCAGGGAGGACCATGACGACCACGATCGCCGCCCCATCGGCCGAGCCGGCCGCGCCCCGACGGCGGCAGCGACGGGATGCGTCGGGTGGCAGCACCCTCGGCCGGTATCTCCTGGTGCGCTTCCTGCTGATCTTTCCGACCGTATTCATCCTGGTGACCACGGTCTTCATGCTCATGCGGGCCACCGGGGACCCCATCACCGCGGCCCAGGGTGGCCGGTTGCCTGCCGACCAGCTGGCCGAACGCATCCACCAGGCCGGCTACGACCGCCCGCTGTTCACCCAGTACATGGCCTACCTGGGCGGGATCGTCCGCGGTGACTTCGGGACCACACTGTCCGACCATCGTCCGGTCACCGAGGTCCTCACCACCTTCGGCACCGCCACGCTCGAGCTGGCCGTGTACGCGCTCGTCGTCGCGTTCATCGTCGGCATCCCGCTGGGCCTCGTGGCGGCCTACTTCCGTGACCGGGCGCCGGACGCCGTGCTGCGCGTCTTCGCGATCCTCGCCTACGCCACCCCGGTGTTCTTCGCCGGGCTGCTCCTCAAGCTGGTGTTCTCCCGCTGGCTCGGCTGGTTCCCGGTGGCCGGCCGCGCGTCCACCGGGGCCGAGATCCAGATGCAGACCCTGACGAACCCCACCGGCATCTACCTCATCGACGCGATCCGCACCGGCGACCCCGCCTTGGTCACCGACGTGCTCTCGCATGCCGTGCTGCCGGCGCTGGCCCTCGGCCTGCTCACCGCCGGGGTGTTCCTGCGCCTGGTGCGCACCAACGTCATCGGGACGCTGGGCTCCGGCTACGTCGAGGCGGCCCGGTCCCGCGGGGTGAGCGAGTCGCGGCTGCTGCGCACGCACGCCTACCGGCCCGCGCTCATCCCCATCATCACGGTCATCGGCATGCAGGTCGCGCTGCTGCTCGGCGGCGCGGTGCTCACCGAGACGACGTTCGAGTGGAAGGGCCTGGGCTTCCAGCTGGCGCACTACCTGCAGGCTCGCGACTTCGTCGCCGTGCAGGGCATCGTCGCCGTGCTGGCGGTCATCGTCGCCGTGACGAACTTCATCGTCGACATCGTGGCGGCCCTGATCGACCCGAGGGTGAGGTACTGAGATGGTCGACATCCTCCCCGAGGGCGTGGACGCGGCGCCGGTCCCGCCCGCCGTCCCGCTGCGTGGTCCCTGGTGGACCCGCCTGCCCGTGGTGCGCCAGCTGCGCCAGGCCGTCGGCCTGCAGCGCGGCATGCTCGTCGCCGGCCTGGTCCTCACCGGGCTCTTCGTGCTCACCGCGATCCTCGCGCCGGTCATCGCCCCCTACGGGCACGCCCAGCTGCGGGACGCCGCCGGACCGTTCGGTGCCCAGCAGCCTCCGTCGGCCGCGCACCTGTTCGGCACCACGGTCAGCGGCTACGACGTGGCGAGCCGGGTGGTGTGGGGCGCGCGCACGGCCCTGCTCGTCATCCTCGTGGCCGTCGTGCTGTCCGTCGTCCTCGGGGTGCTGCTCGGCCTGGTCTCCGGATACTTCGGTGGCTGGCTGGACCGGGTGCTCGTCGTCGTCGCGGACGCGATCTACGCATTCCCCTCGCTGCTGCTGGCCATCGTCATGGCCATCGTCATCAGCGGCGGGCAGTCGAGCATGTGGGGCGGCATCCTGGCCGCCGCCATCTCCATCACGGTGATCTTCGTCCCGCAGTACTTCCGGGTGGTCCGGGCCGAGGTCGTCCGGATCAAGGCCGAGGCGTTCGTCGAGTCGGCCAAGGTGATCGGCGCATCGAACATCCGCATCATGACCCGCCACGTGCTGCGCAACGCCACCCGCACGCTGCCGCTGATCTTCACCCTGAACTCCTCGGAGGCGATCCTCACCCTCGCCGGCCTGGGCTTCCTCGGCTTCGGCATCGAGCCGACGGCCGCCGCGGAATGGGGCTACGACCTCAACAAGGCGCTGTCGGACGTGAGCAGCGGCATCTGGTGGACCGCGATGTTCCCCGGCGTGGCCATCGTCCTGGCCGTGCTGGGCATCACGCTCGTCGGGGAGAGCCTCAACGACCTGGCCGACCCGCGGCTGCGCACCCGGCGTGCGGCCGGGGAGGCCACCGGCGAGATGGCGGAGACCTCCCTGCTGACCGGCGCGGCACCCGCGGCACCCGCGGCACCGACCATGCCGGGACTCCCGGGGCTCCGGGACTCCGACGCAGGAGGGGAACGACCATGACCACCGTCGTCGACATCCGCGGGCTGGGCGTCACGTTCAGCACTGACGCGGGGCCCGTCATGGCGGTGGACTCGGTGAGCCTGTCCGTGCAGGCCGGGCAGGTGCTCGCCATCGTCGGGGAGTCCGGGTCCGGCAAGACGGTCACCGCACGCACCATCCTCGGCCTCCTGCCCGAGACGGCCACCGCCCGCGGCACCATCCTGCTCACCAGCAGGGACGGCGCCAGCACGCGCGACGTCCTGCAGCTGCGCGGCAGCGAGCTGCGGCAGGTCCGCGGCACGGACGCCGCGATGGTGTTTCAGGAGCCGTCAACGGTGCTCAACCCGGTGTTCCCGGTGGGCTGGCAGATCGCCGAAGGGCTCCGGGCGCACGGGGAGTACACCCGCGCCCAGGCCCGCGCCGAGGCCATCGAGGTGCTCCGCCGGGTGGGCATCCCGGACCCGGCGACCCGGGTGGACCACTACCCCCACCAGTTCTCCGGCGGGCAGAAGCAGCGCATCGTCATCGCCCAGGCCCTCGTCCTCAACCCCGGCCTCATCATCGCCGACGAGCCGACCACCGCCCTGGACGTCACCGTCCAGGCCGAGATCCTCGACTTGCTCCGCCGCTGCCGGGACGAGTTCGGCAGCGCCATCGTGCTCATCACGCACAACATGGGGGTCGTCGCGGACCTCGCCGACCGCGTCGCCGTCATGTACCAGGGCCGCATCGTCGAGGAGGCGGACGCCCGCACCCTGTTCTCCGCCCCGCAGCACCCTTACACCCGCACCCTGCTCGACGCCGTGCCGCGGGTCGGCGAAGGACCCGCGCTCGCCCGCGAGCGCGCCGCGCACCGCGAACAGCTCGGCCGCGCCGGCGCGCCGGTGGTCGAGGCGCACGACCTGCGCATCGTCTACCCGGGTCGGTTCCGCCAACCGGACTTCGTCGCCGTCGACGGGGTCGACCTGGCCATCCGGCCCGGCGAGGTGCTCGGGCTGGTCGGGGAGTCCGGGTCCGGCAAGACGACGATCGGACGGGCCATCGCCGGGCTCACCCGGGTGAGCGGCGGGTCCCTGGAGGTCCTCGGCGTGCAGATGCGCGGCCTGCGCGAGCGTCGGTTCCGGCCGGTGCGCTCCCGCCTCGGGTTCGTCTTCCAGGACCCGGCGTCCAGCTTCAACCCGCTGATGACGATCGCCGAGTGCGTGGCGGAACCGCTGATCGTGCACGGACGGGCCCCGGATGCCCGGCACGCCCGGGCCCGGGTCGACGAGCTGCTGGAGGCGGTGCAGCTGCCGCGCACCTACGGCGACCGGTTCCCGCACGAGCTGTCCGGCGGCCAGCGACAGCGCGCCAGCCTGGCCCGCGCCCTGGCCCTGGACCCCGAGCTGCTGATCGCCGACGAGCCGACCTCCGCCCTGGACGTGTCCGTCCAGGCCCGGGTGCTCGAGCTGTTCGCCGAGCTGCAACGCGAGCTGGGGTTCGCCTGCCTGTTCATCAGCCACGACCTGGCGGTCGTCGACCTGCTCGCCGACCGGATCGCGGTGCTGCACCACGGCCGGCTCGTCGAGGAGGGCACCGGCGAGCAGGTCCTCGGCTCGCCGAAGGACCCCTACACGCAGCGCCTGCTGGCGTCCCTGCCCGTGCCCGACCCGGTCGAGCAGCAGCATCGTCGGGAGGCGTGGCGAGCCCTCGTGGCACAGGAGTGACCGGCGGCCGGCCCGTGACGGGCGGGCCCGCTGGAGTGCTGGCGCGCCGCACGGCGCAGGCCATCGGTGACCGGTTCGCACGTCGACGGCTGACCTGGTCGGGTCTGGTGGGCGCGACCCTGGGCCTGGCGCCGGCGATGACGCCCTCGCTGCTGCCGCGCCCGACGCTCTTCCTCGCGATCATCGCCGGCGCCGGGGCCGCCACCGGCTACGGGGCGGGTGTGCTCGTCGCCTGGCTGGTCCGCGCCGTCGGTGTGCCGCGAGCGCCGGACCGGCTCCGGCACCGCGCCTGGCAGGTCCTGGCCGCGCTCGGGCCCGTGGTGGCGATCACCACGCTGGTCGTCGGCACGGCGTGGCAGCAGGACGTCCGCGGGCTCGTCGGGCAGGACCACGCCCGCTCGTCGGGGCTCGTTGTGGGGCTCATTGCCGCTGCCGTGGCACTGGGCCTGCTCGGCGTGGCCCGGGCGCTGCGCGGCGTCGCCCGATGGCTGTCCCACGTCCTCGGCCGGTGGATCCCGACCCCGGTGGCATCGCTGGCCGGAGCTGGTCACCTACGGGCTGAGCCTCGGCTCGTACGCCGCCCAGGCGCCGTTCGGCTCGGTCGGGGACATCACCACACGGGCGGACGGGGCGCTGTTCGTCGGCACGCCGAGCAGCACGCCCCTGTGGCGCACCCTCACCCGGTCGCGCGACCCGGACAGCCCCCAGTGGCGGCCGCTCGTGGACGGCGGGCCCACCGTGCGGTTCGGGGCCGACGCAGCCGACCTGGCATCCGTCGACGGGCCGTGGGGGACGGCGCGCATCGCCTACCTGCAGCACGCCTCGGACCCGGTCGTGTGGTGGAGCTGGGACCTGCTCACCCGCGAGCCGGACTGGTTGACCGAACCGCGCGGCCCGGACGTCACGGCCCGCATGCACTGGTACCCCGTCATCACCTTCCTCCAGGTGAGCGTGGACCTGATGTTCGCCGTCACGGTGCCGGACGGGCACGGGCACAACTACACGTCGCAGATCGTCGGTGCGTGGGCAGCGGTGACGCAGCCGGCCGGGTGGACGCCCGACCGGCTGGGCGTCCTGCAGGACCACCTCGACGCAGGCGTGCCGTCGCCCCCCGGGCCCGGCCTGCCGGCCGACGCCGCGGACGCGGGCCCGCAGGGCTGACCACCGGCCGCCGTTGTGGCGCCCGCACCTCGGCCGCGGCTCGGGCATCGAACGGCTCGGGCGTCGAGCGGCTCAGTCCGTGGCGGGCGGCATCGGCCGGGTCTGCGCGGCGTCGTGCTGCTCGTCCGTGCCGGCCGTCCGGTCCTCGGCGACGTCCGCCTCGGCCGCCCTCCGGGCGGCCTCCTCCCGCTCCTCGATCACGTCACGACCCGGGCCGCTGAACGCCTTCGAGCGGGCCACGGCCGCAAGGCTTCCGGTGAACAGCCGGGCATCCTGCGAGCCCGTGTCGGCGGAGCCGCCGGTGGGCTCGAGCACCGGGAGCGTCCGGGTCGCGCTCCGGCGGTGCGGTCGACCAGGAACGGCCCGAACCGTGCCTCGTCCTCGACCCGCGGGAGCGCCGCCGGCGTCGGCCGGAACGGGCGCCGCCGTCCCCCCGGCGGCCGGTCGTGCGCGCGCGGGTATGGGCCCGCCACGTCCCGCTCCCGCGTCCCCGGTGCGCTCCGTCGGCCGGGGGCCACCATCCTCCGTGGCTTCCACGGCCGGGGCCTCGCCCTCCGCGGGCGCGGTCTGCGGGGCCTCCTCGTTCGCGCCTGCCGGCTGCTCGGCGACCTCCTCCCAGCGGTGCCGCGGGATGGCCTGCGGAGCCGCGGCCTGCAACCAGTCGACCAAGCCTTCGCGCACGAAGCACCGCAGGTCGAACAACGTCGGCGCGTCCACGGCACTGGCCAGCGCTCTGACCCGCACGTACCCCCCGACGGCGTCGGTGACCTGCAGCACGCCGACCCGCCGGTCCCACAGGTCGGTGGAGTCGAGCAGCCGGCTGAACTCGGCGCGCATCTCGGCGACCGGCACCTGCCAGTCCAGGTCCAGCTCCACGGTGCCCAGCAGGTCGGCGTCCCGACGGGTCCAGTTCTCGAACGGCTTGGTGGCGAAGTACGTCGAGGGCAGCAGGAGGCGCCGGTCGTCCCAGATGTGCACGACGACGTACGTGAGGGTGATCTCCTCGATGCGCCCCCACTGGCCGTCCACCACGACGACGTCGTCCACCCGGATGGCGTCCGTGAACGTCAGCTGCACGCCGGCGAACAGGTTGGCCAGGGTGCTCTGCGCGGCCAGCCCGGCGACGATCGACACCAGCCCCGCGGAGGCCAGCAGGCTGGCACCGAAGGTCCGTGCCGCGGGGAAGGTGAGCAGCATGGCTGCCAGGGCGCACACGGCGACGACCGCCACGGTCAGCCGCCGCAGCAGCTGGATCTGGGTGCGCACCCGGCGAGCGCGCCGGTTGTCCGGCCCGGCGATGCTCACCCGCTGCAGGGCGGCGTCCTCGACGACGAACGCCAGGCTGACGGCGAGCCACGCAACAGCCCCGATGAGCACCAGATCGAGCACGTGCCGGACCGGACCGGTCCAGGCCGCCGGCTCGGCACCGATCCGGACGCCGAGCACCACCCCGACGGTGCCCAGCGTGGCGCGCAACGCAGCCCGCGACCGGCGCGCCAGGTCGGCGGCGACGGCGGAGTGGTGGCCGAGGCTGCGCACGAGCAGGGCGAGCAGCCATGCCACCACGACGCCGGCCACCAGGCCGCCGACCACCCACCCCGCGGTGGCAGCCACTCCTGTGACATCCGACACGATCTGCTGGCCTTCCACGGGGCTCAGGCTAGGCAGCGAACCGGCGCCGCCGCGCGGGAATCCGCAACCGGACCGTGGGCGTCGGCCGAGCAGGTGGCCTGCCCGCCATCCCACCCTGCCACCTCGCCGGGCGGGCCACCCTACCGGGCGGGCCACCTCGCCGGGCGGCTAGGGTCGTCGCCATGAGCTGGCTGGTCACCGGGGGTGCCGGGTACATCGGGTCGCACGTCGTCCGCGCCTTCGGGCAGGCGGGGCTGTCTGCGGTGGTCATCGACGACCTGTCCAGCGGGCACCGGGAGTTCGTGCCGGACGGCGTCCCCTTCGTGGTCGGCTCGACCCTGGACACCGACCTCGTCGTCGACACGCTCACCCGCCACCAGGTCGATGGCGTCGTGCACCTGGCGGCGTTCAAGTACGCCGGGGTGTCCGTCCGGCGCCCGCTGCACACCTACGAGCAGAACGTCGCCGGCACGGCCCACCTGCTGGCGGCCATGGCCACGGCGGGTGTGCCGGCCGTCGTCTTCTCCTCGAGCGCCGCCGTCTACGGAACCCCCGACGTCGACGTGGTCACCGAGGACACCCCACCGGCACCCGAGTCGCCGTACGGCGAGTCCAAGCTCGTCGGAGAGTGGCTGCTGCGGGACCAGGCCCGCGCCACGGCCGACGGCCCCGCGCCGCTGCGGCACACGTCGCTGCGCTACTTCAACGTCGTCGGGTCCGGGGCGGACGACCTCTACGACTCCAGCCCGCACAACCTGTTCCCGCTGGTCCTCGACGCGCTGGTCGACGGCCGCACGCCGCACATCAACGGCGCCGACTACCCGACCCCGGACGGTACGTGCGTGCGCGACTACGTCCACGTCGCCGACCTCGCCGCGTCGCACGTCGCTGCGGCGCTCGCGCTCACCGAAGGCCGCGAGCTCGCCCCGGTGTACAACCTGGGCTCCGGCGACGGGGTCTCCGTCCAGCAGATCATGACCACGATGGCCGAGGTCACCGGCATCCCGTTCGTGCCCGAGGTCGGCCCGCGCCGGGCGGGCGACCCCGCGCGGATCGTCGCCTCCGGACGGCTCGCCGCCCGGGACATCGACTGGCAGATGCGCCACAGCCTGGCGGACATGGTCGCCAGCGCCTGGCGTGCGCGGCAGCACGCCGCCACCTGACCACCGGCGGCTCCTCGGCCGCGCACGGTCTCGGACGCCCGGACGCCCGACACTCGGCGGCGTAGCCGACGCCTTGGTGCGCCCTGCGCTCACAGGGCCCGGAGCTCGTCCAGCCGTCCGGCGGTCTCCTCGAGCACGGCCTCGCTGCCGGCGTAGACGCCGTCGGCCCGCGGCCAGTGCACGACCACGTCGGTGAAGTCGAGCTCCGCAGCCCGCTGCACGCCCTCCTGCAGCACCGCGAACGACTCCAGCGAGTAGATCGGCGCGGAGTCGATGTTGAGATAGCGGTCGATGCGGGCGGGGTCGTGGCCCGCGGCGCGAGCCGTGGACTCGAACCGCTCGACCAGCCCGGCCAGCCCGTCCCACCAGCGCTCCTGTGCGGGCAGCCGGTCCGCCGGGCCGTCCGGCTCGACGGTGGGGCCGTAGGTGGCCCAGCCCTGCCCGTGCCGGGCCGCCACCCGCAGCGCCCGTGGACCGTTCGCGGCGACGACGAACGGCACGCGCGGCTGCTGCACGCACCCGGGCACCATCCGGGCACCGTGCGCCTGGAAGTACCGCCCGGTCCGCTCGGTGACCGGATGGGTGAGCAGCGCGTCGAGGAGGTCGACGAATTCCTCGAAGCGCTCGGCCCGGACCCGGGGCGTGATCGCCGGGCCGAGCACCTCGGCGTCGAAGCCGGTCCCACCGGCACCGACGCCGAGCACGAACCGGCCGCCACTCACGTCGTCCAGCCCCATGACGTCCTTGGCGAAGGGCACCGGGTGGCGGAAGTTCGGGCTCGCCACCCAGGTGCCCAGCCGGATGCGTTGCGTCACGGCCGCCGCGGCCGCGAGCAGTGGGACGGTGGCGAACCACGGCTCGTCGGCCAGGGATTGCCAGGCCAGGTGGTCGTAGGTCCAGGCGTGGTCGAACCCGTACTCCTCGGCGCGCTGCCAGCGCTCGCGCGCCTGTGTCCAGCGCTGCTGCGCCAGCAGCACGATCCCGATCCGCATGTGTGCTCCTCGTCCATGCACGCGGCGTCGTCCGCGCGCGACGTCGGTCCCGCCGGGTCGATCCCCGTCGGGTCAGTCCCAGCCCAGCTCGGCCAGGCGGTCGTCGTCGATCCCGAAGTGATGCGCCACCTCGTGGATCACCGTGACCGCCACCTCCTCGACGACCTCGGCCCGGTCCGCGCACGCCTCGAGCGTCGGACGCCGGAAGATCGTGATCCGGTCCGGCAAGGACCCGGCCGCCCACCAGGAGTCCCGTTCCGTCAGCGGCATGCCCTCGTACAGGCCGAGCAGGGGTGGCGAACCCTCCGGCGGCTCGTCCTCCACCAGCACGACGACGTCGTCCATGGCGGCGGCCAGGTCCGTCGGGATCAGGTCGAGCGCGTCGCGGACCGCGTCGTCGAACTCCTCGAGCGACATCTCCACCATGGGCCCCATCCTGCCGGTCCACGGCCGGTCGGCACGCAACCTGCCGACATCGGCCCCCCCGCCCGGAGGACCCCGCGGTTTGGCTTCCCGCGGTCGCTCTCGTATGCTCATGCCGGTCTCCGGGACGCCTCGACGTCAGGGGCGCGTCCGCCCCCATCGTCTAGCGGCCTAGGACCCCGCCCTTTCACGGCGGTAGCACGGGTTCGAATCCCGTTGGGGGTACGAGCAACGTCAGGCTGGTACCTTGTGTCACCACGAGGCCCCGTAGCGCAGCTGGTTAGCGCGCCGCCCTGTCACGGCGGAGGTCGCGGGTTCAAGTCCCGTCGGGGTCGCTCATCGCAACGTCCGGTCTTCCCGACCGGGCGTTCGTGTCCTGGCCACTTAGCTCAGCTGGTAGAGCGTCCGACTGAAAATCGGGAGGTCGGCGGTTCGACCCCGCCAGTGGCCACTGCGGCCCGTACCGTCCACGGTGCGGGCCCTTCCCGCATCGCGCCGCGCGACGTCATCCCCTCCCGACCGCGCACCGGACCGCCGCACGCCGCACACTGGGGTCATGAGCAGCACGCTGCGAGGAGGACCGATGCCGTCCACGACACCCCGGGGGACACCTGCCGCCGAACGACCGTCCGTCGGTCGGCTCGTCGCCCAGCTCAGCGAGCAGGTAGCGCGCCTGGTCCGCGCGGAGATCGACCTCGCCAGGACCGAGCTGGTCGCCCGTGCCAAACAGGCCGGCATCGGCGCCGGGCTGCTCGCCGGTGCCGGGCTGCTCGCCCTGTACGCGCTCGCCGCGCTGCTCGCCGCAGCGGTGCTCGGGCTGGCGCTGGTGGTCCCCGTCTGGTTGGCCGCTCTCATCGTCGGCATCGTGCTGCTCGTGGTGGCCGGCGTGCTCGCCCTGGTCGGTCGGCGCTCGCTCGCCCGCGGCCTGCCGCCCACACCGCAGCGGGCCATCGACAACGTCAAGCAGGACGTCGCGACCGTGACCGAAGGGCGGCACTGATGAGCACGTCGGACGCACGCACCGGGGCTGCCACGACCGCACCGGACGGCGAGGGCTCGAAGGCCCCGCGCCCGACCATGTCCGCCCTCGAGGCGGAGCTCGCCGCGACCCGCCAGGAGCTCACGGCCACCATCGACGCACTCTCCGACCGGCTCGATCCCCGCGTCCGGGCGGCAGCCGTCATGGACCAGGGCCGCACGCTGCTGCGTGACGCGATGGGCACCGACCCGGCCGCCGACCGCGAGCGCCGCGGACGGGCGCGGGCCGTCGTCGGTGCCGTCGCAGCTGGCGCGGCGCTGCTCCTCACCGCGGCCCTGCGGCGGCGCTGAGCCGCCCGCCCGGCCGACGGCGGGTCAGCCGGATGGCCTCCGCTCAGCCGGATGGCCTCCGCTCAGCCGGATGACCCCCGGTCAGCCGGAGCTGTCCCGGCCCCGGCTCAGGCGGACCCGTCACGCCGGGGCACGTCCGGCTCTCCCCGCTGAGGTGGCACGCCGAGCAGTCGGCGCACCTCCGCCTCGTGATAGCGCCGGTGCCCGCCGGGAGTACGGATGGCGGTGATCTTGCCCGCCTCGGCCCAGCGGGTCACGGTCTTGGGGTCCACCCGGAACAGCGCAGCCACCTCGGCCGGCGTGAGCAGCGTGTCGGACGTGAGTGACGTGCCGGACCTGTGCGCTGAACCTGGCATCTCCGCCTCCTTCGGCCGGCTCCCGGCCCTCTGCACGAGTGGAAGCCCCTGCACCCACTCGCCGGCAGCCGGAGCCTGGGCTCCCGAGCGCCACCGATGACCAGTGTGGGCCCAGATCATCTGCACCGCACCCGGGCACCGCCGGACGTTTCGGACGCCGATACCGGGACATCTCGGACAAGCCGCACAGTACGCGCGCCGCCTGTCAGCCGGCCCGGGGACCGGGCAGGTGGTCCGATGGCCGACCGAGCATGTACGGTTGTCCTTCGAACAGACGATTCAGCACCCCGGGGCCGCACGTGTTGAC
>CAVPEV010000029.1:0-19332 GCA_963703555.1 uncultured Actinomycetota bacterium | reverse complement strand
TCGTCGGTGATGGTGATGCCGGAGGCGACCACGTCGCACTTGCCGGTGTCCAGGTCGGCGCCCGACTGGATGCCCTCGAACGCGGTGACGACCACGGTGGTCTGCACGCCGAGGTCCTTGGCCACCTCGTCGGCGATGTCCATGTCCAGACCCACGACGTCGCCGTTGTCGGCGGTGAACTCGAACGGCTGGTAGGGCGGGTTGGTGCACACCGTCAGCGACCCGGCGGTGACCAGCGGGACGGAGCTGCCGTTGCCGGCGGTGGTCGACCCGGCGTTGCCGGAGCTGCACGACGCGAGCGTGACGGCGCCGGCCAGCACGCCGGCGGTGAGGAGGACGCGGGAGCGGTGGGCGGTCATGGTGGGCCTCTCGGCGGACGACGGTATCGACATACCGTACCCCTTGTGCGCATAGTTATGCGCACCTCGATCAGGGCCTTGGCTGCAGCGGGCCGGCGGCCGCCCCGGGCCCGGCGCAGTCGAGGTCGGCGCCCCGACGGTCAGTTCCGCGGCAGCGGCTCGCCGAGCGGGGCGTCCCGCGTGACGACCGCCTCGCCGTCCCCGTCGACCAGCTCCAGCGGCCCGGCCACCCGTCCGGCCGCCCGCACGTCGCCCAGCGCCGCCTCGACGCCGGCGCGCAGACCAGGTGGCACGGCGAGCACGGCCTTCTCGATCGGCGTACGCATCGACACCTTGGCCGTCGACTTCACCTTGCGCAGGGCGGCGAGCGCCGACCCGGCCGCGCCGACCACGCCGGGGTCGGCCGTTCCGGCCGCGGCGCGCAGGGTCTCCGACGTCGGCCACGGTGCCCGGTGCACCGAGCCGGTGCGCCACCAGGACCACACCTCCTCGGTCGCGAACGGCAGCACCGGGGCGAGCAGCCGCAGCAGCACGTCCAGCGCGAGCACGAGGGCGGCACGCGCGGAGGCCGCGTCGGCATCGCCCCCGCGCGCGGCGCCGTAGGCGCGGTCCTTGACCAGCTCGAGGTAGTCGTCGCAGAACTGCCAGAAGAACGTCTCGGTGGCCTCGAGGGCACGGGTGTGGTCGTACGCGTCCAGAGCCTGCGTCGCACGGTCCACCACCTCGGCCAGGCCGGCGAGCATGGCACGGTCCAGCACGGCGGTGACCCGGTCCGGCTCGAGCTCCACCGGCGTGCCCGGGTCGGCGAAGGACAGCACGAACTTGCTGGCGTTGAGCACCTTGATGGCCAGCCGGCGGCCGATCTTCATCTGGCTGACCTCGAACGCCGCATCGGTGCCGAGCCGCGCAGAGGCTGCCCAGTACCGCACCGCGTCCGACCCGTGCTCGGCCAGCAGGCCCATCGGGGTGACGACGTTGCCCTTGGACTTGGACATCTTCTTGCGGTCCGGGTCGAGGATCCACCCGGAGATCGCCGCGTCCGACCAGGGCAGGCCACCGTGCTCCAGGTGCGAGCGCAGCACGGTGGAGAACAGCCAGGTGCGGATGATGTCCTGACCCTGCGGGCGCAGGTCCATGGGGAACACCCGGGCGAACAGGTCCGGGTCGGTACGCCAGCCTCCGGCGATCTGCGGGCTCAACGAGCTGGTGGCCCAGGTGTCCATGACGTCCGGGTCGGCGACGAACCCGCCCGGCACACCGCGCTGTGCGGCGGTGTACCCCGGCGGCACGTCGGAAGACGGGTCCACCGGCAGGGTGTCCTCGGACGCGAGGATGGGGGCGTCGTAGCGCGGGTCGCCGTCCGCGTCGAGCGGGTACCAGACGGGGAACGGCACCCCGAAGAACCGTTGCCTCGACACCAGCCAGTCCCCGTTGAGACCGCCGACCCAGTTCTCGTAGCGCACCCGCATGAAGTCCGGGTGGAAGCCCAGCGCGCGGCCCCGGGCGAGCAGCTCCGCACGCAGGTCGGCGTCCCGGCCGCCGTTGCGGATGTACCACTGCCGGCTGGTGACGATCTCCAGCGGCTTGTCGCCCTTCTCGAAGAAGTTGGCCTTGCGCTGGGTCGGCACGGGCTCGCCGTCGAGGTCGCCCGACGTGCGCAGCGCCGCGGCGACCGCCTCGCGGGCCGTGAACGTGGTGCGGCCCGCCAGCTGGGCGTACAGGTCGCGGGCGCGCGGGTCCTCCAGCCAGTCCGGGGTGTCGGGCAGCAGCCGGCCGTCGCGGCCGATCACCGACCGGGTCGGCAGGCGCAGCTCCCGCCACCACTGCACGTCCGTGAGGTCGCCGAACGTGCAGCACATCGCGATGCCCGCGCCCTTGTCCGGCTCGGCTGCGGGGTGCGCGAGCACGGGGATCTCCACCTCGAACAGCGGCGTGCGCACGGTGGTGCCGAACAGCGGCTGGTAGCGCTCGTCGTCGGGGTGCGCGATCAGCGCGACGCAGGCCGGCAACAGCTCGGGTCGGGTCGTCTCGATGTACACCGGGCCGGAGCCGTCGGTCCGGTGGAAGGCGACCCGGTGGTAGGCACCGGGGTAGTCCCGCGCCTCGAGCTCCGCCTGGGCCACGGCGGTCTGGAACGTCACGTCCCACAGCCCGGGGGCCTCGGCCTGGTAGGCCTCGCCCCGGGCGAGGTTGCGCAGGAAGCCCTGCTGGGCGACGGCCCGGGACGACGCGGAGATCGTCTGGTAGGTCCTCGACCAGTCCACGGACAGTCCGAGCCGGCGCCACAGCGCCTCGAACTGCCGCTCGTCGGCGACGGAGAGCCTCTGACACAGCTCAACGAAGTTGCGCCGGGAGATCGGCACCTGGTCGGCGGCCCGCACCGAGTGGCCCTCGCCGCCCTCGTGCGGGGGGACGAGGTCCGGGTCATAGGGCAGCGACGGGTCGCAGCGCACGCCGAAGTAGTTCTGCACCCGCCGCTCGGTCGGCAGGCCGTTGTCGTCCCAGCCCATCGGGTAGAACACCTCGCGCCCGCGCATCCGCTGATAGCGGGCGATCACATCGGTGTGCGTGTAGGAGAACACGTGGCCGACGTGCAGCGAGCCAGAGACCGTGGGAGGCGGTGTGTCGATCGAGTACACCTGCTCACGCGTGGCGGTCCGGTCGAACACGTACAGGCCCTGCTGCGACCACGCGGCGTCCCAGCGCTCTTCGATGCCAGCCAGGGAGACCGTCTCCGGTACCCGCACGGGGACCGTCCCGGGCACGGGGGTCGACGCACGGTGCTGGACTCGGTCACGCTCGGTCATGACCGCAAGTGTCCCAGACGCAGGCGGCCGCCCGTGCCCTGCCTAGGCTGACATCGGAGCCCGGCGGCGACGACGGGCCGTCCGGACGGTCGGTGGATCCAGGAGGCAGGACGTGACAGGTGTGACGGCGTCGGGTCTGAGCGTGGGCTATGCGGCTTCGCTGGAGCAGCTGCACCCCATGGAGGCGGTGGAGCTCGCCGCGTATGCGGACAGGCACGGGTTCTCCGGGGTGATGGCCGCCGACCACTTCCAGCCGTGGGTCCCCCGGCAGGGGCAGTCGGCGTTCGTGTGGAACGTGCTCACGGCGGTGGGCGAGCGCACCCGGGGCGACCTCGGCCCCGGCGTCACGGCCCCCACGTTCCGGTGGCACCCGGCGGTCGTGGCGCAGGCCTCGGCCACCCTCGCGGCGATGTACCCCGGGCGGCACTGGCTCGGGCTGGGCTCGGGGGAGGCGCTCAACGAGCACGTCGTGGCCGGCTACTGGCCCGAGGCGCCGGAGCGGATCAACCGGCTGTTCGAGGCCATCGAGATCATCAAGAAGCTCTTCGCGGGCTCGCTGGCCGGCAAGGACGTCAAGCACGCCGGCACGTTCTACAAGATGGAGTCCACCCGGCTGTGGACCATGCCGGCGATCCCGCCGCAGATCCTCGTGGCGACCGGGGGCCCGGTGACCGCCAAGCGGGCCGGCAAGCACGTCGACGGCCTCATCACGGTGGGGGCGCCGCTGGAGAAGATCGGCGGGCTGTTCGCGAAGTTCGCCGAGGGGGCTCGGGAGGCCGGCAAGGACCCGGACACCATGCCCAAGGTGCTCCAGCTGCACCTGTCCTGGGCACCCACCGACGAGGAGGCGCTGCGCAACGCACTGCTCGAGTGGCCCAACGGGGGTATGACGTTCCCCAAGGCGGACATCCGCTCCCCGTACGAGTTCGAGCAGCTGGCCCGCATGGTGCGGCCCGAGGACTTCGCGGGGCGGATGGTCATCTCGGCCGACCCGGACGTGCACCGCGCGAACATCCAGAAGTTCGTGGACCTCGGGTTCGACCGGGTGTACCTGCACAACGTGGGGCGCAACCAGCGGGAGTGGATCGACGTGTTCGGCGCTGATGTGCTGCCGCGGCTGGTCCGGTGAGGACCTGGCGGGCCGCCGTTCGCCGCGGCCCTGGTGCTGCCGCGGCCGCGCGGTGGCCGGGGGCGAGGCGGTGACCGACGGCGCGGGGGCCGTGACCGAGGGGCTGTGGGTGTGGGCGCCGGACGGCCTGCCGGAGGTGCGGCCCGGCGAGGACCTCGTCGCGCTGCTCGCCGGGGTGCTGCGCGGCGGGGGGCCGGGGGACCCGCACGCGGCGGCGGACGGCGACATCGTCGTCGTCACCAGCAAGATCGTGTCCAAGTCCGAGGGGCGAGTGGTCCGGGCGGCGGACCGCGAGCAGGCGATCACCGACGAGACCGTGCGGGTGGTGGCCACCCGGGCGCACCCCGGCGGGGTGACCCGCATCGTGGAGAACCGGCAGGGCCTGGTCATGGCCGCTGCCGGTGTGGACGCCTCCAACGCTCCGGCGGGCACCGTGCTGCTCCTGCCGGCGGACCCGGACGCCTCGGCCCGCGCGCTGCGGGCCGGACTGACCGCGGCGCTGGGGGTACGACTCGGGGTCGTCGTGTCCGACACGGCCGGGCGGCCCTGGCGGCAGGGCGTCACGGACATCGCCATCGGGTCCGCCGGGCTCGTCGTCCTGGAGGACCTGCGCGGCACCGTCGACGCGACGGGCCACCGGCTGACCGCGACGGTGACGGCGGTGGCCGACGAGGTCGCCGCCGCGGCGGAGCTCGTCAAGGCGAAGGCCGCGGGACGCCCGGTCGCCGTGGTCCGCGGGCTCGGCAGGCTCGTCGTCGACGACGACGGGCCGGGCGCGCGGACGATCATCCGGACCGGTGCGCAGGACATGTTCCGGGTCGGCTCCGCAGAGGCGTACGCCGCGGGCCTGTGGGACGGCGCCGCCGGCCGGCGGGAACCCAGCCAGGGGCGGGGTGCCGAGGGGCCGGCGCCCGGTCCGAGGTCCCGTCCCGGGCCGGTGACGCCCGGGTGACGCGCTGGCAGCTCGTCGTGCCGGTGAAGGGCGGTGCCGGCAAGAGCCGGCTCACCGAGGTGGACCCCGCCGTGCGCAGCAGCCTGGCCCTGGCCTTCGCCCTCGACACCGTGCGGGCCGCGGCGGCCGCCCGGCACGTCGTCGAGGTCCTCGCGGTCACCGACGACCCGCTGCTGACCGCGGCGCTGGCCGTGCTCTCCCCCGGCCGGGTGCGGGTCGTGCCGGAGCGCGCCGCGGGCGGCCTCGGCCCGGCGATCCGCCGTGGTCTGACCGAGGTCGTGCCCGGGGAACCCGTGGCGGTGCTGCTCGGTGATCTGCCGGCGCTCACGGCGGCTGCCCTGGACGAGGGGCTCGCGCTCGCCGATGCGGTGCCGCGCGCGCTGGTGCCGGACGCCGGCGGCGACGGGACCACACTGCTCACCGGTCGGGACGGGGTGCTCACCCCGCGGTTCGGGACCGATTCCCGGGCTGCGCATGTCGCGGCCGGACACGTGGTGCTGGACGTTGCAGCCAGCTCGCCGCTGCGCCGCGACGTGGACACCTGGGCGGACCTGGAGGCCGCGGTGGCGCTCGGGCTCGGACCCGCCACGGCTCGTGCGCTCGCCCAGATCGACCGGGCAGGCTGACGGGCCCGCTCGGTGGCCGCCTGCCCGGTGCCGCGGCGAGCGGCCGTCCGCCCGGTGCCGCGGTCAGAGGCCGGCGAGCTCCAGCGCGGCTCGGGCGACGTCGGCGGCGGCCGCCACGTCGTGCAGCAGGAGCGGCCGGGCGAGGGTCGCGATGCCCTCTTCGGCGAGCGGGCCCACGCACGCCGCGTCCTCCTCGGCGACCAGCCAGCCGTCCAGCAGCCCCCCGTCGCGGCGTGCGCCGTAGTGCCGGGCGACCGCCGACGCGCTCGTCTCCACCCCGATGACGGCCAGGCACGCATCGGCCATCCCGCGCACCGGTGCTCCCCCGATGATCGGCGAGACGCCCACGACGGGTGCCCGGCCCCGCACGACGGCGTCCCGCACCCCCGCCACCGCCAGGACGGTGCCCACCGACACGACCGGGTTGGACGGCGGCAGCAGGACGGCGTCGGCGTCCCGGACGGCCTCGAGCACACCGGGGGCCGGGGCGGCGAGCTCCAGCCCGACCTGGACGAACCGGCGGGCGGGCAGCGCGGCGTGGTAGCGGACCCACCACTCCTCGAAGTGGATGAGCCGGGTGGCGTCGGTCCCCGCCGCGACAGGGTCGGGGACGTCGCCGGGGACCTCCCGGGCGTCGATCTCCACGTGCGTCTCGACCGGCTGGTCGCTCATCGGCAGCAGCCGCACGCCGGGCCGCCAGCGCTCGGCCAACCGGGCGGTGACCTCGGTGAGGGTGAGGCCCGCACGCAGCAGCTCGGTGCGGGCGACGTCCGTCGCCAGGTCGAGGTCGCCCAGGGTGAACCAGTCCCAGCGGAGCCCGTAGGCCGCCAGCTCGCCCGCCACCCGCTGGGTCTCGCCGGCGCGGCCCCAGCCCTGGTCCGGGTGCACCACGCCGCCCAGCGTGTACATCACCGTGTCGAGATCGGGGCACACCCGCAGGCCGTGCAGCCACATGTCGTCACCCGTGTTCACCACGACGGTGACCTGGGCCGACGTCCCCGTCGCACCGTCGCCCGGGTAGGCGGCCCGCAGGTGGGCGCGCAGCCCGAGCAGGAAGCGTGCACCCCCGACCCCGCCGGCGAGCACGACGAGGCGAGGTCCGGTCGTCATGGCGCGGTCGCCCGGAGCCCGGTGGTCGCCCCGTCGGGAGCGGTCGGGGCGCCCTCGTCGTCGAAGGCGATCACCGGCCGCCCGGTGGTCGGGTGGGTCAGCACGTGGGCGCGCACCCCGTACACGTCGCGCACCAGGTCGGGGACGAGCACGGTCTGCGGTGGCCCGGCAGTCACGACGCGCCCGTGCGACAGCACGACGACCTGGTCGCAGTAGGCGGCGGCGAGGTTGAGGTCGTGCAGCGCGGCGACCGTCGTGAGACCCAGGCGACGGACGAACCCCAACAGGTGCAGCTGCGAGCTGACGTCCAGGTGGTTGGTCGGCTCGTCCAGCAGGAGCAGCTGTGGCTGCTGGGCCAGGGCGCGGGCGATCTGCACCCGCTGGCGCTCACCTCCGGACAGCGTCGCCCAGGTCCGGTCGGCCAGGTCGACCATCCCGGTGGTGGCCAGCGCCGCCAGCCCGATGCGCCGGTCCTCGGCATCCCCGGTCGCCGACCAACCGGCCCAGCCGGGGCGGTGCGGGATGCGCCCGAGCAGGACCACGTCGAGCACGGTCAGCGGCACGGTGGCGTCTGCCTCCTGCTCGAGCAGGGCGATGCGCCGCGCGCGGTCGCGTCGGCCGAGCGCATGCACGTCGGTCCCGTCGGCGAGCACGACGCCGGCCTGCGGGCTGACGATGCCGGCGAGAATCCGCAGCAGCGAGGTCTTGCCGGCCCCGTTCGGGCCGAGCAGGCCGGTCATCGCACCCTCGGGCATCGTGCAGTCCACGCCGTCGACGATCAGCGCCGCGCCGACCGACCAGCGCACGCCCCGGGCTGTCACCTGCATCGCGCCACCTCCTGACCCGTCGTCACGATCGCGTCCTGCGACCGTCTCGCCCCTGCTGGCCGGGCCCCGGGGTGTGCGCCCCCGGGGCGGTTCCGCCGGCAGCGGGCGGCGCCGGTCATCGCCACGCCGCCCGTCGGCGCAGCAGCACGACGAACACCGGCACGCCGACCAGGGCGGTGACCACGCCGACGGGCAGCTCCTGAGGCTCGAGCACCGTGCGCGCCAGCGTGTCGGCCCACACGAGGAACGTGCCGCCGACGAGCGCCACTGCGGGCAGCAGCCGACGGTGCGGCGTGCCGGTGAGGGCCCGCACGGCGTGCGGCAGGACCAGCCCGACGAACCCGATGGACCCGGACACCGCCACCATCGCGCCGGTGAGCAGGGCGACGAGGGTGAGCAGGGTCCACCGGGTCCGGTCCACCCCGATGCCCAGCGCGGCGGCGGCGGTGTCGCCGAACGCGAACGCGTCCAGGGTCCGGGCCCGGGCCAGCAGGACCGTCCCGACGACGGCGACCGCGACGGCCGCCAGCAGGACGCTGGACCATGTCGCGCCGGCCAGCGACCCCATCAGCCAGGTGATGATCTCCCGGTAGGAGTCGCCGGTCGCCGTGGCGAAGATGACCAGGGATGCGCCTGCCGCGCACAGCTGGGACACCGCCAGGCCGGCCAGCACGGCGCGGGTGGGGGTCAGCGTGCCGTCGACGCGGGCGAGGGCCAGCGAGAGGGCCAGAGCGACGAGCGCACCCACGAACGCGGCCACCGGCAGCGCGGCGGCCAGACCGAGCAGGAGCACGGCGACCGCGCCCAGCGACGCCCCGGAGGACAGACCCAGCAGGTACGGGTCGGCCAGCGGGTTGCGGGTGAGGGACTGCATGACGGCGCCGGACAGCCCCAGCCCCGCGCCGACCGCTGCCGCCGTGAGGACCCGCGGGATGCGCAGCTCCCACACGATCGCGTCGACCAGGTGTGGTGGGGTCGTCACGTCCCCGCCCAGGTGGTGTCCGACGCTGGCCAGCACCTGGGCGATCGTGACGTCGGAGGGTCCGATCGTCACGGCGAGGACGACCGACGCCGCCAGGACCGTCGCCAGCAGCGGCAGCCACGCCCTGCGCACGGGGTCAGCCCCGGGCGTCGAGCGTGTCGAGCTGGCCGACCAGGTCGGCGGCTGCGTCCACCGTGCGGACACCGGCCTCGGTGGCGGCGAACGGCACGACGAGGTAGCGGTGCTCGCGTACGGCGGTCAGCTCGGCGGTGGCCGGGTTGGCCGCAAGCAGCTCCTTCTTGTGCTCGGCGGTGTTCCACGACGCGTCGACGAGGACGATGACGTCCGGGTCCCGCGCGACGACGTCCTCCCAGCCGACCGACGTCCACGTGTCGTGCACGTCGGCGAAGACGTTCGTCAGGCCCGCCGTGTCCATGATCAGCTGCGGTGCGCCGATGCCGGCCCCCACGTACGGGGTGTCGGTGCCCGAGGAGTACCACAGCGCCGTGTGGCCGGCCGTGGAGGGTGTGATCGTCGCCAGCGCAGCCCGCTGCGCGTCGACGAGCGCCGCGGCGGCGTCGGGCGCGCCGAGCATCGCGCCGACCTGGGTGATCTCGCCGAACACGTCCTCGAAGGTCAACGGGTCCGGCATGGCGCCCGGCTCCTTGCACGCCGCCGGCGACACGTAGGTGGCGATCCCCAGGTCGGCCAGCCGGGCCCGGTCGCCCGCCCCGTCGGCGGTGAGGTTGGACTCCCAGCCGGCGTAGACGAGGTCCGGGGCCAGGGCGAGCACGGCCTCCTGGCCGGGGACCTGGTCGGACACCACCGGCAGGCCAGCCGCCTCGGCGGCCCACCGGTCGGGCACCGGCCCGTCGGAGAAGGCCGTGCCGATGATGCGGTCGGCCAGGCCGAGGGCGAGAAGCAGCTCGGTGGACGTCGACTTGATGGTGAGGACGCGCTGCGGCGGCGTCCGGATCGTCACGGGGAAGCCGCAGTTGTCGAGGTGAACCGGTGCGAACGACGCCGTGCCCGCCCGGGTGGTCGGCGGGCCTGCCGCCGACCCCTGCCCTGGGCTCTGCACGCAGGCGCTGAGCAGGGCGAGCGCCGCGACCGACGAGGCGGCCACCCGCAGGGCACGGCGACGGGGTTGCGGCACGATCGTCCTCCGGACGGTAGAGGTCTGCGGTCGGACGACGTCGTCGTCGCCACCAGGAGCCAGACCATCCGCCCACGTCCGGGTCGGCGAGCCGGGCCAGTGCGAGCCCAGCGGTCCACCGGTCAGTGTAGGCCGGCGGTGGGTCTGGGGGAGCGCCGCGGTGCAGGATGGGGCCTGACCGGTCGAGCCTCGGAGGACCACCATGTCGTCATCAGCCACCCGCCGTGCCCTGGTCACCGGCGCCTCCTCCGGCATCGGCGCAGCCACCGTGCGACGGCTGCGGGCCGACGGCTGGCAGGTGGTCGCGGCGGCCCGCCGGGAGGACCGCTTGGCCGCCCTCGCGGACGAGACCGGGGCCGAGCCGTTCCGGACCGACGTGACGTCCGTCGACGACGTCACGCGGCTGGCGGACCACCTGGCGGCGACCGGCGGACTGGATGCCGTGGTCAACAACGCCGGAGCGGCCTTCGGCCTGGACCCCGTCGAGCTGGCGGACGTCGACGGCTGGCGGCGCATGTACGAGCTCGACGTGCTGGGCACGCTGCGGGTGACCCAGGCCGTGTTGCCCCTGCTCCGGTCCGCAGGTGGCGGGGACATCGTGACGGTGACCTCGACGGCTGCCCACGAGGCCTATGAGGGCGGCGCGGGATACACCGGGGTCAAGCACGCCGAGCGGATGCTCACCACGACGCTGCGCCGCGAGCTCGTCGCCGAGCCGGTCCGGGTGATCGAGATCGCGCCGGGCAACGTCGCGACGGAGGAGTTCTCCCTCGTACGGTTCGCCGGGGACGCTCGGCGGGCCGCCGCGGTCTACGCGGGTTACCAGCCGCTGGTGGCCGAGGACGTGGCGGAGGCCATCGTCTGGGCCCTGAGCCGGCCGGCGCACGTCAACGTCGACCTGCTGATGATCCGTCCGAGGGCCCAGGCGACGAGCACGCTCATCGCTCGCACGCCACAGCCCGACCACCGGCCCGCCTGACTGCCGACCGGGCTGACCGCCGATCACGCCTGACCGTCCGCCCGACCTGACCGGCGGGTCAGCCGACCGGGCGCAGCTGGCCGAGCACGGCGGCGGGCAGGTCGGCAGGCGTCGTCACGACGGCCACCGCCCCGGCCGACGCCAGCTCGCCCGGCCTTGCATATCCCCATGCCACGCCCAGGCAGGGCAGGCCGTGAGCCCGGGCGCCCTCGACGTCGTGGCGGCGGTCGCCGACCATGAGCGCGAGGCCGAGGTGGCCGGCGTCGGGACCGATCCCCAGTGCAGCGAGCGCGTACCCGACGACCGCCGCCTTCGACAGCCGTGACTCGTCCAGGGAGGCTCCGTACACCCCGTCGACCAGCTCGTCCAACCCGAAGCGGTCGGCGATGCGCCGGGCGAACGGCTCGGGCTTGGACGTCGCCACGGCGAGCCGGACGCCGGCGTGCCGCAGCGTGCGCAAGGCCTCGGGGATCCCGTCGTAGACCCGGTTGTCGAACAGGGCGCCCCCGGCGTACAGCTCCCGGTAGGCGGCCACGGCCTCGTCGAGCCGGTCCGCCGGCACACCGTGGGCGAGCATGCCGGTCTGGATCGGTGGTCCCACGAAGCTGCGCAGGGTCGCCTCGTCGGGGACCGACAGGCCGAGGGCGGTGTAGGCGTGGCGCACCGAGGCCGTGATGCCCGGGGCCGAGTCCGTGAGGGTGCCATCGAGGTCGAGCAGCGCCAGAGGTCGGTCCACCCCACGATTGTCCAGCCCGCGGTGCGTCGCTCGGTCCCGGTGCCCACCCTCGCGCCGGGGCCGCCCGGCCCGGTCGGGCGTGCGGATAGACTGCACCGCACAGGCGTCGACCCGGCCATCACCGGCGAGCCTCCGGAAGAACGGGCCCGGTGCGCATCCCCCGAGGAGCGCGGCGGGCCCCGGTAGAACCGGACGGGACGGCCCGTCACAGCCGAGAACGAGTGGTCGGCGACCACCCGCCGGGGCCTCCGGGCGGATGGGGTCGGCAAGCGGGGTGGTACCGCGGTAGGCCCGGCCGGTCCGGGACCGATCGTCCTCGTGTGCGTACCGAGCGCACCCACCCGGGTGCCGACCACAGGAGAGCCGCAGGTGGCCTACCCGCTGCACCGCGCGCCGCAGCCCGGCGCATCCCTCGTCCCGTCCTCCCCGGACCTGCCGGCGGTCGAGCGCGACGTGCTCGCCTACTGGCAGACCGACGGCACCTTCCAGGCCTCGGTGGCGGCGCGCCCGGCGGGCGTCGACGGCGCCAACGAGTTCGTCTTCTACGACGGCCCGCCGTTCGCCAACGGTCTGCCGCACTACGGCCACCTGCTCACCGGCTACGTCAAAGACGTCGTGCCGCGCTACCAGACCATGCGGGGCCGGCACGTCGAACGCCGGTTCGGCTGGGACACCCACGGCCTGCCCGCCGAGCTGGAGGCCGAGCGGATCCTCGGGATCACCGACAAGTCGCAGATCGAGGCGATGGGGATCGCCGAGTTCAACGCCGCCTGCCGGGAGTCCGTGCTGCGCTACACCGACGAGTGGCAGGCCTACGTCACCCGGCAGGCCCGCTGGGTGGACTTCGCCCACGACTACAAGACGCTCGACATCACCTACATGGAGTCGGTGATCTGGGCGTTCAAACAGCTCTACGACAAGGGTCTGGCCTACGAGGGCTACCGGGTGCTGCCGTACTGCTGGCATGACGAGACCCCGCTGTCCAACCATGAGCTGCGCATGGACGACGACGTCTACGCCCCCCGGCAGGACCCGGCGCTGACCATCGGCCTGCGCCTGGAGTCCGGCGAGCTCGCCCTCATCTGGACCACCACCCCGTGGACGCTGCCGTCCAACCAGGCGCTCGCCGTCAACCCGGACGCGGAGTACGTCACCGTCCTGGCGGACCCCGCCGCACCGCTGGGCCTCGCCCACCCGGGCGAGCGGTTCCTGCTCGCCGCGGCCCGGCTGGACGCGTACGCCCGGGAGCTCGGTGCCGCCCCGCAGGTGGTCGCCCGGGTGCGGGGCGCGCACCTGGCCGGGCGCCGGTACACCCCGCCGTTCGACTACGTCGCCGGCGCCGACCCGCAGGCGCACCAGGTGCTGATCGGCGACTTCGTCACCACGGACGAGGGCACCGGGATCGTCCACATGGCGCCTGCCTTCGGCGAGGACGACATGGCCGCCTGCGACGCCGTCGGCATCGTCCCGGTCGTGCCGGTGGACGCCCACGGGCGGTTCACCGTCGAGGTCCCCGACTACGCCGGCCTGCAGGTTTTCGACGCGAACGTGCCGATCATCGCCGACCTTGCGGCCGGCTCCGGCCCGCTGGCCCGGGTGCCCGCCGAGCGTCGTGCCGTGCTGGTGCGCCGGGAGACCTACGAGCACTCCTACCCGCACTGCTGGCGGTGCCGGACCCCGCTCATCTACAAGGCGGTCTCCAGCTGGTTCGTGCGTGTGACACAGTTCCGCGACCGGATGGTCGAGCTCAACCAGCAGATCGACTGGACGCCCGAGCACATCAAGGACGGCCAGTTCGGCAAGTGGCTGGCCAACGCGCGGGACTGGTCGGTGAGCCGGAACCGGTACTGGGGCACCCCGATCCCGGTGTGGGTGAGCGACGACCCGGCGTACCCGCGCATCGACGTGTACGGCTCGCTCGCCGAGCTGGAGCGCGACTTCGGACGGCTGCCGACCGACGACGCGGGCACACCCGACCTGCACCGCCCGTGGGTCGACGCCCTGACCCGGCCCAACCCGGACGACCCCACCGGTCGGGCGACCATGCGGCGCATCCCGGACGTCCTCGACGTCTGGTTCGACTCCGGCTCCATGCCGTTCGCCCAGGTGCACTACCCGTTCGAGAACCGTGACTGGTTCGAGCACCACTACCCGGGTGACTTCATCGTCGAGTACGTGGGTCAGACCCGGGGCTGGTTCTACACGCTGCACGTGCTGGCCACGGCGCTGTTCGACCGCCCGGCGTTCCGGTCCTGCGTGTCCCACGGGGTCGTGCTGGGCGACGACGGCCGCAAGGCGAGCAAGAGCCTGCGCAACTACCCGGACCCGCTGGAGATGTTCGACCGGTACGGCTCGGACGCCGTGCGCTGGTCGCTGATGTCCAGCCCGGTGCTGCGCGGCGGCAACCTCGTCGTGGCCCAGGACGGCATCCGCGAGGCCGTGCGCCAGGCGTTGCTCCCGCTGTGGAGCACCTACCACTTCCTCACCCTGTACGCCGACGCGGCCGACCACGGCGCCGGCTACCGGGCGACCCGGCTCGACCCGGCCCGCGTGCCGACGTTGCCGCGGCTGGACCGCTACCTGCTGGCCCGCACCCGCGACGTCGTCGAGACGGCCCGCGCCCAGCTGGACGCCTATGACATCGCCGCGGCATGCGAGGCCGTCCGGGAGCACCTCGACGTGCTGACCAACTGGTACGTGCGCACCCAGCGGGACCGGTTCTGGGCGGAGGACCACGACGCCTTCGACACCCTGTGGACCTGCCTGGAGGTACTGGCCCGGGTGATGGCGCCGCTGGCCCCGCTGGTGACCGAGGAGGTGTGGCGCGGGCTCACCGGGGGCCGCAGCGTGCACCTGACCGACTGGCCGTCCGTGGCAGCGGGCACGGCAGACGGGGACGTCCTCGTCGCCGACGACGCGCTGGTGTCCGCGATGGACGAGGTCCGCACGGTGACCTCGGCGGCGCTCGGGCTGCGCAAGGTTCACGGGATCCGGGTCCGCCAACCGCTGCGACGGCTGACGGTGGCCGTGCCCGACCCCACCGCCCTGACGCCGTACACAGCACTGCTCGCCGGGGAGCTGAACGTCAAGGAGGTCGACCTGACCCCCCTCGACGTGGCTGCCGCTGCCCGGTTCGGCATCGCCGAGCGGCTCACCGTGAACGCCCGTGCGGCCGGGCCCCGGCTGGGCCGCACCGTGCAGTCGGTCATCCGTGCCGCCCGTGCCGGGTCCTGGCGCCCGGACGGCGAGACGCTCGTGGTGGTCACCGACGACGGCACGCCGGTGCCGCTGATCGACGGCGAGTACGAGCGGACCACGGTGGTGCTCGACGAGCACGGCGCCGACGTGCCCGCCGGCGACGCGCCGCGCATCGCCGCGGTGGTCCTGCCGGACGGCGGCTTCGCCGTCCTGGACCTCGAGCTCGACGACGCGCTCCTCGCGGAGGGCTTCGCCCGCGACGTCGTGCGCGCCGTGCAGGACGCACGCAAGGCAGCAGGCCTGCTGGTCAGCGACCGGATCCGGCTCGCCCTGGACGTGCCCGCGGACCGCATGGGAGCCGTCGAGGACCACCGGGACGCCATCGCCCACGAGACGCTTGCCACCGAGGTCGTCCTCGACGTCTCACCCACGGGTGAGCTCGCCGTCCGGGTGGAGCGGGCATGACCCGCCGGCCCCCGGGTGCGCAGCCCGGGCACGACGAGGCCGCCCGCCGGGCGCGCGCGGCGGCCGACCAGGTCTACGCCCAGATCCTCACCCGCGCCCCGGAGCATGACATCGACCCCACCCTGGACCGGGTGCGGGCGGTCTGCGAGCTGCTCGGCGACCCGCAGCACGCCTACCGGGTCGTGCACATCACCGGCACGAACGGGAAGACGTCCACCGCGCGGATGGTCGACCGCCTGGTGCGGGAGCACGGCCTGCGCACCGGCCGGTTCACCAGCCCGCACCTGACCCGGGTCACCGAGCGGATCAGCATCGACGGGGAGCCGATCAGCGACGAGCGGTTCGTCCAGGTCTGGCGCGACGTCGCGCCGTACGTGGAGATCGTCGACTCCCGGGAGCGTGCGGCCGGCCGGCCCGGCCTGAGCTTCTTCGAGGTGTTCACGGTCATGGCGTTCGCCGCGTTCGCGGACGCCCCGGTGGACGTGGCGGTGCTCGAGGTCGGGATGGGCGGGCGCTGGGACGCGACGAACGTCGCCGATGGCGAGGTCGCTGTCATCACCCCGGTGGCGATGGACCACGAGCGCTACCTCGGCCACACCCTGACGCAGATCGCCAGGGAGAAGGCCGGCATCATCAAGGACGGCGCCACCGTGGTGCTGGGCCCGCAGCGCGATGCGGCCGAGAGCGTGCTGGTGGAGGCCGCGGCCGTGCACGGGGCACGGCTGGTGCGCGACGGGGTGGACATCGCGGTCGTCGAGCGCCAGGTGGCCGTCGGCGGCCAGCTGCTCGTGCTGCGGGGCCTCGGCGGGGTGTATGCCGACGTGTTCGTGCCGCTGCACGGCGAGCACCAGGCGCACAACGCGCTCCTCGCACTGGTCGCCACCGAGGCGCTGATCACCGGCGGCGCGGCCCTGGACGGCGACGTCGTCGGGGCGGCGTTCGCCGACGTGGACTCGCCGGGCCGGCTGGAGGTGGTCCGGGTCAGCCCGAGCATCCTCGTCGACGGTGCGCACAACCCCGCGGGCGTCGAAGCGCTGCGGGCCGCCGTGGGGGAGTCGTTCGCCTACACCCGACTGGTCGGCGTGGTGGGGGTGATGGCGGACAAGGACGTCGAGGGCGTGCTCGCGGGCCTGGAGCCGATGCTCGACGAGGTCGTGGTCACGCGTGCCTCGACCCCCCGCGCGATGGACGTCGCGGACCTGGCCGAGGTGGCCCGCGACGTGTTCGGCGAGGAACGGGTGATCGTCGCGGACCGGCTCGACGACGCGATCGACCGGGCCGTGGCCCGGGCCGAGGTGGACGACTCGCACGGTGCCGGCGTGCTCGTCACCGGCTCCCTGCTCCTGGTGGCCGAGGCGCGGATCCTGCTGGGCCGGGGCTGACACCGACGTGCACGAACGTGCACGTCGGCTGCACGGGCAGGCCTTGACGGGGCCACGCCCCGCCGTGAGGGTGAGGCGAGCGGTCCGGACCTCCCGGGCCGCGGCCCGCCGCAGGTAGGGCACGTCGTCGTGCCCGGAGGGAGACAGCCACCGTGAAGAAGCTCATCAACGACCCGCAGGCCGTCGTCAGCGAGTCGGTCGAGGGATTCGGTCTGGCGCATGCCGACATCGTCACCGTGCACACCGACCCGCTCTACGTGGCGCGCGTCGGCGGCGCCGTGACCGGCAAGGTCGGGCTGGTCAGCGGCGGCGGCAGTGGCCACGAGCCGTTGCACGCCGGCTTCGTGGGCGCCGGCATGCTCGACGCGGCCGTGCCGGGGGCGGTGTTCACCTCGCCGACACCGGACCAGATCGCCCCCGCGCTGGCCGCGAGCGACGGCGGGGCCGGGGTGCTGGCGATCGTCAAGAACTACACCGGCGACGTGCTCAACTTCGAGACGGCGGCGGAGCTGGCCGACGCCGACGGGGTCACGGTGCGCAGCGTCGTGGTCAACGACGACGTGGCAGTGGAGGACTCGCTGTACACGGCCGGCCGGCGCGGGGTCGCGGGGACGGTCGCGGTGGAGAAGATCGCGGGTGCGGCAGCCGACCGGGGGGACTCCCTCGACGCGGTGGCGGCCGTCGCCGAGCGGGTCATCGCCAACGTGCGGACCATGGGCGTGGCGCTGTCCGCGTGCACCGTGCCGCACGCCGGCAAGCCCAGCTTCGACCTGCCCGAGGACGAGATCGAGGTGGGCATCGGCATCCACGGCGAGCCCGGCCGGCACCGCCGCCCGATGGCGACCGCCGACGAGATCACCCAGATGCTGCTCGACCCGGTGGTCGACGACCTCGGGCTGTCCGGCGGCGAGCAGGTGCTGCTGCTCGTCAACGGGATGGGCGGTACACCGGCCAGCGAGCTGTACATCGTCTATCGTCAGGCGCGCCGTCTGCTCCAGGCCCGGGGCGTCCAGGTCGCCCGGTCGCTGGTGGGCAACTACGTGACGTCGCTGGAGATGCAGGGCGCGTCGGTGACGGTGCTGCGGCTGGACGACGAGCTCACGGGACTGTGGGACGCTCCGGTGCACACCGCGGCGCTGCGTTGGTGACGGTTGTGGAGGGCTGATGACGCTGGACGTGGCATGGGCGCAGGCGTGGGTGCGGGAAAGCACGCGCGTCGTGACCGAGCACCGGGAGGAGCTCATCGAGCTCGACCGGCAGATCGGTGACGGCGACCACGGCGAGAACATGACCCGCGGGTTCACTGCGGTGCTGGCCCGGCTGGATGCGCTCGAGGAGCCGCCGCAGCTGGTCGGCGACGTGCTGCGACTCGTGGCCACGACGCTCATGTCCACGGTCGGCGGTGCCGCGGGGCCGTTGTACGGCACGGCCTACCTGCGGGCGGCCAAGGCGACGGCGGTGCCCGAGCTGGACAGCGCCGGCGTGGTGGCGCTGCTCGAGGCGTGCCTGGAGGGGGTGGTGGCCCGGGGCAAGGCGACCGTCGGCGAGAAGACGATGGTCGACGCCTGGAGCCCGGCGGCGGAGGCCGCGGCCGCGGCGGCGGCCCGAGGCGGTGCGCCGGCGGAGGTCCTTGCGGCTGCGGCCGACGCGGCGGAGGCCGGCGCGGCGGCCACGATCCCGCTCGTCGCCACCAAGGGCCGGGCCAGCTACCTCGGCGAGCGCTCGGCCGGGCACCAGGACCCCGGAGCGACGTCGACGGCACTGCTGCTGCGGGCCGCGGTCCGCACCGCGGCATGACGGCCGCCGGCCGGCTCCCGGTGGCGCTGGTGCTCGTCTCCCACTCGGCGCGGCTGGCGGAGGGGGCGGTCGAGCTCGCCGGGCAGATGGCCCCGGGCATCCTGCTGCTGCCCGTCGGCGGTGACGACACCGGCGGGCTCGGCACGAGCTTCGACCGGGTGCAGGCAGCGTTGGAGCAGGCGGCGGGTGAGGCCGGGGCGGTCGTCGTGCTGGCCGACCTGGGCTCGGCTGTGCTCACCACCGAGGCGGTCCTCGAGGCGCTCGACCCTCAGGTTGCCGAGCGTGTGACCATCGCCCACGCGCCGTTCGTGGAGGGTGCGGTGGCTGCGGCGGTCCGCGCCGCCGGCGGTGCCGGGGCGCCGGAGGTGCTGGCGGCGGCCCGCGCCGCGGGTGCCGGGTTCGCCCCGGCCGCGGCGGGCGGCGGCCTCGCCGTGGCCGGGGCGGTCGCCGGGTCCTCGGCAGCGGTCGGTGACGGCGCGGCGCAGGCCGAGGTCGTGGTGCGCAACCCGTTGGGTCTGCACGCGCGCCCGGCCGCCGTGCTGGCCCGGCTGGCGGCCGGGTTGGACGCCCGTGTGACGATCGACGGCGTGGATGCCACGAGCGTGCTGGGGCTCATGCAGATGGGCGCTACGCAGGGGCGTCGGCTGCGGGTCGAGGCCACCGGACCGGCTGCCGAGGAGGCGGTGCGGGCGGTCACCGAGGCCATCGGTTCCGGGTTCGGCGAGGCGTGACGGGCGGGCCGCCGGCTGCCGAGGAGCCGCGCCGCACACGTCCGGCGCGTGAGCAGTTCGCCGCCACGGTCCTCGTCCTGGAGGCGGTGCTTGTCC
>CAVPEV010000028.1:0-118794 GCA_963703555.1 uncultured Actinomycetota bacterium | reverse complement strand
TGTACTCGTTCCTTGGTTCGTTGGTGTTGCTCCGCTTGCCGGAGCCGCGGCGGCTGCTGTTCATCGGGTCGTTTGCCCACCTGCCCAATGCCATGGCTGTGGCGTGGTTCGTCACCGAAGTATGGCCGCTCCTGAAAGGCGCCACGCTGCACATCATCGCCGGCGCGCGCCACGAGCGGTACCTGGCGAATTGCCGCGCGGACCTCGCGCAGCCGGGGATCGAACTGGAGGGCTTCGTTTCGGACGTGCGGCCGGCCTACGAGCGCGCCGCGGTGGTGATCGCGCCCCTGCTGGCTTCGGCGGGCACCAATATTAAGATCCTGGAAGCCATGGCCATGGCCAAGGCGATCGTGAGCACGCCGGCGGGCATCAACGGGCTGGACGTTTCCGGCGAAGTGGCGCTGGCGCGCAAGCCGGGCGAAATGGCCGAGGCCATTCAGTCGCTGCTGGGGGATCCCCAACGCCGCGCGCGGCTGGAAGAGCGCGCCCGCCTGCGGGTGGAGCGCGATTTCGGATGGGACGCCATCGCGCGCCGGCAAAAACGCCTGTACGATGAGATCATCCGAGGCTGATATGCGGCTGGACGGCGCTGGTCACCGCCGGGTCGCTGACGGTGTGCACCAACCCGCCCTACCAGCCGTTCGAGTTCACCGCCGACAACGGCGACGTCGTGGGTCTGGACATGGACATCGCCGACGAGGTGGCCAAGGACCTCGGCGTGCAGACCACCGTGGTCGTCACCGCGTTCGAGGGCATCCAGTCGGGCGCCGACCTGGACACCGGCAAGTGCGACGTGGTCGCCTCCGGCATCACCATCACCGACGAGCGCAAGGCCAAGATCGACTTCTCCGACCCCTACTTCGACGCCGACCAGGGCCTGCTCGTCCCGGCCGGATCACCGGTGCGCGACGAGGCGTCGCTGGCCGGCACGACCGTGGGCGTGCAGCAGGCCACCACCGGTCAGACCTGGGCGCAGGACCACGGCCTGACGACCGTCGAGTTCGAGGACCTCGGTCTGCAGGTGCAGGCGCTGCGCACCGGGCAGGTCGACGCAGTGATCAACGATGTCGCGGTGCTCGGGACGTTCGTCGACCAGGACCTGCAGATCGCCACGACGTTCCCCACCGGGGAGCAGTACGGGATCGGCGTGAAGAAGGGCAACACCGCTCTGCTCGGCGCGGTCAACGCCACCCTCGAGCGGATCCGCTCGGACGGCACGTACGACGCCATCTATGCCGCGCGCATCGGTGTCCCGGCTGCGAGCTGACGTGAGCGCTCCGGAGCCTGCTGCCGCGGTGCCCGCTCGGTCGGCCGTGGTCGACCTGGGCGCTGACGGGCGGACGCGCCGGAGCCCGCGGCAGCGAGCGCGCATCGCCCGGGGCGTCCAGTACGTCGTGCTGGCGGCCGTCCTCGTCGCCGTCGGGCTGAGCGCCGACTGGTCCCGGGTGGCCACCTCGTTCGTCAACCCGACCGCGGCAGCCGACCTGCTGCCCCGGCTGGGCTCCGCGTTCGTCCGGACGCTGGAGTACACCGCCGCGGCCTTCGTCGTCGGGCTGGGCCTCGGGACGCTGCTGGCCCTGATGCGGCTGTCCTCCGTGGGTCCCTACCGGTGGCTGGCCACGCTCTACGTCGAGTTCTTCCGGGGCATCCCGGCCCTGCTCGTCGTCGTCGCGTTCGGCTACGCGGTGCCGGTTGCCTTCGGCGTGTCGATCAGCTCGATCATCCTCAAGGTGGCCCTCGCGCTCGGCATGGTGTCCGCGGCCTACATCGCCGAGACGCTGCGCGCGGGGATCGAGGCAGTCCCGCGTGGCCAGGTCGAGGCGGCCCGGTCGTTGGGCATGTCCCACTCACGCACGATGGTCAGCGTCGTCCTGCCCCAGGCGTTCCGCACTGTGCTGCCGCCGATGACCAACGAGTTCATCCTGCTCACCAAGGACACCTCACTGGTCTTCCTGCTGGGTCTGGCCGCGGGGCAGGCCGACCTCACCTACATCGGTCGGGAGGCCCTCAGCCAGGCCACCGGCGGCCTCACCGCACTGTTCGTCGTCGGTGGCGCCTACCTGCTCATCACCGTGCCGCTCGGCCTGCTGGCCCGCTGGCTGGAGCGGCGCACCGGACCTCGGAGGACCTCGTGACCGCTGCCACCCCCGTCGTCCGCATCGACGGGCTGCGCAAGTCGTTCGGCCGGCACGAGGTCCTCCGCGGCATCGACCTGCGCGTCGCCGCGGGCGAGGTCGTCTGCGTCATCGGGCCGTCCGGCTCCGGCAAGTCGACCCTGCTGCGGTGCGTCAACCTGCTGGAGCGCCCGACCGCCGGGCGCGTGGAGGTGCTCGGCGCCGACGTCACCGATCCGGACGTCGACATCGACCGGGTGCGCACCCACGTCGGGATGGTCTTCCAACAGTTCAACCTGTTCACCCACCGCAGCGTGCTGGACAACTGCACCATGGCCCAGCGGCACGTGCTCGGCCGCAGCCGCCAGCAGGCCGAGGCGGTGGCCCGCGCCAACCTGGCCCGCGTCGGGCTTGCCGACCGGGCCGGCTCGCACCCCGCCGAGCTGTCCGGTGGGCAGCAGCAACGGGTGGCGATCGCCCGGGCGCTGTCCATGGACCCCAACCTCATGCTCTTCGACGAGCCGACCTCCGCACTGGACCCCGAGCTCGTCGGCGAGGTGCTCGCGGCGATGAAGGACCTGGCCGACGCCGGGATGACGATGCTCGTCGTCACGCACGAGATGGCCTTCGCCCGCGAGGTCGGCGACCGGGTGATCTTCCTGGACGACGGCGCCGTCGTCGAGGAGGGTGCCGCCGGCCAGGTGATCGGCGACCCGCAGCAGGACCGCACCCGGACCTTCCTGCAGCGGGTGCTGGACCCGACGCACGCAGGCTGAGGCGGGCACCGCTAGGGTCACCCTGACCCTTCCCTCGTCTGGAGCAACGATGCGCGAGTCCCACTCCCCGGCCGCTGTCCCGTTCGACCCGGCCTGGAGCCTGCCCCGCCTGCTCGCCGACCGCGTCACCCCGGATCCCGACGCCCCCCTCATCGAACGCCCCGTCGGCATGGGAGGCACGTGGATCCCGGTGAGTGCCGGGTCGTTCGCAGCCGAGGTGACCGCCGTTGCCCGGGGCCTCGTCGCCCTGGGGGTAGAGCCGGGCGACCGGGTGGCCATCATGTCCCGGACCCGCTACGAGTGGACGCTCGTGGACTTCGCGATCTGGGCCGCCGGTGCCGTCGGGGTGCCCGTCTACGAGACGGCCTCGGCCGAGCAGGTCCGCTGGATCCTCTCCGACTCCGAGGTCCGGCTCGCCGTCGTGGAGAACGCCGGGCACGCCGCCGTCGTCGCCCAGGTGCGGGGCGATCTGCCCGCCCTCACAGACGTGCTGGTCATCGACGAGGGCGCGATCGGGCGGCTCACCGAGCTCGGGGCCGGCGTCGCCGAGGCCGAGATCGACCGGCGCAGCGGCCTGGCCCGGGCCGACGACCTGGCGACGATCGTCTACACGTCGGGCACGACCGGCCGGCCCAAGGGGGTGGAGCTCACCCATGGCAACTTCGTCGCCCTGACCCGCAACGGCGCGGTCGGCCTCGCCGATGTGTGCGCGAGGCCCGGAGCGCGCACGGTCCTGTTCATGCCCCTCGCCCACGTGTTCGCCCGGTTCGTCGAGATCCTCTGCGTGACCTCCGGCGCGGTGATCGGCCACAGCCCGGACACCCGCACGCTGGTGGCCGACCTGAGCTCGTTCAAGCCGACCTTCCTGCTCGCGGTGCCCCGGGTGTTCGAGAAGGTGTACAACTCCGCCGAACAGCAGGCCGGGTCCGGGCTGACCCTGCGGATCTTCCGGTGGGCGGCGAAGGTCGCCATCACCTACTCGCGCAGCCTCGGTACCACCGCCGGGCCGAGCATGAGCCAGCGGGCCTGGCACGCCGTCGCCGACGTCCTGGTCCACCGGCGGCTGCGGGCTGCCCTCGGCGGGCGGCTGGTCTACGCCGTCTCCGGCGGCGCCGCGCTCGGTGAGCGCCTGGGGCACTTCTACCGGGGCATCGGCGTCCGGGTCCTCGAGGGCTACGGCCTCACCGAGACCGCCGCACCGACGACGGTCAACCGGCCGGAGCTGATCAAGATCGGCACGGTCGGGGCCGCGTTCCCCGGCACCGCGCTGCGCATCGACGACGCCGGTCAGGTCCTGGTGTCCGGCCCGCACGTGTTCCGCGGGTACCACGGCGACCCGGAGGCCAGCGCGGCGGCGTTCGTGGACGGCTGGTTCCAGACCGGCGACCTCGGCCGGCTCGACGACGACGGCTACCTGACCATCACCGGGCGCCAGAAGGAGATCATCGTCACCGCGGGCGGCAAGAACGTGGTGCCCGCCATTCTCGAGGACCGCCTGCACGGTCACCCGTTGATCAGCCAGGTCGTCGTGGTGGGCGACGGCCGGCCGTTCGTCGGGGCGCTGGTCACGCTGGACGAGGAGATGCTGCCGGGCTGGCTGTCCGCTCACGGGCTGCCCCCCATGGACGTCGCCGCGGCGGCGGGCGACCACGCGGTGCTCGCCGCCCTCGACCGCGCCGTGGCCCGGGCCAACGAGGCGGTGTCCCGCGCCGAGTCGATCCGCAAGATCCACGTGCTGACCATCGACTTCACCGAGGCCAACGGCTATCTCACGCCGTCGCTGAAGGTGCGGCGGGACGCGGTGCTGCGGGACTTCGCCCGCCAGATCGACCAGCTGTACCAGGACACCCGGCCCGCACCCGAGCGACCATGAGTGGTGGGGTGGCCGGCGTCCAGGCCGACCACCGCCCCCCCGTGCACCGCCCCTCCCGCGTGGCGATCGAGGGCGTCAGCTCAGGTGTCGCACCCGGACGGCGTCCGCGGACTGGCTGAGCACGTCGTCGCTCGGTGTTGCACCGTCGTGCCAGCGCAGCACGGCGCCCACCGAGTCAACGAGATCCACCACGGCCTCGTCGGCGAACGTCACGCCGGCGTCCTGACCGATCGCCGCGCGCAACAACGCCACGTCCGCGCGGAGCGTCCACGCGCCCTCGGCCACGCCGAGCGCGTCCAGCTCGTCCCTGGACAGCCCGATCTGCAGCGGGTCCGGCCCCACCCACAGCTTGCGCTCGGCCAGCGGGGCCGCCGCGTCGCTCAGCGACTCGGACAGCACCAGCTCGGACACCTGACCGCGCCGGAGCACCGTCACCACGTCGGCCAGGCCCGTGACCGCCCCGTCCCGGCGACCCTGCCCGGTGCGGTACCGGTCCAGCACCCGCTCCCGTCGCCGCACGCGGTAGGCCCCCAACGCCTCGCGGACCTGTGCGACGAAGGCATCCTCGTTGACCCCGTCCGCCCGCGAACCGCCCGGCACCTCGACCATCAGCGCGCGCACCCGGGGACCGACCGCGGCGGTGAGCAGAGCCAGCGAGCGGACGTCCCCGGTGACGAGCACCAGCTCCGGCGAACGGTGCGCGACCTGGCGGTCCAGGTCGGCGGCGACGACGTCGGCATTGCGCTCCCAGGAGTCCTCCGCGCGCATCTGCAGTCGACGGTGCTTCCACCCGCCGCCTTCGCGGATCTTGTGCACGACGTCGTGGCCGCCCTCGACGACCTCGCGCCGGCCCCCGCGCAGATCCGTACCCTGCGACCAGGTGAGGTCGGCTCCGTTCCGGTCGACCTCGACCAGGACGAACGACACCGACTCGTCGGCCACCCGAGCGACGGTGAGCAGCGCCGGCGCCGGCCCGAAGATCGCGGTGGACCGGGCCGGCGGCGCGGTCAGCAGCCGATCGACCTGCACACCCTCGGCGTCGGCGATCAGGACACGCCCGTGCGGACCGGCCACCCCGGTCGGGCGGCCGATGTGGTCCTCCAGATCGTCGAGGACCTGCTGCCCGGCTCCCTGGCGCTCCAGGTCCCGTCGCAGGGTGCGCCAGCGTCCGAGCACCTCCTCGGTCCCCGCCGCGTCCGCCCGCGTCGCGTCCAGCTGCACGGTGGTGAACGGGGCAGGACGGTCGAGCAGCGGCTTCAGCCAGGTCAGCTCCATGGATGATCCCTCCTGTCGGAACGGCCCCGGCGGGCACTCTCCCACCGGGTCCTCCTCCCACCCTCGCCCACTCGGCGGCCGTCCGCCAGGGGCCCCGCCCGGCGGCCGG
The DNA here is from genome assembly GCA_963703555.1 of uncultured Actinomycetota bacterium. Lineage (GTDB taxonomy): Bacteria > Actinomycetota > Actinomycetes > Actinomycetales > Cellulomonadaceae > CAVPEV01. The sequence continues at coordinate 112,647 of CAVPEV010000028.1, read as the reverse complement.
TCCCGCTCGGACCGCTCAGCCCCCGTTGGTGCGGGCGATGTCCTCGTGGTGCCGGATCACCTCAGCGAGGATGAAGGACAGGAACTTCTCCGCGAACGCCGGATCGAGGTCCGACGCCCGGGCGAGCGCTCGCAGCCGCGCCATCTGCGCGGCCTCCCGGTCGGGGTCGGAGGGCGCCATGCCGAGGCGGGCCTTGAGCTCGCCCACCCGCTGGGTCGCCTTGAACCTCTCGGCCAGCAGGTGTACCAGCGCTGCGTCGATGTTGTCGATGCTGGCCCGCAGCGCCCGCAGCTCGGCCGGCGGCTCGCCGGTCGTCGGCCGCGGTGGCTGCTGCGTCACGCCGACTTCTCGCGGGGTGGTCGCTTCGCAGCCGACGCCTTCCGCGGCACCAGCGTGGGGTAGACGTTCTCCAGCACGACCTCGCGCGTGATGACGACCCGCTCCACGTCGTCCCGGCTCGGCACCTCGAACATCACCTGCTGGAGGACCTCCTCCAGGATGGCCCGCAGCCCCCGCGCACCGGTGCCACGCAACAGTGCCTGGTCGGCGATCGCCCCGAGCGCGTCCTGGGTGAGCTCCAGCTCCACGCCGTCCAGCTGGAACATCTTCTGGTACTGCTTGACCAGCGCGTTGCGCGGCTCGGTGAGGATGCGCACCAGCGCCGCCCGGTCCAGCGGCGAGACCGTGGTGATAATCGGTACGCGGCCGATGAACTCCGGGATCAGGCCGAACTTCAGCAGGTCCTCGGGCATGACCTCGCCGTACACGTCGGTGTCGTCGGCAGCGTGCAGCGGTGCACCGAAGCCGATGCCGCGCCGGCCGGCGCGGGACGTGATGATGTCGTCCAGGCCCGCGAACGCGCCCGCCACGATGAACAGCACGTTCGTGGTGTCGATCTGGATGAACTCCTGGTGCGGGTGCTTGCGGCCGCCCTGCGGCGGCACGGAGGCCGTCGTCCCCTCGAGGATCTTCAGCAGCGCCTGCTGCACGCCCTCGCCGGAGACGTCGCGGGTGATGGACGGGTTCTCCGACTTGCGGGCGATCTTGTCGATCTCGTCGATGTAGATGATGCCCGTCTCGGCCTTCTTGACGTCGTAGTCGGCGGCCTGGATGAGCTTCAGCAGGATGTTCTCCACGTCCTCGCCGACGTAGCCGGCCTCGGTGAGGGCGGTGGCGTCGGCGATGGCGAACGGCACGTTGAGCATCCGCGCAAGGGTCTGGGCGAGGTAGGTCTTCCCGCACCCGGTGGGGCCGATGAGCAGGATGTTCGACTTGGAGATCTCGACCGGGTCCTCGCCGGACCGGGCCGCCTCACCGGCCTGGATGCGCTTGTAGTGGTTGTAGACGGCCACGGCCAGCGAGCGCTTCGCATCGTCCTGGCCGATCACGTACTGCTCGAGGAAGGAGAAGATCTCCTTGGGCTTCGCCAGCTCGACGGCGCCGGCCTGAGGGGTCTCGGTGAGCTCTTCCTCGATGATCTCGTTGCACAGGTCGATGCACTCGTCGCAGATGTAGACCCCGGGCCCCGCGATGAGCTTCTTCACCTGCTTCTGCGACTTCCCGCAGAACGAGCACTTGAGGAGGTCGGCGCCGTCCCCGATCCGAGCCACGTGCGTCCCCTTCCCGAGTCCACGCTCGGGACACCAGGCCTGTCCGCGTCCCGAGCCCTCCCATTGCACACCACCGGCGGCGCCCTGTCAGCCGCCTGGCGTGTCGGCGTGTCCGCCCACCCCGGCCGGGCCCGGTTGACGGACCCGGCCGGGCCCTTCAGACCGGCTGGACGACGGCGCCCTGCACGCCCTTCCGGCTGGCGAGCACCTGGTCCACCAGGCCGTACTCGAGCGCCTGCTGTGCCGTGAGGATCTTGTCCCGCTCGATGTCCACCCGGACCTGCTCCACGGGCTGGCCCGAGTGGTAGGCGATCGTCTCCTCCAGCCACTCGCGCATCCGGATCAGCTCGGCCGCGTGGATCTCGATGTCGGAGGCCTGCGCATAGCCGCCGCCCTCGATCGCCGGCTGGTGGATCAGCACCCGGGCGTTGGGCAGGGCGAGGCGCTTGCCCGGCGCCCCCGCCGCGAGCAGGACGGCCGCCGCCGACGCGGCCTGGCCCAGGCACACGGTCTGGATCGGCGGCTTGATGTACTGCATCGTGTCGTAGATCGCGGTCAGCGCGGTGAAGGAACCACCCGGCGAATTGATGTACAGGATGATGTCGCGGTCCGGGTCGCTGCTCTCCAGCACGAGCAGCTGCGCCATGATGTCGTCCGCAGAGGCGTCGTCCACCTGCACGCCGAGGAAGATGATCCGGTCCTCGAACAGCTTGGTGTACGGGTCCTGCCGCTTGAAGCCGTACGCCGTGCGCTCCTCGTACTGGGGCAGCACATAGCGCGCCGTCGGCCCTGCCGCAGCGGCGCCGTAGACCGGACCGGACAGCCGGCCGGCTCGGGCCATGAACTCGGACTCGGTGCTCACGAAAGGCTCCTCTGGGTGGTGTCGTCTCGGGGTGCGGCGTCAGGGGCGGTACCACCACCGCCGGTCACCGAGCCGGAGTACGTGGCGATGTGGTCGATGAACCCGTACTCCAGCGCCTCCTGCGCGGTGAACCACCGGTCGTGATCCGCGTCGGCGTTGATCTGCTCCACGGTCTTGCCGGTCTGCTCAGCAGTGAGCTCCGCGAGGACCTGCTTCATGTGCAGGATCAGCTGGGCGTTGATCCGCACGTCCGTCGCGGTTCCGCTGATGCCTCCGGACGGCTGGTGCATGAGGACCCTCGCGTGCGGGGTGGCGTACCGCTTGCCCTTGGCGCCCGACGACAGCAGGAACTGGCCCATGGACGCGGCCATGCCCATCGCGATCGTGGCGACGTCCGGCTTGATGTACTGCATCGTGTCGTAGATCGCCATGCCCGCGGTGATCGAGCCGCCCGGGGAATTGATGTACAGCCAGATGTCCTGGTCCGGGTCCTCCGCCGCGAGCAGCAGCAGCTGCGCGCAGATGGCGTTCGCGTTCTCGTCCCGGACCTCCGAGCCGAGCCAGATGATGCGCTCGCGCAGGAGCCGGTTGTAGATGTGGTCGTTGAGGCCGAGGCCGGGAACTTCGGTCCGGGCGATCGCCGGCGCCTGGTCGGTCACGGAGACTCCTTCTGTGTGGCTGAGTGGCGCAGAACTTGAGGGCGACCCATGCCGCCCCGGGCTCCGCTGCTGTGCAATGGACCCTAACGCGGGCCGCCGACGAGCCATGTCGCTGTTGCGGCCCGTTTCGCTGTCGGCGCACCCGCGCCGCAGGACGGACGAGGCCCCCCGCGCCGGACCGGCGCAGGGGGCCTCGTCGCACGTCCCGGCGACCGACGGCTCGGTCCTCAGGCCCGCGCCGCGTCCGCCGCCTCGTCGTCGACACGGACGGCGCCGGCGAGGTCGCCCGCCGAGCCGGTGGCGTCATCGGTCCGCTCATCCCCGCCGGCGGCATCGTCGTCGTCGGAGCCGACGAACTCCGTCAGGTCCACCCTCGCCCCGGACGCCTCGACGACCGTGGCCCGCCGCAACGCCACCGACAGCGCCTTCGACCGCGCCACCTCCGCCACCATCGAAGGCACCTGACCCTGCTCGTCGAGCGTCGTGATGAACGTGTTGGGGTCCATCCCGTACTGCTGCGAGGCGCTCATCAGGTACTCGACGAGCTCGTCCTGGCTGACCTGGATGTCCAGCCGCTCGGCCAGGGTGTCCAGGACGATCTGGTTGCGCAGCGTCCTGCGGGCGTCCTCGTCCACCTCGGCACGGTGCTGCTGGTCCTCCAGGCGTCCCTCCTGCTCCAGGTGGCGCTGCACCTCGGCCTGCACGACCCCCTCGGGGACGGGGACGTCGGAGGCCGCGACGAGCTGCTCGAGGAGCAGGTCCCGCGCCATCACGGCCTGGTTGCTCACCTTGGCCCGGGCCACCTGCTCGCGCAGGTCCGCCATCAGCTCGGCCATGGTGTCGAACTCGCTGGCGAGCTGGGCGAACTCGTCGTCGGCCGGGGGCAGGTCCCGCTGCTTCACCGCTGTCGCGGTGACCGACACCTGGGCCTTCTCCCCGGACCGGTCCCCGCCCACCAGCACGGACTCGAACGTCGTGGACTCTCCCGCCGACAGTCCGACGAGCGCCTCGTCGAGCCCCTCGAGCATGCCGCCCGAGCCGACCTGGTAGCTCACCCCGGCCACCGAGTCCACCTGCTCACCGTCGATCGTCGCCTCGAGGTCGAGCACGACGAAGTCGCCGTCCCCGGCCGGACGGTCGACCCCCACGAGGGTGCCGAAGCGCTCCCGCAGCACCTGCAGCCGGCCCTGCACGTCCTCATCGGTGGCTGCGGCGTCCTCGACGGTCACGGTCATCGACGCCGGGTCGGGCACATCGACGTGCGGGCGCACCTCGACCTCGGCGGTGAACTCCAGGTGCTGGTCCTCCAACGGCTCACCGGGCACCAGCCCCGGCACGGTGGTCACCTGGACGTCAGGCTGGCCCAGCGGGCGCAGCTCGTTGTTCCGGACCGCCTCTGCGTAGAACGTCCCCAGGCCGTCGTTGATCGCATGCTCGATCACCGCCGCCCGGCCCATCCGCTGGTCGATGATCCGCGGCGGTACCTTCCCCCGCCGGAACCCGGGAACGTTGACCTGCTGGGCGATGTGCTCGTAGGCGTGCTCGATGCTCGGCCTCAGCTCGTCGTAGGTCACCTCGACGGTCAGCTTGACCTTGGTGGGCTCCAGGGTCTCGACGGCACTCTTCACTTCGGTGGTCTCCAACTGGTCGGGTGTGGCCGGCAGCACCGGCGAGCGGGCGCGAGCCGCCGGCTACCGCCCGGCGGCTGACGGGCGCACGCAGGCACGACGGCACTGCAAGCACCGGTCGCCGATGCTACGCCACGGGCCGCCTGCGCCGCGAAGGCATCATCGGCGGCCGCGACGTGCCCGGCCAGCCACGAGGTGCCCGGCCGGCACCCAGTCGGGATGGCGGGATTCGAACCCACGACCTTCCGCTCCCAAAGCGGACGCGCTACCAAGCTGCGCCACATCCCGGACGCGCACCAGGCACCGCACCAGCCGTGGCGCGCGCAGCCCGGGCGACAGCCCCTCTAGAGTGTGGCACGGGTCGCCCGGCGACCTGCGCGGGCGTAGCTCAATGGTAGAGCTCCAGTCTTCCAAACTGGTGACGCGAGTTCGATTCTCGTCGCCCGCTCCAACGTTTCCGCAGTTCAGAGACCTGCAGCGACCATGTGTCAGACGCCCCGTCGCACGCTTGGTCTGGGTCGGTGGCGAGCCGGTCGGTGACGAACCGCAGCAGCTCGGCCAGTCCCTGCGCGTCTGCGGCAGCCAGACCGACTGCCGGCGTGCCGTCTCACCTCCCGCTGCAGCCAACGCCCGTCTGCGGGCGAGGGCAGCCTCCAACTCCCCCGCCACTGCCGGATCGCGGCGCGGATGGCAGGATGAGCGCATGGCAGACCTGCGACGGCGCGGCCCTGAACGCCCGCCAGGCCCCCCGGAGATCCGGATGGTTCCCGGCATGGCCCAGGAATTGCTGCGCGACCTGGCGCCGCTGCTGGCCGAAGAGGGCATCGACGTGGACAACATCGACGTCCCCGACCTGGAAACCCTGCAACGGGCAATGAACCACGCCGTGGAACGGCGCAACCTGGAGCTGTTCAGCCCCGTAGGCCCGACCCGCGACATCGCCGTGGCCACCCTGCGCTTGGTCGTGGCGGCCGTCCTGGCCGGCGACTCCGTCCTGGCCGGCACTGTGCTGGACCAGGTCCAGCCCGAGTCGCCGGACAACAGCGTGGCAACCGTCGCCAGCTGCATCGGCATCGCCCTCGGACTGCTCGACGACTGGATGTCCGGCCCGAACCCCACCGCCCCCACCCACCTGGCCCAGCACGCTCGCCTGCCTACCGGGCACTGGAACGGTGAACGAGCCGCCACCGACATCCTCGTCCTGGCCGCCAAGGGCAAGGCCTTCGGTTCCCTGGACAAGCTGCTTGTCCGCCGAGGCGGCCATCAAGTCCTCGCCGGCTCGGTCCTCGCTCTGGCCGCCGCCGTCAGCTCCTGGGCTCAACTCACCGACACGCCACCGGCCGAGCTGATCCCCACCCTCATCCACTGACCGACCGGTAGCATCGCCGACCAGCACGTCTGCGTGTTGCACGACTGCTGGAATCCGCCCACGGTGCTCGCACTCTTCGGTCGCGCGGCCGCCCGCGACGTCGCCGACTGGGCCGGGACCCTCCGCGCAGACGTGGAGGCGCGCGGCGAGAGCAGCTCGCGCAGGAGGTTTCGCCGCGCGGCCGAGTCCTGGAGACCTCATGGCCGACGAGCACGCGGGTCGCAGCATGCCCGGTCCACCAGGGGCCAGTGACCGGGAGCACGTCGACGCGGAGCACGAAGGGACGGGCCGCGCGACCCGCCGCACGCCCGCGCCGGACGCCGGGCCGCCCACGGGTCAGTCAGCGCGTCGTCGCCCGACGGCGACCGCGCCGCCCGCCAGCACGCCTGCCAGCACGACGAGCCCGCTCGCCAGCGCGTGCAGCCGGGTGGTGTCCACGACCTGGCCGAACGCGATCGCCAGCGCAGTGGTGGCCAGGATCGTGCCCAGGTACCGCGACGTCTGGAACAGCCCCGATGCCGCGCCGGCCGCGCCCTTGGGTGCGGCGTCGTACATCGCCACCTGCAACGACAACCCGGTGGCGCCGTTGGCCACACCGAGCACACCGAGCAACCCGGCCATCGCCCAGCCCGACCAGGACGGCGTGACGAAGAGCAGGCCGACGCAGGCGAGCACGAGCGCCGTGCCCCCACCGACCAGCACCGGCCGCGCACCCCACTGCTCGATGACCCGGGCGAGCACCGGGGTGCTCAGCACACCGAGGGCCGCCAGCGGCAGCATGATGACCCCGGCCTGCTCCGGGGACCGCCCGTCGGCCTCCTGCAGATAGGACGGCACGCCGAAGAACACGGCGTAGAAGACCACGTTGACCACACCGTTGCCCCCGTACACGGCGACCAGGCGGCGGTTGGCGCCCAGCGCCCGCACACCCATGAACGGTTCAGGCGCAACCGGACGGACGGGCTCGCCCGCCTGCTGCGGACCCGTCATCCGGAGCTCGCGGTGCACGAACAGGGTGCCGAGCACCACGGCCGCCGCCAGGCCGGCCCAGGCGGGGCGCCCGGACAGCGACATGAGGAACCACAACCCGCCGAGCAGGCCTCCGGAGAACAGCACCGCTCCGGTCCGGTCCAGCCGCGCCCACGCCCCTGGCTCGCCATGGTCGCGGGGCAGCGAACGCCACGCCAGCACCGCGCTCACCGCCACGATCGGCAGGTTGACCAGGAAGATCGCCGGCCAGCCCGACCAGCCGACCAGGTAGCCGCCCAGCGTCGGGCCGACCCCCGCGGACACCGACGCGAACACCGACAGCACGCCGAGCGCCCGGGCCTGGCCGGGTCCGAAGGTGGCGCGCACGATGCCCACACCGGACGGGAACAGGGCCGACGTGCCCAGCGCCTGGAGCACCCGGGCGGCGACGAGCCAACCGAAGGTCGGGGCCAACGGCGCCGCGATGCTCGCCACGGCCACGACGCCCAGCCCGGCCAAGAAGACGCGACGGCGGCCCAGGACGTCACCCACCCGGCCGAGGACCGGCTGACCGACGGCGCTGGCCAGGTAGTAGCCGCCGATGAGCCACGAGGCGGTAGTGAAGTCCAGCCCGAAGGTGCGCCGTAGGTCCACCAGGGCCACGGCGATCATCGAGGAGTTGAGCGGGTTGAGCAGCGTGCCCGACCCGATGGCCAGGAGGAGGTCGCGAGGGCTCGGGCTCCGCGGCGCGGCGGCGGCCGTGGCCTCAGTCCCTGCTCGTCGACCGGCGACCGGACAGGTCACGGCGGACGACGGGCACGGGTGGCACGCAGATCATGATCGGCGGGTGCATGCCGGACAGGCTACGCAGCCGCGGGTCAGGCCCCCGTGCCGGCGGGCTGCGTGCCGGCGGCCTGCGCGCCGGCGGGCTGCGTGCCGGCGGGCTGCGGTGCGGGCCCCGGCCCGCACCACCCGTCCACGCTGCACATCCCGACACCGCCATCCGTGGGCCCGATGAGGTCCAGGCTCAGCAGCGGAACCACCCGATCGGTCGCGACCTTGTCACTCATACCCGCTCCTCCTCGCCCACGTGGTCACTCATACCCGCTCCTCCTCGCCCACGTGCTGCTCGACCGCCGCCAGCCACGCCTCGAGCTGCTCGTAGGGCTGCGCCCCGGACAAGCCGTACCGCCCCTCGGCGACCAGCAGCGGGACCCCGGAGATCCCATAGGCGTAGGCACGCGCGATGTCCGACCGGACCGCCTCTCTCACGGCAGGGCTCAGCACGTCGGCCCGCCACCGGTCCACGTCCAGCCCGACGCGTCCCGCGCAGCCGGCGAGCACATCCTGGTCGGCGATGTCCAGGCACTCGGTGAGGTGGACGCGCTGGACCTCGTCGATCATCGCCCAGTGCCCGGCCTGGCCCGACTGCACCTCAGCGGCCTTGCAGGCGAGCAGACCGGGCATGGAGTGCGGGTAGCCGAACGCCCGGGTCGCCATGAGGTCGGCGTGAATACGGTGCTCGTCGTCCAGCGCGTCGGCGGCCCGCCAGTGCCCGAGGATCTGGCGCTTGGCCTCCTGCGGGCTGCCGAACATCCGGACCAGGTCGTCGGGCGACGCCGCCAGCGCGAACGACCGGTGCACCACCTGGATCTCGGGATGGCGCTCGACCAGCCGGTGCACGCGCGGGGACAGGGCGTAGCAGAACGCGCAGAGCACGTCGTGGAAGAACTCGACCTGCACGGGTGTCAGCTCCTCTCCACCGCGGCGACGTCCTGCGGACGGCGCGCCCGGCGGTCGTACCGCCGGCGGGCGGACAGGACGTCGTCGGTGTGCTGCTCCAGGCAACCGACCAGGCCCACCGCCGCCTCAACGACCTGTGCGCCCGTCGGGGTGAGCCGGTAGTCGACGCGCGGAGGGATCACCGGGTACGCCGTCCGGTCGACGAGACCGTCGCGCTCGAGGGCCCGCAGCGCCTGGGCCAGCATCTTCTCGCTCACCCCGTCCACCTGGCGACGCAACTCGTTGAACCGCAGCGTGCGATCGCCGAGGGCGACGAGGGCGAGCAGTGCCCAGCGGTTGCACACGTCGTCGAGCACCCCACGGGACGGACACGTGCGGTCCAGCACGTCGTAGGCGATCTCCGGGCTGTCCATCGGGCCAGTCTACGCGGTACGCATCCCGCGTGATCGTTACCGTCCGGCGGGCATGCACGTACTGGCATACCTGCACAACCCGGATTGCCTGTACAGGCCAGACACATAGTGACTGCAGGCCATGTCCTGGCGCATCCGGCCCCTACGGGCTACGGTGACCCGGTCACCCGGCGGGGCCAGGGTGCCCTGGCTCGGGGTTCTCGCCAGCAGCAGCGGACGACCGGAGAGGATCAGCAGATGCGCGCTCGCGTCGTCGCGGCTGTCCCGGTCACGTCACGTCGACTGGGGCCGATCCAGCGTCGCTGTCGCTAGAGCGACGGTCCGCGTCCGGCTGTGCTGGTGCTCGCCCGCGAGGCGCAGCCCGCACGGCGGCGGTCCGGCGCTCGCCCCGAGCACCCCGGGCACACGGATGCCTCCTGGCACGCCGGTGCCCCCCATCGACACGCAGGCCCCCAGGGCCGCAGAGGACGAGGAACGACATGGCACACATCGCTGAGGACGCCACCCGGCTGGTCGGCGGCACGCCGCTGGTCCGGATCAACAAGCTCACGGCCGGTCTCGGTGCGACCGTCGTCGGCAAGCTCGAGTTCGCCAACCCGGCAGGCTCGGTGAAGGACCGCATCGGGGTCGCCATCGTCGACGCCGCCGAGGCCGCCGGCGAGCTGCGCCCCGGTGGCACGATCGTCGAGGCCACCAGCGGAAACACCGGCATCGCACTGGCATTCGTCGGGGCGGTGCGCGGCTACCGCGTCGTCCTGACCATGCCCGACTCCATGTCGAAGGAGCGCCGCGCGCTGCTGCGGGCCTTCGGCGCCGAGCTGGTCCTGACGCCGGGTACCGACGGCATGAAGGGCGCGGTGGCCCGCGCCGAGCAGATCGCCGCAGAGCGGCCCGGGGCCGTGCTGGCGCGGCAGTTCGCCAACCCTGCCAACCCCGAGATCCACCGGCGCACCACCGCGGAGGAGATCTGGGCCGACACCGACGGCGCGGTGGACATCCTGGTCGCCGGCATCGGCACCGGCGGCACCATCACCGGCGTCGGCCAGCTGCTCAAGGAGCGCAAGCCCGGCGTGCAGGTCGTCGGCGTCGAGCCGGCCGAGTCCCCGCTGCTCAACGGCGGGGCTCCGGGCCCGCACAAGATCCAGGGCATCGGCGCGAACTTCGTGCCCGAGGTCCTCGACACCTCCGTGTACGACGAGGTCATCGACGTCCCCGCCGCCGCCGCCATCGAGATGGCTCGCCGCGCCGCCCGCGAGGAGGGCCTGCTCGTGGGGCTGTCCTCGGGTGCGGCCCTGCACGCCGCCGTCCAGGCGGCCGGCCGACCGGAGAACGCCGGCAAGCTCATCGTGGCGATCATCCCGTCCTCCGGCGAGCGGGAGCTGTCCTCGGTCCTCTACCAGGACCTGCTCGACTGATGCGCCCCGACACCGTGCTGAGCGTCCTGCGGGAGGACCTGGACACCGCCCGACGTCGGGACCCCGCGGCCCGCTCGCGGCTGGAGGTCACCCTCGCCTACCCGGGCGTGCACGCGGTGTGGGGCTATCGGCTGAGCCACCGGCTGTGGCTGGCAGGGTTGCGCCTGCCGGCCAGGCTGGTCTCGGAGCTGGTCCGGGCGACCACCGGGGTGGAGATCCACCCCGGTGCCCGGATCGGCCGACGGTTGTTCATCGACCACGGGATGGGTGTCGTGATCGGCGAGACCGCGGAGCTGGGCGACGACGTGGTGCTGTATCACGGCGCCACGCTCGGCGGGAAGTCCACCCACGCGGGCAAGCGACACCCGACCCTCGGCGACGGCGTGCTGGTCGGCGCGGGGGCCGTCATCCTGGGACCGGTCCGGGTCGGTGCCGGCGCACAGATCGGCGCCAACGCCGTGGTGGTGCATGACGTCCCGCCCGGCGCCGTGGCGGTGGGCGTCCCGGCCACCCTGCGGCCCCCGCGGACCGCGACGCCCACGCAGGCGGACGACTCGGCCGTCGAGGCCTGACCCGGGTCGGTCACGGCCCGGGCGGCTCCCAGAACGCCTGCGGCAGGGCCACCCGGGTACCGCCGGCCACGAGCGGCACGCCCTCGCGGACCAGCCGCCCGAGGGCCTCTAAGGCGTGCCGGGCCGGCGGTGCGCCCCTGGCGTCGACCACCCGCCACCATGGCACCGCCGAGCCGGCGTGAGCGAGGACCTGCCCGACCTGGCGGGGGCCCCCGCGGCCGAGCCGCGCCCGGACCGCGTCGGCCAGCGCCCCGTAGGTGGTCACCAGCCCGACCGGGACCTGCTCGACCATGGTGAGGACCTCGTCCAGGTACTCCCCGAACCGGTCGGCGTGGACCCGGCCGGTGGTCGGCCCATGGTCGGCAACCGGCCCGGCCACCCGACCCTTGCCGGGTTCGCGACCCTCGTGGGTGGTCAGGAGCGGCGAGCCTCGTAGACGGCCAGCTCATCGATCCGGCGCTGGTGGCGCGGGTCACCGCTGAACCGCTCGGCCACGAACGCGTCGACCAGCGCCGTGGCCTCGTCGGCCGAGTGCTGGCGGGCGCCGATCGCCACGACGTTCGCGTCGTTGTGCTGGCGGGCCAGCTGGGCCGTGGCCAGGTTCCACGCCAGGGCCGCGCGGACTCCGACGACCTTGTTCGCCGCGATCTGCTCGCCGTTGCCCGAGCCGCCGATGACGACCCCGAGACTGCCCGGTTCGGCCACCACCGCCTCGGCGGCCGCGATGCAGAACCCGGGGTAGTCGTCCTGGGGATCCAGCCGGACGGCGCCGTGGTCGACGACGTCGTAGCCGGCGGACCTCAGGTGCACCACGAGGTGCTCCTTGAGCTCGTACCCGGCGTGGTCGGCGGCGACGTGGAGACGCATGGCGTCATCCTGCCACCCATCTGGAACCGCCCTCCGGGTGACGACGGTCCGCCTGGATGGCACGATCGTGACGGACACCGGGCGCTGGAGCGACGTGCGCAACGCCGTCGCGTCCATCGTCATCGCCGCGGTCGTCGGACGGTCCGTCGTCGCCCGGGTCCGCGACCGGATCAGGGAGGACCGCACATGACCGTCGTCGACCTCGTCTCCGACATCCTCGCCCGGGTGGGGCAGGCCGTGCACCGGGCCGTCGAGCCCATGACGCCCGAGAGCCTGCTCTGGCGGCCCGACCCGGCAGCCAACTCGGTCGCCTGGCTGGTGTGGCACCTGACCCGGGTGCAGGACTCCCATGTCGCCGGGCTGGCGGGCACGCCGCAGGTCTGGCTCGGGCAGGGCTGGGTGGACCGGTTCGGCCTGGACCTCGACCGGGACTCGACCGGCTACGGGCACACCCCCGAGCAGGTGGCTGCGGTGCGTGCCCCCGCCGACCTGCTGCTCGGCTACTACGACGCGACCGCCGAGGTGACCGCGGCCTACCTGCGCCGGCTCACCGAGGAGGACCTGGACGTGGTCGTGGACACCTCCTGGAACCCGCCGGTGACCTTGGGTGTCCGCCTGGTCAGCCTGCTCTCCGACGACCTGCAGCACGCCGGCCAGGCCGGCTACGTGCGCGGCCTGGCCGAGCGCGCAGCACGCTGACCGGGTCGCGGGCGCGCGGCCGCGGCGCCGCGCGTGGCGTGTCCATCCTCGGACCGCCGTCGCGGGCCTGTCGGTGCCGGTCCGTAGGCTGGCTCCATGACCCGAAGCGGCATCGACCTGTCTGCCCTCGACCCGGCCGTCCGGCCCGCCGACGACCTCTACGCGCGTGTGAACGGACGGTGGATCGCCGACTACGAGATCCCTCCGGACCGGGCGACGGACGGCGTGATGCGCGCCCTGCACGACCAGGCCGAGGAGCAGGTCCGCGCCATCATCACGGAGGCGGCGGCCACCGGCAGCACGGGGGTGGCCGCGAAGATCGGCGCGCTGTACGCGAGCTTCATGGACACCGCGGCAGTCGAGGCGTTGGGCGCGGCCCCGCTCGCCGCCGACCTGGCGCTCGTGCGGGCAGCCGGCTCGACGGCGGCCCTGACGACCGCCCTAGGCGCCCTGCAGCGCACCGGCGCCGGCTCCGCGGTGGCGTTCTTCGTGGACAACGACGCCGGGGATCCCGAGCGCTACGCAGTTCACCTCGACCAGTCGGGCCTCGGTCTGCCGGACGAGGCGTACTACCGCGACGCTCGCTATGCCGAGGTGCTGGCCGCCTACCGCCCCCACGTGGCCCGGATGCTCCAGATCGCCGGGGCGGCCGCCGATGCGGCGCACGCCGAGGAGATGGCCGCCCGCGTCGTGGCCCTGGAGACCCGCCTCGCCGCCGAGCACTGGGACGTCGTGCGGGACCGCGACGCCCTCACGACGTACAACCCGACCACCCTTGCCGACCTCGCCGTCTCCGCCCCCGAGTTCGACTGGCGCGCGTGGGCCGACGCCCTGGGTGCTCCCGCGGGATCGCTCGACCGGCTCGTCGTGCGGCAGCCGTCCTTCATCGCGGGATTCGCCCGGCTGTGGGCGTCACTTCCGCTCGCCGACTGGCAGGCCTGGATGGCCTACCACGTCGTCACCGCACGGGCGGCCTTCCTCTCCGAGGAGCTCGTCGAGGCCAACTTCGACTTCTACAGCCGTCGGCTCACCGGTGCCCGCACCCTGCGCGCGCGCTGGAAGCGGGGCGTCTCCCTCGTGCAGGGAGTGCTCGGGGAGGCTGTCGGCGAGCTGTACGTCGCCCGGCACTTCCCCCCCGCCGACAAGGCGCACATGGAGACCCTGGTCGGCCACCTCATCGACGCGTACCGGGAGTCGATCGCCCAGCTGGACTGGATGGGCGAGGCCACCCGCACCAGGGCACTGGGCAAGCTCGACGCGTTCACCGCCAAGATCGGTTACCCGGTCCGGTGGCGGGACTACTCCGACCTGGTCGTGACCGCAGACGACCTCCTGGGGAACGTGCGCCGCGCTGCTGCTTTCGAGGTGGACTACGAACTGGGCAAGATCGGGCGGCCGGTGGACCGCGACGAGTGGTTCATGACGCCGCAGACCGTCAACGCGTACTACAACCCCGGCATGAACGAGATCGTCTTCCCCGCCGCGATGCTCCAGCCGCCGTTCTTCGATGCCGAGGTGGAAGACGCCGCCAACTACGGTGGCATCGGCGCGGTGATCGGCCACGAGGTCGGCCACGGTTTCGACGACCAGGGGTCCCGCTACGACGGCTCCGGGCGGCTGGCCGACTGGTGGACGCAGGAGGACCGCGCCGAGTTCGACCGCCGCACAGCGGCGCTCGTCGCCCAGTACTCGACGTACTCCCCCGCCCAGCTGCACGGCAGCCACCACGTCAACGGTGCTCTGACGGTCGGGGAGAACATCGGGGACCTCGGCGGGATGTCGATCGCGCTGCGCGCGTACGAGATCGCGCTCGGCGCCCCGCTCAGCCAGGCGCCGGTGATCGACGGGCTCACCGGCGCCCAGCGGTTCTTCCTCAGCTGGGCCCAGTCCTGGCGGGCCAAGGGTCGGGACGAGGAGGTCGTCCGACGGCTCGCCACCGACCCGCACTCGCCCGAGGAGTTTCGCTGCAACGGTGTGGTGCGCAACATCGACGAGTTCTACCCGGCGTTCGACGTCCGCCCCGGCGACGCGCTGTATCTCGCGCCCGACGAGCGGGTGCGCATCTGGTGACGGCGCGGCACCAGGCCGGCCGTGGGGGCCGGCCCCGGCCATCGCCCCGGTCCGCCGTCAGGGCAGCTCGACGAGCTCGGCGCGGGCCAGCCGGAAGCCGTGCCCGTCCGTGCGTGTGCACGTGACGCCGTTCGTGGCGGACTCGCACGTGTAGTCGCCGACCGCCTGGCGCCGGCCGTACTCGAGAACCGGCGTGCCCGGCCCCTGCAGGTTCGGCACCGCGTCCTTCTCGCACGGCACGGCCAGCCCGTGCGCGTCGAGGACCACTACGCGCCCGTTGCCTTGCGTGCACCCCGGGACCGGTGGGGGCGTGAACGTCCGGCTGCGGATCGTGCAGGTCACACCGTCCGTCGTCATCCGGCAGGCGATGTTGCCGCTGGGCAGCTCGAAGACACTCTCCTGGGCCCCCGTCGACACCCCGTCGACGGGGGCCGCAGTCGTCGCAGCGGTCGAGGACGTCGATCGCGCCGCAGGCGCGCTGCCTGGACCGGCAAGCACCTGCACGGCGACGACGGCGAGCAGCACCACCAACAGCAGGTCGACGACCGCGAGGATCACCAGGCCGCGGGGCAGCCGCCGGGTGGATGTCATGCGGGTCCCTTCCCGTGCACTCGGGGCACCGCGCCCATCAACCGAACTGCGGGCCCACGGTGCGGGTCCGCTTGAGCTCGTAGAACCCCGGGACCGCGGTGATGGCCGACAGTCCGTCCCACAACCGACCGGCAGCCTCGCCGGTGGGCGCGGGTGTGACGACGGGGCCGAAGAACCCGACGCCGTCGAAGGCGACCACCGGGGTACCGACGTCCTCGCCGACCAGAGCGATCGCCTCGGCGTGCGAGGCGCGCAGCTGCTCGTCGTAGGTGTCGGTGTCGGCGTAGGCGGCCAGCTCCGCGGGCAGCCCCACCTCGGCGAGCGACTCGGCGGTGATCACAGCCGTGTCCGTGCGGCCGGCCGGGTGCCGCCGGGTGCCCATCGCGTCGTACAACGGCTCGAGCACCTCGTCCCCATGCAGCTGCTGGGCGGCGACGAGCACCCGAACGGGCCCCCAGGCCTCGTCCATCAGCTGCCGGTACTCGTCCGGCAGCTCGCGACCCTCGTTGAGGATGGCCAGGCTCATCACGTGCCAGCGGATCTGTACGTCGCGGATCCCCCGGACCTCCGTCATCCAGCGGGAGGTCATCCACGCCCACGGGCACGTGGGATCGAACCAGAAGTCCACGACAGCGGGCACGGCATGACCTCCTCCAGCAGCACAGGTCCGAGCAGCCCCTAGTCTGCACGCCGCGGCCCCCGACCGCGGCGTGGGATGATCGCGGGATCCCGCCCGTCCGACCCCAGGAGATCCGCGTGCCCGGCCACAACCTCACCCGTGACGAGGCGCGCGCCCGCGCCGGCATCGTCACCGTCGACTCCTACGACGTCGACCTGGACCTCACGGTCTCGCCGACGACGTTCGGGTCCCGCACGACGGTGCGGTTCGACGCGGCGGCAGGGGCCAGCACGTTCATCGACCTCATCGCCCCTCGCGTGCGCGAGGTCACGCTGAACGGCCGGGTGCTGGACCCTGCCGAGGTGGTCGCCGACTCCCGGATCCGGCTGGACGGGCTCAGCGAGCACAACGAGCTCCTGGTGGCCGCCGACTGCGCCTACATGACCACCGGTGAGGGTCTGCACCGCTTCGTCGACCCCGTGGACGGCGAGGTCTACCTGTACTCGCAGTTCGAGGTGGCCGACTCCCGTCGGGTGTTCGCCGTCTTCGAGCAGCCCGATCTCAAGGCCACCTTCCAGTTCCGGGTCACCGCTCCCGCACACTGGACCGTCGTCTCCAACTACCCCGTCGCCCAGGGCCCGGCCCGGGTGGCGAACGGGCGGAATCGCCACGGCGGCCGCGACGAGGGCACCGCGACCTGGACCTTCGAGCGCACGCCACGGATCGCCAGCTACGTCACCGCCGTGGTGGCCGGGCCGTACGCCGGTGTGCACGGCTCGCTGACCAGCTCGGACGGGCGCACCGTCCCGCTCGGCGTGTACTGCCGAGCGTCCCTGGCCGAGCACCTGGACGCCGAGGCGATCCTCGACGTCACCCGCGCCGGATTCGCGTTCTACGAGGAGAAGTTCGCCCGCGCCTACCCGTTCGCCAAGTACGACCAGGTCTTCGTCCCGGAGTTCAACGCCGGTGCCATGGAGAACGTCGGTGCGGTGACCTTCCGGGAGCAGTACGTGTTCCGCTCCCAGGTTCCCGAGGCGACCATCGAGCGCCGTACGGTGACGATCTTGCACGAGCTGGCGCACATGTGGTTCGGCGACCTGGTGACGATGCGCTGGTGGGACGACCTGTGGCTGAACGAGTCGTTCGCCGAGTACATGTCCACGCTGGCCACCTCCCGGGCGACCCGCTGGCACACCGCGTGGACCACGTTCCTGCTGCTGGAGAAGAGCTGGGCGTACAACCAGGACCAGCTGCCCAGCACGCACCCGATCGTCGCCGACATCCGCGACCTGGAGGACGTCGAGGTCAACTTCGACGGCATCACGTACGCCAAGGGGGCCAGCGTCCTCAAGCAGCTCGTCGCGTGGGTGGGCGAGGACGCCTTCTTCGCCGGCGTGCAGCGGTACTTCGCCACCCACGCGTGGGGCAACACCGAGCTCCGCGACCTGCTGACCGAGCTCGAGCACACCTCGGGCCGGGACCTCGGCTCGTGGTCCGCGCTGTGGCTGGAGCAGGCCGGCGTGACCCTGCTGCGCCCGGAGGTCACCTCGCAGGCGGACGCCGACGGCACGCCGGTGGTCACCGCCTTCGCGGTCGTCCAGGAGGTGCCCGACGAGCACCCCGTCCTGCGGCCGCACCGGCTGGCCGTGTCCGGCTACGATCTGGTCGGCGTCGACGGCACGACCCGCCTGGACCGCACGGTGCACGTGGTCACCGACGTCGACCCGGTCGACTCCCCCACCCCGGGCCGCACCGAGATCACCGAGCTGGTCGGCCGGCGTCGCCCCGACCTCGTGCTGGTCAACGACCTGGACCTCACCTACGCCAAGACCCGGCTGGACCCGGTCTCGATGGCTACCGCGACCGCCCACCTCGGCGCGTTCACCGACTCGCTGCCGCGCGCCCTGGTGTGGAGCGCTGCCTGGGACGCGACGCGCGACGGCGAGACGCCGGCCCGCAGCTTCGTCGACCTCGTGCTGACCAACGTCCACCACGAGACGGACTCGTCGGTGGTGCAGGGGCTGCTGCGCCAGCTGTCCACCGCGATCGACCACTACGTCGCCCCGGAGCACCGGGGGGACACCGAGGTGGCCGCGGCGGACCGCCTCTGGGAGCTGGCACAGGCGGCGCCGGCCGGCTCGGACCTGCGGCTCCAGCTGGTGCGGGCGTTCGCGGCGCGCGCGGCCACGGCTGCGCAGCTGGACGTGGTCGCCGCCCTGCTGGATGGTCGGCGCGTGCTGGACGGCCTCGTCGTGGACACCGATCTGCGGTGGGACCTGCTGACCGGTCTGGTGGCCGGTGGGCGCGCCGACGCGGCCGAGATCGATGCCGAGCTGGCGGCCGACCCGACCGCTTCCGGCCAACGAGCCGCGGCGAGCGCGCGGGCGGCCATCCCGACCGCACAGGCGAAGGAGGCCGCGTGGGCGGCGGTCGTCGACCGCGACGACCTGCCGAACGCACTCCAGACGGCGACCATCGCCGGTTTCGGGCGGGTGCACGACCGTGGCCTGCTGCGCCCGTTCGTCACGCGCTACCTGGACGTGCTGGAACAGGTCTGGGCGCAACGGACCAACGAGATGGCCCAGAACATCGTGCTCGGCCTGTATCCCACGCTGCTCGCCGACGACCCGGACACCCGCCTGGTGGAGCGCACGCAGGAATGGCTGGCAGGGCACCGGGACGCTGCCCCCGCACTGCGCCGGCTCCTCGCCGAGGAGCTCGATGCCGTCCGCCGATCACTGGTCGCGCAGCAGGTGGACCGCACGCGTCCCTGAACGAGGCCGTCCGCCGCGACACGCCCGACCCCTCCGCGTGAGCGCGGGTCGGGTGCGTCCCGCCGGGTCAGGACCGGTGGATCGCCTCCACCAAGGAGCGCAACCGCGCACTCGCGAACAGGTCGTCGAGGAGGACGACCTGCCCGGTGCCGTCGGCGAGCGGCAGCTTCCAGTTCGGGTACTCGGTGTCCGTGCCGGGCTGGTTCTGCGCCCGGCGCTCCCCCACCGCATCGGCCAGGGACACGGCCACCAGCACCGCCGGGCTCGCCAGCACCCAGCGGTGCAACGCCTCGACGACCTCCCGCTCGGACGGGTCGTCGCCGATCATGCCGCGCTCCCGCAGCGCGGTGAGCATGGCATGCCGCTCCGCCCGAGCCTGCCGGTGCACCTGCTCCGTGGGCTCGGTGAGCAGGCCCAACCGCTCGCGCAGCGCCACGTGCTCCTCGGCGAGATAGCCGGCCGTCGGGGGCAGGTCGTGGGTGGTGACGCTGGCCAGCGTCGCGCGCCGGTACCGCTCCGGCGCGAGCGGGGCATCAGTCTCGTCCTTCTCGAACCACAGGATCGAGGTACCGAGCACCCCACGCTCGGCCAGGTAGTCGCGCACCCAGGACTCGAAGGTGCCCAGGTCCTCGCCGATGACCAGCGCACCGGCCCGGTGCGCCTCGAGGGCCAAGATGCCGACGAGCGCCTCGTGGTCGTAGCGGACGTACGCCCCGCGGTCCGGGGACGAGCCACGCGGGATCCACCACAGCCGGAAGAGCCCGAGCACGTGGTCGATGCGCACACCTCCGGCGTGCCGGAGCACCGTGCGCACCATGTCCCGGTACGGCCGGTACGCCGCCCGGGCCAGCGCGCCGGGGTGCCACGGCGGCTGGGACCAGTCCTGGCCCTGCTGGTTGTACATGTCCGGCGGCGCGCCGACGGTGGCTCCCCGGGCGAGCACGTCGCCGTGTGTCCAGGCGTCCGAACCCTCCGGGTGCACTCCGACCGCCAGGTCGTGGATGACCCCCACGACCATGCCGGCGTCGCGCGCAGCCCGCTGCGCGGCCTCGAGCTGGACGTCGGCGATCCACTGCAGCCAGCAGTAGAAGTCCACCCGCTGCCTCAGCTCGGTCCGCGCGCGGTCCACCCCGGCCGCCGTCGGCCCGCAGACGTCGGCCGGCCAGGCCCCGCGGGGGTACCGCTCCGCGAGCGCGCACCACAGCGCGAAGTCCTCCAGGCCCTGCCCCTCGCGCTCCCGGAACACGTCGAACCGGGCCTGCCGCGCCACGGACCGCGGCTGCGCGAACACGATCTCCAGCGCCGCCCGCTTGGCCTCCCACGTGACGTCGCGGTCGATCGGGCCCGGATCGGCGTTCAGCGCCCGGGCCGGCTCCCCGGCCCATTCCACCAGGGTGCGCTCCGCGGCGGACAGGTAGGCCGCCTCCGTGATGTCCTCCACCCGGATGTACAGGGGGTTGACGAACCGGCGGGTGGTGGGCAGGTAGGGCGACGGCGTGACGGGGACGGTCGGCTCGGCGGCGTGCAGCGGGTTGACCAGCAGGAAGTCGGCCCCGCACTCGTGGCCGGACAACCAGGCGAGGTCGGCGAGGTCGACGAGGTCGCCCATCCCCCAGGACGCCCGGGAGCGCACCGAGTACAGCTGGGCCATGAACCCCCAGACGTGCCCCTGCTGGACGGGACGGGGGAGCTCGAGGCGGTCGGGCGTCACGATGAGCGTGCACCGGGCGTCCGCGCTCGGACCGCGAGCGACCAGCGTGTGGTAGCCGAGCGGCAGGTCACGGGGCACGGCGAAGGTGGCACGCCCGACTCTGCGGCCGTCCACCACGCGCGGGGCGACGTAGACGTCCAGCTGGGGCACGTCCCGACGGCCGCCGCCGCTCTCCGGGTCCAGCTCCAGCCATACCTCGACCGGGTCACCGTCGACGACGTGCACGGGCACCTGGGCACCACGCCCGGCCCGGACCACGACCACCGGGGGCACGGTGTACCGCCACGGGTCGTCCTCGGCGTGCTGCAGCTCGACGTCCACCCGCTCCGGGGAGGACGCGTCCACCCCGAGGGCGCGGAGCACCGCCACCAGGGTCGCTGCGTCGACCGATCGTTCGCTGCCGTCGAACCCGTGATAGTCGGCGGCCACGCCGTGCATGGTGGCCAGGCGGCGCAGCGCCTCGGACGGCTGCTGCAGTGATTCCACGACGTCGATCCTGCCAGAGGCAGGGACCCGGCCGCGTCCGGCGCGCACGACGTCACCCGGTCTGCTGCCCCCGGTGGCCGGTGCTCAACGCAGTCAACGCAGCGCTTCGACCTCCGCGGCGAGGTTGTCCGCCTCCGGCCCGACGATGACCTGCACCACGTGGCCGGATCGCACGACGCCGAACGCCCCGGACTCCTTGAGCGCCGCCTCGTCCACCAGGTCGGGATCGCCCACCTCGACGCGCAGCCGGGTGATGCATGGCTCCAGGCCGACGACGTTCGCCTGTCCCCCCAACGCGGTGAGGATCTGCTCTGCCTTGGTCATCGGTCTCCCCCGGTCAGGGTGCGCGGCTGCGTGCGCCCGCCGACGCACGTCGCCAGCGTAGTCCGGGCGTGCCGCGTCGAGCCGGTACCGGTGGGATCCGCGCGCGGACGCCGACCACGGGCAGCAGGGTCCCGTGCTACGAGTTGGTGGGCGGCCGCGACACCTTCGTCCGGCCGTGGGACTACCTCGACCGCGCGGCGCACTCGATGGTCAACACCGCCGGGCAGGGCACCGACCGACCACCGATGAGGGTGAGGGCCGGACGTGAGAACCTGCGTGCATGGCATGTGACGACCGCCCGGCAGGTCTGTCCGCGACGACAGCACCCCGTCGGGCCGACCGATGAGCCCGACCCCGTCCAGCCCCGGACCGCGCCCCGACGCACCAGACCCCGTCGCCACCCTGCTCGACGTCCTGGACATCACCGCCGTGAGCCCGGACTCGTTCACCGGCCGCAGCATCGCGCTGCCCGGTGGCCGGGTGTTCGGCGGGCAGGTCCTCGCCCAGTCGCTGCTCGCCGCGGGCCGGACGCTGGGAGCCGATCGGCTGCCGCACTCCCTGCACGGCTACTTCCTGCGCGCCGGCGACGTCGCCGTGCCCATCACGTTCGCGGTGGAACGGCTCCGGGACGGCCGGTCCTTCAGCGCGCGCCGGGTGCATGCCCTGCAGAACGGCAGGACGATCCTGTCGATGACCGCCTCCTACCAGGTCCGTCAGCCCGGCGTCGACTTCGCCGACCCCATGCCCGAGGCACCCGACCCCGAGACGGTGGACACGGCGATGGACCACATGGGGCACCTGGACCATCCGCTGGCCCGGTTCTGGACCCACGAGAGCGCCTTCGACGTCCGGCACGTCGGCGGCTCGATCTACCTGGGCCCCCACCCTGACGCCGCAGGTCGCCAGATGGTGTGGATCCGCACCCGCGGCCCGCTGCCGGACGACCAGCTGTTGCACCGCGCGGTCCTCGCCTACGCCTGCGATCAGATCATGCTGGAGCCGGTACTGCGCCGGGCGGGCCGCAGCTGGGCCACCCCGGGCCTGTCCGTGGCAAGCCTCGACCATGCGATGTGGTGGCACCGAGACGTGCGCGTGGACGACTGGCTGCTCTACGTGCAGGCCAGCTCGAGCGCGCAGGGCGGCCGCGGCCTGGCCACCGCCCAGGTGTTCGCCCGGGACGGGGGCCTGGTCGCCTCGATCGCCCAGGAGGGCATGGTCCGCATCCCCCAGCCCTGACCGCCACGCGGCGGCGGCCCGCTCCCGGGCCGGCGGCGAAGGATACGCGTCGCGCAACGGCTCGTACGGGTTGGCCACGCTGCGCCGCGACCACGGCCGCGTGCTGCCGGCGGGGCCGGCGCACGACGGTGGGCCCGCGCAGCGTCAGCGCCGTCGGCGCATGACCACCGGTGCCTCGACGAACGGCGTCCACGCCGCCCGTTCCGCGGGCCCGATCCGCTGCGGGCGGCCGGTCGCGGCATCGACGAGGACCAGGGTCGTCGTGGCCCGGGCATACACGCTGGGCGGTGCGCCGTCGGCGGCCGCACGGTCACGCACCTGGTAGCAGACGTCCAGGCTGGCCCCACCGAGCCGACCGATCCACAGCTCGACGATCACCGGGTCCCGCCGGTAGCCCAGCGGCACCAGGTACTCGATCTCCTGGCGCGCGACGAGTGTGGCCAGCGCCGCGCCGGGGCCGGCGTCGAGCACCGCGGTGTCCCATCGCTGGGCGTGCCGGCCGTCCTCCCCGCCCGGCGTCGACCAGAACGCCTCGATCCGTGCCTCCTCGAGCAGCCGGAGCATCTCGGCGTTGTTCACGTGGGCATAGGCGTCCAGGTCGGACCAGCGCAGCTGGACCGGCACCTCGAGTCGCACCGCCGGAACCCTCCTCGTCATCCCGCCGCCGCTGGTCGCACGGCCGCAGCGATCCTACGGCGCCCGCTCCGGCGTCCACCGCGGGGCCGGCCCG
The DNA here is from genome assembly GCA_963703555.1 of uncultured Actinomycetota bacterium. GTDB lineage: Bacteria > Actinomycetota > Actinomycetes > Actinomycetales > Cellulomonadaceae > CAVPEV01. Next base: position 89,300 of record CAVPEV010000028.1, on the reverse strand, counting down.
CTCAGTCGCGGGTGAGCTTGCGGTAGGTCACCCGGTGGGGACGCGCGGCCTCCACGCCGAGGCGCTCGACCTTGTTCTGCTCGTAGGCCTGAAAGTTCCCCTCGAACCAGTACCACGCAGCGGGGTCCTCGGCCGTGCCCTCGTAGGCCAGGATGTGCGTGGCCACCCGGTCGAGGAACCACCGGTCGTGGGCGACGACCACGGCGCAGCCGGGGAAGTCGAGCAGTGCGTTCTCCAGGGAGCCCAACGTCTCGACGTCCAGGTCGTTGGTCGGCTCGTCGAGCAGCAGCAGGTTGCCCCCCTGCTTGAGGGTGAGCGCCAGGTTCAGCCGGTTCCGTTCGCCGCCGGACAGCACGCCCGCGAGCTTCTGCTGGTCGGGACCCTTGAAGCCGAACGCCGCGACATAGGCGCGCGAGGGCATCTCCACGTGACCGACCTTGATGTAGTCCAGGCCGTCCGAGACGACCTCCCACAACGTCTTCGTCGGGTCGATGCCCGACCGGTTCTGGTCGACGTAGGAGATCTGCACCGTCTCCCCGACGGTGAGCCGACCACCGTCGAGCGGCTCCAGCCCGACGATGGTCTTGAACAGCGTGGTCTTGCCGACCCCGTTGGGGCCGATCACCCCCACGATGCCGTTGCGGGGCAACGAGAAGCTCAGGTCGTCGATGAGGATCCGGTCGCCGAAGCCCTTGCGCAGCCCGGTCGCCTCGAGGACGAGGCCGCCCAGCCGCGGGCCCGGTGGGATCTGGATCTCGTCGAAGTCCAGCCGACGCGTCCGGTCCGCCTCGGCAGCCATCTCCTCGTAGCGGGCCAGGCGTGCCTTCGACTTGGCCTGGCGGCCCTTGGCGTTCTGCCGGACCCAGTCCAGCTCGTCCTTGAGGCGCTTGGCGAGCTTGGCGTCCTTCTTGCCCTGGACCTCCAGGCGCTCCTGCTTCTTCTCCAGGTACGTGGAGTAGTTGCCCTCGTAGGGGTACAGGCGACCGCGGTCCACCTCGCAGATCCACTCCGCCACGTGGTCCAGGAAGTAGCGGTCGTGGGTGACGGCGAGGATCGCACCCGGGTACTGCTGCAGGTGCTGCTCCAACCACTGCACGCTCTCCGCGTCCAGGTGGTTGGTGGGCTCGTCCAGCAGCAGGAGGTCGGGCTCCTCCAGGAGCAGCTTGCACAGCGCGACGCGCCGCCGCTCGCCGCCGGACAGGACGGACACCTCGGTGTCGGGCGGCGGGCAGCGCAGCGCGTCCATGGCCTGCTCGAGCCTGGAGTCCAGGTCCCACCCGTTCGCGGCGTCGATGGCCTCCTGCAAGGTGCCCATCTCGGCGAGCAGGGCGTCCATGTCGGCGTCCGGCTCCGCCATCAGCGCGGAGATCTCGGCGTAGCGGTCGAGCTTCGCCTTGACGTCGGCCACCGCCTCCTCGACGTTGCCGAGCACCGTCTTGGTCTCGTCCAGGGACGGCTCCTGCTGGAGCAGGCCGACGGTGTACCCGGGGCTCAGCCGGGCCTCGCCGTTGGAGGGATGGTCCAGGCCGGCCATGATCTTCAGCAGCGTCGACTTGCCGGCTCCGTTGGGGCCGACCACCCCGATCTTTGCGCCGGGCAGGAAGTTCAACGAGACGTCGTCGAGGATGACCTTGTCACCGAGCGCCTTGCGCGCCTTGTGCATGGTGTAGATGAACTCAGCCACTGGGTTGCTGTCCGCCTCGTGCGCTCGGGGGTTCGGATCGGGCGTAGCCCCGTGCACCGAGGCAACGCGCCGTGAGCTCCCAGCCTAGGCGATCACCCGGACGTCCTCCTCGTCCCGGGGCCCGCCGAGGCTCCCGGCGGCCGCGTCCTCGGCGATCACCGGGCCCTCACCGGGGAGCTCGTCGGCACCGTACCCGGGCGCGCCGAACCCGTCCGGATCCTGCTGCCCCGCGACCGGCGTGCCGTCGCCGGCAACATCGCCCTCGCGAAGGCCGGCGCCGTGCAGCACCCGGGCGAAGCGGGACGTCCCCTGGGTCAGGTCGTGGCCGAGGGCGGTCGCCTCGACGACGAGCTCGGTGCGTTCCCCGTCCTCGCCGGCCCACTCGTCGACGACGAGCCGCCCCGTCACCACGACAGGGTCGCCCTTGCGCAACGACTCGGCGACGTTGCGGGCCGCCGCGCGCCACGTCTTGACGGTGAACCAGACGGTGCGGCCGTCGGTCCAGGTGCGCTGCTCGCGATCGAAGATGCGCCGTGTGCTGGCCATCCGGAACGTGGTGAACGAGCGCTGCTCCTCGGTGCCGGGGTAGTACCTGGGCTCCTTGCCCACCCAGCCGGTGACGGTGACGACGGTCTCCTGCGTGCTCATGACTGCTCCTCCCGGGTGCGCCGCCCGCCAGCAGCGGACGGCTCGTACCACCGAGACTGCGGGCGCGATCGCGCCGGCACGCGGACAGGGGGTCCGTGCCGAGCGGCGCGCTGCATGCACAGCGGCTGAGGGTGGAGCAGCCGAGCTGCGGCCGGGCGCCGGACTACGTCGGGAGCGGCCCGACGGACGCCGTGCCCGTGGCCGGACCCGAGACCCCCGAGCCGGCAGCCGGCGAACCATCGGTCGGTCCGTCCCGGGTCGGCGGACCGTCCTGCGGGAACGCGTGGATCAGTGGAGGATCCGACGATCCGGCGGCCGCAGCGGCCAGCTCATGGACGCGCGCCCGCTCGGTCAGGATCCGCGCTGCGGGCTGCACGAGCAGGACGTCGACCACCTGTGCCACGGCCGCCCGGCCGGCACGTCGCACCTCGTCGACGCGACGTCGCACCGCTGCCCGTCGCAGTCGGGCCGCGGACACCAGCAGGCCCACCCCGACGAGGACCAGCAGGCCGGCCGTCGGGAGGGCCCACGGCACGGCGGCCGGCCCCGAGCCTCCGACCAGCGCACCGAGCGCGACCGCGCCGACGGCCAGCCCGGCCAGCAGGGCGGCCAACGCGCTCGCCCGGACGGCACCCGCGTGCGACCGGACCGCCGGCACCACCACCGCTCCGAGCGCCGCGTCGACAGCACCGGCCAGCTCCCCCGCCGGGGGCACGGAGCTCTCCACCGACCGGCGCCACCCGTCCGGCAGACCATCGGTGACCTGCCGCAGCCAGCCGGAGCGGGTCTGCTCCACCGCGTCGGGCTGCACGGCCACCAGCCGGCGCCGCACAGCCTCTCCCGGACCCGCTCCCCCGTCGGGCGCGGCGAGCACGCCGGCCGCCTCGGCGAGCCGGTCGACGACGGGCGCGACGTCGAGCGGGGCACCGTCCGGCTCCGGCCCCGTGGCGGCGATGACCTCCCGAGCCGCCGCCGCCAGCCCCGCCGCGGCGCGCCGGGCCGCCGCGGCCCTGGTCGCAACCGCGGCGATCAGCAGGTCGCGCAGCTCGCCGACCCCCTGGCCGGTGCGGGTCGACGTGACGAGCACCGGTACGTCCGGCAGACCGTCCTCGGCGAGCAGCCGCCCGAGGTCGGCGACCACCGCGCCGCGCTGGTCGTCCGGGAGCGTGTCCACCTGGTTGAGCACCACGAGTAGCTCGGCATCCTGCCCGGACAGCCGCTGCAGGTAGCGACGGTGCAGCGCGTCGTCGGCGTACTTCTGCGGGTCCACCACCCAGATCACCAGGTCGGCCTGAGGCACCAGGCGGTCCACCACGGCCCGGTGGGCGGCCTCGACCGAGTCGTGGTCGGGCAGGTCCAGCAGGATCAGGCCCCGCAGCGCCGCCTCGTCGTCCGCGTCGAGCAAGCTCTCCCGCTGCATGCTGTGCCCGACCCCGACCCCCAGCCACGCCAGCAGCTCGTCCGCCTGGGAACCCCACACGCAGGCGGTGATCTCCGCCGTGGTGGGCCGCCGCGCGCCGACGTCGGCGAGCTGCAGCCCCGACACGGCGTTGAACAGGCTGGACTTGCCCGAACCGGTGCCGCCGGCGAGCGCGACGACCGTGTGGTCCACGCCCAGGGCCAGCCGTTCATCGATCCGGGTGAGGACCGCTCGCGCCTGCGCGGCGACGTCCTGGTCGAGCCGGTCCCCGGCCAGCTCCAGCGCAGCCCGCAGCTGCCCGGAGCGTGCCAGCAGGGCCGCGGTCCGCTCGCCGCGCACGCTGTCGGTCATGTGAGGTCCTTGAGGACAGCCAGCCGCAGGCGCAGGGCTGCCGCAGCGTCGTCGGCCAGCGCCGGCTGGTCCAGCACGGCGAGCGCACCGTCGCGCACCCGCATCACCTGTGCCTCGACCCGGCTCGCCAGGTCCTCCTGGACCGCCCGCAGCGCATGCTCACCGGCCGTCCCGAGCAGCGCGCCGAGCAGCTCGCGCGCCTGTGTCACCCCGCCGGCAGCGCTCAGCGTGATGGCCGCCAGCCCCTGCCGGCCCACCGCCCGTTCGGCGCGGGCCGCCCGGCGGCGCTCCCGGGCCGCCCGGCGGCGCTCGTGCCGGTGCTCCGCCGCAACCCGGACGTGGTCCACCTCGTCGACACCCACCCGGATCGCCGGCCCCGCACCGAGGAGCCAGGCGTCGACCTCGGTGGGGACATCGCCGACCGGCCCTCCCGGCCATGTCCGTGCCAGCCACCCGGCACCCTCGGGTGCGTTCTCCGCGGTCAGAAGCGTCCGCAGGACCTCCTCCGCCCGGACCGCCGTGCCGCGCAGGGCGTCCTCGGCCGCCCGTCGCAGGTCCTCCATGACCGGCCGAGCCGCCTGTGTCCACCGTGCGGCCGATCGGCGGCCCCCCCGCACGCGCCCGCGCCGGACGACGTCGACCGGCCCGCCGGCCACGATCTCGGTCCAGCGTGCCCGGACCGCGCCGTCCGCCAGCCGACCGGACAGGACGTCCGCGCTGGCCTGTTCGGCAGCGCCAGCGGCGGCCCGGGTGAGCAGGTCGCGCAGCTCCCGCGCCGCGTCGACCTGCGCCTGCACCGCCTCGGCGAGCCGGTCCAGCTCCGGGCGCAGCGCCTCGAAGGACCCCCGCAGAGTGCGCCGGACCACGGTCCGGGCACGGTCGGACCCTGCCACCATGGTCAGCCATCGCATCACCGGCGCGGTCGCACCGGCCGGCAGCAGCGGATCGGCGGACTCGGCCTCACCGATGACGAACAGCGGCACGTCCGCCATCCCGCCACCCCGCAGCCGGTCGAGCAGGTCGGCACGCACCGTGGTCAGGGCCTCTGGCGGGACCCGGTTGAGCACCATCGCGGCAGACGCGCCGCGCGCGACCGCGTCGCGCAGCACCTGCCACGGCACCGCGTCGCCGTACCGGGTTGCCGTGGTCACCAACACCCACAGGTCGGCGGCATCGAGCAGGCGACGCGCGGCCGCGCGGTTGGTATCGACGACGGAGTCCAGGTCGGGGGCGTCCAGCAGCGCAAGGCCGCGCGGCACGCCCTCATGCACCACGGCGTCGACGTCCGCCAGCAGCGGGTGGCCGGCGAGCAGCTCCGCGTCCGCAGGGTGCTGGGCGAGCACCGGGCGGCGCGTGGTCGGGCGCAGCGCACCGGCCCGGGACACCTCGGACCCCAGGAGTGAGTTGACCAGCGTGGACTTGCCCGCACCCGTCGACCCGGCCACGACGACGATCACCGGTGTGGCCAGCTGGGTCAGTCTGGGCAGCAGGTGGTCGGCGAGCTGGCGAGCCATCCGCTCCCGAGCCGCACGGGCCCGTCCGACCTCGGGCAGGTCGATGGGCAGCTGGGTGGCCAGCACGTCGCGCTGCAGGTCACGGATCGCGTCAAGCAACGAGCCGGCGCCGAGCGGGTGCTCCAGCACCTCAGCGGCCACCTGCGGGTCCAGCGGTGCGGTCACGGACCCATCCTCCCGTCCTGCGCAAGGTCGGCCAAACCCACGCGCCGCACCTCGTCCGGCACGATCCGCTAGCGTGAGGACGCGCCCTCGGGCGAACCCCGGCGAGGCGCGCCCCCGCCCCCATAGCTCAATGGATAGAGCAACGGCCTTCTAATCCGTCGGTTGCAGGTTCGAGTCCTGCTGGGGGCACCGCTGCGACCTGTGCCGCTCGACGGGACGACCGGCTCACCCCGCGCTGCAGGCTCCGGTGGGCACCGCGGCGCTGCGCTGGCTGGCGGCGCCCACCTGCGCTGCGACCTCGTCCCAGACGAGCGCATAGCCCAGGTGGTCCTGGCTGACGGACCGGGCGAACACGATGCCTGCCACCCGGCCGTCGGCAGTGATCAGCGGACCGCCGGAGCTGCCCGGCTCGACGGCGCCGGCGATCTCGTAGATCGCCCGGTGCACCGTGCCCTGGTTGTAGATGTTCTGGCCCACGGCGATCGTCCGGTCCAGGACGACGGCGCCGTCGGCGCGCAACGGCCCACCCCCGGGGTACCCGAGGGTGGCCGCCGGCGAGCCGGCCGGGACGCCACCGCTGCCGGTCGCCAGCACCGGAGCCCGTAGGCCGTCGACGACCAGTACGGCCACGTCTTCGTTCGGGTCGAAGTCCACGACCGTCGCACTGTGCCGCCCGGCGGCATCGACCACCGTGGGCTGACGCACGCCGGCGACCACGTGTGCGTTGGTCACCACTGCGCCGGGAGCGACCACGAAACCCGAGCCCTCGACCACCCCGCCGCAGCCCGGCCCGACCACCTGGACCACCGACCGCTCGGCGACCGCGACCGTCGCGGCGTCCACCTCCTGGCCCGGCGAGACCGGGGCACGCTGCGGCTCCCCGGCCACGAACACGGTGGGGAAACCGTTCGGACTGATGACTGCCTTGAGCCGGGAGACGATGTCCGGGGGGGCGGGCAGGGCGGAGTTCAGCGTGCGGATGATCGGTGACGTCTGCACCTGCCGGCCGATCCCGTACGCCTCGACGGTGCCCAGCCCGGAGGCGAGCAGCCACACCACGAAGAGGACGAATGCCGCCTGGACGGCTGCTCCCAGGCTCCTGGTCAACGGCCCCAGGTGGACCTGGTCGCTGGCTCGGTCGAGCCGCCGCGCCACGAATGTGCCCACCGCGTGCCCAACAGCAACCGCCAGGAGTGCGACGGCAACGGCGACGGCGACCTTCGCGCCCACCTGGTCGACGAGGAGCATCACCCGCGGCGCCAGGCGCACACCGAGCACGAGCCCGCCGACAGCGCCGGCCGAGGGCAGCACCACGTGTCCCAGCCCCGCGCGGTAGCCGTGCACGGCGGCGATGACCAGCCCCAGCACGATGAGCAGCGTGAGAAGGTTCATGTCCCGATCCGTGGTGGCCGGCGTCGACGTCCCGCAGATCTTCCCCCGGACAGCAGGCGCTCGTCGAACTTCCCACGGTAGCGGCACCTCCTCCAGGTGGCGGCACGCACCATGGCACCATGACGCGTGCCGCCATCACGCCGCGGCGGATCGGAGGTGCTTCGCGCGATGGGACGCCACAGCGCCGCGGTTCCCGAGCCGGGCGAGGATCACCTGCCGGTCCTCGCCCCCGAGCCGGCACCGAGCCGCCCGCCGGTCGCGGGACCAGGCACGGACCTCCCCCCGACGAGCCGCCGGAGACGGCTGTGGCAGGCCGGTGAGCACGGGCTGGCCGCGCTCGTCGTCGCTGCCGTCACCATGGCTGCCCTGCGCTGGGCGGGCATCTCCTGGTCCGCCGCGCGTCTGGTCGGCGCAGCCGTGGCTGTCGTCGTCATGCTCGGCGGCCACCTCGCCGCCGTCCTGGAGGAGCGCACCAACCACGCGCCCCCGCCGGGCCGAGCGGACCGCCCGGTGCGGGGCGAGCCGTAGGCTGACGGCCGTGAGCAGCACGAACAACACCACCGACGCCGCACCGTCGAGCAACGACCGGATCGTCTGGATCGACTGTGAGATGACCGGCCTGGACCTGCACACCGACGCGCTCGTCGAGGTCGCGGCCGTCGTCACCGACTCCGAGCTGCAGGTGTTGGACGGCGGTATCGACGTCCTCATCACCCCGCCGCCCGAGGCCCTGGCGGCCATGGGTGACTTCGTGCGGACGATGCACACGACCTCAGGCCTGCTCGACGACCTCGCCGGCGGCACGACGCTCGCCGATGCGCAGGCCCAGCTGCTCGCCTACCTGCGCCGCCTGGTGCCGGAGCCCGGCAAGGCACCGCTGGCCGGCAACTCGGTCGGCACCGATCGAGCCTTCCTCGACCGGGACATGCCGGACCTCGTGGGGCACCTGCACTACCGGGTGATCGACGTGTCCACCATCAAGGAGCTGGCCCGGCGCTGGTACCCGCGCGCGTACTTCGCCTCCCCCGAGAAGCATGGCGGCCACCGCGCGCTCGCCGACATCCTGGAGAGCATCGACGAGCTGCGGTACTACCGGCAGGCGGTCATGGTGCCGGCGCCCGGCCCGGACTCGGCGACCGCCCGGGCTCTGGCGGCGCAGGTGACGGCGTCGTCGGTGCTGCCCGAGCGACGGACCGCGACGTCCTGACCACCCGGTACACTCAGGTCTCGGTCCGGCGCCTGGGTGCCGGGCACCGTCCGTCCCAGCGGCCCGCACACCGGTCCGGTACGGCCGGCATGGTGGCTGTAGCTCAGCTGGTAGAGCACCTGGTTGTGGTCCAGGGGGTCGCGGGTTCAAGTCCCGTCAGCCACCCCACCTCGCCCGCTCGGGTCGGACGCGGGTCCCCGGTCAGACGCGGGCAACGATGGCGTCCGCGAGGCGGTCGACCGCCTCGGGCGCCAGCCGCAGGAACAGCGACGGCTCGGCGAGCTCCAGCTCGAGGACGACGGGCGCACCGGCGTCGTCCGGGATGAGGTCGACCCGCGCGTAGAGCAGCGGCATCTGGACACCGGGCAGCAGGCCGGGCAGGGCGTCGATCACCCGATCGGCGACGTCGCGCTCCGCGGGCGTGGCCGCCCGGTCGGTCATCACCTCTTCCCGGTACAGCGCACCCTCCATCGAGCCCTCCCGGAACGGCCCGTCCAGGAGCGGAGCCTTGTGCACCGCGTGGCTGAACCGTCCGTCGATGTAGACCAGGGCGGTCTCCCCGTCGGTGTCCACGTGACGCAGGTACCGCTGCAGCATGACGTGCCGCCCGGAGTCGAGCAGGCGCTTGACGTGCCGGATGGCCAGCGCCCGGGAGTTGACCTCGCCCGCGGCGTAGCGCCCGGTGTCCCGCGACCCGGCGCTCACCGTCGGCTTGATGACGAAGTCGCCCATCGCCGGGAACCGGGTGTGGATGGCCCGCGCGTCCAGGTGCCGCTCCGGGTCGAGCCAGATCGTCGGGACGATCGGCAGGCCCGCAGCCGCCAGTCCGCGCTGGTACGTCTTGTCGATGTTCCAGGCGAGCACCGCCGCCGGGTTGAGCACCCGGGTGACTGCCTCCGTCCGGCGCGCCCACGCCACGAACTGGCCGGGCCGGTCGGTGTAGTCCCAGGTGGAGCGCACGACGACGGCGTCGTACACCGACCAGTCCACGTCCGGGTCGTCCCAGACCACCGGCTCTGCGCTCACCCCGCGGTCGGCCAGCGCAGCCGGCACCGGTGCGTCGTCCGGGTCGAGGGCGGGCAGCTGGGCGCAGGTGGCAAGCGCGATGTGTCTCACCACCGCAGGCTACCGACCCACCTGCCGGTCAGTCCGCCTCGGCGACGACCCGGCGCAGCGCGGACAGCACGACCTGCGCGTCCACCGCACCGACCACCGCCCCGGCCGCGTCGGTCACCGGCGCGCTGCCGGCCGGTGCGGCGGCGACCGCGGACAGCACCTCGCCCAGCGGCGCGCCGATGCTCACGGGCGGCCCGTCGGGCCGCACGCCAGCACCTCGGCCGGCCGACGGTGCGACGAGGTCGTCCACCTCCAACCGGCCGAGCGCCAGCAGCCGCAGGGTCGCGTCGGAGCCCACCAGGTCGGCCACGGCCGGGGTGGCCGGCCGGGCCAGCAGCCGGACCGGGTCGGCGAGCTGCTCGATGCGGGCCCCGGGGCTGAGCACCGCCACCCGGTCGGCGAGCCGGACGGCCTCGTCGACGTCGTGGGTGACGAGCATCACGGTGGTGCCCAGCTCGTGCCGGATCCGGGCGAACTCCGCCTGCAGCCGGCGTCGCCCGACCGGGTCCACCGCGCCGAACGGCTCGTCCATGAGCAGCACCGGCGGGTCTACGGCGAGCGCTCGCGCGACCCCCACCCGCTGCCGCTCGCCGCCGGACAGCTCGTGGGGGTACCGACGGGCGTACTGGTCCACGTCCAGTCCGACGAGCTCGAGCAGCTCCGAGACCCGGGTCGAGGTCCGGCGGCGGTCCCAGCCCAGCAACCCCGGCACCGTGGCGACGTTCTGCGCCACGGTGCGGTGCGGGAACAGCCCGACGTTCTGGATCACGTAGCCGATCCGGCGGCGCAGGGCCACCACGTCGGCGTGGGTGACGTCCTCCCCGCCGAGCACGATCCTGCCCGCCGACGGCTCCACCAGCCGGTTGGCCATGCGCAGCGTGGTCGACTTGCCGCAGCCCGACGGACCCACCAGCGCCAGCAGCTCGTGCTCGCGCACCTCGAGGCTGAGGTCCTCCACCGCCACGGTGCCCCCCGGGTACTCCTTGCGGACGTGCTCGAAGGCGATCGCGGTGGCCATGACGGGCACGCTAGCGCCGCACCCGACGGGCTCGCACGGCGCCGGCCAGGTACGGTCGGGGATCGTGAGGCCTGCTGCCGCCGACCCGGGCAACCCGTGGCTGTCGTGGGACTACGTGGTCACCAACCGCGGTGACCTGCTGCAGGCGCTCGGCCAGCACACCTCGTTGACCGTGCAGGCCGTGCTGATCGCCCTGGTGATCGCGCTGCCGCTGGCCGCGGCCGCCCACCTGCAGCCGCGGCTCGCCGCCCCGGTGCTCGGGACCGCGGGTGCCCTCTACACCATCCCGTCCTTGGCCCTGTTCACCGTGCTGGTGCCGTGGACGGGGATCGGGCGCACACCGGTGCTCATCGGGCTGGTGGTCTACGCGCTGCTGGTGCTCGTGCGCAACATCCTCACCGGGTTGGCCGGTGTCGACCCGGACGTCCAGGACGCGGCCCGCGGGCTCGGCTACGGCCGGGCGCGCATGCTGATCACCGTCGAGCTGCCGCAGGCGCTGCCCTCGGTCATCGCAGGGCTCCGGCTCGCGACGGTGACGACCGTCGCCCTGGTCACCGTGGGCGTCGCCGTCGGGTACGGGGGGCTGGGCACCCTGATGTTCCGCGGGTTCCGTAACAACCGGTACCACGCAGAGATCCTGACCTCGACCCTGGCCTGCCTGGCCCTCGCGTTCGTCCTCGACATGCTCGTCGTGCTCGTGGGACGGCTGCTGACCCCGTGGGCACGCCCGTCCCGGAGGGCCTGACGCACCCATGGACATCGTCTCCGGCGCGGTGGCCTGGCTCAACGACCCGCTCAACTGGACCGGGCCCGTGGGGGTGCTGGCGCTGGCCGGCGAGCACCTGCGGATCAGCGTCATCGCCGTGCTCGCCGGCACGGCCGTCGCCCTGCCGGTCGGTGTCTGGCTCGGGCACACCGGGCGGGGGGGCGCCACGGCGGTCGTGCTGTCCAACACGACGCGGGCGCTGCCCACGTTCGCCCTGCTGACCATCCTGGCGTCCACGGGCCTGTTCGGTGCCACCGCGACGATCATCGCAGTGGGCGTGTTCGCCGTCCCGCCGGTGCTGGCCAACGCCTGGACCGGGATCCGCGACGTCGACCCGCAGGTGCGGGACGCGGCCCGGGGGATGGGCATGTCCGGCCCACGAGCCCTCCAGCAGGTGGAGCTGCCGCTGGCGCTCCCGCTCATCGCTGCCGGGGTGCGCACCGCCGCCGTCCAGGTGGTCGCGACCGTTCCGCTCGCGGCGCTGGTGGGTGGACGCAGCCTGGGGTCGATCATCGTGTCGGGGATGGCGCTGCAGCGCTACGGGCAGGTCGTCGCCGGTGCGCTGCTCGTCGCGGTGCTGAGCCTGCTGGTCGAAGCGGTCCTCGCCGGTGTGCAGCGGATGCTCACCCCGGCACCCCTGCGGGCGGCCAACCGACGCCGCACGGCGCGGCCGGCAAGCTCCTGACCGGCGGGCGACATCCACCGTCTGCGCGTCTAGGCTCGACGCTCTGTGCCGAGCACCTCTGAGCTCTCCCACCCCTCCAGGAGCCACCCATGCGCGTTGGTCGCACTGCCTCGTTCCTCGCCGCCACCGGCCTCGCGCTCGCCCTGTCGGGCTGCGGGGCCCCCGGCTCGGGCGGCGGCCAGGCCGCAGCCAGCGCCGCCGGCTCCTCCGGTGCCCCGGCCTGCGCGCCGGTCGCCGGTGACCAGCTCGTCGTGCTCACGGACGACAAGGGTCTGCAGAACGCCGACAACGTCATCCCCGCCGTCAACGCGTCGGCCGCGGCCGGTGACCCGGCCCTCGTCCCCCTGCTGGACACCGTCTCCGCCGCGCTCGACACCGACACCCTCATCGCCTTGAACAAGGCGGTGGACATCGACCGGCAGACGTCCAGTGCAGCCGCCGCGGCGTTCGTCGCCGACCGTGGCCTGGCCGCCACCGACACCACGGTGGGCGCCGGGCGCAGCATCGTCGTCGGAGCGGCCAACTTCTCGGAGAGCACGACGCTCGCGGAGACCTACGCCGCCGTGCTGCGCTCCGCCGGGTACGACGCCACGGTGCAGGTCGTGGGCAACCGGGAGGCCTACCTGCCGGCCCTGGAGAGCGGACAGCTCACCATCGTTCCCGAGTACGCCGCGTCGCTGGCGGAGTTCCTCAACGGCGCGATCAACGGCTCGGACGCGCCCGCGGTCGCCAGCGCAGACACGGCCGCCACGGTGACAGCCCTCACGCGGCTCGCCGACCGGGCCGGTCTGGCGGTGGGGACCGTCTCGGCAGCACAGGACCAGAACGCCTTCGCGGTGACCAAGGCCTTCGCCGACGAGCACGGCGTGTCCACGCTGTCCGAGCTGGCCCAGGCCTGTGGGGGTCTGATCCTCGCCGGCCCGGCGGAGTGCCCGCAGCGACCGTTCTGCCAGCCCGGGCTCGAGGGCACCTACGGGCTGACGTTCGCCGACTTCCGGGCCTACGACTTCGGGCTCATCGGCGACGCCGTCCGGCACGGCGAGGCGACCATCGGCCTGGTCCTGTCCTCCGACGGCTCCCTGGCCTGACACGGGCCGCCGGCATGGCGTGGCTCACAGGCCCGCGGCCTCCAGCAGCCGCAGCCAGACCTCGCTGACGGTGGGGTAGGACGGGACCGCGTGCCACAGCCGGTCCAGGTCGACCTGCCCAACGACGGCGATCGTCGCAGCGTGGAGCAGCTCGGCGGCATCGGGGCCGGTGAACGTGGCCCCCACGATCACCCGACGGACCGCGTCGACGACCAGCTGACCTGTCCCCGCGTAGTGCGCGCCGGCCACGGCGGCGCCCGCCACCGCCGCGAGGTCGTAGGTGAGCACCTGCACGTCCACACCCCGGTGCCGCGCCTCGGACTCGGTGAGGCCGACGCTGGCCACCTCCGGCCGGCTGAACACCACCTGCGGTACGGCGGCGACGTCCGCCGTGGCCCGATACCGGCTCCACCGACCTGCGCCGGACTCCTGGGCACGTGCCTGCTCGTCGCCGGAGAACCGCGCGGCCACCACGTCACCGACCACGCGGGCGTCATACTTGCCCTGGTGGGTCGTGGCGGTCCGACCGGTGACGTCGCCGGCGGCGAACAGCCACCCGTCCGGCACGGCGGCGACCTGCCCGGCCTCGTCGACGGGGAGCGCCCCGCCAGCGGCCAGCCCGAGCGCCTCCAGCCCCAGGTCGCCGGTGGCCGGCCTGCGGCCCGTCGCCACGAGCAGCTCCGTGGCGTCAACCGCAGAGCCGTCGGCCAGTCGCACGTGCACACCGGACCCGTCCCGGGTGGCCCCCACGGCCTGGACCCCCAACCGCACGTCCACCCCCATCGCCCGCAACGACTCGAGCACCTGGCTGGCGGCGAACGGCTCGGCGCGGCCAAGCAGGCGGTCACCGCGGGCCAGCACCGTGACCCGCGCACCCAGGTCGGTGTACGCGGTGGCCATCTCCACGGCGACCACGCCACCTCCCACGATGGCCAGGGCAGCGGGCACCTGCTGGGCCGAGGTCGCCTGCCGGCTGGTCCAGGGCCTCGCCCCGGCCAGCTGGCCAGGCACCGCCGCGGTGCTCCCGGTGGCCACCACGACCGCGTGGCGCGCCCGCAGCACGGTGACGCCGTCCGGGCCGTCCACGCTGAGCAGTCGCGGTCCGGTGAACCGCGCCCGACCCCGCACCAGGGCGATGCCCGCACCGGCCACCCAGTCCGCCTGACCCGCGTCGTGCCAGTGCGACGTCATGGCGTCCCGCCGGGCCAGGACCGCAGCGACGTCCAGCGGTCCCACCGCCGCCGCTGCGGCGCCGGGGACGTCCCGGGCCGCAGCAAGCACCGCGCCGGGCCGTAGCAGCGCCTTCGACGGCATGCACGCCCAGTAGGAGCACTCCCCGCCCACCAGCTCCGCCTCGACGAGAACCACGCGCAGCCCGCGGCGACCGGCCCGGTCGGCGACGTTCTCGCCGACCGCCCCTCCGCCGACCACCACCACGTCGTAGGTCTGCTCGGTGCCGGTCTGCCCGGTGGTCGACTGTTCGCTCATCGGTGCCGCCTCTCGCACGTTGCCGCTGCGGGCGCGCCGACGGCGTCCGTCGTTCACCAAGGCCCGCTGCGGACCTGGTCGGTGCAGCCATGGTCGCGCACCGCCACCGGCCTGCGGTTGCGTGCGGTCGGCGGAGCGAACCGCTCGACCGGGACAGTACCGCTCGGCCGGACGGTTCGCCCGGCGCACGATGGTGCGCCATCGGGGACTTGAACCCCGAACCCGCTGATTAAGAGTCAGCTGCTCTGCCAATTGAGCTAATGGCGCGCGGTGGACGACGCTAGCACCCGGGCTGAGCGCCGATCCAATCGGTCGCGAGCCGCCGCAGCGGTCCCCACCGCAGCGGTCCCCACCGCAGCCCGACGTACGCTCGGAGCGGCTGCGCCCGACCGGGCCGGCCGACCGACCACTCCTGGAAGTGCCATGCCTCGTCTGACCATCGGCGACCTCGCCCCCGACTTCACGCTGCCCACGGCCGACGGCGGCTCGATCACCCTGTCCGGGCTCCGCGGCCAGCACGTCGTCGTCTACTTCTATCCGGCTGCGATGACACCCGGCTGCACCACGGAGGCGTGCGACTTCCGCGACTCCCTGAGTTCGCTGCAAGCCGCCGGCTACGCCGTGGTCGGCGTGTCGCCGGACCCCGTCGACAGGCTGGCCGAGTTCGCCGCGCGCGACGCGCTCACCTTCCCGCTCGCCGCGGATCCCGAGCACCAGGTGCTCCAGCGCTGGGGAGCCTGGGGCGAGCGCACCCTCTACGGCAAGCCGACCACCGGCGTCATCCGGTCCACGGTTGTGGTCGACCCTGCCGGCCACGTCGAACTGACCCGGTACAACGTCCATGCGACGGGCCACGTCGCCGCCCTGCGCCGAGCCCTCGGCATCGACACCCCGGCCGCCTGACCGCCGACCGCACTGCCCCGCCCGACCGTCCTCCCGCGTGCTGTGGCATAGTCCCCAGCGCGCGGGAGTGGTGAAACGGCAGCCACGCCAGGTTTAGGTCCTGGTGCCCGGGAGGGCGTGCGGGTTCGACTCCCGCCTCCCGCACCCTTCCCTGACGACCGGACGACTTCCCGGACGAGCAGCGCGGCCGACTGGACGACCCGCGTGCACGCCCGGCGCCGGCCGGGCTGCCCGGCTCGAACCCGCGGGGCCGAGCCGGGCAGCGACGGACGTCAGGCCCGTGCGCAGCTCGTCAGGCCTGCGCGGAGCTCGTGGCCGTGGCCTCCTGCTCGGCGACCTGGCGCCGTACGTCGTCCATGTCCAGACCCTCGACGGCGGTGATGACCTGCTCCAGCCCGGCCGCGGGCAGCGCCCCGGCCTGCCGGAACACCAGCACGCCGTCCCGGAACGCCATGAGCGTGGGGATGGACTGGATCTGCAGGGCGCCGGACAGCTCCTGCTCGGCGTCGGTGTCGACCTTGGCGTGCACGATCCCGGGGTGCTTCTCCGAGGACTGCTCGAAGACCGGCGCGAACATCCGGCACGGCCCGCACCAGGAGGCCCAGAAGTCGACGAGGACGATGCCGGTGTCGGCGCCGCTGACGGTCCGCTCGAACGTGTCGGCGGTCAAGTGGGTGGTAGCCACAGGATTCTCCCTCTCGTGTGGGTGATGCTCCCCGACCTCAGCAGAGATACCCCGCCGGGTATTCCCGGCCGGGTACCCGCGGGGCCGACCCCGCGCGGGGCCCGCCTGCAGTGTCCCCCGCCGCCCGCCGTCCGGCGAGCGCACGCCCCCGGCAGCCGGGGGCCGGGGTACAACTACGGGGTGACCGACACCGCCGAGCTGCCGCCGGGCTCCGACCGTCCTGCCGGCTGGCTCACGCCCCAGGCCCTCGCCGCGGCCCGCGCCAGCCTGCCGATCCTCTATGTCGACGCCGTCCCCGTACGGGTGGACGACTCGGGCGACGTCGTGGCCGTCGGCCTCCTGCTGCGCGTCACCGGCGCCCGGATGACCCGTGCTCTGGTGTCCGGCCGGGTGATGTACCACGAGCGGGTGCGCGACGCCCTCGCCCGGCACATCGAGAAGGACCTCGGACCGGTCGCGCTGCCACAGATCCCCGCCTCGCCGCAGCCGTTCACCGTCGCCGAGTACTTCCCCACGCCCGGCATCACCTCCTACCACGATCCCCGTCAGCATGCGGTGTCGCTGGCCTACGTGGTCCCCGTGCACGGCGACTGCCGACCGCGCGAGGATGCACTCGACCTGGCCTGGCTCACCCCGGAGGAGGCGGTGAGCGAGGAGGTGCAGGCGGAGATGGTCGACGGCCACGGCACGCTGCTGCGCCAGGCCATGGCGTGGGTAGGTCGGCTGGACTGACCGGTGCTCAGACCGTGCCGGCACGCAGCACGGCGGCGATCGTCGGGGCCAGCGCCCGCAGCGCGGCACCCCGGTGGGAGATGGCGTTCTTCTCCCCGGGCGTCAGTTCGGCGCACGTCCGGGTGCGCCCGGCCGGCACGAGCACGGGGTCGTAGCCGAACCCGCCGGTGCCGCGCGGCGCGGTGGCCAGGGTGCCCTCGAGCGTGCCGGTCTCGACGTGCTCGCGCCCGTCCGGGGTGACCAGCGCCGCCGCGCAGACGAACCGCGCGCCGCGGTGCGGCGGCGCGATGTCCGCGAGCTGGTCGAGCAGCAGGGCCAGGTTCGCGGCGTCGTCCCCGTGCCGGCCGGCCCAGCGCGCCGAGAAGATCCCGGGCGCCGAGCCCAGCACGTCGACCACGAGCCCGGAGTCGTCGGCCAGCGCCGGCAGGCCGGTGGCGACGGCCAGCGTGCGGGCCTTGACCAGCGCATTCTCCTCGAAGGTCAGCCCGTCCTCCCGGGGCTCCGGCGCGCCCAGCTGGCCCGCGCCGACGATCTCCTCGGCCGCCAGCCAGGGCAGCAGGCCGTGCAGCAGTGCACGCAGCTCGCCGACCTTGTGCGGGTTGTGGGTGGCCAGTGCCAGCCGTGCGGTCATGCGTCCAGCCTCCGCGCCGCGGCCCGCGTCGCCGATCCGTCCGAAGGTGGTGCGGCCAGCACGGCGGCCTGCAGCCGGCCCAGCTGGCCCGTGCCGTCGAGCGCCAGGTCGAGGAGGACGTCCAGCTCCCGGCGGTCGAACGGGGCGTGCTCTGCGGTGCCCTGCACCTCCACGAACATGCCCGCTCCGGTGACGACGACGTTCATGTCGGTCTGGGCCCGCACGTCCTCGGCGTAGGGCAGGTCGAGCATCGCCACGCCGTCGACGATCCCGACGCTCACCGCAGACACCGAGTCCCGCAGGACGCGGCGGCCCGCCGGCACCAGGCCCTGTCCGACGGCCCATGCGACGGCGTCGGCGAGCGCGACATACGCCCCGGTCACCGAGGCGGTCCGGGTGCCACCGTCGGCCTGCAGCACGTCGCAGTCCAGCACCAGGGTGTTCTCCCCGAGGGCAGCGACGTCGACCACGGCCCGCAGCGACCGGCCCACCAGCCGGGAGATCTCGTGGGTGCGCCCGCCGACCTGCCCGCGCACCGACTCCCGGCCCGACCGGGTGGTGGTGGCACGAGGCAGCATCGCGTACTCCGCGGTCACCCAGCCCTCGCCGGACCCCTTGCGCCAGCGCGGGACGCCCGCGGTGAACGACGCCACGCACAGCACGCGGGTGTCGCCGAACTCCACCAGCACGCTGCCCTCCCCCGCTCCGAGGAACCGCCGGGTCAGGGTGACCGGGCGCAGCTGGTCGACGCGGCGGCCGTCCGGGCGCAGGGACGGGACAGCAGGGAGGGAGGAGGTCATGCGACCGAGCCTAACGACGACGGGCCCGCGGGCCGCGCCGGGCGGTCCGTCCGCGCGCTCGCCGCTGCACCGCCCGGGACGGGCCCGCCGCTGCACCGCCCGGGACGGGCACCGGGGCAGCCGGCCGGTTCACAGCCGCCAGGTGCGGCCCGGCGCGGCCAGCTCCACCGACCCGCCGTACACGGCCCGTGCCTCCGCCACGGCGGCCGCCGGATCGTTCCACACCGGCAGGTGGGTGAGCACGAGGCGGCCGCTGTTCCCGGCCGCAGCGGCCTGGCCGGCCTGCCGGCCGGTGAGGTGCACGCCCCGCACGCCGTCGTCCCGACCGGTGACGAAGGCCGCCTCGGCAAGCAGCAGGTCCGCACCGGACGCGAGGTCGTCCAGGCCCGCGCACGCGTCGGTGTCGCCGGAGTAGGCGAGGACGACGCTGCGCCCCGGGTCCTGCTCGCTCGGGCCGGTGACCCGGATCCCGTACGCCGGGCCGGGGTGGGCGACGGGCACGGCCTCCAGGGTCAGCGGACCCACCAGCGCGGGCCGGCCCACCTGCCACTCGTGGACGGCCAGCTGCTCGTCCACCCGTGTCGCCGGGTCCTGGCCCGCGATCTGCGCGAGCCGGTACGCCGTCCCGGCCGGGCCGTGCACCGGGACCGGCTCGGGGCACGGACCGTCCGGGTGGTACCGGCGCACCACCCCGAGCACGACCAGGTCGGCGACGTGGTCGGCGTGCAGGTGGGTCAGCCCCACCGCGTCGAGCGCCCGCGGGTCGACGTAGCGCTGCAACGGCCCGAGCGCACCGTTGCCGAGGTCGAGCAGCACCGTCCAGGTCCGTCCGGCGACGTCCTCCGCCTGCACGAGGTATGCCGAGGCGGCCGAGTCCGGACCGGGGAACGATCCGGCGCACCCGACGACGACGAGCCTCATCGCAGGGCCGCGAGCGCGTCCACGTGGGTGACCTCCGGGCCGAGGAACCGGCGGGCCAGCACCCGGAACGGCTCTGGGTCCCCGGTGGCGAGGAACCGGTGCCGGGCCGGGCCGGCCGCCGGGTCCCGCTCCAGGCCGTGCGCGACCAGCGACCGGTAGACGTCCTTGGCGGTCTCCTCCGCGCTGGACACCAGCGTCACCCCCTCACCCATGACGTAGGAGATCGGACCGGTGAGCAGCGGG
The DNA here is from genome assembly GCA_963703555.1 of uncultured Actinomycetota bacterium. Lineage (GTDB taxonomy): Bacteria > Actinomycetota > Actinomycetes > Actinomycetales > Cellulomonadaceae > CAVPEV01. The sequence goes on along the minus strand of CAVPEV010000028.1, from coordinate 69,843 downwards.
TAGTGGGTGCACCCGAGGACGAGGGTGTCCACCCCGGCGTCCCGGACCGGGTCCAGGTACTCGTGGGCGACCCCCAGCACCTCCTCCCCCGAGGTCACGCCGCTCTCGACGAGCTCGACGAACCGTGGGCAGGCGCGGCTGGTCAGCCGCACCCCGGGGGCGACGGCGAACGCGTCGTCGTAGGCCCGTGACCGGACGGTCGCGCGGGTCGCGATCACCCCGATCCTCCCCGACCGGGTGGCGGCCACCGCGCGCCGGGCCGCCGGCAGGATGACCTCCACGACGGGCAGCCCGCGGTGCAGGGTGTAGCGCTCGCGGGCATCCCGCAGCACCGCGGCGGATGCGGTGTTGCATGCGATGACGAGCATCTTCACCCCGGCGTCGGCCAGCTCGTCCATGACGGCGAGGGCATGGGCGCGCACCTGGGCGATCGGCAGCGGACCGTAGGGGCCGTGTGCGGTGTCACCGATGTAGAGGATGGACTCGCTCGGCAGCTGGTCGAGGATCGCGCGGGCCACCGTCAGGCCCCCGACGCCGGAGTCGAAGATCCCGATGGGCGCGTCGTTCACGGGTGCGAGCCTAGCTGTCGGCATCGTCCAGGTCGGCGAGGAGGTGCACGAGCAGGCTCTCCAGCAGCCATCCGACGAGCTCGTGCACAACACCCAGGTGCCGGCGAGCGGACCCGGGGTCGCCGTCGTCGCCCGCGTCCGGCTCGTCGAGGAAGGCCGCCAGGTCAGCGGCGTCGGCCTCGTCGCGCAGGCCCAGCCGCGCCCCCAGCACGAGGCGCAGGTCGGTGAGGGCCGCCGCGGCGTCCTGCGCCTCGCCGGGGCCGAACACGAGGTCCCCCGGCCCCCATCCCGGCGTGGTCGCGGCGAGGGACCGCCACAGCGCGGCCAGTCGCCGGGCCTTCTCCTGGCGCAGCTCCCCTTGCGTGTACCGGCGGAACTCCGCCGAGACGGCGGGGTCCGCGCGCGAGGCGTCGGGGAAGAGGCGACGCAGCGCCGGGTCGGTGGGCGGCGAGCCGCCGGCCAGCAGCGGCTCGTCGAACAGGCTCACCGCGCCCTCGTCGGTGGCGGCGGCCGCCTCCGGCGCGACGAGCAGGTCCTCCGCCCCGAGCAGCCGGACCACGTCGGCCAGCGCGGCGGCGAGGACGCCTCGCTCCACCGGGCCGAGCTCGGCAACGAGCCGGCCGCGGTCCCGCCGAAAGCCGCGCATCACGCGTCCGTCGGCTGCAGGGTGGCCCACAGACCGTACGAGTGCATGGCCTGGACGTCGACCTCCATCGCCTCGCGCGGCCCCGTCGAGACGACCGCCCGGCCCTGCTCGTGCACGGCGAGCATCAGCCGCTCGGCGCGCTCGCGCGGGTAGCCGAAGTAGCTGCGGAACACGTAGGTGACATAGCTCATGAGGTTCACCGGGTCGTTCCACACGATGGTCACCCAGGGCTGGGCCAGGGACGTCGACCCTGCCACCCGCTCCTCGCGGGTCGGCTGGGGGCTGACCGGCCGTGCCACGCCGACCACTGTAGGCGACCAGCGGCACGCGGCCGGGTCGTCCTAGGTTGGGGGCCATGACCTCTCCCACGGCTCCCGACGGCGCCCGGCCCGACGCGGCCCGGCCCAGCACCGCGCTGCTCACCGACCGCTACGAGCTGACCATGCTGCAAGCGGCCCTGGCCGACGGGACCGCCGGCCGGCGCTGTGTCTTCGAGGTGTTCACCCGTCACCTGCCCCCGGGGCGGCGCTACGGGGTGGTGGCCGGCACCGGGCGGATCCTCGAGTCCATGGCGGACTTCCGGTTCACCACCGCACAGCTGGACTGGCTCGCCGAGGAGCACGTCGTCGACGATCGCACCCTGGAGTTCCTGGCGGGCTACCGGTTCGCCGGCTCCATCACCGGCTACGCCGAGGGCGAGGTGTTCTTCCCGCACTCCCCCGTGCTCGTCGTGGAAGGCACGTTCGCCGAGGCGGTGCCGCTGGAGACGCTCGTCCTGTCGGTGCTCAACTACGACTCCGCCGTGGCCTCGGCCGCCTCGCGGATGACCAGCGCGGCCGGCGGCCGCCCGTGCCTGGAGATGGGGGCGCGGCGCACCAGCGAGTGGGCCTCCGTGGCGGCGGCGCGGGCCGCGGTGGTGGCCGGGTTCGCCGGCACCTCGCAGCTGGAGGCGGGCCGGCGCTGGGGCCTGCCGACGATCGGTACCGCCGCGCACGCCTTCGTGCTCGTGCACGACGACGAGGAGGCCGCATTCGCCTCCCAGCTGCACAGCCAGGGCCTGGACACGACCCTCCTGGTGGACACTTACGACGTGCGCACCGGTGTGGCCCGAGCGGTGGCGGCTGCCGGCCCCCGGCTCGGCGCGGTCCGGCTGGACTCGGGCGACCTGGCATCGCTGGCCGGCGAGGTCCGCGCCCAGCTCGATGCCCTCGGGGCGACGGGCACGAAGATCGTGGTGACCTCCGACCTCGACGAGTACGCGATCGCCGCGCTGGCCGCGGCACCGGTGGACTCCTACGGTGTCGGCACCGCCCTGGTCACCGGCTCCGGGGCACCCACCTGCGGGATGGTCTACAAGCTCGTCGCCCGCGAGGACGCGGACGGCGCGCTGACGCCGGTGGCCAAGCGGTCGCCAGCGAAGGAGGGGCTGGCCGGTCTCAAGCGCGCGGCCCGACGCATCGGGCGGGACGGGCGCGCCGTCGAGGAGGTCGTGGTCACCGGTGGCACCGGGCAGGTGCGCGCCTGGGAACCGCCCGACGACTCGCTGCGCGCACTGCACGTGCCGCTCGTCGTGGACGGTGAGGCCGACCCGGGCTGGACCGGCATCGAAGGGGTCCGCCGGGCGGTCGGCAGGCACCAGTCCTCCCGCAACGAGCTGCCGCGCGGCGCCCGCCGGCTCTCCGCCGACGAGGCCGCGCTGCCCACGGTCAGCCTCCGGCTGCCCGACTGAACCACCGCCCTCGACTCCCCGGCCCACCCGTCGACCCTGCGGGCCTGGCCGCCGGAGCCCGCCCGGCCACCGGAACAGTCAGGCCCGGGTGCGGCCCCTGCCCATCAGCCCGAGGATCAGGCTCACGACGAGCACGGCGACCCCGATCCAGATGAGGACGCGCGCCGCCTGCACGGCGACGCCGAGGACGAGCAGGACGACGCCGATGATGATGAGCAGCAGCCAGGTAGGCATGAGCCTTCCTTCCGTTGGTTCGCCGTACGTGGATGTCACCGGTGCCGCGCCGGGGCGGGCCGGGCCGTGCACCGACGAGCGTCGCACGGGCCGGACCATTCGGCATCTGGACCGCATCCGCCGGGGCGTTGCGCTCAGGTCCGCCCGACGAACCACGAGCGCACCAGGGCGATGCGCTGCTCCAGCTGACCCGGGGCGGCCAGAGCGACCTCGGGGCCGCCGCACCGGCGACGCAGCTCGGCGTGCACCGAACCGTGCGGTTGCCCGGAGCGTCGCGCCCAAGCGCCCACCAGCGCCTGCAGCTCACGGCGCAGCGCGGCCTGCCGCCGGTGGTCCGTCCCGGTGTCCCCGGCCGGCAGCCCGGGTGCCCGACCTTCGGAGCTCGGCCCTGCCGGCCGCCGTGCCCGGACCCGCAGCTGGTCGGCCTGGTGCCGACGCAGCAGCGCGGTGACCTGCTCCGGGTCGAGCAGGCCCGGCAGGCCGAGGAAGTCCAGCTCCTCGGCGGACCCGACCTCGGCACCGGTGCCGAACTCCCCGCCGTCGAACAGCACCCGGTCGAAGGACGCCTGCGCCTCGAGCGCCTGGAACTCGCCCGCCACACCGTCCGAGCCCACCACGTCCGGCCCGGAGCGCTCCATCCCCGCCGCGGCGAACAGGGACTCCTCCGGCGAGAGTCCGCCGTCCAGCTCCGCGCCGGTCAGCGGCCGGTCCAGCGCGTGGTCCCGCTCCACCTCCATGCTCGCCGCCAGCCCCAGCAGGGCAGGCACCCCCGGCAGGAACACCGAGGCCGTCTCCCCCCGCCGCCGGGCCCGGACGAAGCGGCCGACCGCCTGCGCGAAGAACAGCGGCGTGGCGATGCTCGTGGCGTACACGCCGACGGACAGTCGCGGCACGTCCACGCCCTCCGAGACCATCCGGACCGCCACCAGCCACCGCTCGGTGCCGGCGGCGAACTCGTCGATCCGCCCCCCGGACCCGGCGTCGTCGGACAGCACGACGGTGGGCGACCGACCGGTGATCCGAGCCAGGGTGCCGGCGTAGGCACGGGCGTCGGCCTGGTCGGTGGCGATGACCATGCCGGCAGCGTCCGGCACGGACCGGCGCACCTCGGTGAGGCGGCGGTCGGCCGCCGCGAGCACCGCGCCGATCCACTCTCCGGCGGGGTCCAGCGCGGTGCGCCACGCCTGGGCGGTGACGTCCTTGGTGAGCGGGTCGCCGAGGTGCGCGCTCACCTCGTCGCCGGCGCGGGTCCGCCAGCGCGTCGCTCCCCCGTAGGACAGGAAGATCACCGGCCGCACGACGTGGTCCCGCAGCGCCTGCTGGTAGCCGTAGGCGTAGTCCGCGCGGCTGCGGCGCACCCCGTCCCGGTCGCGCTCGTAGCGGACGAACGGGATGGCCGCCGTGTCCGACCGGAACGGCGTCCCGGTCAGGGCGAGCCGGCGGGTCGCCCCCTCGAAGGCCTCGCGCACCGCGTCGCCCCAGGACAGGGCGTCGCCACCGTGGTGCACCTCGTCGAGGACGACCAGGGTGGGCGCGGCCGTCGTCCGGGCCGCGTGCAGCATCGGCTTGCTGGCGACCTGCGCATAGGTGACGGCCACACCCTGGAAGGCCGCACCGTGGCGGCCTTGGGCGTTCGTGAACGACGGATCGATCCGGATCCCCACTCGGGCGGCTGCGTCCGCCCACTGGTGCTTGAGGTGCTCGGTCGGCGTGACCACCGTCACCCGACGGACGATCCCCGCCTCGAGCAGGTCCGCGGCCACCTGCAGGGCGAAGCTCGTCTTGCCGGCCCCCGGGGTCGCCACCGCGAGGAAGTCCCGCGGCTGGGCCTGCCGGTACCGGTTCAGCGCATCGGCCTGCCACGCACGCAGCCGCTCGGCGGTCCCCCACGGCGCACGCGCGGGGTAGGCGGGCGGCAGGGCCGAGGCAGCCGCCGCCGAGGTGTGCGGGGTGTGCGAGGAGCTGGGCGGGAGGCGGCGGGGTGCGCCGCTCACCGGCCGTCGGGGGTGTTGCCCGAACCCCGACCGCGGCCCCACCGGTGGCCTCCCGAGGTTCCCCCGCCACCGTCCTGCGGCGGGCGCAGACCCTCGTAGATCTCCTTGCACACCGGGCAGACCGGGAACTTGCTCGGGTCCCGCCCGGGCACCCAGACCTTGCCGCACAGCGCGATCACCGGCGCTCCGCTGACCGCCGAGGCGACGATCTTGTCCTTGCGCACATAGTGGGCGAACCGCTCGTGGTCCCCCGGCTCGACCTCCTCGCGGACCTCGGTCCGCTCCAGCAGGCCGGTCGCCGGTCCCCGGTCCGGGGCGGTGGGCTCGTCCGGTCCGGGGCCAGGAGACATCGGCTCGCTCATGCGGTCGAGTCTACGTCGGGGGCCCGCCACCACCCCGGCGCCCCACGTCACAGCCCCTGCCATGCGGGCTTGGCCGCGAACGCCTCCCGGTAGTAGCCGGCCAGCTGCAGCCGACCGGCCGCGGCCTCGTCCACCAGAACGCTGGCGTGCGGGTGGAACTGCAGCACGGTGGCCGGCCACAGGGCGCTCACCGGGCCCTCCACCATTTGGTGCACCGCCTCGGCCTTGCCCCGGCCGGTGGCCAGCAGGACGACGTGGCGGGCGGACAGGATCGTGGCCAGGCCCTGGGTGAGGCAGTGGGTGGGCACCGCGTCGAGGTCGCCGCCGAAGAACCGCGCGTTGTCCTGGCGGGTCTGCCGGGTCAGGGTCTTGATCCGGGTCCGCGATGCCAGCGACGACCCCGGCTCGTTGAAGCCGATGTGCCCGTCGGTACCGATGCCGAGCAGCTGGACGTCCACCCCGCCCGCCTCGGCGATCTCCTGCTCGTAGGCGGCGCACGCCGCCGGCAGGTCGGGCGCCGCGCCGTCCGGCCCGCGCACCGCACCGGGGTCGAAGTCCACCCGGCCGGCGAGCTCCCGCTCGATGACGGTGCGGTAGCGCTCCGGGTGATCGGGCGGCAGGCCCACGTACTCGTCGAGCAGGAAGGCCCGCGCACCGGCGAAGGACAGTCCCTCCTCGGTGTGCCGGCGGACGAGCTCGTCGTAGACCGCCAGCGGGCTGGACCCGGTGGCCAGCCCGAGGACCGGGTCCGGGCTGTCCCGCAGCACCCGCTCCACGACGTCGGCAGCGAGCCCAGCCAGGTCCCGCGCGGGTGCGATGACGACCTCCATCAGTGCTCCCCTCCTACGGCCAGCGCCGCACCCAGGGCCCCGACCGGGATCCCCGCCGGGACCAGTCGCACCCGGGCGGGCAGGTCCATCGACGCCAGGAACGCTGAGCCGGCGGCCTCCTGCCCCAACCATGCCACGACCCCGTCCAGCGTCCGGTCCACGCCGTCCGGTCCGGTCGACCGCAGCCCGGGGGTGTCCGGCACGGATCGGTCCTGGCCCACCCCCGTGCCGGGCAGCACGAAGTCGGCGGACAGCACCGCGTCGTCCACCTCACGGAGGAGCTCCCCCGGGCCGGGCTTCCAGCTGCCCCCGTCCAGCACCACCGGGACGCCGCGCCGCCGCGCGGCCCGGGCCAGGACCGTCGCGGCCGCCAGGTGGTGGCCGTCGACGAGGACCGCGGCACGGTCTTGCACCACGTCGAGGGGGACCAGGCCACCGGCCACGAGCAACGGCGTGGGCGGCACGGCGGAGCCCATGGGGGCCTCATGCCCGCGGCTCGCGCGGGCCGGCCCGGAGGACTCCCACCGACGTCCGGCGCACCGTCTAGGTTGGGGGCATCTCAGCGTCCGTCGACGACGGGCGTGCCCGTGCCGGGAAGGACCACCGTGACCACACCCATCGACGCGACCACGACGCATGCATGGTCCGACCTGACCGCCCACCGGTCGGCTTTCGTCCCGGACCTGCGCGGCTGGTTCGCCACCGACCCGGACCGCGCCGCGCGGCTCACCCTCGACGTCGCCGACCTGCACGTCGACCTGTCGAAGAACCTCGTCACCGACGAGACCATGGCGCTGCTCGTCCGGCTGGCCGAGGAGGTCGACCTCGCGGGCCGCTTCCGGGCGATGGTCACCGGCGAGCACATCAACGTCACGGAGGACCGCGCGGTCCTGCACACGGCGCTGCGCCGACCCGCCGGGTCGACCCCGCCCCTGGTGGTCGACGGCCAGGACGTCGACGCCGCCGTCCAGCACGAGCTGGCCAGGGTCTTCGCCTTCGCCGACGCGGTGCGCTCCGGCACGTGGACAGGCGTGACCGGCCAACGGATCCGCACCGTCGTCAACATCGGCATCGGCGGCTCCGACCTGGGCCCGGCGATGGCGTACGAGGCGCTCAAGCCGTTCGTCGTCGACACGCTGACCTGCCGCTTCGTCTCCAACATCGACCCGGCGGACCTCGCCGAGAAGCTCGCCGACCTCGACCCGACGACGACGCTGTTCATCGTCGCGTCCAAGACGTTCGGCACCCTGGAGACGCTCACCAACGCCCGGCTGGCCCGCCAGTGGCTGTGGGACGGGCTGGCCGCCGCCGGGGCGATCGCCGACACCGACGACGCCCGTACCGGCGCCGTCGCCCGGCACTTCGTCGCCGTGTCCACCGCGCTGGACGCCGTGGCCGCCTTCGGCATCGACCCGGCCAACGCGTTCGGCTTCTGGGACTGGGTCGGCGGGCGGTACTCGGTCGACTCGGCGATCGGCACCTCGTTGGCGGTGGCCATCGGACCGGACGGCTTCCGGGACTTCCTCGCCGGTTTCCACGCCGTCGACGAGCACGTTCTGCGCACGCCGTTCGCCCAGAACGTGCCGGTCCTGATGGGCCTGCTCAACGTCTGGTACGTCAGCTTCCTCGGCGCGCACACGCACGCGGTGCTGCCCTACGCCCAGGACCTGCACCGGTTCCCCGCCTACCTGCAGCAGCTCACGATGGAGTCCAACGGCAAGCTGGTCCGTTGGGACGGCAGCCCGGTGACCGGTCAGACCGGCGAGGTGTTCTGGGGGGAGCCCGGGACCAACGGGCAGCACGCCTTCTACCAGCTCCTCCACCAGGGCACCCGGCTGATCCCGGCGGACTTCGTCGCCGTCGCCAACCCGGCCCACCCGCTGCGCGACGGCGACACCGACGTGCACGGCCTGTTCCTCGCCAACTTCTTCGCCCAGACCAAGGCGCTCGCGTTCGGCCGCACGGCGGACGAGGTCCGCGCCGAGGGCACGGCCGAGGCGCTCGTCCCTGCCCGGACCTTCCCCGGCAACCGGCCGACGACCTCGATCCTCGCCCCGGCGCTCACCCCGTCGGTGCTCGGCCAGCTCATCGCGCTGTACGAGCACGTCACCTTCGTCGAGGGGACGGTGTGGGGCATCGACAGCTTCGACCAGTGGGGCGTGGAGCTGGGCAAGAAGCTCGCCCTGGAGATCGCCCCGGCGGTGGCCGGCGACACCGGCGCGCTGGGCACGCAGGACCCGTCGACCCGTGGCCTCATCGAGCACTACCTGTCCCTGCGGGACTGACCCGTGGCGGGCCGGGCGGGTGATCCGCGGGACGGTGGACCGCCGGCGTCAGCGGTGCCGGCCGGCGTCGGCGACGGGCCGGCGCCGCGGGCCCGGGTCGACGCGTGGACCTGGGCGGTGCGGCTCTTTCCCACCCGGTCGGCGGCCGGTGCAGCCTGCCGGGCCGGCCACGTGCGGGTCAATGACGAGCGAGCGAAGCCGGCGACGGCCGTGACCGTGGGCGACGAGGTGCGGGTGCGCGCGGTGGGACGCGACCGGGTCGTCGTCGTCACCCGGGTGGTCGCCAGACGGGTCGGGGCGGCGGTAGCCGTCGAGTGCTACGCGGACCACAGCCCTGCGCCCGTGCCGCGTGACGTGCTCTCGCCGCTACCTCGTCGGGACCGCGGGGCCGGCCGCCCGACCAAGCGGGACCGGCGCCGCATCGAGCAGCTGCGCGGTCGGGACCGACCGTCGCCGTGACAGGGCGGCGGATGACGGGACCGGCGACCGGTCGGTCTCCCGCTGATCCGTTCAGCGACGTAACGTCGCTGCCGATGGTCATGAGGGACGCGGTCGGTCGCCCCCGGACCGACACAGCACGGACAGGACCGGACGGCATGGCGCAGACCGGGCACGACGGGCGGGCGACGTCGCCCGCGGAGGCTGCGCGCCCGGAACCCGACGACGGTGCCGGGACGACCTGGGGGTGGCCCGCCGGGGACCAGGCGCAACAGCTGGCCCGGCTCAGCCAGATCATCGAGCTGGCGCCCGTCGGTATCGGCATCGTCGACCTGCAGGGGCGCGCCCCGCTGACCAACACCAGCCTGCGCAAGGCCCTGGGCTACACGGCCGAGGAGCTCGCGGCGCTGCCGTTCTCAGCGATCACCTACCCTCCCGACGTCGCCGAGAACGAACGCTTGTTCGCCGCCATGGTCGCCGGGCAGCTCGACGAGTTCTCGCTGCAGAAGCGGTTCGTCCGCAAGGACGGCAGCCTGCTGTGGGGAGAGTTGACGGTGTCCCTGGTGCGGGACGCGGCCGGGCGGCCCGACTACGTGATCGGGATGACCCAGGACGTCACCGAACGCACTCTCCTGGAGCAGCGCCTGCGCGAGGCCGAGCTGCGCTACCGGCTCATCGTGGAGCACGTGCCGGCGGTCGTCTACGTCGCCGAGCCCGAGGACGGCGGCCGGTGGCTCTACGTGAGCCCGCACATCCGGACCATGCTCGGCTACACACCGGACGAGTGGCGCGCCTCTCCCGAACTGAGGCTCGCATCCGTGCACCCCGAGGACCGCGCCCGGACCCTCGCCGCGCAAGCCGCACTCGCCGCGCCCGGACCGACGCCCCGGTCGATGTCTGCCACCTACCGGATGCGTCACCGGGACGGACACGTGCTGTGGGTGCGCGGGGACGCGACGGCGGTCACCGAGCCGGACGGGCGGCTCGTGCTGCACGGCGTCCTCGTGGACGTCACGGCGGAGAAGGAGCTCGAGGAACGCCTCGGCGAGCAAGCGCTCCGCGAGCCGATGACCGGCCTGGTCAACCGCCCGCACTTCGACGGCCGGGTCGCGGCGGCGCTCGCCGAGCACGCCGCCGCGCGGGACGCCCACGCCGTGACCGGCGCACAGCAGCCAGGTCCCCCGCGCACCACGGCGCTGCTGTTCATCGACCTGGACGGCTTCAAGGAGGTCAACGACCGCCACGGTCACGCCTGCGGCGACGACGTCCTGGTCGCCGTCGCCCGCCGGCTGCAGTCCTGCGTCGGGGCCGAGGGCACCGCGGCACGGCTCGGCGGGGACGAGTTCGGCGTGCTCCTGCCCGAGGCCACCCGGGCGGAGGCGACCGCGCTCGCCGGGCGGATCACCCACGTGCTCCGGTCGGCTCCGCTGGCCGCCGCCGACGAGCGCATCGCCGTGGGGGCCAGCGTCGGCATCGCCCTGGCCACCCCGGACGACACGGCCGAGACCTTGCTGCACCGTGCCGACCTGGCCATGTACGCCGCCAAGCTGGCCGGCGGCGACCGGTACGCGCTGCGCGAGGCGCGCTGACCGGCGTCACGCCGAGGCGTCCGGTGCTCCGCCCGGCCGGGCACCCAGCCGCTCCGCCAGGGCCATCGCGTCCCAGGGCGCCCGGCCGGCCGCGTCGTTGTCCAGGTACACGAGCACGTCACGGCCGCCCGGCCCGTCCGGAGGCGCGGGCGGACCGACGGTGCGGGCGTCCGACGGCTGGTCGCCCGCCGCCCATCGACGCACCCGGTCCGCCCACCGGTCCAGCGCAGCGTCGTCGTACCCGCTCGCGTACAGCTCGGTGTGACCGTGCAGGCGCACGTACACCAGGTCGGACGTGACGTCCTCGATGACCGGCCACCGTTGGGCCGCGTCGGCCACCACCAGCCCCACGTCCTGCCGGCGCAGCAGCCGGACGAACCGCGGGTCCGCGTAGGACGGGTGTCGGACCTCCAGGACGTGCCGCAGCGGACGGTCGACGTCCACCGCCGCCCAGGCCCGCCCGTCGAGCCGGGCGTCGTGCTCGGCGGCGAGCGCGGCAGCGGCGCCCGTGCTCCGCGGCAGGAGGTCGAGGAAGGTGGCGACCCGCTCCTCGTCGAACGCCAGGGTGACGGGCAGCTGCCAGAGCACCGGACCGAGTCGGGCGTCCAGCGCCAGCACGCCCGACGCGAAGAAGTTGGCCAGCGGGGTCCGCACGTCGACCAGCCTCTTCAGGTGCGTGATGAACCGACCGCCCTTGACGGAGAACAGGAAGTCCTCCGGCGTCTGGTCAGCCCACGCCCGGTAGGTCTCCGGGCGCTGCAGCGCGTAGAACGACGCGTTGATCTCGATCGTCGTCAGCCTGCGCGAGGCATGGTGCAGCTCCAGCCGCTGGCGCAGGCCCGCCGGGTAGAAGTCGCCCCGCCACGACGGGTACCGCCAGCCGGAGATGCCCACCCGGACCGCGCCCACCGGTCGATACTGTCAGGAGTCCCCACCGCCCGCCGATACCGCCGGTACCGCCGGCACCGTCCAGGAGGCCCGCCGTGACCCAGCCGCACATGAACGTCGAGTCGTTCAACCTCGACCACCGCACCGTCGCCGCGCCCTACGTCCGCCTCGCCGACCGCAAGGTGCTCCCGCACGGCGACGTCGTCGTCAAGTACGACGTCCGGTTCACCCAGCCGAACCGCGCCCACCTGGAGATGCCGGTGGTCCACTCGCTGGAGCACCTCGTCGCCGAGCTCGCCCGCAACCACTCCGACCGCGTCGTCGACTTCTCCCCGATGGGCTGCCAGACCGGCTTCTACCTCATCCTCGAGGGCGACTGGGCCTACGACGACGTCCTCGCGCTCGTCGAGGCCACCCTGGCAGACGTCCTGGTGGCCACGCAGGTGCCCGCCGCCAACGAGGTGCAGTGCGGCTGGGGTGCCCACCACACGCTGACGGGGGCTCAGGCCGCTGCACGTGAGTTCCTGGACCACCGGGCGGAGTGGAGCACGGTGACCGCATGACGACCCGCGTCGCCGCGGTCGTCGTCGTGGCCATGCCCGACGAGGCCGCACCGTTCCTCGCCCTCGCCGACAGTGCGCGGCCGACCCGCCACGCCGGCGTCGCCGGGCACGACCTGGAGGTCGCTGGGCGCGCGATCCTGCTGCTGCAGACCGGCATCGGCCTGGTCAACGCGGCCGGCGGGCTGGCGGCGGCGCTGCAGCGGGTGCGCCCCGGGGCCGTCGTGAGCGCCGGGACGGCCGGCGGCCTGGGTGCGCAGGTGCGGGTCGGCGACGTCGTCGTGGGCACCCGTCACGTCTACCCGGGGGCGGATGCGCGCGCGTTCGGCTACGCCCTCGGACAGGTCCCCGGGATGCCCGCGGAGTACCCGGGGGACGCCGGGCTCGTCGCCGCGACGACGAGCCCGGCCGACCGGGGGACGCCAACCGGCCGTGCCGCACGGCCCGATCCCCCGGTGCGGGTGCTGACGGGCCTGGTGCTGTCCGGCGACACGTTCGTCGATGCCGGCATGGTCGCGCCGCTGCGCGCGTCGTTCCCCGACGCGCTGTCCACCGACATGGAGAGCACGGCGCTCGCCCAGACCAGCTTCACGGCCGGCGTGCCGTTCGTGTCCGTGCGGGGGATCTCCGACCTGTGCGGTCCGGCCGCGGGCGCCGACTTCCTCAGCCACGTGGACGACGCCGCGGACCGGGCGGCCGCCGTCGTCGAGCGACTGCTGCGCGGCCGATCCGGCGGGCCGGCCCCCTCGGGCTCCTGACGACGGGCCTCCGCGCGCCGCGCGATGTGGTCTGATTCCGTCATGCCCGATCCCCTGCGCGTGGGCCTGGCCGGGTTCGGCCTGGCCGGCCGCGTCTTCCACGCCCCCTTGGTGGCCACGACGCCGGGCCTGCGGCTCGACGCGATCGTCACCCGCGACCCCGGCCGACGCGCCCAGGCCACAGCCGCCTACCCGGACGCCGCCCTGGTGGACGACGTCCCCGCCGCCCTGGCGCGCGGCCTGGACCTCCTGGTCGTGGCCAGCCGCAACGACACCCACGCCGAGCTGGCCACCGCAGCGGTGCGCGCCGGGGTGCCGGTCGTCGTGGACAAGCCGTTCGCCCGGACTGCCGAGGAGGCACGGACGGTGCTCGCGCAGGCGACGGCCGCCGGGGTGCCGGTCACGGTGTTCCAGAACCGCCGGTGGGACGGCGACTTCCGCACGGTGCGCCGGCTCGTCGAGGACGGCTCGCTGGGCACGGTCCGGCGGTTCGAGTCCCGCTTCGAGCGCTGGCGCCCCGCGCGGGGCACCGGCTGGCGGGAGAGCGGCGACCGGCAGCTGGCCGGCGGCCTGCTCGTCGACCTGGGCGCGCACCTGGTCGACCAGGCGCTGGTGCTGCTGGGTCCGGTGGACACCGTCTACGCCGAGCTCGACCGCCGCCGGCCGGGGGCGGAGGTGGACGACGACACCTTCGTCGCGCTGCACCACACCGGCGGGGCGCGCTCCCACCTGTGGGCGAGCGCCGTGGCCGACGACCTCGGTCCCCGGTTCCGGGTGCTGGGTGACCGTGCGGCGTACACCGTGCACGGCCTGGACGGGCAGGAGGCGGCACTGACCGCCGGCGGGCACCCCACCGACCCGGGCTGGGGGATGGCGCCCGAGCACGCCTGGGGCCGGCTCGGGATCCCGGGCGACACGCGGCCGGTGCCCACCCTGCGCGGTTCGTACGACACGTTCTACCGGCAGGTCGAACAGGCGCTGCGCACCGGCGGCCCGATGCCGGTGGACCCCGCCTCGGCGGTGGACGCCCTCGTCGTCCTGGCGGCCGCCCGACGGTCGGCCGTCGACGGATCGGTGGTCGCCCTGTGAACGCCTCGCCCCGGCCCACCGCGACCGCCGGCGAGGCCGCCGCGGCCGAGCTGCTCGCCGAGCTCGCCGCCCAGGAGGACCGCCTGCAGCTCGACCATGTGGACCCGGAGACCACCTGGGAGCTCGGCGTCCAGCTGGTCACCGCCGCCCGGGACCGCCAGCTGCCGATCGTCGTGTCCATCCGGCGGGGCAGCCAGCGGATGTTCCACGCGGCGTTGCCCGGCAGCTGCGCCGACAACGACGACTGGATCGAGCGGAAGTCACGTGTCGTGGACCGCTACGGCCACAGCTCGTTCTACGTGGGCACGCAGTTCCGCGCGAGGGGTACGACGTTCGAGGCGGCGTCCCGGCTCGACCCGGCCGTCTACGCCGCGCACGGCGGGGTGTTCCCGCTCCTGGTCCGCAGCGTCGGGCTGGTGGGCACCGTCGGCGTGTCAGGGCTCGCCCAGGCCGACGACCACGCGTTCGTCGTCGAGCAGCTGGAGCGGTTCCTCACCGCCGGCTAGGCCTGCGCGACCGCCGCCAGCACCGCGGCGCGCGGGTCGCCCTGGGCCCCGAGCACCACCCGGACACCCATCAGCTCGAGCGTGTGGGCCATCGGCGGGCCCATGTGCCCGGTGACGACCACACCGGCCTGCTGCTCGCGCAGGAACCGCACGATCCGGGCGTGGTGGCTGCCCTCGGTGCCCTCGTCGTGCGAGACGTCCCACGCCACCTCGTGCTCGGTCCAGCCGAGCACCCGACCCTCGCCCACCTCGGCGACCGCCACGCGGTGGGCCTTCCCCCAGCCGCCGCCGACCTGCCCGTCCGGTGCCAGGTTCACACACACGACGGTCGTACCCTGTCCGACTTGCTGCTCCATCGACCCTCCCACACCTGCACAGCGCCGAGAACTACGCTCGTAGCGCGCACCGACCCGTCATCGACCAGGGCTCGCGCAGGACACCCTAGCCGGTGCCTCCGCGGCACTGACCACCACCCCACCGATCGCCCCGACCAGCTCCGTCAGGAGGGCCAGCCACCGTGCCGGCACCCGACCGCTCCGCGACCCGCGACGTGCTCGCCCCCGAGCTGACCGGGATCGACGCCGTCCTGTTCGACCTCGACGGCGTGCTGACCCCCACGGTCGAGGTGCACCGGCAGGCCTGGGCCCGGCTGTTCGAGCCGTTCCTCGCCGCGCACGGCGCCGACCCGTACACCGATGCCGACTACTTCGCGTTCATCGACGGCCGTCCCCGCTACGCCGGCGTCCGCGCCCTGCTCGACGCGCGCGGCATCCGCCTGCCGGACGGCGACCCGACCGATGGTCCGGACACGCAGACCGTCTGCGGCCTCGGCAACCGCAAGAACGAGCTGTTCACCCAGGTGCTCGCGGACGACGGCATGACGGCCTATCCCGGTTCGGTCCGGCTCCTCGATGCCCTGGCGGCCGCCGGCCGCCGGCTGGCCGTGGTGTCGAGCTCCCGCAACGCGCCCGCCGTGCTGCAGGCCGCCGGCCTGGCGGACCGGTTCGCCGCGGTTGTCGACGGCGCCGTCGCCACGCAGCGCGGGCTGCCCGGCAAGCCGGACCCTGCCACCTACCGCTTCGCCGCGGACCGGCTGGGCGTCCCACCCGAGCGCGCCGCCGTCGTGGAGGATGCGGAGTCGGGGGTGGCCGCCGGTCGTGCCGGCGGGTTCGGCCTGGTCGTCGGGGTCGACCGCGGTGCCGGCGCCCGCGCGCTGCTGGCGCAGGGGGCCGACCTGGTTGTCACCGACCTCGCCGACCTCCTCGTGCCGGCACCGCAGACCGACGCCGGCCGCAGCACCGGCGAGCCGACCGGCGGCCACCCATGAGGCCGAGCTCGTTCCTCAACCTCGACCCACTGGACCGCACCCGGTTCCCGCTCGACGAGTGGCGCCTGCGCGAGGTCCGCTACGACCCGCACGACCTCGGGCGCACCGAGACGCTGTTCGCCGTCGGCAACGGGTACCTCGGCATGCGCGGCAACCCCGAGGAGGGCCGGGACAGCCACACCCACGGCACCTACGTCAACGGGTTTCACGAGACATGGCCGATCCACCACCCGGAGGAGGCCTACGGGTTCGCCCGGGTCGGTCAGACCATCATCAACGCGCCGGACGCCAAGACCGTGCGGCTGTACGTCGACGACGAACCCCTCCTGCTCACGGTCGCGGACCTGGAGGAGTACGAGCGCTGCCTGAGCTTCGCCGACGGCGTGCTGTACCGGTCGCTCGTGTGGGAGACCCCGTCCGGCAAGCACGTACGCATCCGGTCGCGCCGGATGGCGTCGTTCACCGAGCGTCACCTCGCCGTGCTGACCTACGAGGTGACGGTGCTCGACGCGGACGCCCCGCTGGCGCTGTCCAGCCAGATCCTCAACCGTCAGGACGGCACGGACGAGTACGACGTGTCCGACGCCGCGCTGGGCGAGGGGTTCGACCCGCGCAGGGCCGACCGGCTCACCGGCCGGGTCCTCGAGCCCGTCCTGCAGACCGCCGAGGACGGCCGCTACGTGCTCGCCTACCGGGCTGCCTCGTCGCGCATGACCATCGCGGTGGCCGCCGACCATGTGATGGAGACGGACAACCCCTACGAGGAGTCCTCGCACGTCGAGCCGGACGTCGCCCGGCACACCTACCTCGTCGACGCCCGGCGCGGGGTGCCGCTCGTGCTGACCAAGACCGTCGCCTACCACACGTCGCGCGGGGTGCCCGGTCGCGAGCTCGCCGAGCGGGCCCGCCGCACGCTCGACCGCGTCCGCCGGAGGGGGGTCGAGGAGCAGTTCGCCGCCCAGCGGACCTGGCTGCAGGCCTTCTGGGAGCGCAGCGACGTGCAGGTGCAGGGGCAGCCGGCGCTCCAGCAGGCGGTGCGCTGGAACCTGTTCCAGGTGGCCCAGGCGAGTGCCCGGGCCGAGGGCACGGGCATCCCGGCAAAGGGGCTGACCGGCTCGGGCTACAGCGGGCACTACTTCTGGGACGCGGAGATGTACGTGCTGCCGTTCCTGACGTACACGTCGCCGCAGGCCGCCCGCAACGCCCTGCGGTTCCGGTACACGATGCTCGACGCCGCCCGTCGCCGAGCCCGCGAGCTCAACCAGGTGGGCGCGCTGTTCCCGTGGCGGACCATCGACGGCGAGGAGGCGTCGGCGAGCTACGCCGCAGGGACCGCGCAGTACCACATCGACGCGGACATCGCCTACGCGGTGCGCCAGTACGTCCACGCCACCGCGGACGACGCCTTCCTCGCCCGGGAGGCCATCGACATCCTCGTGGAGACCGCCCGGATGTGGGCCGACCTGGGCTTCTGGCGCGGGAACGGCGACGGTCGCTTCCACATCTACGGGGTCACCGGGCCCGACGAGTACACCACGGTGGTCAACGACAACCTCTACACGAACGTCATGGCCAGGGCCAACCTGCGCAGCGCCCTCGAGGCCGTCGACCGGCTACGTCACAGCCACCCGCGCGAGCACGCCGCCATGATGGAACGCCTGCACCTGCTCCCCTCCGAGCTCGTCGACTGGTCCCGGGCGGCGGACCACATGCACATCCCGTTCGACGCCCAGCTGGGCATCCACCCGCAGGACGCGCAGTTCCTGGAGAAGGAGCTGTGGGACCTGTCCCGAACCCCGCAGGAGAAGCGTCCGCTCCTGCTGCACTACCACCCGCTGGTCATCTACCGCTTCCAGGTCCTCAAGCAGGCGGACGTCGTGCTCGCACTGTTCCTCCAGGGCGACCAGTTCACCGAGCGGGAGAAGCTCGCGGACTTCGACTACTACGACCCGCTGACCACCGGGGACTCCTCCCTGTCCGCCGTCGTCCAGTCGATCATCGCCTCCGAGGTCGGCTATCAGGAGCTCGCCCTGCGGTACTTCCACGAGGCGGCGTTCGTCGATCTCGCGGACCGGCACGCCAACACCGCGGACGGGGTGCACGTGGCGTCGGCCGGTGGGGTGTGGAGCACGCTCGTCTACGGTTTCGGCGGGATGCGGGACAACGACGGCCTGACCTCCTTCGACCCGCGGCTGCCGGAGATCTGGGAGAAGCTGACCTTCCGGGTCACCCTGCACGGGACCCGGCTGCGGGTGGACGTCGGTCAGACGCAGCTGCACCTGGCGGTGGAGGAGGGCGCCTCGGTCACCGTCACCGTGCGCGGCGAGGAGGTCACCGTGCGCCCCGACGCACCGGCGGTCATCCAGCTTGCTGCGCCACCGCGGCTGATCGGCGCGCCGACCGTGCGCGACGTCGAGGGTACCCGGCGCCCGGACGGCACGCTCATGACGGCCACCGTCCCGGCCCATGCCGCACCGGGGTCACCCGGGGTGGCGCCGGACGGCGACCAGGCCGGGTTCGCCCCAGGACGGGTGGGCCCGCCGGTTGCGGACGGCGAGCCCGTCCGGAAGACCCGGCCCAGCCCGGTGACCGCCGACCCGGCACTCCCCCGCCGGCGGCCCGCGTGGACCGGTCACGGGCGCCGCCAGGCCTGACATATGCTCCGCACCGTGGTGCACGAGAGCCCCGAGGCCCAGGGCAACTCCGACGGCCCGGACCGCCGGCGGCCGCGCAAGGTCTACGGCGTGGGCACGGAGCCGGACGCCCGGTTCTCCCTGGCCAACGAACGCACCGCGCTGGCCTGGGTGCGCACCGGGCTGGCCCTGGTGGCCGGTGGCGTGGCGCTCATCACGCTGTCCACCTACACGGACCTGCCGACGCTCGCCGACCTCGTCGCGATCCTCGCCTGTCTGGCCGGCGGTGGGCTGGCACTGTCCGCGCTGTTCTCCTGGCGTCGCACCGAGCGTGCACTGCGGCTCGACCGGCCACTGCCGCCACCGGTGGCGCTGCCCTGGCTGGTCCTGGGAGTCGTGGTGCTGGCACTGGTCCTGGGTGGCTACGCATTCCACGAGATATTTACTCGCTGATGACCCGGCAGGGCTCCGACCCGCCACCCGCACCCCGTGACCCCGGGCTGCAGCAGGAGCGCACAGCCCTCGCCTGGCAGCGGACCGGGTTGTCGGCGACCGCGGTGTGCCTGCTGGCCGGCATCACCGCATTGCGGCTCGGCGCACCGTGGTTCGCCCTCCCCGCCGCGGTGCTTGCGGCCCTCGTCCTCGGTACCGCGGTGCGCAGACCGCGACGGTCGGCCGAGGATCCGACCGCCTCCCTGGCGTGGCCAGAGCTCGTCCGCACCGTGGTGGCAGTCGTCGCCGTCGCCGTGCTGAGCGTGGCCCTGGCGGCGGCGACGTGGTGGACCGGAGGGCCCTGACCCGTCCGGCGACACCCTGCGCCAGCATCGTGTCGGCGACCTCGAGGAACCCGGCGATGTGGGCGCCGGGCACGTCGTTGCCCGGGTCGCCGGCCTCCGCGACCGTCGCCGCGCACCGGTCCTGGAGCTCGGTCACGAACTGCGCGGGCCGGCGCCGTTCGCCGATCCGTCACATGTCGTAGCCGAGCCGGAACCCCAGGTTGCCGGCGGAGCTGTCCGGTGTGTTGCTCGTCCGTGCAGCGACCCGGTACCGGTTGCAGTACGAGTCGTGGCACAGGTAGGAGCCGCCTCGCATGACCCGGTGGCCGCCGGTCCGAGGACCGGTCGGGTCCTGCGACGGCTCGGCGACGTGCTCCGTCGTCCAACGGTCCGCGCACATCTCCCATACGTTGCCCGCGACGCCGTAGAGCCCGAAGCCGTTGGGCGGGAACGCGGCGACCGGCGCGGTGCCGGCGTAGCCGTCCTCCGCCGTGTTGTGGGTGGGGAAGGTGCCCTGCCAGATGTTGCACCGGTGCTCCCCGCCGGGCAGCAGCTCGTCGCCCCAGGCGTAGCGCGCCTGGACCAGACCCCCTCGTGCTGCGTACTCCCACTCGGCCTCGGTGGGCAGTCGTCCGCCCGCCCACCGGGCGTAGGCCTCGGCGTCCCGCCAGGACACGTGCACGACGGGGTGGTCGGTGCGCTCGCCGACGCCGGACCCCGGCCCCTCGGGCTGCAGCCAGGACGAGCCCGGCACCCGGCACCACCAGGGTGCCTCCGCGGCCCGCGCGGCACCCCTGCGCAGCTCGGCCGGCAGGAACGCGGCGAACACGAAGGACCAGCCGAACTCCTCCGCCTGCGTGACGTAGCCGGTGTCCGCGACGAACCTGGCGAACTCCGCGTTCGTCACCGTACAGGCCCCGATGCCGAACGGGCTGAGGGTGACCGGCCGGACCGGGCCCTCGCCGTCCAAGGGGTTGGCGTCCGCGTCCGCGCCACCCATCAGGAACGTGCCACCGGGCAGCCGGACGACCGCTGCATGGCGGGGCCCGGCGCTGCCGCCGGCACGCGCGAGCGCCGACGCGCGGCCCGGCGGCCCGCTGTGCCGTGCACCGGCCGGGCCGCCACCGTCGCCATCAGCGTGACGAGCCAGGCGATCGTCGCGACCGCGGGACACCGCGCAGCACCCAGAGTCCACGGGGCGCATCCTGCCACGCGGACCGCCACGCGCGGCCTGGGGCACTCCTCGGCCGCCGCTACCATGCCCGCCATGGGGAACAGCCCGGCAGGCCCGGATGCCGCGGGCGAGCGCGCACCCGGCGCGTACGTCACCACCGCGACGGGCGGACCGGCCGGCGCCCGTGCCACCATCGCGATCGACCGCCACCGCATCACCCTCGCCGACGTCGCGCGCGCGGCCGGGTACTCCCGCTCGACGGCCTCCCTGGTCTTCCAGGGCAGCCCGCTGGTCGCCGCCGCGACCCGCGACCGCGTGCTGGCCGCCGCCGAGGACCTCGGCTACGTCTACAACCGCCGGGCGGCGGGCCTGCGCATGCAACGCAGCGGGACGGTCGGGTTCCTCATGGCCGGCCTGCGCAACCCGCACTTCTCCGCGCTCTTCGAGGCCGTGGACGCCGAGCTCGGCCCTTCCGGCTGGACGGTGCTGCTCGGGAACACGCTGGACGACCCTGACCGTCAGGCGGACCTCGTGCGCACCTTTCTGGAGTACCGCGTCGACGGCCTGCTCATCGTCCCGGCGATCGGTTCGCGGCGGGACATGACGGTTCCCCTGGTGAACCTGCGAGTGCCGCACGTCTTCCTGACCCGCCGGATCGCGGGCCTGGCCGCCGACTACGTGGGCGCGAACGACCGGCGTGGTGGCGAGCTGGCCGCCCAGCACCTGCTGGACCACGGCTGCCGGCGGATCGCCTTCCTCGGCGGGCCCGCGGACGTCTACGGCCGCGCGGACCGCTGGCACGCGATCGTCCGCATCGTCGAGGCGGCGGGTGCCCGGATCGACCACGCGTGGTCCGTGCCCACCCAGGTGTCGAGCACCGACGGCTACGACACCGCGCGCCGGCTGCTCGCCCGTCACGAGCCGCTGCCTGACGGGATCATCTGCCACTCGGACGCCATCGCGTTCGGGCTGATGCGAGCCCTGCGGGACGAGGGCGTCACCATCGGCGAGCAGGTCCGGGTCATCGGGTTCGACGACGTGGAGCACGCCCGCAGCTGGTCGCCGTCGCTGACCTCGATCTCCTCGTTCGCCCGCGACGTGGGGCAGGCCGGCGCACGACTGCTCATGAAGCGCATGGCCGGCGCGGCCGGCGACCCGCCCGAAGCGATCATCTGCGAGCCGCAGCTGCAGGTACGCGAGTCGTGCGGCCCGGAGGCTTGACCAGCAGGGGCGCGCTGGCTACCTTTTAGATCGATCCATCATCGGAGATGCGTCACGGCATCACCCGGGATGCCTCGCCCCGAGGGCGCTCGTCGCGCCCCACAACAGGTCACCGCAGCTGCTACCGGAGGGTCCCCGCCGTGCGCGCCGTCGTCGTCTGGTTCGACAGCCTGAACCGGCACTACCTGCCGCCCTACGCGGGCCAGGTGCCGGGCCCGGCCGGAACCGCTGCCATCCCGGCGGTGCACGCACCCAACTTCGAGCGGCTGGCCCGCCGAGCGGTCACCTTCGACACCTGCTATGCGGGCAGCATGCCGTGCATGCCAGCTCGCCGTGAGCTGCACACCGGCCGGTACAACTTCCTGCACCGCGGTTGGGGACCGCTGGAGCCGTTCGACGACTCCGTGCCCGAGATCCTCGGCCGGCACGGTGTGACGACCCATCTGGCGACTGACCACATGCACTACTGGGAGGACGGCGGGGCGACATATCACACCCGTTACGGCACGTACAGCCTGGTCCGCGGTCAGCAGGGCGACCCGTGGAAGGGTCGCGTCCGCGATCCCGAACCCGTCGAGGACGATCTCCGCGTGCACCGCAGCGGCACGTGGCGTCAGGACCGGATCAACCGCGAGCATCTGCACGGGCTCGCCGACCACCCGCAGACCCGGACGTTCGACGCGGGGCTGGAGTTCATCCGCGAGAACCGCCACGAGCAGCGCTGGATGGTCCAGATCGAGACGTTCGACCCGCACGAGCCGTTCTCCAGCGACCCGACCTTCCTCGATCTCTACCCGGACGACGGGTACGCGGGGCCGGACTACGACTGGCCCGAGTACATGCAGGTCCTCGAGGACCACGCGACCGTGCAGCACGTGCGGCGGCACTACGAGGCGCTGGTGAGCATGTGTGACGCCTCGCTGGGGCGGGTCCTCGACGCGATGGACGAGTACGAGCTGTGGTCGGACACCCTGCTCATGGTCTGCACGGACCACGGGTTCCTGCTCGGGGAGCACGGTTGGTGGGGCAAGTCCGTACCCCCGTGGTTCGAGGAGACGATCCACACGCCGCTGTTCGTCTGGGACCCGCGGAGCGGGGTGGCCGGCGAGCGGCGGCGTGCACTGGCCCAGACCATCGACTTCGGCCCCACCCTGCTGGACTTCTTCGACGTGCCGCGTACGGCGGACATGCAGGGCGTGCCGCTGGCCGAGACCGTCCGCTCGGACGCACCGGTGCGCGAGTACGGCCTGTTCGGCGGCTTCGGTGGGCACGTCACCGTCACGGACGGGCGCTACGTCTACATGCGGGCCAGCCACGACGCGGCGAACGCTCCGCTGTACGAGCACACCCTCATGCCGACCCACATGCGCGGCCGGTTCTCCCCCGGCGAGCTGCGCGAGGCCGAACTCGTGCCAGGCTTCACGTTCACCAAGGGCATGCCCGTGCTGCGCACGCCCGGGTCCGCCTCCACCAACCCGGCCGCGTTCGGGACCCTGTTGTTCGACCTGCGGACCGATCCGGGTCAGGAGCATCCGCTGGTCGACGACGACCTGGAGCTGCGGATGGCCCAAGCCCTCGTGGACGCCATGGTGGCCAACGACGCCCCACCCAGCCAGTTCGAGCGGCTCGGGCTGCCGACGGACAGCCCGGTCACCCACGCTCACCTGCTCTGCGCCCGGCAGCAACCGGCCGCCCGCGCGTCCCGCCGGCCGGCGCCGCCGCTGTCCGACTTCCCGTCCTCGCGACTGGGCGTGGCCACCCCGGTGGCCCGGCTGCTCGCCGACCCCGCGGCCGCGGCGGTGCTGGCCCGGCACTGCCGGCCGCTCACCGTCGGCCCGTTCGCCGAGATCTGCTCCGACATGTCGCTGTACCGGGCTGCGGCCCTCATGATCGGCGTGCTGCCCTGGCAGACGCTGCACGAGATCGCCGACGAGCTGGAGGCGCTCCCGGAGGCGTGATGTTTCGGCGCCCGGTGGCGTCGAGGCTGTCGCAGAAGTTCATATCGTGCCGTAGATCGATCCAAAGGAGAATCGTTGTGACACACCGACACCGCCGCACGGCGTTCCTCGCCGTGGCCGCCGGGGTCAGCGTCGCGCTGACCGCCTGCGCCAGCAGCACGCCCGCCGAGCCGACGGGCACCGGCAGCAAGACCGCCAGCACCGTCAAGCAGCTGACCATCCCCGTCGCGGAGACCCCGTGGCTGCCCAGCTACCAGAAGATCATCGCCGACTACAAGGCCGAGACGGGCGTCGACGTCGTCGTCAAGTCGTTCCCGTTCGACGGCCTGCTCACCCAGGAGGCGAACGCCGCACAATCCGGCTCGAACGCGTTCGACGTGTTCCAGCTCAACGAGCAATGGGTCGGGCAGTTCTACGACAACCAGTGGGTGCAGCCGCTCACCGACGTCGACCCGTCGTTCTCCTGGGACCAGGGGTTGATCAGCTTCGACGGCGTCGGGCAGTGGGACGCCGACGCGCGCACGACGTCGCCGAAGGGCGTGCCGTACTCGTTGCCCATCAACGGCAACATCCAGGAGTTCATGTACCGCACAGACCTGTACGACCAGCTGGGGCTCAAGGTCCCGACCACCTGGGACCAGGTCGTCTCCAACGGCAAGGCAGCCAAGGATGCCGGCGCCGTCGACAATGGCTATGTCCTGCGGGGCAAGACGCCGACCTACGACTTCAGCGCCCTCCTGTTCACCTATGGCGGCAAGTGGTTCACGGACGAGCTCGGCGGCGACTGGACCCCCGCGATCAACACCCCGGAGGGCAAGCAGGCCATCGAGGAGTTCAAGGCGCTCGCCGACATCGGGCCCGCGGCGCCCCAGACCGTGGCGCAGGCCGAGGCCACCTCGCTCATGCAGGCGGGCAAGACGCTCCAGGCGACCCTCGTGGCAGCCGTCGCCGCCCCGCTGGAGGACCCTGCCGCATCCCTCGTGGCCGGCAAGATCGGCTATGCGGTGCTCCCCGGTCAGACCCCGGTGAGCGGCACCTGGACCCTGGCCATCCCGACCGGGCTCCCTGCCGACCGCGCCCAGGCGGCCTACGCCTTCATGACGTGGCTGACCAGCAAGGACGCCCAGCAGAAGTGGGTCGGGTATGGCGGGGTCACGACCCGGTCGGACATCACCAGCGATCGCCCCGAGATCCAGACGATCGTCAAGTCGGCCGACAAGATCCGCGGCGGGATGCGGTACCCGTTCACCCCGGCGCTGCTCGACGTCCTCGATCCGATCCTCGGGCAGTACGT
Organism: uncultured Actinomycetota bacterium; assembly: GCA_963703555.1. Lineage (GTDB taxonomy): Bacteria > Actinomycetota > Actinomycetes > Actinomycetales > Cellulomonadaceae > CAVPEV01. Next base: position 44,983 of record CAVPEV010000028.1, on the reverse strand, counting down.
CGCGGGCACGGTCAGCACCGATGACGCGCTGAAGCAGATGGACGAGGGCATGACGAAGGTCGTCAAGGACGCGGGCTTCCTGTCATGACCACGACGCTCGGGGCCGGCACGGCTCTTGCTCGACCGGCCCCGAGCCGTCGGCGCAAGCCGGTCGCCTGGTTCAAGTACCTCGCGGTCGCCCCACTGGCGGTCTTCTTCCTCGCGCTCATCGCTTACCCGGTGGGCCAACTGATCTGGCTGGCATTGGGGCACGTCAAGATGCGCGCCGGCGCCATGCTGTGGACGTTCGCGGGCCTGGACAACTTCACCCGCATGCTCGACGACGCCACGTTCCGTACGTCGATCCTCAACTCCGCGGTGTTCATCACCGCCACCGTCGTCCTCACCGTGGCGTTCGGCATCGTGCTCGCCCTGGCCACGGATCGGCTGGTGCGCGGGCAACAGCTGTTGCAGAACATCCTGCTGTGGCCGGCCATCATCGCCCCGGTCGTCATCAGCGTCATGTGGCTGCTCATCCTCAGCCCCCAGATCGGCCTGCTGAACAAGGGACTGGAGAGCCTCGGGGCGCCGGGCCAGACCTGGCTCGGTGACCAGACCGGGGCGATGGTCGCCATCATCCTCGTGGACGTCTGGCACTGGACGCCGATCGTCTTCCTGTTCGTCTACACCGCCCTGCGCGGCCTGGACTCATCCGTCCTGGAAGCCGCAGCGGTCGACGGCGCCGGCTACTGGCAACGGACCCGGCTGATCGTCCTGCCGCTGCTCATGCCCGCGATCCTCGGAGCAGCTGCGATCCGTGTGGTCATGGGCGTCAAGGCCTTCGACGAGATGTACCTGCTGACCTTCGGCGGCCCCGGGACAGCGACCACGGTCATCAGCATCTACCTGCGCTCGGTCTTCTTCGAGTCGTTCGAGTACGGCTACGGCGCCGCGCTGAGCGTGACGGTCGTCGTGCTCGTCGTGCTCGTCCTCGTGCTCGGGTTCGGTTTCCAGCGCGCACTGAGGAGGCTCACCCGTGGCTGAGCGCAACCAACCCCTCCGGACGCCAGGAGCCTGGCTCGTCCGGGTCGTGCTCGTCGGCGCGGCGGTGCTCACGATCGTCCCTGTCCTATGGATGGTGCTCATCGCCTTCCAGAGACCGCGCGCCATCATCTCCCCCGGCTGGACCTTCGAGCTCACGCTGCAGAACTTCGTGACCACGTTCGGGCCGGACAGCGTGTACGGCCGGCAGGTGCTCAACAGCGTGATCCTGGTGGTCTCGGCGACCGCGCTGTGCTTGGTCATCGCCGTCTTCGCCGGGTACAGCCTCAGTCAGCTGTCCTGGTCCCCCCGGACGGTCGCCGTCGTCCTGGGCGGCGCCGCGCTGCTGCAGGTCATCCCGCCGATGACGCTGGTCCCGGGCCTCTTCGCGACGCTGACCAGCTATGGGCTGATGCGCAGCCTGCTGGGCCTGGTGCTGCTCAACACGGTGTTCAACCTGCCCTTCGCCACCATCATGACGAAGTTCTACTTCGACACCGTTCCCAGCCAGCTGCGCGAGTCGGCAGCCATCGACGGTGCCAGCGAGGTCGGCGCGTTCCGTCTGGTCATGCTTCCCCTGGCCGCCCCGGGGATCGCCGCCGTGGCCATCTTCACGGCGATCCAGGTCTGGAACGAGTTCCTCTTCGGCCTGGTCTTCACCACCGGCGGCACCGAGTCCCCCATCACCGTCGGCATCGCCACGCTCATCCAGCCCCAGGAGATCAAGTTCGCCGCCATGGCGGCCGTCGGCACCGTCACGGCGATCCCGATCATCATCCTGGCCATCGTCGCGAACCGCCAGATCGTCGCGGGCCTGACGGGTGGCGCGGTCAAGGGATGACACTCCCGGTCGGCACACCGCACCGCACACCGCCACCCATCCGTCAGCAGGGAGGAATCTGCACGTGTCGCAACCGAACATTGTCCTGATCCACGGGCACGACCTGGGCCGGTGGCTGTCCTGCTACGGACCGCAGACGCTGCCCACCCCGCAGCTGGCGGCGTTCGCCGAGCGGTCGGTGGTCTTCGAGCGGGCCTTCTCCACCGCGCCGCTGTGCACGCCCGCCCGGTCCTCCCTGTTCACGGGAGTCTCTCCGCACGTCAACGGACTGTTCGGGCTGGCACACGACGGCTGGCGGTACCGGCGCAGCGTGGTCACCCTGCCGGAGATGCTGGCACCGCTGGGGTACGACACGGCGCTCGTGGGGCTGCAGCACGAGCACCCCGACTCCACGGTGCTGGGATTCTCAGAGGTGGGCGGCCTGGGGTTCCTGCCCCGGGCGGAGTCCGTGGCGGACGCCGCCGTCCGGTGGCTCGCCGAGCGTGACGCGACGGCACCGTTCTTCCTCACCGCCGGCATGTGGGAGATCCACCGGCCGTGGCCGGCGAGCGACTACGAGCCGGCAGACCCCGCCACCGTCGCAGTGCCGGCCTACCTGCCGGACAACGCCGACACCCGGGCCGACCTGTCAGGCATGTACGGGTCGATCGCCCAGCTCGATGCGGCGGTCGGCCGGGTGCTCGAGGCGGTGGACCGCTGGGCGGACCCGGCCCGGACACTGGTCATCTTCACGACCGACCACGGCGCGGCACTCCCCCGGGCCAAAGGGACCCTCTACGACACGGGCCTGGGAGTGGCCATGATCGTGCGCCCGCCCACCTCCTGGGGCACGCCGCCGCGCCGAGTCCAGGCCCAGGTGAGCCACCTGGACATCGCCCCGACCCTGGTGGAGCTGGCGGGTGGAGCCCCAGGAGCCGATCTGGAGGGAACCAGCCTGCTGCCGTACCTCCGCCAGCCGGACCCTGCGGACGAGGACAACCGCACGCTGTACTTCGAGAAGACCTACCACGACGGCTACGACCCGATCCGGGCCGTGCGCACGGCACACTGGAAGTACATCCGCAACTTCGCACCGGGGCCGCTGCTGCACCTGGCCAAGGACCTCGAGGACAGCCGGACCCGGGCCGGCATGGGCGACGCCCACCTGGCGCCGCGCCCTGCCCGCGAGCTCTACGACCTCGTCGCCGACCCGGACGAGCTCGTCGACCTGGCGGATCGGCCCGAGCTCGAGCCGATCGTCCGCCGGTACGACGAGGAGCTCCTGACCTGGATGCGGCGCACCCGCGATCCGCTCCTCGACGGCCCGGTGCCCCCCGCGCCGCACCCGACACGACAGTCCGACGCCGCCCCGGACCTGGTCTGACGGCGGCCGCGGGCTGCGCGCCCGTCGCGGCGCGGGCCCGCGTCAGCTCCACTCGAACAGTGGCTGGCCGGTGCGCACCTCGTCGCCCGCGGCGACCAGGTGCCGCAGCGCGGCCCCGTCGGCCTGCAGCGCCACGACGGGGCACACCGGCGAGCGTCCGCCGGCGTCCACCGCTGCCGGGTCCCAGCTCACGACGACGTCGCCGGCCTCGACGTGCCCACCCTCCGTCACGTGCACGGTGAAGCCGGCCCCGCCCAGCTGGACGGTGTCGATCCCCAGGTGGACGAGGACTGCCCGACCGTCGGCCACCTGGACGACGAAGGCGTGCGGGTGGACGGTCGCGACGGTGCCGGCCACCGGCGCCACCACGTCGCCCGGCATGCGGGCAGGATCCACGGCGAGCCCCGGGCCCACGATGGCCCCGGCGAACACGGGGTCAGGGACGTCGGCCATGGCCAGTGCGGTCCCCGCAGTCGGGGACAGGACCGTCAGCGGTCTCGTCATCAGCGCAGGTCCTCGATGTCCGACGCGAGCGTATCCGCCTCAGTGCCGACGACCACCTGGATGGCACGCCCCGACTGGACGACACCGAACGCGCCGGCCGCTCGCAGGGCCTTCTCGTTCACCAGCGATGGGTCCACGACCTCCACCCGCAGCCGGGTGATGCACGGCTCGATCTCGACGATGTTGGGGTCGCCACCCAGGGCGGCCAGGATCTGCTCAGCCTTGGTCATGTCTCCTCCTCGACGCGGTACGGCGCGGTCCCCTACGGGGGCGCGGTGTATCACATGAGCTCCTCGAGATCGCTGGCGATGAGGTCCACCGTCGGTCCGACGACCACCTGGACGACTCGCCCGGACACCATCACCCCGTGCGCCCCGGCAGCCCGGAGGCCAGCCACATCGACCAGGCTCGGATCGCGCACCTGCGAGCGCAGCCGGGTGGTGCACGGCTCGATCTCCACGACGTTCGCAACTCCGCCGAGCGCGGTCAAGATCGCACGAGCCTGGCCCGTCACCGTGCCGCCATCCTCTCCTGGTCCTGAGCTGCATGCTGAGTGCCATCCGGCCCCGAGGCCCCGTCCGCAGCGTCTGACGGGCGCGGCATGACTGCAGGCCGCGGGGTCCGCAGCGGTACCCACAGCTGATAGCGGTCTGCACGGTAGGACGATCGCGAGTAGGCGCACGCCACGTCGCCGGCGAAGGTGCGGCGGGTGAGCTGCAGCACTGCCGCGCCCGGGCGCAGACCGAGCAGCTCCGCGTCCTGCGGGTCGACCTCGGAGGCGGTGACGGTCTCCTCTCCCCAGTCCGGTGCCAGCCCCCGCCGGCGCAGCTCGCCATACACGCTGTCGGGAGGGCCGTCGGCGAGGAGGCCGGGCACGCGGCCCGCCGGGACCCACGTCTGCTCCAGCGCCATGGGTTCGCCGTCGGCGTGCCGCACCCGGTACAGGTAGTGCACCCGCTCACCCGGAAGCAGCTCCAGCGCTTCCGCGACGTCGGGAGTGGCCCCGACCTCCGTCGCCGTCAGCACCGTCGAGGAGGGCTCCATGCCGCGCCGGCGCATCTCCTCGCCGAACGACGCCAGCCGCACCTCGATGTCCACCTTGGGGGGCGCCACGAAGGTGCCGCGACCCTGCTCCCGGACCAGCAGACCCTCGACGACGAGGACGTCGACCGCCTGGCGGACCGTCATGCGCGACACGCCAAACCGTTCGCACAGGGTCCGCTCGGACGGGATGACGTCCCCGACCTGCAGCTCCTGGCTGACCAGCGAGCGCAGGTAGTCGCGGACGCGGACGTGCTTGAGCGTCAGACCAGGCACCGTCGCCACTCCTCCCTCGCTCCACCACCTCCGCGTACCGGTGGACCTCACCGGTCCCGCGGTCCCACGGCACCGATCATCACGCACCCGCTGACTCTGGCACGCCGTAACCCTTGACAGGGTGGGCCCATCCCAGCACAGTATGCGGGACTGGTCCAGACATCCGGTGCACTCGGCCGGACGACTGGATCCTACGGCCTGTACCGCTCGCCCGGAGCACACCACCTCCCGGCCGCCGGCGACCGCCCGAAGGACCGCATCGTCGAGGAGGACCTGCGCATGACCGCCACCGCCGTGTCACCAGCCCGGGAGCGCAGGGGGGTCCCGGGCCTCCCCCAGCTGCAGCGGATCGGCCGGTCGCTCATGCTGCCGATCGCCTCGCTGCCCGCCGCGGCACTCTTGCTGCGGCTGGGCCAACCCGACATGCTCGGCGCCGACGGCCTGGCCCGGGCGTGGGGGGACTGGCTGCTCCCGGTGGCTGACGTGCTAGCCGCGGCAGGCAACGCCCTGTTCGGTCACCTGCCCCTGCTCTTCGCCCTCGGCATCGCCGTCGGATACGCCCGGAAGTCCGACGGTTCCACCGGGCTCGCCGCGATGATCGGCTACCTGGTCTTCTCCGGTGTCTCGGACGCGCTGTCGCCGTACGTGCTCGGTCAGCCCGCGGACGGGAAGGAACAGGAGCTCATCAACTACGGCGTGCTCGGGGGCATCGTCATCGGCGTCGCGGCGGCACTGCTGTACCAGCGGTTCTACCGGGTCAAGCTACCGCCCTACCTGGCGTTCTTCGGCGGGCGCCGGTTCGTGCCGATCATCACCGCGGCCGCTTCGATGCTGATCGCGGTCCTCGGTGCACTCGTCTACCCGTGGTTCAACGCCGGCCTGACCGCCGTCGGCGACTGGGTCACCGGGTCGGCGGTCCTCGGCGGCTTCGTGTACGGGACCGCCAACCGGCTGCTTGTCCCCATCGGCCTGCACCACCTGCTCAACACGCTGCCCTGGTTCCAGTTCGGGGCGTTCACCGATGCCAACGGTGTGGTCTCGCACGGCGACATCGCACGGTTCCTGCACGGAGACCCCACCGCCGGCACCTTCATGACCGGGTTCTTCCCCATCATGATGTTCGCCCTGCCGGGCGCCGCGCTCGCCATGGTGCACACCGCCAAGCCCAGCCAGCGCAAGGTCGTGGCCGGGATCATGGGCTCTGCCGCGCTGGTGGCGTTCGTCACCGGGATCACCGAGCCGCTCGAGTTCTCCTTCGTCTACGTCGCCTACCCGCTCTACGCCATCCACGCGGTGCTCACCGGCTCCGCGGTGGCGCTGGTCAACGCCCTGGGCATCCGCAGCGGCTTCGGGTTCTCCGCTGGCGTCATCGACTACCTGCTCAACTTCCGCATCGCGGAGAAGCCGTTGCTGCTCATCCCGATCGGGCTGGCCTATGGCGTCGTCTACTACGTGCTGTTCCGGTTTGCGATCACCCGGTGGAACCTGCGCACGCCAGGCCGCGAGGAGGACGAGGTGCTGGCCGGCGGCGGGTTCCTCGTCGACCAGCCGGAGGACACTCCCCCGGCCACAGCTGCGGAAGCCGCCGCACCGCCGTCCCCGCCACCGTCCTCGTGACGGCCGTCGGTCAGACCCGGTACTGCGCCGCGAGCGGGCAGGCCCACAGGTCCCGCTCACCCAGACCCACCCGGTTGAGGTACCTGACCACCGTGCGGTAGGAGGACCACAGCGAGGTCTCCGTGTAACGGACACCGAGCTTGGCGCAGTACTCCCGGATCAACGGCGCCGACCTGCGCAGGTTGGGCCGCGGCATGGACGGGAAGAGGTGGTGCTCCACCTGGAAGTTCAGGCCGCCCATGAAGATGTCCACCCCGCGGCTACCGGCGATGTTGCGGCTCATCAGCACCTGCCGACGCAGGAAGTCGATGCGGGCGTCCTGGGGCACGATCGGCATGCCCTTGTGGTTGGGTGCGAACGAGGAGCCCATGTACAGGCCGAACACGGCCAGCTGCAGCCCCATGAAGGCCAGGGCCTTGCCGGGCGACAACACCACCAGGACCAGCACGGCGTAGCTGATCAGCCGGACCAGGATGAAGGACATCTCCACCCAGCGGTGGTTCACCGCGCCTCGGGAGAACACCCGGCGCAGACCGTGCATGTGCAGGTTGACACCCTCGAGCAGGAGCAGCGGGAAGAAGAAGTAGCCCTGCTTGGTCGCCAGCCATCGGGTCAGCGGCGTCTTGCGAGCCGCGGTGGCCTGCGGGGTGAAGGCGAGGGCAGCCATGTCGATGTCCGGGTCGGCGCCGACCTTGTTGGGGTTCGCGTGGTGCTTGGTGTGCTTCCGCTGCCACCAGCCGTAGCCCATCCCGACGAACAGGTTGATGACGACCAGCGACACCCACTCGTTCCACCTGCCGGAGACGAAGATCTGCCGGTGCGCCGCGTCGTGCCCGAGGAACGCCGCCTGTGTCATGAGCAGCGCCAGCGCGACAGCAGTGACCATCTGCCACCAGGTGTCTCCGACCAGGACGAACGTGACGGCCAGGCCCAGCCCGAGCACCAGTGTGCCCGTGAGCCTGGTCCAGTAGTAGCCGTAGCGCCGGCGCAGGAGACCGGCATCCTGCACGAGGCGGGTCAGCGCGGTGAAGTCGCTCAGCGCCCGATCACGGTTGCGGGTGCCGCGCGCCACCGGTGCCGGCGCGCCGGCGGGAAGGATCAGATCGGGGGTGAGGCTCAACGGCCACCGCCTGGCGGGAGAGGGAGGAGCGGCAAGGGCCGCGGGAGCGCTCAGCCGAACGAACGGACAAGATGGAGCGTCGCGGCCACTGTGTCATGCCCGAGGGCGCACCACAAGGGTCCGACCTACGGTTGCGTAGGTCGGACCCCGCCACCCCGTCCTGGCGGGCTCATCGGCGCCCGGGCTGGGGGACGGCGTCGAGCAGGTCCACCGTGTACGGGTTGTCGGGGAAGCGCAGGACGTGCGCCGTCTCCCCCTCCTCGACCACCACACCGTGGTTGAGCACCATGATCCGGTCCGTCACCAGCCGGGCGGACAGCAGGTCGTGGGTGATGTAGAGCATCGACACGCCGAACTGCACCCGCATGTCCTCCAGGAGGGCCAGCACCCCGGCGCGCAGCGAGACGTCGAGCATGGAGACCGGCTCGTCGGCGATGATCACCTGCGGCTCGCACGCCAGCGCCCGGGCGATGACGACCCGCTGGCGCTCACCGCCGGACAGCTGGTGCGGCAACCGGGCAGCGAAGTCCTCCACCGGGGCCAGACCAACGGTGTCCAGCAGCTCGAGGACCTGCGCGCGGGCCTCACGGCCCCGCCGGTCGGAGAAGTTCACCACCGGTCTGGTGAGCGTGTACTCCACCGTGTGCAGCGGGTTGAGCGCGGAGTACGGATCCTGGAAGACCATCTGCACCTCGCGACGCAGCTCCCGCAGTCCCCGGCGGCCCAACTTCTCCACCTGCAGCTCGCCGAACCGCACTCTGCCCGACGTCGGACGCTCCACCCCGGTGGCCAGATTGGCGATCGTGCTCTTCCCGGAGCCGGACGCCCCCACGAGGGCCATGGACTCGCCGGGGTCCAGCCGGAAGGAGACGTGGTCGACGGCGGTGACCGGCTGCTGCCCGCGCCGGGGCGGCGGGAAGGTCTTCGTGACGTCGTCCACGACGATCGCCTCACGGGCCGCCCGACCGGTGCGACGGCGCACCTCGCCGCCGGTGGTGGTCGTCTCGATCCTGCCGCCCCGGACCGTCAACCCGGGCAGCTCCACCACCTCCGCCCGCGGGTCCGCATAGTGGCTCAGCAGCATCCGGGTGTACTCGTGCCGCGGCCGGTGCAGGATCTGCTCGGCGGTGCCGTCCTCGACGATGGCACCGTCGTGCATGACCATCACCCGCTCCGTGGACTCCAGCACGATGCCGAGGTCGTGGCTGATCAGCAGAGCGGTGAAGTTCTCCGAGTGCTGCAGCTCCCGGATGGTGCCCATGACCGCGTGCTGGACGAGGACGTCCAGCGCCGTCGTCGGCTCGTCGAACACCATGAGCCGGGGCTCCAGCGACAGCGCCAGGGCGATGGAGACGCGCTGGCGCATCCCGCCCGACAGCTCGCCCGGATAGCGTTCCAGCACCCAGTCCGGCAGCTCGACCTTGCTGATGAGCTCGTGCGCCCGGTCGCGGCGACGCTCCCGGGGCACGTGACCGTGCGCGGCGAAGATGTCCACGAAGTGGTTGCCGATGGTGCGCACCGGGTTGAGCGCGTTCATCCCTGACTGCAGCACCATGGCAAAGCCGCCACGCCGCTGACGGCGCAGCTCCTCGCGGTCCATCGCGGCGACGTCCCGCCCGTCGAAGACCACCCGACCACCGGTGATGTGGGCCGGCGGCTTGGACAGGGCGGTCACCGCGAAACCCAACGTCGACTTCCCCGACCCGGACTCCCCCACGAGCCCCGCGAACTCGCCGGCCTCGAGGCCGAGGCTGACGTGCTTGACGGCAGTCGTGGGGTTGGCGCCGCGCGGGGTGTAGGTGATGGACAGGTCCTCGACCTGGAGCAGGCTCATCGTCCGCTCCCCTCCCTCAGCCGTGGGTTGGACAGTCCGTCGACGCCGAAGTTCACCAGGGTCAGGGCCGTGGCAAGCAGGGCGATGCACAGCCCGGGCGCGAGCAGCAGCACCCACTGCCCGCGCAGGATCGCGTTGGAGTTCTGTGCCCAGAAGAGCATGGAGCCCCAGGAGACCGTCGTGGTGTCGCCGATGCCGAGGAAGGACAGTCCCGACTCCGAGAGGATCGCCGCGGTGGCTGCGCCGAAGAAGCTGCCGGCGATGATCGACGTCATGTTGGGCAGGATCTCCCGCAGCACGATGCGCCAGGAGCCCTCCCCGGCGAACTGCGCCGCGGTGACGAAGTCGCGGGACCGCAGCGACTGGGTCTGGGAGCGCAGCACCCGGGCACCCCACGCCCAGCCGGTGAGCACGACGATGAAGACGATCATGGCCAGCCCGCCGCCCTGCAGGTAGGCGGCGATGACGATCATCAGCGGCAGACCGGGGATGACCAGGAAGAGGTTGACGACGAAGTTGATCACCTCGGCGAGCGGGCCCCGGGTGTAGCCCCAGGACAGCCCGATGAGCACCGCCACGAGGGTGGACAGCGCACCGGCGAGCGCCCCGACGAGCACGGAGATCCGCGCCCCGAAGATGACCTGAGAGAGCACGTCCTCCCCGGCTGCCGTGGTGCCGAACCAGTGCGCTGCACTCAGCGGCTGATTGCGCCCAAAACTGTTGTCCGTCGGGCCGTAGGGTGCGATCAGCGGCGCGAACACGGCCAGCAGGACGAAGATGGTGAGGATCACCAGGCCCGCTCGCGCCTTGGAGTTGGACCAGATGGTGGCGAACCCCCGGACGAACACCCGCCACGGCGAGGCCGGCCCACGCACCTCGGGCACGCTCGTGGACCGCTCCGGGTCGAACACACCTGGGCCGGACGGTTCCGGCAGCATGGCAGGCAGAGTCATCGGCGTGTCCTCGGGTCCAGGATTCCGTACAGGATGTCGACGAGGAGGTTGGCGACCAGGACGCTCACGGTGATCATGAGGAACAGTGCCTGCATGAGCGGGTAGTCCTGGTTCGTCACCGCGTTGTAGAGCAGGTAGCCCACCCCGGGGTAGTGGAACACCTGCTCGACGAGCAGCGAGCCGCCCACCACCCCGCCCAGCGCCAGGCCGAAACCGGTGAGGTTGGGCAGTATCGCGTTGCGTGCGGCGTAGCGCAGCGCGACAGTGCGCCCACGCAGGCCGTTGGCCTCGGCGAACGTCACGTAGTCGTCACCGAGGGTGTTGATCATGGCGTTGCGCATACCGAGGGTCCAGCCGCCCAACGAGGTGAGCAGGATCGTCAGAGCGGGCAGCACGGCGTGGTAGAGGGCATCCCCGATGAACGCCCCGCTGAACGACGGGACCGTCGACGCGCCGTAGGCCCCCGAGCTGGGGAACCACTTGAGGACGTAGCCGCCGAAGAACAGCAGGAGCAGCGCGGTCCAGAAGTACGGGAAGGCCGACAGGAACGACCCGCCCAGCGTGGGCAGCGCGTCCAGCCACGAGCCGCGCCGCCACGCCGCCAGCACCCCCACGAGGGTGCCGACGGCGAAGGCGAGCACGGTCACCACGCCCACCATGACGAGTGTCCACGGCAGGGCAGCGCCCACCAGGCCGGCCACCGGCTGCGGGAAGAACGTGTACGACACCCCGAAGTCCAGCCGGGCGATCGCACCTAGGTAGTCGACGTACTGCGTCCACAGGCTCCCCGTCGGGACACCGAGCTGCGCCTCGATCGCCAGCCGGGTCGCGGGGCTGACCGGGCCGTTCTGGGACAGCTTGGCGATCGCGGCGTCCGCCGGGGACCCCGGCATGAGCCGGGGCAGACCGAAGTTCAACGTCACCGCCGCCCAGAGGGTCAGGACGAACATCCCCATGCGGCCTAGGACGTAGCGCATCGAGGCGTCCCCCGGTCAGGACTTGGCAGGCTTGAGGTTGGTGAGGATGACCAGCACGTTGGAGCTCCACGTCACAGGCGAGGCGTAGGCGTTGTCCTGGCTCGGCCAGCCCGTGAAGTTCTTGCTGCTGAACAGCCCCCACAGGCCGCCGTAGAACATCGGCACGACCGGCATCTGGTCCACCATGGTCTGCTGGAGCTGGTAGCCGATCTGCCGCTGGGCGTCCTGGTCGACGGTCCCCTTGAGCTGGCTGAGGAGGGCATCGACCTTCGGGTCGGAGAAGCGCTCGAAGTTCGCCGCGGCGGCGGTCCCCACGGGGCGCAGCTCCTCGCCACTCAGCAGGGCGTGGAAGTCCTGGTAGAGCGAGCCGGTCCCGCCGAAGGCCCCCATGATGAGGTCGAAGTCACCGTTGTTCATCGCGCTCGTGTAGGCGGCCGGCTGCGGCTGGTTGAGGTTCACCGTGATGCCGAGTGCACCGAGCTGGCGCTGGACCTCCTGCACGCCACGCAGCCAGTCGGTCCAGCCGTTGGCCGTGGTGAGGGTGACCTCCAACGGCGTGCCGGAGGAGTCCACGAGCTTGTCGCCGGACTTCGTGTAGCCGGCCTTCTCGAAGTAGGTCAGCGCCTTGTTCGTGTCCTGGGTCACCGCACCGCCGTCCGGCAGGTCAGGGTTGAGCCAGTCCCTCTGGTTCGGCAACATCAGGCCGCTGATCCCGGCGGCGTCGACGTAGCCCTCCTCCGCGACGTCGGCGATGCGGTTGCGGTCCAGCGCCACGGACAGGCCCTGGCGGAAGTTCACGTCGTTGAACGGGGCCTTGGTGAGGTTGGGGAACAGGCTGATGATGCCGCCGGCCGGGAACCAGTAGGTGTTGTGCTGCGGGTCCGCAGCCACCCACGTGCCCTCGACGTCGCTCATGAACGCGTACGCCCAGTCGTAGCCGTTGTTCACGACGTCCAGCTGGGTGTTGGCCGCCGGCAGCACGAGCGAGTCGACCGCGACCTTGTCCGCCTGCCAGTAGTCCGTGTTCTTCACCAGGGTGTACTGGTTCGGCGTGAAGTCACCGAGCAGGTACGGACCGGTGACCACCGGGTCCTCGTTGGTGAAGGTGGTCGGGTCGTCCACCTGGCTCCACACGTGCTCAGGGACGATGACCTGCTGGGAGATGATCCCGGCGGCCGGCGCATCGTCGCCCTTCAGGGCGACGATGACCTTCTGGCCGTCGACCGTCACCGTGTCGATGTGCTGCCAGATCCCGCGCGAGTCCAGGGTCGGCTGCGCCTTCATGAGGTTGAAGGTGTAGAGCACGTCGTTCGGCGTGAAGTCCTGGCCATCGCTCCACTTCACCCCGTCGCGGATGGTGAACACGATGGTGCGGGCGTCCGGCTGCTCGTAGCCCGTCGCGAGGAACGGGGTCTCGGTGCCGTCCAAGGTGTTGAGCACGGTGAGCGGTTCGTACATGAAGTTGACGCCGTTGCGCTTGCTCGGCGAGAACGGGTTGAAGTTGCGCTCGAAGGTCGGCGAGCCGTTGTCCGCGGCGACCAGCATCGACGTGCCGCCCGCGCCGGTGGTGCCGCCGGTCGGGCCGGCCGAGGGCGCCGAGCAGCCGGCCACCGCGAGGGCCGCGCCGAGCGCCAGGACCACGGCCCGCGTGCCACGGGAGGTGTGGAACGGGGTTCTCATCGGGGTTCTCCTTCGTGTCGTCATCGTCACGTGGGCGGCACCGCACGGCGCCCGTCGGCGTCAATCTATGCGCTTACATCGACGGGTGCAAGGCGTCGGACCGGTGGACCACAGGTGGCTGCCGGGGGCTCGCCGCTCCCGCAGGTCACCGCTGCGCGGACACCCTGCCGATGACGGCGGCGACGGCCCGGAATGCGACGTCACGACAGTGCCCAGGTTCGCCAGCGAGTCCCACCCGTAGGTCGCCAGAGCGCGCCCGATGAGACTCAGGGTGGCCAACGGAGCCCGTCGATCGACGCGAGGATCGCGATGGCGACCCGCCGGAGAGGCCAACCGAACCACCCCGGCGCAGCAGGCTCGCAGGTCGTGATGTCATGACTCATGGCCACCCCGCACATCAGCGCCCAGCCGGGCGACTTCGCCGCGGACGTCCTCATGCCCGGCGACCCGCGTCGCGCCCGCCGCATCGCCGAGACCGTGCTGGACGATGCCCGGCTGGTCACCGAGGTCCGGGGCATCTTCGGGTTCACCGGCACCGTCGACGGGCGCCCGGTGTCCGTCCTGGCGTCGGGCATGGGCATGCCGTCCATCAGCATCTATGCCACGGAGCTGTACCGGTTCTACGGGGTGCGGCGGATCATCCGGATCGGGACCGCCGGCGGGCTCGCGCCGGACCTGCAGCTCGGTGACGTGGTCATCGCCAGCGCCGCGCACACCGACTCGGCGATGTCCGCCCACCGCATCCCGGGCATCCACTACAGCCACGCACCGGCCTTCGCGCTGGCGGTTGCGGCGGCGGCGGCGGCCGGCCTGCGCCCCGGCGCCGCACCGGCCGGCGTGCACGTGGGCGCCGTGCTGTCCTCGGACGCGTTCTACGCCGACCGACCGAGCACCGTCGAGCTGCTCGTCCGGCACGGCACGCTGGCCGTGGAGATGGAGGCCGCCGGCCTGTACGCGGTGGCGGACGCCGAGGGTGGCCAGGCGTTGGCCATCTGCACCATCTCCGACCTGCTGTTCCGCGATGCCGCCCTGCCGGCCGCCGAGCGCGAGCTGCTGTTCGACCGCGCGGTCCGGCTGGGTCTGGCGGCGTTCGCCACGGCCTGACAGCCGAGCGCACGGAGCCGGTCAGTGCAGCCCGGCCTCCGGCCGGGGCGTGGGCACCGTTCCGGGACGTGCGGACGGCGGCAGCTCGGCGGGGTCGGGCTCCTGGATCCACAGGGCATGCCGCGGGCACGCCGCGACGGCCCGCCGGGCGGCCCGGACGTCCCGGGGGGGCAGGTGGGCAGCGAGCACCGGAAAGCCCCACCGGTCGAGGTCCACGACCGCGCCGGCGAGCTGTGCGCACAGTCCGATGCCGTCGCAGGCGACCGGGTCCACCCCCAGCACCGGGTGGCCGGCTCCGCGGCGCCTCACCGCGGCACCCCGGGCAGGGGCAGGACACCGTGGCCGGCAGCCCAGCAGGGCCGGCCCGCCGCGTGGGCGGCCAGGTCGTCGGCGAAGGTCGCGACGGCCGAGGCGACCAGCCGTGTGGCGCCGTCGGGGTGGTGGCACGCGCCCCGACCGCGGACCGCGCCGACGTCCTCCCGGAGCTGGTCCCAGCCGTCGGAGGACCCCCGGCCGGCGACGAGCGCGGCCAGCCCGTCCGCGATCGCCGGCAGCCCGAACAGGCACGGCCCGCACTGGCGTGCGCTCATCGAGGCCAGGTAGTCCACCATGGCCACCGTCTGGGTCAGGCCACAGGTCTGCGCCGGCAGCGGAAGGACCACGCCCGCGCCGAGGCTCAGGCCCGCGCCGCGCAGGGCGTCCTCGTCGACGGGCAGGTCTGCGACGCGCTCCCAGCGCACCCACTCGCCGCCGTACCCGCCGAGCAGGGCCGCCGACGGCCGCTCCTGCGTCGGCCAGCCGACATCGGCGAGCACGCCGTCCAGCGACTCCCCGGCCGCGACCTCGAGCACGGCCCTGCCGCGCGGCATCCACACGGTGAGCAGCCGGGTCGCCACCGCCGTCTCGCCGCGAGCCAGGAGGGCGACGCGGGCGAGCGTCTCGACGTTGTGCACGAGCGAGCGCGACCCCGCTCGATGGTCGCCCCGCCGCGCCGTGGGCAGCGCAGGCCCACCGGCGAGTGCGTGCACGATGGCGCTGGACTCCCCCGCCAGGTAGTGCGCCGGGCCACTGACCACCTCGACCCGGCGGCCGCCGTCGTGCAGGTGCACCCGCTCGGCCAGGGCGCGCCGGAGGACCCGGCGGCCGCCGTCGTCGTCCCCGTGCAGCCACACGACGACGCGGCTGGCCCGCAGCGCCTCGGCGACCAGCAGCAGGCCGTCGAGCACCAGGTGGGGGCGCTGGCGCAACAGCGTGCCGTCCTTGGCACTGACCGGTTCGCTCTCCGCGGCGTTGGCCACGAGGGTGAGCGGGCCGGTGGCACGCAACGCCCGCAGCCACTTCGCCGTGGCCGGCACGTGGGCTCCCCCGTGCCCGGACAGGCCTGCCGCCTCGACGAGGTCGAGCAGCGCCGCCGAACCACGCGGTCGCTCCCCCCATCGCGCCAGGTGCTCCGCGAGGCCCTCCGTGACCGCGGGCCCGAGCGGGTCTGCCGGGCCCGCAGGTGCCAGCCACGCCCCGTCCAGCAGCAACCGCGCCGCGCCGCCCGCGCGGGCGGGCGACCGGTCGTGGACGCTGCGTCGGGCGACGAGCGGGATCGGTCGGGTCGCCGTGTCGGTCATCGCGGCACCCCCCGCCGGGGCACCAGGGCGGGGGGCGACGTCCGCGCGAGCTCATCGGTCAGCTCGTCGACCCGGTCCGCCGGCGTCGGAGCGGCGTACCGGGTGACCGCCAGCCCGAGCACGGCCAGACCCGAGGCGAGGTAGAACACCCGCAACGCACCCACGTCCGAGCCGGCGAGCACGCCGTGCATCCAGACCAGGCCCAGGCTCACCGCCGCCACCTTGTGGATCGGCCACCATGCCCGCCCGAGGAGCCGGCCGGCGAACCGGGCGGTGATCCCCGTGATCAGCCCTGCCCACAGGGCCAGCACGCCGAGCGTGACCGCCACCGGCCGGTACCCGGACACCATGGGCAGGACCGCACCCCGCCACCCGACCTGTGCCCACGGGTCCACCGCCAGCGCCACGACGTGCAGCGCGGTGAACGCCAGCGTGAAGGTGGCCAGCGCGGAGTGCAGCGCGAGCCGGGTGGACGCCGTCGGCCGGCGCAGGCCCCGGGCCCACGGGTGGGCGAGCAGCAGGCCGGACGCCACGAGGAGCACGAGCAGCACGTACGACGCCAGGCCGGCGGCCCGCCCGAGCACCCAGGTGACCGCGGAGCCCCGGGTCGTGTCGACGACGAGCCACGCCGCACTGCCGACCGCCGCGGCACCGGCCAGGACGAGCACGGCGGCCCCGCCGGTCGCGACCGGGCCCGGACGGGACGCTGGGGTCCTGTCAGGCATCGCTCCTCCTCCACAGGACCGCACCGACCATCGCGGAGGACACGCCGATCGTCCCGTCGTCGCCCACCCAGGCCGCCGCCAGCCCGAGGTCCTCGGCACGGGTGCGGACGTCGCCGGGCCCCGCGAGGAACAGCGTCTTGCTCCACACCTCGGCCCACGCCGGATCCGGCGCGACGACGGTGACCGACGCCAGGCCGTCGCCCCCGGGACGGGCGGAGCGCGGGTCGACGAGGTGGTGGACCTCCGCGCCGCCGGCGCGCCAGCGGCGCAGCCGGGTGGAGGAGGTCGCGCACGCCGTATCGGCCAGCTCGAGCACCAGCAGGGGTTCCACGCCGCCGGCAGGATCCTCCACCCCGACCCGCCACCCTGTGCCGTCCGGGCCCGGCCCGCCGAGGGCCAGGTCACCACCGGCGTCGACGAGGTAGGACCCGCCGGCCGCGGCGAGCTCGGCCGCCGCCAGCCGGACCGCGATGCCCTTGCCGATGCCGCCCAGGTCGACCCCGCTGCCGCCGAGGTGCACCCGGCGGTCCCCGGTCCCGGGCTCGATGCACGGGCGCCACGGCCCGCGGGAACCCTGCCACCCGTCAGCCGGGGAGACTGCGGGCGGCTCCGCCGGGCGGGGCAGCTCCGGCTCCCCCGGTCGCTGCACGGGACCGTCGGCGAACGGCAGGCTCCGGTCGTACCCCCACCGGACGAGCACCTCCAGCACGCGCGGGTCGAACAGGCCGGCCGTCGCCCGGTGCGCGCGCGCCGCCTCGGCGACGGCGTCGGCGAGGACACCGGGGACCAGGTGCCAGACGTCCGGCTCCAGGTTGGCACGGGACAGGGCGCTGGTCGGATCGAACCGCGAGCAGTGCTCCTCGACGACCCGGACGGCGGCCTCCGCCCGGTCGAGGGCCCGCTCGGCGCCCGCCACGGCGTCCACGACGTGCAGCTCGACCGTGCTGGCCATCGCCCGGAACGTGCGGGCCAGGTCGACCGGCGCGGCCGACGCGCTCGCCGCGCTCATCCGGACGCCCGCGTCGTCGTGTGGGTGGCCGGGGGCGGGGGCGCCGGTGCCGGCGCGGCAGCAGGGGCCGGGGCCGCAGCCGGGGCGGGGGCCGCAGCCGGGGCAGGGGCGGCCGCCTGCGGCTGGGCGCCGGCCCGCGACTGCGCGGGCACCTGCGCACCCACCGACCCCTGCGCACCGGCCTGCGCCGCCACCGCGGCGGCGCGCTGGTCCAGCGTCGCCTGCAGTGCGGCGACCCCGGCCCGGGCCTGCTCCACCTGCGCGGCCAGAACGGTGACCGTGGGGTCGACCGTCGGCTGCGCCGTCGGTGCAGCCGACGCCCCGACCGCCGCCGCAGCCAGCGGGTCGTGCCCGTCGGCCCACGCCAGACCGCCACCAAACACCCCGGCGGCCAGCGGGACCAGGGCCAGCGCGACGGGCTGGCGCCCGCGGCGGCGGTCAGTCATCGTCACCGCCGCGGTCGTCCTCCCGGTAGCCCTCGTCGCCGTACCCCGACGCCGGCTCGCCCTCGCCGATCTCGACGTGGGAGTCGTCGGGCCCGACGACCGCAGGACCTTGCCCGGATGCGGACGCCGCGGGCGACGGCTGCGACGTCCGCCGCGGGGTGGCGGCGTCGGAACCGGGCTGCGTGGTCCCGAGGTCACCGGCAGCGACGGACCGCTCGAGCCCGTCGATCTGACCCTGCAGCTCGGCGAGCGACTGGGCGAGCTGCGCTGCCTGCGGGTCGCCTTCCGGAGCCGCTGCGGGCGCGGCGCCGGATCCCGGCGGGGCCTCGGTGGACGCCATCGCGGCAGCCCCTGCGCCGACGAGGGCGAGGGAAGCCGTCGTGGCGAGGACGGCGCGGGTCTTCCAGATCATCACAGTGCCTCCCGATCGGCGGACGTGGCCGGCTGGCCGGTGGAACAGCCAGCACCGTGACAGCAGCCGGGTCAGGGCCGGGGCAACGATCGGACAAGACTGCGTTAAGCCGTCGGCAGGTCCAGGGTGATGCGGGCTCCGCCCAGCGCACCGGCCCGGGGCTCTACCACGAGGCGACCCCCGGCGCTCTCGGCAGCGCGACGGGCGACGTCGAGCCCCAGCCCCGTCGAGCCGGTACCGCTGCGCCCACGCTCGGCCAGCGTCGGCCCGGCCAGGCCGGGGCCCGCGTCGGCCACCACGACGTGGACGCGGCCGCCGACCACCGTGACCTCCAGCGCGAACGGTGTGCCGGCCGGGCTGTGGCGGAACACGTTGTCGACGAGCACGTCGACGGCCGCACCGAGCGCCTCGGCGCGGACCGGCACCGCAGCCGGCCCGGCGGGGACGTCGACCTCGAGCCCCCTCCCCTGGTCGGTCGCCAGCACGCGCCAGAACGTCGCCCGCGCTCGCACGACCTGGGCGGCGTCGCACCGAGCGGGTGCCGTCCCGGCGTCGCGGCTGCGCGCCGTGCGGATGATGGTGTCGACCGACGCGACGAGGTCGTCGACGTGGGCCGTCATCCGTTCGCGCTCCTGGGCGTCCTCGAGCAGGTCGACGTCCAGCCGAAGCGCGGTGATCGGCGTGCGCAACCGGTGCGACAGGTCGGCGAGGAGCTCACGCTCCTCGGCGAGCAGCCCGGCGACCTGTGCGCCCAGACCGTTGAGAACCTCGCCCACCGACGCGACCTCTACCGGCCCCGACGGCTCGACACGCGCATCCAGCTCGCCGGCCCCGAGCCGCTCGGCGACCCGCGCCAGATCGCTCACCGACCGGGACAGCCGGGTCGCTATCCGGTCACCCGCCACCGCGGTGCCGGCCATCAGCACGGCGCCGACCGTCGCGAGGACCCCCCAGGCCCGCGGCACGCCCGCGGTCAGCTCGGCGTCCGGCACGAACGTGCGCACGACGGTGATCCCGGCCGCGCCGCCGACCGGCAGCGCCACCTCGATCCCCCCCTCGGTGCGCGCCGTCAGAGCGCGCCCGGCGGAAGCCAGCTCGGTGGCCGGTGACCGCACCGCCGGCGCACCGACGGTGCTGCCGTCCGGGCGGAACACCGTGGTCGCGCGCTGGCCATGGTTGACGGCCTCGACGGCTGCGCGCAGCTGTACCTCGTCCTCGGCCAGCCCGCCGGCGAACATTGCGACGCTCTGCGCGTCCTGGCGCGCCGTGCTCAGCGCGCGCTCCTGCGCCAGGGAGCGGGCGAGCAGACCCAACGGCACCAGGAAGGCGATCAGCACGACGGACGTCATCGCCAGCCCGTACCGGACGAGCAGCCGTCTCATGGCGGTGGGGTGAGCTTGACGCCGACACCGCGGATCCGGTGCACGTAGCGCGGCGCCTCGGCGGTCTCACCGAGCTTGCGGCGCAACCAGTGCAGGTGGACGTCCACCGTCCGGTCGGACCCCCCGTACGGCTGGTTCCACACCTTGGCGAGCAGCTCACGCTTGCTGACCACCTCGCCGGCGTGCTCGGCGAGGTAGGCGAGCAGGTCGAACTCCCGGGGACTCAGGCCGAGCGATGAACCGTCGAGCGAGACCTCCCGGCTGCGGACGTCGATGACCAGGCCCCCGACGGTGACCGGCCCGGCGGGCCTGGCCGGTTCCGCCCGCCGCAGCACGGCGCGGATCCGCGCGTCCAGCTGGTCGGCGGCGAACGGCTTGACGAGGTAGTCGTCCGCCCCGGCGTCCAGGAGGGCGACGATCTGCGCGCCGTCGTCCCGCGCACTGACCACGATGACCGGCACGTCGCTCACCGCTCGGATCATCGCCAGCACAGCGTCGCCGTCGAGGTCGGGCAGCCCGAGGTCGAGCAGCACGACGTCCGGCGGGTTCGCCACCAGGCTCTGCAACCCGTCCAGCGCGGTCGCCGAGGTCATCGTGGAGTGCCCCCGCGCCGTCAGGGCGCGCACGAGCGCGGTCCGGATCGTCGCGTCATCCTCGACGATGAGCACGTCGGCCACACCCCGACGCTAGGCCATCGACCTGCGGGCGACGAGGGCCCGTCCCCGTGGCGCACCTCGGAAGCGGAACCTTGCCCGCGCCTTAACCCCACCTTGACGTCCACCCGGGCGACGATGGGGCCATGACGGCGGTGCGGCGAGCATGAGGCGCGGAGGCGCTCCGCGACGTACCGGGACCCTGGCCGCCGCCGTCTGGGTCGTGGCGGCCCTCGCCGCCGGCACCATCGCCTCGCGCGCCGTGGGTGTCATCGACACCGGCGCGGCCCCGGGAAGCGTGCTCAGCACGGCCCAGGTCACCGCTGAGCTCACCGCCGCCCGTGCGGCGGCCCCCGGGACCGCGGCACCGGTGCCGACCAGCCCGCCGGCGACGACCACCAGCCCGCCGGCGACGCCGACCGCCACACCCAGCCCGCCGGTGCCGACCGCCCCGTCGCGTCGGCCCGGGGTCCCGACCAGCGCGCCCTCGGCTGCCGGGACTGCCCACGTGGTGCAGACCTGGGCCGTGACCGGAGGGACCGTCGCGGCCTCGTGCCGGGGCGACGTCGTGACGCTGCTCTACGCCACCCCCCAGGACGGTTGGACGGTGGAGGTCGGCGAGGCGGGTCCGGACCTGCTCGACGTCGAGCTGCACCGCGCCGAGCAGGAGTCCTCGGTCCGGGCGACCTGCGTCGCCGGGGTCCCGACGCCGCAGACCGACCACCCGTCCACGCCGGAGGACACCGAGGACCACCCGGGCTGACGCGCCCGGCCCGACCGTCGCCGGTCAGCGCTGAGCCTCGCCGCCACCCTCCCGTTCGGCCTCAGCGGCACGCGCGGTGTCCCAGCGGATCTGCACGCGGCGGATCCTGCGCCGCGGACCTCGTCCGGGGCCGGTGATCGCACACTCGACGACGGCCGGGTGCGCCATGACGACGCTCTCCACCTCGAAGGTGAACTCACGGAACGTCCCGGACACCGCCAGGTTCATCGCCTCCCCGGCGATGGTGCAGTGCTGCAGGGCCGTCAGGTCGTATCGCGACAGTTCGTGGGCGATGAGATGGTCGGGACCGCGCAGAACGTCGTGACCCGGGCACCCTGCAGGTGCTGCAGCAGCCGGTCCGGGTCGAACCGGTCGAAGTCGAGAAGTCATGCACGACCAGCTTCGGCTGCGCGGTGGTGCCCGAGGTGACGGACAGCAGCATCGGATCCTCGACGGCCGGCAGCTCCGCACCGGTGGACCGCACGAACGGGGCGGCCGCGGCCAGCCCGGCGTCGAAGTCGGCCGAGCACGTCGTAGGCGAAGTTGAAGCCGGGTGGGCAGTGCGGCGTGACGGACAGCGGGTGACCGTCCTCGGCGAGGATCTCAGTGCTGTAGTCCCGGTGCAACCCGACCGTCATCGCTGGCCTCTCGTCCGTCCGCCCCGCGCGGGGCACCGCCGCCGACGCCGCATCGGGCACCCTCGCGACCCGCACGCCGGCTCCGCCGCGCGCGGTGGGTCGTGCGCGGACCGTCGGCAGCGAGGATGATGCGCACGTGATGACGACCGAGACGACCGAGAACGGTCGCCGCCTGCGGTGCGCGCTGTTCGTCGACTTCGACAACGTCTACATCGGGCTGCAACGCCTGGACGCCGGCGCCGCGGAGGCGTTCGCGAGCTCGCCGGCCCACTGGCTCACCGGGCTGGAGACGGGCAACGACGCCGACGGGGAATTCACCCGGCACTTCCTGGTCCGCGCCTGCTACCTCAACCCGTCGGCCTTCTCCCAGTTCCGGCCGAACTTCACCCGGGCGGGGTTCCGGGTGGTGGACTGCCCGTCGCTGACCCAGCAGGGCAAGTCCAGCGCCGACATCAACCTGGTGCTCGACGCGGTGGACGCGCTGGCCGCGCAGACCCACTACGACGAGTTCGTCATCGTCTCCGCGGATGCCGACTTCACGCCGCTGGCGCTGCGCTGCCGGGAGGCCGACCGGCGCGTGACGATCATCACCGCCAGCCCGGCGGCGAGCGCCTACCGGGCGGTCGCCGACACCGTCGTCACCGCCGACGAGCTCGCCGAGCTCGTCAAGAACCCCGAGGTGATGACCTTCGAGGAGACCGCCGAACCGACCGCGGACCTGTCCCCCGAGCCGGCCGGCGGCACCACGTCCAGCCGGCGAGGCAGGGCGCACGCGTCGGCGTCCGGGCAGGCCGTCTCCCCGGCGCGCCGGGCCGTGCTGCGGCTGGTGCGCACCGCCGACCGGCCACTGACCGGCGGGGTCGTGGCCCAGGCCGCGCAGAAGGCCGACCCGTCGTTGCTCACCTCGGGCTGGGACGGGACCGGGAGCTTCTTCGGCTGGCTCGCGCGGACCGCCGCCGAGCTCGGAGCGGCACCGCGCCCGGCCCCTGGCTTCGTCTGGGACCCCCAGCGGTTCAGCGAGGCCGACCTGCCCGGCTCCGGCACGGTCGACCTGCCCCCGCTGCAACGTCAGGTCGTGGAGGTCACCGACATCCCCAACCTGCCCACCGAGCGGTACCGCTTCCTGCTCACCGCACTGGCCGAGGACGTCGCCACGAACCCGTTCGACCGGCCCGAGACCGCCAAGCGGGTCCGCAACGCCTGCCAGGCCGCCGGCCAACCCATCGGGCGGGCGTCGGTCAACGCGGTCATCTCCGGCGTGCTGTATGCCGGCCTCGACCTGGCGACGAAACCCACCGCCGTCCAGGTCGCCGAGACCTGGACGGACAACGTCATCGGCCTGTGCCGCGGCGCGCGCATGGAGCTCACCCCGCAGGACGTGGCCGCCATCCGCGACTGGGTCGGCGGCGGCCTGTTCAAGGGGTGAGCTCCCGGCGCGCTGCTCGGACGGACTGGACCGGGTGGACGACGGTCTGCACGCGGATCATGCCGTCGGCGAAGACGAAGGTGTCGCTGCCGCGGCGCGGGCGAACCGTCTGCCCGCCAGCTGCGCCCGCCAGCTGCGCAAGCCCGGTCAGGACGCGTACGGCACGCGCTCCCAGCTGAGTACGTCAGCGGCGCCGGGCCGGTTGATGGTGACCTCGAGCCAGTCCTGGTTGTTGGCGGACCCGTCCACGGTGACGCGACGCAGGTTGTCCGCGGAGCCGGCGACGCCGTAGGTGGTCAGCCACGGCGACCCCGTGGCGAGCGGGCGGTCGTCGTTGTAAACGTGGCTGTCGCCGTTGAAGAGGTAGACCTCGCCGTCGAAGGCGTTGCACTCGTCGATGACGGCCTGGATCAACGGCGTGAACGCGGAGATGTCCTCCGGTCCGGGCGTGTAGGTGGGGTCGAACATGTCAGCCTGCATGAACAGGGCGACGGCCCGGTCCTGGCGCTGGCTCGCCGTCGCGAACGCGCCGCGGACCACCTGGACGGCGTTGTCCATCCGTGCCTGCTGCTCGCTCAGCTGCTCGGGGGTGGCCTCGGTGTTGCCGATGCCGGTCCAGGGCAGGAGGTCATTGTTGCTGCCGACCACGTGGACCACCGCGAAGTCGACGCCCTGACGGCGCAGCCGGACGTTCTCGGGAAAGCCCGCGGCCGCCTGGGAAGCGACGGGGACGGGCTGCTGGCCCAGCGTCGTGCCGGCCTCGGGGAAGAAGATCGAGCGGTCGAAGGCGAGGCGCTCCAGCGGGTCGTACGAGCCGTTGTTCGCCCGGTGACAGTCGGTCCACTCGTTGTCCCCGGGGGTGTAGATCAGGGGGCCGGTGAAGCGGTCGAAGGCGTCCTTGATCGTCTCGTAGTACGCGTCGTCGCACCGGGTCGAGCCGTTCTTGATGTCGCCGACGTGGAAGGTCATCTGGGGGTCGGCCGCGTTGATCTCGTCGATCCAGCCGGGGAACTTCGCGATCTGGTCGGCGCCGTAGGGAACGTCGCCGATCACGGCGAAGGAGTAGTGGCCGGGCTTGTCCTGGCCGGGCGGAACCGCTACCGCGCCGATGCCAACCGCACCGGCGGCGGTCATGGAGGTGATCACGGCCGCGAGCGCGAGAGCCGAGACACCACGAAGGCGACGCACCTGCATGGGTACTCCCGAAGAGAGGCGATCGGAACGGGGGTCACCCTTCCACCCCACCGTGACATCCGGGTGAACGCAGGCGGGCGGCGTCATGAACGTGGAGCCGCGCGACGCCCGCCGCCGAGCCGCTCGGGCTCGTCCGCGCAGCCGGATGCCAAGGCCCTCGTGGAGTCGATCAACCCGGTCCAGTCCGTCATCACGACCGCGTGAGCCGATGACCGGTCGTCGCCGACGCGTCACCCGCAGGCGACCGACCCCGCGTGCGTGTCCACCGACGGGCGCACCCCCGGGCCGACGTCGTCAGGGCCCGGGGTGCACCGGCTGCGCCGTCGTCAGACGGGCTGGACCGTGTAGACGACGGTCTGCACGCGGATCATGCCGTCGGCGAAGACAAAGGTGTCGATGCCGTCCTCGACCTTGCGGGCGGACGAGGTCGCCTGCCATTCCAGGTAGAGCACATCCTCGGCGAACACCGTGGCCAGCTCCCACTTCGCTTGCGGCACGTCGCTGAGCAGCTGGGTGAAAACCTGCCGTGCGCCGTCCTTTCCGCGGTAGACCTGCTTGCGCACGATGAGGATCGCGTCCTCGGTGTAGTCGGAGACGATGCCCTCGAGGTCTTCGGCGCCGAGCACCGAGCCGTGGTGCGCGAAGACTTCTTCGGCGGTCCGTGTGGTGGTCATGATCGTCCCTTCGATCGAGGGATCCGGCAGGCTGCCCACCGGCATGGCCAGTGTGCTCGTCCGCCGTCCCGGATTCGGGCAAATCCGGGACCGATCTCGGTAGAGTTCGAAGGACGACGACGACGTCCAAGCCCCGCGGGAGGCATCATGAAGGCGGTCCGGCTGCACCGGTACGAGACGCGACCCGAGGTCGAGGAGGTCGCGGAACCCCAGATCGTCCATCCCTTCGACGTGATCGTCCGGGTCGGGGGCGCAGGTCTGTGCCGCACCGATCTGCACATCGTCCAGGGTCAGTGGGCCCCGAAGAGCAACGTCGCCCTGCCGTACACGCTCGGGCACGAGAACGCCGGCTGGGTCCATGCCGTCGGCCCAGCGGTCGAGCACGTGCAGCCCGGCGACGCGGTGATCCTGCACCCCATCGTCACCTGCGGGTTCTGCCGGGCCTGCCGGGCGGGCGACGACGTGCACTGCCAGACCCAGGCGTTCCCGGGCATCGACACGGACGGCGGCATGGCGGAGTTCATCAAGACCACTGCCCGCTCCGTCGTCAAGCTCCGCCCCGGCGTCGAGCCCGCCTCCGTCGCGGCCCTGGCCGACGCGGGCCTCACGGCGTACCACGCGGTCAAGAAGGCCGTGCCGTTGCTCTACCCGGGCAGCACCTGTGTCGTCATGGGAGCCGGCGGCCTGGGGCACCTCGGCATCCAGTGCCTGCGGGCGATGAGCGCCACCCGGATCGTCGTGCTCGACCGCAGCGAGGAGGTGCTCGCCCTGGCTCGCGGCTGGGGGGCCGACGAGACCCTCGTCGCGGACGGCACGCACGTGGCCCGGCTCCTCGAGCTGACCGACGGCAACGGCGCCGAGGTCGTGCTGGACTTCGTCGGGGAGCGCGGCGCCGAGCGCGACTCCTGGGCGATGACCCGGCGGGCCGGCAGCCACTTCGTCATCGGCTATGGCGGGCGGGTGGACGTGCCGACGATCGACGTGATCTCCACCGAGCGCAACGTGATCGGCAACCTCGTCGGCAGCTACAACGAGCTGGTCGAGCTCATGGTGCTGGCCGCCGACGGCAAGGTGCAGATGCTTACCCGGACCTACCCGCTCCATGCGGTCAACGACGCCATGGACGACCTCGAGGCGGGCCGGCTGCGCGGCCGCGGGATCCTGGTCCCGGCCGTGTCAGCGGGCTGAGGCACCCGCAGCCGCGAGGTCTGCCCGGCGCCAGGTCTGCCCGGCCCGAGATCTGCCCGGGTTGCTGCGCGTCCGGCAGCCCAGTGCCGACCACTACATCAGGCCGTGTGCCTGGGCTTGGCCCGGGCCAGGTACCCCCACGACGCCACCACCAGTGCGACCGACGACGCGACGACAGCGGTCGCCACCGGCCCCACCCAGGTCACCGGGATCATGAAGAACACGTCCGTGCTGGTCAGACTGTCCGGCCAGCCGTCCAGCAGCCACAGGAACAGGTAGTAGGTCAGGTCCCAGACGGCGAAAGCGATGAAGAAGGCACTGACTCGCCGGCGCACCGTCTCCCCTGCCATGACCGCCACGGCCAGCAGCATCACGATGGTCGCGGCCTCGCGGGCGACCTCTACCCCGGCGAGGCCGGGATCGACCAGCACCGCGCGGTCGGGCGAGACGAACGCGATGAACCCGAGGTCGAGGTGGACCGTGCCGGCGCCCACGTCGTACCCGGATCCGTAGCCGATGATCCGGCGCAGGTAGTGGACCACTGCGGCTTCGACGTAGCCGAATGCGACACCGAAGACGAGCAGCGCGACGTAGCGGAGGCGAACGCTGCGCCTGGTGCGGTGGACGGGATCGGGCACTCGGGGTCACCTCCACGGCGGATGGACGCATCGTCTCACGGTGGGACGTCCGTGGGCCCGAGCCGTCACACCGCCGACGGATGCGAGGTCGCGGTGCGGGACGTGCCCTCCGGGATGCCCACCAGGCTGCCGGTGGAGCTGACCGTCGCGCTGACCGCGCCCGATTCACCGGCTCGGCCGTCGGAACAGGGCGACGGCCGAGGATGACGCCACCCCAGGCGCCCGCCGGCCGGGCCGTCGATCCCGGTCATCTGCGCTCCGGGCAGGCTCAGGCCTCCCGCCCGTAGGCCTTTGCCCGCGTCACGTAGCGGGCGGCGTTGCCGTGCAGGCCCCCGACCTCCTCCTGGGTCAGCTGACGGCGCACCCGGCCGGGCACCCCGGCGACCAACGAGCGCGGGGGGATCGAGATCCCTTCCAGGACGACCGACCCCGCGGCCACCAAGGAGTCGCGGCCGACCACCGCTCCGGTGAGAACCGTCGCGTTCATCCCGATCAGACATCCGTCCTCGATCATGCAGCCGTGCAGCACGGCGCCGTGCCCGACGCTGACGCCCTCACCCACGATCGCCGGCGAGCCCAGCTCGGTGTGCACCACCACGGTGTCCTGGAGGTTCGACCCGGCGCCGAGCACGATCTCGTCGATGTCGCCGCGCAGCACCGCGCCGAACCACACGCTCGCGTCGGCGTGCACACGAACCCTGCCGATCAGGGCGGCGTTCTCCGCGATCCAGGCGGTCTCGTGGACCTCGGGCGTGCGACCCATGAAGGGGAGGCTGATCATGCGCCCGAGGCTACGTCGCCGAGCGAGCGTCAGGCGCGACTGTGACGAACGCCCGCGCCGGCGGAAGCCACGGTCGAGCGCCGGGCGCCGGGTTGTCGACGAGCCCCCTGACGTCGCGCCATGGGCCGGCGCCGCACGTTCGGTCGGGGTACTCGTGGAGCGAAGACCGCTGGATCCTGTGTGCGGCCCGGTGATCGCTCGGGCGCCCCAGGATGACCGGACTCGCGCCCGCGTCAGTTTCCGGCCGTGCGCGTTCTCGGCAGCAGTCCACGGTCGGAGGCGAGGCGCCACGCCCGACCGACGACGCGATCGTCCACGGTGACGTTGCTCATGGAATCGCCGTGGCAGGTCGATACGCCTTCGGACAGTACTCATCGAAGGGGCTGAGATGGCTGAGGAGTCGTGGCACGAGGCACGGTTGATCCCGACGTCGGGCATCAACGGCGCCGATGAGCAGGAGCGGCGGGCCACGTCGGCGCTGCTGGCTGTGATGTCGGCGGTGCACGAGTTCGGCCGGGTGCTCGTCAAGCCGTTCGGCGCCCCGGCGGGGAATCTGCAGACCTATGTCGAGGTGCCATTCATCGTCGGGGACAAGAAGCTCTTCCCGGACGGTCTGATCCGGGTGGCCCGCGGCCAGAAGTCGTGGACCGCGCTGGTCGAGGTCAAGACCGGCGAGAACGTCCTGATGGCCGAGCAGCTCGAGAACTACCTGGACATCGCCCGGGACGAGGGCTACGAGGCCGTGCTGACGATCTCGAACGAGATCCCACCGGTCGCCGGCCAACACCCGACGGCGGTCGACAAGCGCAAGCTCCGCAAGGTCGCGCTCCACCACCTCTCGTGGACCAAGATCCTGTCCGAAGCCGTGCTGCAGAAGGAGTTCCGCGGCGTGGCGGACCCCGACCAGGCCTGGATCCTCGGCGAGCTGATCCGCTACCTCGAGCACCCGCGCTCGGGCGCCATGGAGTTCAGCGACATGGGGGAGAGCTGGGTCACCACGCGCGAGGCGGTCCGTGCCGGCACGCTGCGCGCGTCCGACAAGGGCGTCAAGGAGGTCGCTGCCCGCTTCGACGCGCTCCTCCGCTTCGCCTGCCTGAGCCTTGGCCGGCAGCTGGGCGCCGAGGTCGCGCCGGTGCTCAGCCGCAAGGAGCTGGCGGACCCGGCGAGCCGGACGCAGGCGCTGGTGACCGAGCTCGCCCGCGACGGCCAGCTGTGCGCCGCCATTCGGATCCCGGCCACCGTCGACGACGCCGTGGTGACAGCGGACCTGCGTGCCGGGACCGTGACGTGCCACGTCGACGTCGACGCCCCGCGCGAAGGCCGTCCGGCGACCCGCGTCAACTGGCTGCTCCGCCAGCTCAAGGCCGCCCCAGACGGCGTCCGGATCGAAGCACACGCGGCCCACGAGCGTGGCGCTGGCGCGGCCGAACTGCTCAAGAACGTGCGGGAGAACCCGGCGCTGTTGATCGCCGACCCGGCCAGGGAGATCCGTTCGTTCCGTGTCGCGATGACCGTGCCAATGGGTACGAAGCGGGGCCGCGGCCGTGGCTCGTTCATCGACTCTGTCCTGTCCGCGATCGACACCTTCTACGCGGAGGTGGTCCAGCAGCTGAAGGCATGGGCGGCGGCGCCTCCGCGGCTTCGGTCCGAGGCCGACGCCCTCGCGACGGAGGAAGGCCAGGTGGCGCCGGCGCTCGTCTCCACGGCGTTGTCCTCCCAGGACGACGCGATGCCCGACGTCGTGGGCGACCCGCCGACGTCGGTGGACGGCATCGGCGTCGCCGCACCGACCGCATTGCGGAGGCAGGGATGAGCGAGGCCGGAGCGGCGCCGACGGCCGCTCTGCAGCGCCTGCGGCTGCGCGGTACGCCGGGACCTGTCGTCAGTGCGGCGCGGCCGTGGCCACTGGCGAGACGGCGGTGTACGAGCGCGAGTCGAAGTCGGTCGTCTGCCTCGCCTGCCACGACGCGGACGCGCCTGCACCGGTGCCCGAAGGGGCCGGGGCACCAACGGAGACCGACGCGGCAACGTCGTGCGTGGAGGCCGACGTACCCGAACCGGAGCGCGTCGTCGCCGGGTCCGCGGGTGCGTCGGCGCAGCGGGAGGGGGTGGGTCTTGTCCAGCTCCTTGGCCAGCGCCTCGAGCAGCGCCTGGGCCTCGAGCAGCGCCTGGGCCTCGAGCAGCGCCTGGGCCTCGAGCGCGGAGTCGGCGTGGTAGGCCGCGCGCATCCGCTCGGTGACCGGGCCGCGCATCTTCTCGGGCAGGTGGTCACCAACATTCCTCAGGTTGTGGATCTGACACCGGGCGATCACCGGGGCGTCGAAGACCCCGCGTACGGCCGCCGACAGCGCCGTGGCGCCGTCGAGGACCGTCGGGATCGGCGTGGTGACATCCAGACCGCGCGTCCGCAGCCCGACCAGCGGCGATCTCCTCCATCACCACACTCACCTGCTCGGGCACGGCGAGCGCACTCATCCCGGTCGCCCTCGTCTGGTACTTCTTACCCACAGCGGTCCCCTGTCTCTGGGTCTTCTTGGCAGAACACCCGAGACCTACCATCCGGCACGACTCAGGCGGGAGACCGCCACCTCAAAACCCACGAGGACCGGGACAACCTCCATCGTCGCGATCACCGCCGTTTCCCGGTTTGAGTGGTTCCCCGATGAGGTCGACTGATTTCGAGCCCGCGGCAATGACCGCCAGAGAGATGGACGAAAGACACGAGCGATTGTGGTCACCGAGTTTGCCTGCGACTTCTGTGGCTTCCAAGGGTGTTCGCCCTTGCCGTCGGATGTCATCCAGTGCCCGATGTGCGGCGAGCCCGTGACTCTCGTGCACGAGCGGCTGGCGGGACAAGACATCGCGGCGCGGGGCGACTGACACGACGCTCTCATGCCCTGGCGACCGCGCCTCAGGCGGGCCTAGCCAGGCACGACGGCGCGGTCAGTCCTGCGGCACCGGCGGCGGCAAGGGCGGGTCGACGAGCGTGCTAATGGCGGCGATCATCGGCGCGCTGCTGGCGACGCCGTCGGTCTTATCCCCGTCGCGCTGACGATCGTCGACCTGTTCATCAACCTCGTCATCAGGGTCCTGCCGCACGCGGGTGGCTAATCGACACCGGCTCGACGAGCGGGGCGTGACCCTTCGGGGCCGCGCCCCGCCGGTCGTTCCCGGGCCAGTCAGATGCGCGGAGTCCGCTCCCGCAGCACGACGGCGAGCTCGTCGGCGATCGCTTCGGTCGCGATGCGGGTCGCACACACCTCGTCGACCTGGCGCATGCCGCGGTACGCGGCCTCGCGGAGCACGGTCTTGGACGCTGCCGCAGTGAGCGTCTCCTGGTCGGCGATGTGCTCCGCCCAGGTGCGTGCGTCGCGGCGCATGGCCGTCGAGTGCGCGTCGCGCAGCGACGACTGCAGCCGGTTCGCGAACTCCCAGAGGCGGTGGTGCGCGACGGGGGTGTCGACCCGATCCGCCAGTGCGGGCCGGTTGGCTCTCGCCCACTCCTGGATCGCCCGGTGAGCCTCCTTGGCCTTGCCGTGGTGTCCGACCGTCGTGGTGGTCGTCAGGTCCGCGACGGCGTCGTTGAACGCTGTGCGCAGCTCGTCGTCGATGTCCTCGAACGGTGTCGGCACCCGGTACGTGCCGGCTTCGTCCTCTTCGTCTCCACCGTCGTCGAGTGGCGTGCCCTCGATCGGTCCGGTGTCGTCGAGCCACTCGCGCGTCTGGAGGTCGATCGCCACCCAGATGTCGCCGACGAGCAGGACTGAGAACCCGTCATCGTACGCGGGCGTCAGTGCGACGAACCGCGGGCGGACCGCATCGGCGATCGTCTCGAGCGTGTCGAGCACGCCGTCCTCGAGAGCGAGGAGGAGGCGCCCGGAGATCCGCGGCTCGAGCGCGCCGGCCGCGTCGATCACGGGTACCGAGAGCCGCTGGCGCAGGTCCGCGTCCACGAGCAGGCGCCACGCCGTCGTCGTCTCCATGCGGGCAGCCTGCCAGGCTCGACGGTCGGGCACGTGGCGTTTGCTCTGACGATCGCCAGGTCCCACCCGCAGGCGCAGATCATCGAGTCCCTGCCGGGCATGGGGCCGATTCTGGGCGCCGAGCTCATCGCCGCAGCCGGCGACCTGAACGGCTACCCGGACGCCGGCCGCCTGGCCTGTGCCGCCGGGCTCGTTCCCGTGCCGCGCGACTCGGGACGACGCACCGGGAACCTGCACCGCCCGATGCGCTACTCCCGCAAGCTACGCCGCGTCTTCTACCTGTCTGCGGCCGCCTCGATGATGCGCGAAGGGACCCAACCGCGACTTCTCCCTCACGAAGCGCGCCCAAGGTGTTATCTCTCAGGAGATCGGTGACAGTTCTGCATCAGGACATCGGTGACGCTTCGGGTGGTCTTGGTGGTGACACTTCGGCCGCGAGGCTCGGGGGATGGCTGCCAGTGAACCCATCGATCCTCGTGTCCGTCTCGCGATCGCCCAGTGGCCGTCGGACGCGCCCAGGGGTGCGGTCTCGACGTTCTGCGCCGAGCATGGCATCTCTCGCAAGTCGTTCTACGAGCTGCGCAAGCGTGCCGTGGTCGACGGGCCGGCAGCGGTGCTCGAGCCGCGGTCGCGGCGCCCGAGGTCGAGCCCGTCGGGGCTGACCGAGCAGGTCAAGGTGCAGGCCGTGCAGGTCCGGGCAGCCCTTGAGGCGTCCGGGCTGGACCACGGCCCGATCAGCGTGTACGAGAAGATGCGCGCCATGGGCCTGCACCCGGTGCCGTCCACGGCGTCGCTGGCCAGGATCTTCCGGCAGGCCGGGGTCGCCCGCATCGAGCCGAAGAAGAAGCCACGGGCGGCGTATCGCCGGTTCGTGTATCCCGCGCCGAACGCGTGCTGGCAGCTG
This sequence comes from uncultured Actinomycetota bacterium, assembly GCA_963703555.1. GTDB lineage: Bacteria > Actinomycetota > Actinomycetes > Actinomycetales > Cellulomonadaceae > CAVPEV01. The sequence continues at coordinate 12,218 of CAVPEV010000028.1, read as the reverse complement.
GACGCGACCGAGTACGTGCTGACCGCCGGGCGCACGTGCGTGATCTTCCAGCTCATCGACGACCACTCCCGCTACGCGGTCGCCTCCCACGTCGCGTGGGGCGAGACCGCGGACGCCGCGATCGCCGTGGTCGACAAGGCCATCGCCGCCCACGGGGTGCCTCAACGGCTGCTGTCCGACAACGGGGTCGCACTGAACCCGTCGCGGCGCGGGTATGTCGGCCAGCTGGTGGCGCACGTGTCCCGGCTGGGCGTGCAGGCGATCACCGGCAAGCCCTACAAGCCGACCACGCAGGCCAAGAACGAACGCTTCCACCAGACCCTGTTCCGCTACCTCGACAAGCAGCCCCTAGCCAGCACGCTCGCCGAGCTTCAGGCCCAGGTCGACGACTTCGACCGCATCTACAACACCGAACGCCCCCACCAGGGGCTGCCCGGCCGCATCACACCACAGGCCGCGTGGCAGGCGACGGCGAAAGCCGACCCACCCCGCCCCGCACCCGACAGGCCCAGGTCCCGACACGAGCCCGCGCACACACCCTCAGCGCGACCGGAGACCCTCACCGACGACACGCGCGTGATGCGGCTGCGCCAGAACGGCGCCATCCGCCTGCGCAAGATCACCTACATGGTCGACGGCCAACGAGCAGGCGAAGAAGTCCTCGTCGTCCAAGACGGCGACAAGATCCTCATCGCCGACCTGCAGGGCACCATCCTCATCGAACACACCCGCCCAGCACCCGGCATCACGTACGTCGGCAACGGACGACCGCGCGGCCGGCGACCCAAAACCCCCCGCAACGTCACCGAAGTCCTGACACACCAACCGTCACCGAAGTCCTGATCCAGAACTGTCACCCATGTCCTGAGACATCACAAAGCGCGCCCAAGGCCGGGGGCACGTCCAAGCCATCATCGCCCTGGCCCGCCGACGAGTCGACGTCCTGGGGGCCCTCCTGCGCGACAACCGCGTCTTCGACAGTGCCCCACCGGCCGCGGCGAAACGGCCCGGGACCGGGCAGTCGGTCAGTAGACAGGCATGCTGGGGATGACGCGCTCGGCGATTGCGACGATCGCCCGTGAAAGCGGAAGCGCGTCGTTCGCGTCACCTGGCGTGATCGGTGGCGTCTCCGGCATCGGGTACTCGGCGGAGTTGCGGGTCCGGCGTAGCCAATCGAACTGGCGAAGGTCGCGGCCCATCGGGGGATGGAGCTGGGCGAGTGCGGCGGTGAGCAGGACGGCGTGGGCTCCCTCGCCCCGCGAGCGCAGTCCTTGGTTGGCGAGGACTGCGGCGAGCGCCTTGCGGGCGGCGTCGTAGGCGAGCTGGAAGCTCCCGGTGGGGTCCGCGTCGACGTTGCCCGCTGCTGTCGCGAGGTGGCGCTGCGCCTGGTCGACCAGGGCGTCGGCGAGCTCGCGGCTTGGTGCCACGCGTTCGAGTCGCCGATCTGCCAGCAGGGCGTCGATCGTCGCCCGGCCCTGTTCCCAACGCGCGATCACGGGGCTACCTCCGTGCCGATGTCCAGTCTGATCAGGGGCCGTGAACGGACCGTGGCGAGGAATGGGTCGTCGCTGGAGGCCCATGCCTCCGAGGAGACCTTGGTGATGTTCACGGGCGCGTTCAGCGTCTGTTCGGCCGCGGTCGCGGCTTCGTTGAGCTCGGTCCTGGAAGGGTCGCCGACGACGAGTACATCGACGTCTCGAGGATGCTCGCCGGTGACGCCCTCGTGGCGAGCGGCCCACGAGCCGTAGATGTAAGCGGCGTCGATGCCGGAGGTTCCCGCGAGCTCGCGAGTCAGCACCGGAACTGGTCCGTAGGCGCCGGCGATCAGCTCGGTGAGTGGCCGAAGCAGGCGATAGTCGGGGTTCGCCCGGACGAGCCGGGAGCGGCCCTGCCGGGCGTCGAGGAGGATGCCGGCTTCGATGAGTCGTCCGATCTCCTTGTGCACGACAGAAGGAGGAGAGTCGACTGTGCGTGCGACCTCGGCAAGGCTGTGTCCGGCGGTCGGATCGAGCAGCAGCAGGGCGAGGATCTTGCCCAGAGTGTCGGACCGCAGGAACGGCGCCAACGCGGGAGCCGTTGTTCGCATAACGCGACCATATCATCGTTCTATGCGAACATCTAGGGTGCAGCAGGGTTGTGTCGGAGGCCCGCGCGAACATGAAGGCATGGCCGAGCGTGGAGAGTCCGATCTGCCGCCCCACGACGGCGCCCTTGAGGCGCTCGACCTCAGCACCGCGGGCGCTGGCCGCTGGCTGGTCGAAACGGCCAGCCGAAGCAGCTACCTCGTGACGGCCGACGAGGAGGGCTGCGTGACGTTCGTGCGCACGCCGCGGTCAGCCCCCAGCCGGCCGGTGGACAAGGGGCCGAGCGCCGACCTGCGAGGCGATGGGGCACGGTTCGGGTGTTCTCCGTCGGACGGATGAGCGTCGCAGACGACGGCGAGACGTCCCTGGTCGGCGAGGTCAGAGTCGGCTTCCCGGTGGTCTGGCTGGTGTGGAACCGCTCCCCGAGGACGCGGACTTGACCGCGCGGACGACGACTGAGGTTGTCGCGATCACGCGACTCCCGTAGCGGCGCGAGAGAGCGCAGACGGCTCTGCTGGACGCAAGGCGCGGGCCCATCAGCCGCGGCAACGCGAGGTAGCCGGGGATCTGCCTGAAGGTCAGTCACGTTGTTGACGCCGTCAACGAGCGGACCCCGCCGGACGCGACGGGATCCAAGGGGTGGAGGTGGCGGGAATCGAACCCGCGTCCGATGACGTGGAACCAGGACTTCTCCGGGTGCAGCCTGCTGCGATTTTCTCAGCCCCAGCGATCACGCAGGCATGTCGCTGACGGGCTCAGTCACCTTAGTGTTCCCGGCGTCCCGATGACGAGGATGCCGAGCAGTGGCTCTCTAGATGACGCCAGTATCCGGACCGAGAGCACTCCCGGGCTGACGGACTTCGAAGCCTCGCTCAGGCGGCGAGGGCGAAGTCGGTGCGCGATGTATTGGCACCTGTGATGTGCACGGAGCGTTGACGAGATAACCGTGCGTCCTCGACCCGCTTCCCCTGGCTCGACGATCACCGTCGAAACCGATCACCCCCTGTGCAGTTGTCAAGCACCGTCCGGCGTAGCACCTCGCGATGCCCCACCGCCCGGGTCCAGCACCAGCATACGGAACAACGCCCCGGGCGTCACCGGGATTCCGCCCGCGCGACGAGGTCACCGCGCTGCAGCGCCCGGAGCAGGTCGCGGGTGATCTCCATCTGCCCGTGGTGCTGAGCGAGCTCCTCGTAGACGTGCTGGAGGACGGCACCCTGGCGGACCTCCGGCAGACCGTGGTGCCATGGACGGTCGGGCGCGCCGGGCAGCACCTCCGCCGGGTGCGCGGCCCGCACGTCGGCGGCCAGCTGGTCGCGGGTCTGCCGGGTCCGTGCCAGCAACGGCGCCACCGGGCCGGTCGCGCTGAACTCCGCCGACATGTCGCGGTGGTCCGCCCGTCCGTGGACGACGTGCCCGGACCAGTACTCGACCACTCCCAGACAGTGAGTGAGGATCGCGTACGGCGAGTTCGCCCCGGGCAGCGGCGGCCGGGTGTTGGCCAGCTCGTCGCCCAGTCCCTCGACGATCTGGGCCATGCCGTCCAGGGCACGTCGGACGAAATGGATGAACTCCGCCTCGCTGAGCATCGGTGGTCTCCCTGTCCCGCGACGGTCCGGATGCCGCCTCGGTCATCCAGCATCGCACCAGGGCAGGATGGACCCGTGGACGTCCACCAGCAGCACGGCACCGGACGCAGCGACCGGCACGAGACGCCGACCGAGCGCCTGGACCGCAACTGGGCCGAGCTCCTCCAGGAGCTGCGGGTCACCCAGACCGGGGTGCAGATCCTCACCGGTTTCCTGCTCACCGTGCCCTTCCAGCAGCGGTTCGCCGAGCTGGACGGCTACCAACGAGCCGTGTACCTGGTGCTCGTCGTCCTGGCGACCGTCGCGACGGCGTTCATCGTCGCGCCGGTGAGCCTGCACCGGATGCTGTTCCGGCGGGGCCTCAAGCGCGAGCTCGTGGACTCCGCCGACCGGCTCTCCCGGGTGGGCCTGGCCGCCCTCGGCCTCGTGCTCGCCGGCGGGACGCTGCTGATCTTCGACGTCGTCGTGAACCGGGTGGCGGGCGTCGTGGCGGGAACGGTCATGCTCGGCACGCTGCTCGTCGTGTGGCTGGCCGTGCCGGCCCGGCTGGTGCGCCGCGCCCGGGCCGAACCTCGGCCGACAGCGGTCGCGCCCCGACGCTGACGGTAGGGCGCACCGCAGTCGCTGGGGGCCCGGCCGCCGGAGGCGCGACGGCCGCGTGCGCTCAGTAGCGGAACTGCCCGACGAGCGCCGTCAGCTCTCCGGACATCTGCGACAGCTGTTCGGCCGACTCCCGCGACTGGCTCGCTGCTGCGGCGGTGGACGTCGCCTCCTGCGCCACGCCGGAGATGTTCTGCGCGATCTCCAGCGAACCGGTCGCCGCCTCGGAGACGCTGCGGCTCATCTCCGCCGTGGTCGCGGTCTGCTCCTCCACCGCGGCGGCGATCGTCGACTGGTGGTCGTGGATGGACCCGACGATCCGGGAGATCTCCTCGATGGCCCCGACGGCCCCGACGGTGTCCGCCTGGATGGCCTCGATCCGACGAGCGATGTCCTCCGTCGCGCGGGCGGTCTCCGCTGCGAGCTCCTTGACCTCACCGGCGACGACGGCGAACCCCTTGCCCGCCTCGCCCGCGCGGGCCGCCTCGATCGTGGCGTTGAGGGCGAGCAGGTTCGTCTGCTCCGCGATGGACGTGATGGTCTTCACGACGTCGCCGATCTGACGGCTGGACTCCCCGAGCCGGGCCACGGTGACGTTGGTGGTCGCCGTCGCGGCGACCGCGGTCGCCGCGACCTGGGACGCCTGGCTGGCGCTGCGGGCGATCTCGTCGATGGACGAGCCCATCTGCTCCGCCCCTGCGGCGACCGTCTGCGTGCTGTGCGACACCTGCTCGGCGGCGGCGGAGACGACTCCCGCCTGGGCCTGCGTCTCCTCGGCCCGGGTGGCGATCTCGGTGGACGCGCTGGACAGCTGCTCCGCGGCGGTCGCCAACGAGCCGGCCGAGGACCCGATGGTCCCCAGCGCGGCACGGATCTGGGCCACCGCGGCATCCAGGGCGACACCCATCTGGCCCACCTCGTCCCGGCTGCGGGCGTCCACCGTCTGGGTGAGGTCGCCCTGCGCCAGCGCTCGGCACACCTCCCGGACCTTCCGCAGCGGACCGACGACGCCCCGCGTGACGGACAGGGCGAGCGCCATGCCCACGACCAGCCCGGCCACCAGCAGCACGATGATGAGCGTCCGCGAGCTCTGGTAGCGGGCCTGCGCCGCATCGACGGCCGCGTGGGCCTCGGCCACCTCGGCATCGGCCATCGCCTGGAGATCCGCGTTCATCTGGGCGATGACCGGAGCTGCCTGGGTGTCTCGCCCGTCCGCCCACGCCGCCAGGTCGCCGACGGTGGCAGCAGGCACCAGTACGTCGTCGCGGATCTGCTGGTAGGCGGCCAGCTGCGTCCTGAAGTCGGCCAGCGCCGATCGGGCGGCCGGGTCCAGGCCAGCGGCCTCGTAGTGCGACATCGCCAGGCTGATCGTGTGGTCGGCATCGGCGATCTGCGCCTCGTACTGGCTGCGGGACCCGACGTCATGGGACAGGGCGTGGTTGGTCACGTCGAGCTGGATGTCCGCGCTTGCCGCCCGAACTGCCGCGACCTCCACAAGACCGGACACGTTCGTCGTGTAGAGGCTGTCCGTGTCCTGGTAGCTCTGCGCCAGCGACGTGATCCCGATGACCCCCACGACGACGGCCACGACCCCGACACTGGCCACCGCGGCCATCACCCGGGTGCGCACCCCCAGGTCGCCGAACCGGAACCGGCGGGCAGTACGGGGGGCTGCGTCGTCCATGTCATCCCTCGGTAGGTGCCGGACCGCTGGGCGGTCGGTGCGCAGGGCCGCATCCGTGCGGCGGTCGCCCGTCCTCATCGGCCACCGGGCGAGGATTGCATAGGACCAAAGTCCTACGCTCTGGCACGCCCAGGCCCCTGGTGCGCGAGCATCGGCTCCACGGGCGGCACCCCGGGCAGGCCCCGCCGTCCAAGCGGTGGTCCGGCAGCCCGCGGGCAGCCGCAGGGGGCCGGCGCGCTCGCCTCAGCGGCTGCGCCGCTCCTTCATGGCCCGCTGCGACTCCAGGGTGTCCTGCCGCTCGCGCAGCGCCTGACGCTTGTCGTAGAGCTTCTTGCCCCGGGCGACCGCGATCTCGACCTTGGCGCGACCGTCGAGGAAGTACAGCGACAGCGGGACGATCGTCTCGCCCTTCTCCCGGGTCGCCTGCTCCAGCCGCTCGATCTCCTCGTGGTGCAGCAGCAGCTTGCGCCTGCGGCGCGGGGCATGGTTGGTCCAGGTGCCCTGGGAGTACTCGGGGATGTGCACCCCCTCCAGCCACACCTCGCCGTCCTCGATCGAGCACCAGCCGTCGACCAGCGAGGCACGGCCCATCCGCAACGCCTTCACCTCGGTGCCGGTCAGCGCCATCCCGGCCTCCAGCACGTCCTCGATGACGTAGTCGTGGCGGGCCTTGCGGTTCGAGGCGACGACGGACCGGACACCCTGCGCGCTCCTGGCCATCACCGTCCTCCTCGCAGCCGGCCGGCGCCGACGACCTGTCGGGTGCCGTCCCGGCCGAGCGCAAGCGACGTGTGGTAGCGGTGACCCTGATCGGCACCGGCCCGGCCGCCAAGGCTACCGTCCGGTCCGCGGCGCTCCCGCCGGGGCTAGCCGGCGAGCAACGGCCGGGGGTTCACCGTGGCGCCGTTGACGTACACCTCGAAGTGCAGGTGGCAGCCCGCCGAGGTGCCGGTGTTGCCCGCATAGCCGATCAGCTGCCCCTGGCCGACGTGCTCACCGACGGACACGATCGACCGCGTCAGATGGTTGTACGAGGACGCGAGCGAGTTCCCGCTGACGAGGCCGTGGTTGATCCCGACGGAGTTGCCCAGGCCGTCCCGGTACTGCGCCCAGACGACGGTACCGGCCCGTGCGGCGTAGATCTCGGTTCCGCAGTATGCGCGCAGGTCCGTCCCGGCGTGCAGGCGCCAGATGTGCAGGATCGGGTGGAACCGCATGCCGTAGTCGGAGTTGACCACCCAGGGGGTGAAGGACGTCGGGTTGGCGAAGAGCGCACCGTTCACCGCCCCCGACGGCTTCTGGTTCGCTCGGGCCTGCTCCTGGCGAGCGATGTCGGCGAGCTCCGCGGTGATCCTGGCCGCTTCCGCGTCCGCGGCGGCCAGCTGGTCGAGGATCGCGGCCTTGCTCGCCTCGAAGGCGGCCTGCTTGACCTGCGTGTCGGCGATGACCTGCTGGATCTTCGCCTGGGCGTCGGCGGCCTGCTGGCGCGCCGTGTCCGCTGCGGCGACCTGCGCGTCGGCCTCGGCCTTGAGCTGGGTGATGATGTCCTGGACGGCGGCGAGCCGGGCCTGGTTGTTCCGGTCGGTCGCCTCCGCGGAGCGAAGCTCAGCCAGCACCTGCTGCTGGGTGCGCAGCGCCGTGCTCACCATCTGGGAGCTCTGGACGAAGTCCTCCGTGCTCTGCGCTCCGAGCAGGACCCCGAGTGTGCTGGGGCCGTCACCGCCCATGTAGGCCTCGCGGGCGAGCTGGCCGATCGACCCGCGCAGGCGCTCGGCCTTGGCGGTGTCGTCGCTGATCTGCTGGACGACGGTGGCCTGCTGGTCCTGCGCGTCCTGCAGTCGTGCCGCGATCTGCGCCTGCTCGCGCTGCGAGCGCTCCAGCGCTGCCTGTGCCGCAGCCAGGGCGTCCTGGGCCGCCGGCAGCTGGGCCTGGACGGCCTGCAGGTCCAGCGTCGTCTGGGCCAGGTCGACGCTGACTCCTTCGAGGGCGTCCTGGAGCGCGGCCCGCTGCTGCGCCGCCTGGCGCTGCCGCTGCTGCGCCGCCTGGCGCTGGTCGGACAGCGGGTCGGCAGCGGCCGGGCCGGGCGCTCCCGCGACGCCGGTCAGGACGACCGTCATCGCGACGAGCAGGGCCGCCAGCGCGCGGCTCACGACGGCGCGCCGGCGCCCCGGGATGGGCCGACCACGGACCGGAAGGACGGGAGCACGGGACATCTCAGACCCTCGTGTAGCGGCTGAGGGTGACCACCGAGGACACGGCAGCCAGCCCGATGGCGATGAGCACGAGCACCGGCGCGATCGCGAGCACGTCGCTCGTGCCGACGTAGGGGATCCACGAGCTGGTGGCGCCGCTGAACCAGTCGGCGACGATGTAGTGCACGCCGACCCATAGCGCGCCCACCGCCAGGAGGGCACCGACGGTCGCCGCGATCGCCCCTTCGAGCATGAACGGCAGCTGGATGAACAGGTTCGACGCGCCGACCAGCCGCATGATGCCCGTCTCGCGGCGCCGGCTCAGCGCCGACAACCGGATCGTCGTGGTGATCAGCAGCACCGCGGCCAGCAGCATCACCGCCGCGATGCCGACCGAGACGAGGGTGGCGCGGTCGAGCACGAGGAACAGCGAGTCGAACAGCTTCTGCTGGTCCTGCACCTCCTCCACGCCCTGCCGCCCGGTCAGCACGTCGGCCACGACCTGGTACTTCTCCGGATCGGTCAGCTTGATCCGATAGGACGCGGGGATGTCCGCCGCGGTGGTCTCGGCGAACCACCACTGGTCGGAGAACCGCTTGGCGTAGGACGCGTACGCCTCGTCCTGGGACTCGAACCACACCTGCTGGATGTACGGCTTCAGCTCCGGGGACGCCATCAGCGCCTCGAGGTCGCCACGCTGGGCATCGGTGACCGGACCACCGGCACAGGACTCCTGCACCGAGCCCTGGGGGCACAGGTAGACCGTGACTTCGACCTTGTCGTACCACTCACCCTTCATCGCCGAGATCTGCTGCTGCAGCAGCCCGGCCGCCCCCACGAAGGTGAGCGACACGAACGTGACGATGACCACGGAGATGGCGATCGGCAGGTTCCGCCGCAGGCCGATGCCGATCTCGGAGAGGATGAACTGCAGTCTCATGGCCTCACCGGGCCGACCCGTAGACGCCACGGGACTGGTCGCGGACCATCTCCCCCTCAGACAGCTCGATCACCCGCTTGCGCATCTGGTCGACGATCTCGTCGTCATGGGTGGCCATGACCACCGTCGTACCGGTCCGGTTGATGCGGTCGAGCAGGCGCATGATCCCCAGGGAGGTCGTCGGGTCGAGGTTGCCGGTGGGCTCGTCGGCGAGCAGGATCGCCGGCCGGTTGACGAAAGCGCGGGCGATCGCCACCCGCTGCTGCTCCCCGCCGGACAGCTCGTGCGGTCGGCGCTTCTCCTTGCCGCCCAGGCCCACCATCTCCAGGACGTCCGGGACGGTGGTGAGGATGTGGTGCCGCGGCTTGCCGATGACCTGCAGCGCGAACGCGACGTTCTCGAACACCGTCTTGTTGGGCAGCAGCCGGAAGTCCTGGAAGACCGCACCGATCTGACGGCGCAGCTGGGGGACCTTCCAGGAGGACAGTGTCGTCAGGTCCTTGCCCGCGACGAAGACGCGCCCGGCGGACGGGCGCTCCTCGCGCAGGACGAGGCGCATGGAGTTCGGTCCGCGCGCCCTCGGCGGCCGCTCGATCCTCGGTTGCCCCAGTGTCCCCGGCATCGCCGAGCGCATCAACGCGCAGATCAAATTCCGCGAGCGCTGGCGGCCCTTCTGTCCCAGCCTGCTCGACCGGGTCGCGCCCTGGATGTTCAAGGTGAATCACCCGGCGCCCTTCATGACCTTCACTTTCGAGGTCAACGAGGAGTGGAAAACCCGGGTGCCCGAAGTGGTTCATGCGGACGGCACTGCCCGCGCCCAGGCCATTGCGCCCATCTCGGAGGTAAACGTCCGTATGAACTGATTGTTCCGGGCCGTGCTGCTGGTACTGGCTGCCACGCCCCTGATCGCCACGGCCGGCCAGAATCCGGTGAATACTGGATTGCCGCCGAACCGGTGACCTGGAATTACGCCCCTTCCGGCAAAAACCTGCTCCATCCCGGCAGCGACATGGGTTCCTGGGGCGAGCGGCTGAGCTACCCCAAATACCGCTATATCCGCTATACCGACGCCACCTACCGCACGCCGGTGCCGCAGCCGGAGTGGATGGGGATCCTGGGACCCGAACTGCTCGGCGAGGTGGGCGACACCCTCAAGGTGCACTTCCGGAACCGCGCCGACCGGCCGTTCTCCATGCATCCCCACGGTCTGCGCTACGACGAGGACAACGATGGCGCCGACCACCGCGGCGCCGGCGCCATGATCGCGCCGGGAAAAAGCTACACCTACACCTGGACCCTCGACGAAGGCGCCGGGCCAGGGCCGACCGACCCCTCGTCGATCGTCTGGCTGTACCACTCCCATGTCGATCATGTGGCTGACATCTACCAGGGCCTGATCGGCACCATCGTGGTCACCCGCAAGGGCATGGCGATTTCGTCCGCCGACCCGCGCCCGCGCGATGTGGATCGGAACTTCACCACATTGTTCATGGTGTTCGACGAGGAGGACGGCGCCGAAGGCGGTCTCAAGCACGCGATGAACGGCTATATCTTCGGCAATCTGCGCGGGCTGGAAGCGGTCGAAGGCGAACGGGTGCGCTGGCATCTGGTGGCCCTGGGGACGGAGGTGGATCTGCATACCGCCCACTGGCACGGCGAAACCGTGCTCGACCACGGCCGCCGCACCGACGTGGTCGAGCTGCTCCCCGCCTCCATGGTCTCGGTCGACATGGTCGCTGACAACCCGGGCACCTGGCTCTACCACTGCCACGTCGGCGACCACATGACCGCCGGCATGATGACGCGGCGCGAGCGAGACCACCTGCCCACCGAAGCGGCCGACTGGCGAGGCATCAACAGCGGGCTGCACGCGGCCTTCGGCTCGGGACAGGACCGCGTTGAGTACCGGCTGCGGTATCCCGTCTTCTGCTCGATGGCCAATGAACTGGCCTGCGCCCTCTTCGCCGCCGTCCAGGTCTACACGTCGCAGCCGATGTTGTACGAAGCCATGCTGACGGACGGCATCGCCCACATCGCGCGGAACCATCTCCTGGGACCGCGCCGTGCGCCAGGTACCCTGCGACATGGAGACGTGAGTCTGCGATTGGGGAGCACACCGTGCCGACAGCACCGCAGAGCGCGGCGAGTCCTGGATTTCGGGCGGGTCAGCCGCGAGCTGCGAAGCGTCGTCGCCCGAAGGCGCGAGCTGATTCTGTTCCTCGGATCGTTATTTGCCGGGATGGGGATCTACATCCAGAACGTCCTGGACAAGAAGCTCCCACCGTCGCTGGCGATGCTCGAGCGATCGGCGTTCCTGACGTTCTCGGTGGGGGTCCTGATTCCCTGCGTGATCGTGGCCATGCGGCTGGCCAAGCTGCATTCCGGAATGATCATCAACGGCGTCTTCTTCACCAAACTGCGGCAGCACGCCGGCCAGAACCCGGTCGACCTGTCCCGCGCCGGACGCCTGAACTGGATGGGCGTCTCGACTCAGTTCTTCACCTGGACGGCCGTTCTGGCCGGTTTCAGCGCCGGACTGCTGGCGTTGTCGCTGCAGGCCAATTGGCTTGTCGTGAGCCTCTCCAGCGTCGGAACGTTCGTGCTGCTCCTGCTGTTCTTCCTCAACATGCACCGACGAGCCCGCACGTTCGCGATCAACTACGCGGCCGCAGCCACATGTGAAGCCTATACCGGGGAAGAACTCGAAGACCACCTGGCCGAGAGCCTCAAGGACGGCAACCACGACATGCTGGCCTGCATCTCGTTTGTTGGCCTGATGGTGTTCTCGATCTTCCAGGCGCTGAGCGGCCTGGAGACGTGAAGTCGACCGGGACGGAACTGTCGCGGGAGATCCTCCGCGACCACGGTGTGCTGTACCTCGCCGCCCTGCTTCTCGTCACCACGCTGATCGGCCTGGTGGTCTACCTGCGTCTGCTGGTCAGCATCGGCAACTTCTCGCTCCTGCTCGACCCCACCGACCGCCCGTTCCGGCTGTTCAAGCTGACCGACTCGTTCTGGCCCACCGCCTGCTGGTCTTCTTCCTGGCCCTCTCGGTCCACGTGCTGGCCGTCCCGCTGCTGTCGAAGCAAACCCTCGAAATGTCCGTCGCCTGGCTGTGCGACGCCGTGC
>CAVPEV010000027.1:0-15542 GCA_963703555.1 uncultured Actinomycetota bacterium | reverse complement strand
ATCGGCGGAAGTGGGTGGATGCGTCGGGCGGCCGGTCCCCGTGGTGCGGTGCATCGCAGCCGACACGGACTGCGCAGGCAGTGGCAGGGGCGGTGGGATGGGGGATCCGGCGGTCCCGTACCGCTCGGGCCGCGCCGTGTGGGTGGGCGGGAACGACGCCGGGCCGTGCTGGGGGTTGGCGGACGCGGGCGGCCGTGCGTTGGCGGGACCGGCCGGCCGTGCGTTCGCGGGGGCGGCGGCGCGTCCGCGAACGGCCGCACCGGGTGATACGGCCCGGGAGCCCGCCGGGGACGGAGGTCGGCGAGGTGTCACCGGGACGGCGCCGGCGGCGTCGGGTCGTGGCTGGGACCGCTCGGGCAGGAAGCTCGGCGGCGGGGCGTCGCCGTCGCGACCGGCGGCTGGACGGTCCTCGGGGCGCATGCTCAGCCGCAGACGGCGGTGACGTCGTCGGCGGTGAAGGCCTCCTTGCCGGCCTGCTTGGTCGCCTGCGGTGTCGGAACCGCCGACCCGGTGGCGGCCGTGGACGGGACAGCCGCGGCCGTCGAGCCCGCCGACGGTGCGGTCGCGGTGGTCGAGGGCGTCGCCGCCCCAGCGGCACCATCCGTCAGCGGCACGTCGTTGAGCATGTTCTGCCAGATCCGGTGTGCATCGGAGGTCCACACGACGCGGTTCGGGTCGGTCGGTGCCGCGCCGAACGGGATCGTCATGAACGTGATGTTGCCACTGCTGATGCCGCGCAGGCTGTAGCCGAGGCCGGCCATGTCGCTCAGCGCACCGAGCCCCTTGTCGACGGTGAGGGCCTGAGTGGCACCGTCGAGGAAGCCCATCAGCTGCGGCACGTTGGTGAGCATGTTCTTCGACAGCAGCTCGCGCATGGTCGCGGCGATGAGCTGCTGCTGGCGGCCGATCCGGTTGGTGTCCGAGCCGTCACCCACACCCTGGCCGGTCCGCGCCCGCGCGTACGCCAGCGCCGTGGTGCCGTCCAACGTCTGGTAGCCCGCCGCGACCTGCAGGCCGGCCTTCGGTGCGTCCATGGCGTTGGGGATGCAGATGGGCACGCCGCCGATCGCGTCGACCATGCGGATGAAGCCGGCGAAGTCGACCACGACCCAGTGGTCGATGGTCAGGCCCGTGTCCTGCTGCACGGTCTTGATGGTGCAGGCGGCTGCGGAGGCGGTGTCCCCGCCCAGGTCCGCCCCGGTGGCGAACGCCGAGTTGAACATGTCCCGGGTCGCCCGGGAGGTCTTGCCGTTGGTGGCGGTGCAGGACGGGATGTCCACCAGCGAGTCCCGCGGGATCGACACCACGTCCACCCGGGACCGGTCGGCGGAGACGTGCGCCACCATCGTCGTGTCCGAGCGCATGCCACCGACGTAGCCGCCGATCGCCCCGTCCTCGCCGTTGCGCTGGTCCGAGCCCATCACGAGGATGTTCAGCGCCCGCCCGGCATTCGGGTCCGCCACGTTCGTCGCGGTCGACGAGGGTGGCGGACCGACCAGGCTGCTGACGTCGGCGACGTTGACGTTGCCCTGGAAGTGCGTGTAGGCGGCGACGGCACCGGTGGCGCCGAAGGACAGCACCGCCGTGAGCATCAGCGCGACGACGTGCCGGACGCCGTGCGAGCGGGCCGTTCGGGAGTGCCGCGGTGCATGCAGGCGCTCCGACGCGGCGTGTCGGGGGGTCACGCCATCCAGCGTAAGTGCGGCCGGGCCCCCAGGCGGGGCGGGACCGGGCTGACCGCGTGGAGAAGGTGTGCAGGTCAGCGGAAGGCGTGCAGGTCAGCGGCTAGCCTCGGGCACCATGACGGTGCTAGTGACGGGCGGTGCGGCGTCCTGGATGTACGCGGTGGCCGTCGCGCTCATCCCGCCTGGGTCACCTGGTCCTCCTGGGTCACCCGCTCCGCAGCGACGAGATCCACGCGCCGCCCCGGGTCCTTCGCTAGCGCGGCGGCCTGCGCCGAGCTCACCAGCACCACGGACCCGTCCCGGCCGAGCGCACCGCACACCGTGCGGAGCACCCTGGCGACTGCGAACCCCTGCGAGCCGTCGCCACCGGTCAGTACCCGTGTACCTACCGGCACGCTGATGCCCGCCGCTGCCCAGCCCGCCAGCCCGGCGTGGTCCGCGGCGGTCCTGCCGCCCACCTCCAGCGCCTCCGCGGCGGGGTCAGCCTCCCGGACCCAGCCGATGCGGTCGGCGTAGGTCATCACCGCCGACGCGGCGTCGATCGTGCCAGCCGGCAGCTCTGTGTCGAACTGCCGAGCGAGCGCGGGGAGTGAGACGGCGACGACCGGGACCCCGCGAGCCGTGTGCGCCGCCGGTCGGTCCGTCACGACCAGGTCCACGGCCCCGGCGCCGGGCACCGGAAGCGAGTCCGTGTCGGCCGCATCGCCGCGGTCAGCCGCGTCGTCGGTGTCCACCAGCACCACGCACGCGCCCGCCCGCCACACGGCGAGCGCCCACACGACCGCCCGCCAGTGCGGTGGCAGGTCGAGCAGGACGTGGGTGCCGGGGCCGGCGTCGAACTCTTCCACGAGGAGGTTGACCGTCTTGCTCACCCAGTTCTCCAGCACCGCACCGGACAGTTCGACGCGCTCGTCCTCGTCGCCATACCAGGTCAGCCGAGGCCGCCCCGGGTCGCGGCGGAGCAGCGCCAGGAGGTCGGCGACGGGGGTGGTGCGGGGGGAGTCGGCCACCCGGCACACCCTAGGCTGCGCGGCCCCGGCACCCCGGGCGGGTGGGCCCTCGCCGCCACCGGATAGAAAACTCGGACATTTAGCACACGTACGCTTGACTCGGTGGAACGACACGCGTGTAATTCATGGAAGCCTCTGCGGCGAGCGGGTCCGGCGTCCTTGGCGGACCGTCCTGCTGCAGGGCGATGTCCGACCCGACCGACCTAGCGAGCACGGAGGCCTCCCATGTGGAATCTGCTCGGCGACGCGGAGCCCCCCTCCGACGCCCGGCGCCCCCCGCAGCCCGCCCTGACCCTGGCGGACGTGCTCCCGCTGTTCGGCGCACCGGAGGACGACGGCGTGCTGGGCTGGCAGGAGCGCGCGCTGTGCGCCCAGACCGACCCGGAGGCGTTCTTCCCCGAGAAGGGCGGTTCCACCCGGGAGGCCAAGCGGGTGTGCACGTCCTGCGAGGTGCGGGCGGAGTGCCTGGACTACGCGTTGGCGCACGACGAGCGGTTCGGCATCTGGGGCGGGTTGTCCGAGCGAGAGCGGCGCAAGCTGCGGCGTCGTGTGGTCTGAGCCCTCCGGGGCCGCTCCGCCCGATGCCGACGTGACTGCCGTGGTGGTCACGTGCGGTGTCACACCCTTCCTCTCCCGCACGCTGCGCGGGGTGGGGGAGCAGACGCGCACGGCGGGGCGGGTCCTCGTGGTGGACGTGTCCGGCGCGGCCGGCACGCATCCGGCGGGCGAGCGGGCCGGCCGCGCCGGTGCGTCCGAGGCACCCGGGCTGGGCGCTGCGGTCGGCCCGCTGGGCGCTGCGGGCCTGGACACGCGCATCGTCGCCGTACCCGGAGCCCGGACGTTCGGGGCGGCGGTCCGGCACGCGGTCGCCGACGACGGCGGCCACTGGCTGTGGCTGCTGCACGACGACAGCGCCCCCGAGCCCCAGGCACTGGCCGCGCTGGTGGCCGCCGTCGAACGGGCGCCGTCGGTCGCCGTCGCCGGGGTGAAGCAACGGACCTGGACCGACCCGGAACGGCTGCTCGAGGTGGGCGTGACGACCACCCGGTCGGGCCGGCGGTTCACCGACGTCGAGGACGGCGAGGTGGACCAGGGCCAGCACGACGGCCGGGAGGACGTGCTCGGGGTCGGCCTGGCCGGGGCGCTGGTCCGCCGCGACGTCTGGGACGTGCTCGGCGGTCCGGACCCGCAACTGGGCCCGTACCTGGACGGCCTGGACCTGTCCCGACGGGCTCGGCTCGCCGGGCACCGCGTCGTCGTCGTACCGACGGCGGTGGTGCGCCACGCACGCGCCTCCTACCTGGGGTTGCGGGGGACGGACGGACATCGCGACGCCGACGTGCCGGACGTGGACGGCAGCGCTGCCGACCCGGTGGAACCCGGCAGCGCTGCCGACCCGGTGGAACCCGGCAGCGCTGCCGACCCGGTGGAACCCGGCAGCGCTGCCGCAGGCCGGCTGGATGCCGACGCGGACGGCGAGCCGGATGCCGCCGACGCCCGGCGGTCCTTCGGTGCCCGCCGGCGGGCGCTGCTCCATCTGCGGCTGGCCGGCGCCCCGCTGCCGCTGGTCCCCCTGGTGGCGCTGGTGGCGCTGGCGGCCGGGCCGGTGCGAGCCGTCGTCCGGGTCGCGACGAAGGAGACCGGGCTGGTGGGGGCCGAGCTCGCCGCGCCGCTGGCCGTGCTGGCCCGGCCGGTCGCGGTGGCCCGGGCACGGGGCCGGGCCCGCGCCACCCGGCGGCTGCCCCGCCGTGCCCTGCGTCCGCTGCAGGCCCGCTGGCGGGACGTGTGGTCGCAGAACCGGGACGCGCGGCTCGCCCGGGCCGAGGCGCGGCGCGTCGTGCGGGCCCCTAGCGAGCTGGAGCTGCACGAGCTGGCCGAGCTCGCCGGCCGCCGCAGGGCGGGCCTGGTGGCGCTGGCCGTCGTGCTCCTCGCCGGCTCGGTGGTGGCGTTCGGCAGCACGGTGGTCCGCCTGGCCGGCGGGGCCCGGCTCGTCGGCGGGGCGCTGCTGGTGGTGGGCGAGGACCTGGGCGGGCTGTGGCAGGCAGCGACCACCGGCTGGGTCGCCGGAGGTGTCGGCTCGCCCGGCCCGGCGGATCCCCTGCTCGGCGCGCTGCTCCCGGTCGCCACCGTGCTGGGCGGGCGCCCGGACCTGGCGGCGCAGGTCCTGCTGCTCGCCGGGATGCTGCTCGCCGGGCTGTCGGCGTGGTTCGCCGCCGGTGCGGCGACCCGGTCGGTCACGTCGCGGTTGTGGGCGGGTCTGGTCTGGGCCGCCGCGCCGGCGCTGCTGCTGGCCGTCGGCGACGGGCGGCTCGGCGCCGTGCTGGCCCACGTCATGCTGCCGTGGGCGGCGCTGGGGCTGGCACGGGCTGTGGGCGTGCACCGGGTCGACCGGGTCGCGCGGGGAGTGGCGCGGGCGCCGGGGGAGGACGCCGACGGGGCGGCCGGGCCGGGCCGGCCGGCGGTGGACGGTGCCGCGGGGTCGGTGGACGGTGCCGCGGGGTCGGTGGACGGTGCTGCAGGGTCGGTGGCCGCGGCGGCCGGCGCGGCGCTCGCGCTGGCCGTCGTCGTCGCCGGGGCGCCGTCCCTCCTGGTCGGCGTGCTGGTGAGCCTGCTCGTGATCGCCGGCGTGGTGCCGCGCGGGCGTGCCCGCGTGCTGCTGGCCGGGATCCCGGCGCTCGTCGTCGCCGGGCCGGGCCTGGTCGAGGCGGCCTCCCGCGGCCGGGAGGGGCTGCGGCTGCTGGTGGCGGACCCGGGTGCGCCGGTGGCCTCGACCGCGGCGCCGGCGTGGCAGCAGCTGCTCGGCGTGCCGGTGACCGGTGCGTCGGCCGGGGGCGGCGTGGGTGGGGTCACGGCGCTGTCGGGGTCCTGGTCGGACGCGCTGACGCAGGGCTGGCCGTGGGCTGTCGGCGCGGTGGTGGCCGTGCTCGCCGTACTCGCGCTGCTGCGCGGGGCGCCGGTGGCGCGGGGGGTGCGGGCCGGCTGGGTGGTGGCCGCGGCCGGGGTGGCGACGGCCGTGGCGGCAGGGCGTGCCGGTGTCGGCGTCGCCGACGGGCTGGTGGTCCGCGGGTGGCCGGGACCGGGGACGTCGCTGGGCCTGGCCGGGCTGCTCATGGCGGGGTTGCTCGGCGTCGACGGGCTGCAGGCGCGGCTGGGGCGGTCGACGTTCGGCTGGCGGCAGCTCGGCTCGGGGCTCGTCGCCGTGCTGGCCCTCGCCGTCCCGCTGGCCACACTGGCGGCCTGGTCCTGGACGGCGCGGCCGGGCGGCGACGCGTCCGCCCTGGCCGCGCTCGACCGACCGGTGGTCCCTGCCGTCGGTCAGGAGGCGCAGGCTGCCTGCGGGCGGGTGCTTGCCGTCGAGCAGGCTCCCGACGGCACCGTCACCTACCAGCTGCTCCGGGGCGACGGCCCGCTGGCGGTCGACTCCGCCGCGGCCGTGACGACCCGGGACGTCACGGGTGACCTGGTCAGCCCGGCGGTGGCCCGGCCCGACGCGGCCGAGCGGGAGGTGCGCGGGGTCGTCGCCCGGCTGGCGGCGGCCGCCGGCAGCGACCAGGCGCCGGCGCTCGCGGCGCTGGGTGTCGCGGACGTGCTCGTGCCGCCCGCGGCCGGTGGGGACGCGCAGGCGGCGCGGGCCCGGCTGGCCGCCCGGCTCGACGCCACCGCCGGGGTGCAGCGGATCGCCGAGAACTCCTCGGGGACCATCTGGCGGGTGCAGCCCGCGGACGGCTCGGAGCTGGTGACGTCCTGGGCGCGGCTGGTGGCCGGCACGGGTGAGGCCACGGCCCTGCCGGCCGACGGGCGCGGCGTGCGCACCGCGATCCCCGCCGGGGACCCGGGACGGTTGGTCGTGATCGCCGGGCGCGCCGACCCGGGCTGGCGGGCGACGCTCGACGGCGCCCCGGTGCAGCCGACGACCGTCGGCTGGCGGCAGGCCTTCGCGGTGGGTGCGCAGGGCGGTGAGCTGGTCGTCCGGTATCAGGACGGCGGGACCCGGGCCTGGCTCGTGGTCCAGGCGGCCGTGCTCGCGCTCACCGCGCTGCTGGCCCTGCCGGTGCGCCGGCGGTGGGCGGGTCGGCGATGACCGGCCGGGGGTCGCGGGCCGTGCGGTTCGGCTCCGGGCTCGGTGTGCTCGGGCTGGCCGCCGGGGTCGTCGTCGGGGCTGCCGGGCTGCCGCAGGCACTGCAGCAGCCCGTGCCGGCCGTGCCGGTCGACGTCCCGGCCGCTCGGACCACGCTGGTGTGCCCGGGCCCGCTCGAGCTGCCCGCGGGCGCGGGCACCGGCGACCGGGCGTTCGACCCGGTCCCGGTACCGCCGGTGACCCGGGTGGACGCGGTCGCCGTCGCCGCCGGCGGGCCGGGGCTGGGCGCGGGCTCGCTCACCGCACTGGGTGCCGGCCAGGCCGCCGCCGGCTGGGCGGCGGGAGGCGGCGGGGCGGCAGTCACGCTGGCCGGGACAGCCGCGCCGACCACGCCGACGCTGCTGGCCGCCGACCCGGTCGCCGACCAGCCGCCGTGGGTGGCCGGGGCGACGTCGATCGTCGTGACCCGTGGGGACCTGCGCGGGCTGGCCGCCGCAGCCTGCCAGGCGGCGGGCAACGACCTGTGGCTCGTCGGCGGCAGTACCGAGGTGTCCAGCTCCGCCGACCTCGTGCTGGTCAACCCCGGCGCGACGGTGGCCGACGTCAGCGTCGCGGTGTTCGGCCCGACGGGGGCGGTCGACCTGTCCGCGGGCGGTCGACTGCTCGTCGCCCCCGGTGGCCGGCAGGTGCTGGCCCTACCGGGTGTGGCCGCCGAGCAGCGCCGGCTCGTCGTGCACGTGACCAGCACGGGCGGCTCGGTGGCGGCCACCGTCCAGGACTCCCGGTTGTCCGGGTTCACCGCGCAGGGGACGAGCCTCGTCGTCCCGGGGACGGCCCCGGCCACCCGGCAGTTCGTGCCGGGGATCGTCGTCCCCGACACCGCTGTGGACGCTCCCGATGCGGCGGCGCTGCGCCTGCTGGCGCCCGCGCAGGCCACCACGGCTCGGCTGACCCTGCTGGGCCCGCACGGCCCGGTGGACCTGCCCGGCGCCGAGGAGGCGCAGCTGACCGCCGGGCAGGTGGTCGACGTGCCGCTGGGCGGCCTGCCGGCCGGCGCGTACACCGCCGTGGTGGACGCCGACGCCGCCGTCGTGGCGGCGGGGGTCATCGCGCGGGCGGGCACGCCTGGGGAGCTGGACCGGGTCGCGCCGGTGGACCGCGCCTGGGCGGCGTCTGCAGCCGCGGTCGACGGGGTGGCCGCCGTGCCGGCCGGGCTGCCCGCCACGGTGGTGCTGACCGGGGCGGATGCCACCGGGGCCGGCACGGACGGGCCGCCCCGCACCGCCACGGTGCGCGGGGTGCGCGCCGACGGCGGCCTGACCTCCGCCCGGCGCGTCGTCGTCGGCCGGGGTGCCACCGCCACGTTGGCGGTGGACGACCTCGGTGCGGGCGTGGTCGGGGTGCAGGTCGAGGCCGGCGGAGGAGTCGTCTGGGCGGTCCTGCTGGAGGCCGAGCTGGCCGACGGGACGGGGGTGTCGGTGCTCGCGCCGACGCCACCGGCCGAGCGCGTCGGCGCCGTGCCGGTGCGTACCGGGGACCGGGTGGGGCTGGGCTGACCGGGCCGAGATCGCCGGGGGACCGGGTGCGCCCCGGGGGACCGGGTCGGGGCTGCCGCGCCGGGTCAGCGGGTGGCGGTGCGCAGCTCGGCGTGCTCGCGCAGGTGCAGGCCGGTGCGCAGCGCCAGCCGCAGCGGCGCCTGGTACCAGCGGTGGTAGCGGCGTTGCAGGTAGCGGGCGGCGCTGGCGTGGTGGGCGGAGATCATCCGGGCCGGTCGCTCCCGCCACGACGTGCCACCCAGGTGCACCACCCGGGCGGACGGCACGTAGACGCTGGTCCAGCCGGCCCGGGCGAGCCGCTCGCCCAGGTCGAGGTCCTCGAAGAACATGAAGTAGGCCGGGTCGAACCCGCCGACCGCCTCGAACGCCTCCCGGCGCAGCAGCAGACAGGCACCGGACAGCCAGCCGGCCACGCGTTCCTCGCCGGCCAGCTCCTGGCTGCGCTGGTAGGCGCGGGTCCACGGGTTGGCGGGCCAGACCCGGCCCAGCACGGCGTGGCCGGCGCCCTGGGTGAGTGAGGGCAGCTCGCGGGCCGAGGGGTACACCGTGCCGTCCTCGTTGAGCAGGGCCGGACCCAGCGCGCCGGCCCGGGGGTGCCGGTCGGCCGCGTCGATCAGCGTGTCCAGGGCGCCCGGGTGCCACCGGACGTCCGGGTTGGCGATCAGCAGCCACGGCTGGTCTGCGCCGGCGGCACCGAGGTTCGCCCCGGCGCCGTAGCCGAGGTTGGACCCCGCGACGCGCAGGCTGGCGCCGTGGTCCTGGGCGACCTGCGCAGCGACGTCGTGCTCGATCCCGTTGTCGACGACGACCAGCTCGACGTCCGCGCTGGTCGCCCGGTGCAGGCTGGTGGCGAAGTCGGCCAGCTCGGGGCCGGGGTGGTAGACGACGCAGACGGCGCGGACGGCGCGGCTCGGCTCGGTGCTCATCGGGCGCCACCGTAGCGGGCCCGGATGCGGGCGTGCCGGTCAGTCACCGTCCCCGTACTCCGGGTCGACCTCGTCGGGTGCCCGGCCGAGCAGGTGGGCGACCTGCTCCACGACGACCTCGCGGACGAGGTCCTCCAGGTCGTCGTCGTCCAGGGCCCGGGTCTCCACCGGGCGGCGGTACACGACGATCCGCGCGGGCAGGCCCACGTCGGCTGGGAAGTACCGGCCGAGCGGCACGCCGCCGACCTCCCACGGTGCCGGGTCGGCCGGCGGAACCTCCTCCACAGCGAACTCGGTGCCCTCCAGCTGGCGTCCCCAGCGGTGCTCCAGCCGCTCGACGGCATCGAGCACGATGTCGTCGAACCGTTCGGCCCGGGTCCGGTAGGCCGGCAGCGAGGAGGGGAACAACGGTCCGCGCAGCCCCCGGCCGCGTCGGTCCCGACGGCGCACCCGGCCCACCGCCGGCACGTGCCCGCGCCGCTGCCGATCGCTCACGTGGTCAACCCTAGGCCCGGCGCGCCCCGCGGCAGGGGGTCGGGAGCCGGGGGTACCGTCGCACGCTGTGAGACCGGTCAGGCACTGTTCCCGCACGGCGTGCGGACGCGCGGCGGTGGCGACCCTGACCTACGTCTACGCCGATTCCACGGCCGTCCTCGGTCCGCTCGCCCAGCTCGCCGAGCCGCACTCCTACGACCTGTGCGCCGAGCATGCGGCCCGGCTCACCGCGCCGCGCGGCTGGGAGGTCGTCCGGCTGATGCCGGAGTTCGTCGAGACCGGTCCCAGCGAGGACGATCTGCTGGCGCTGGCCGACGCCGTGCGGGTCGCCGGACGGCCCCCGGTGCCGCCCGTGGCGGCCGAGCCGGACCCGCTCGACGACCCGCACCACGGCCCCGCCGCGGGTGCCCGCCGGGGGCACCTGCGCGTGCTGCGCGGCGGCGAGGGCTGACCGGCATGGCGCAGCAGATCCCGCCGCGGCGCCGTCCCCCGACACCGGCGGTGCCGCTCGGCTCGGTGAGCCGGCCCGTGCCGCGCCCCGCCGACCCGCCCGGTACCGCCACCTGTCAGGCGTGCGGCAGCACCGCGCTGACCCGGCTGCGGATGCTCCTGGCCGACGGAGCCGAGGTGGTCTACGTCACGTGTGCCGCGTGCGAGCACCGGGCCTGGTTCGACCCCGACGGCGACGGCGAGCCGCTCGACCCGCAGGACGTGCTGGCGCGCAGTTCGAGGCGGCCGGCTGGGGGCGCGGGCCCGGGCCCGCGCCCGGGGGGCACAGCCCAGCAGGGCTGACGGTCGGGCCGGGGGCGGACGGGGCACCGGGCGCACCGGGGCACGCCGGCTCGGGCGGGCCCCGCTTGTACAGTGACGCCGTGACGACCTCGGACGCGGCGAGCGGCCTCGTCGGCGTCCGTGACCTGCACCCGGGCGGTCCGGACAGGATGGCCCTGGGCACTGCCCGCGCGCTCGGCGCCGCGTTCGCCGAGGTCGTGGTCGTCCCCGAGGCGGGTGCGGGCGAGCGCGCGCTGGCGGTCCTCGCCGTCGGCGGGACCGGTGACCCCCGGCTGGTCGACGCCGTCGCCGACGGGCTGGCGTCGCGGGGGGTGGACGTCGACGTGGTCGGCCGGACCTCCACCGACGGTTTCGCCCATGCCAGCGGCGCGCTGGAGGTGCCGGGCCTGCTGGTGACCACGGCAGCGGCGCCGGCCGGTGGGCGGCAGGACGCCGTCCGCCTGCTGCGCGCCGGGGCCCGTGACGTCGGCGCCGACGTCGCGCGGGTGCGCGAGGCGGCCGCCCGGTACGTCGCCGAGTCGATGCCGCCCGGGGGCGGGACCGGCGGTCCGGCGACCGGACGGGTCGTCGAGCGGGCGCTGTCGACCGAGTACGCGTCGTTCCTGCGGTCCCTGGTGAGCCTGGCCGGGCTGCGGCGCCTGCGGCTCGTCGTGGACGCGGGTACCGGCGCAGGCAGTGTCACCGTGCCCGCGGTGCTCGGCCAGGCCGCGGCGCTGCCCGCGGTGCCGGTCCACGTCGTCCTGCTGCGGGAGCCTGCACGCGGCGTCGACCGTCCGGGTGTGCTCGCCGGGGCCGTGACCGACCACGGCGCGGACCTGGGCATCGCGCTCGACGACGACGCCGAGCGGCTGCTCGTCCTGGACGAGCGGGGCGTGCCGGTGGAGCCGTCGGTGGTGGCCACCGTCGTCGGTCTGCGCGAGGTGGGCCGGGAGATGGCGTCCGGGCGGACACCGACGGTGGTGCTCTCCGGCGGCTTCTCCCACGGCGTCACCGACCTGCTCGCCTCGGCCGGGGCGCAGGTGGTGCGGACCCGCCGCGGGCCCGGTGCGATGGCTGCCGAGATGGCGCGCCACGGCGCGGTCCTTGGCGCCGAGCACCCCGACCGATTCGTGTTCCGGGACCTGTTCGGCGCACGGTCGGGGCTGGCGGCGGCGCTGCACATGATCGCCGCCGTCGGGTCGCAGCCGCACCCGCTGTCCGCGCTCGTGCAGGTGTACCAGCCGTATGCGACGAGCGGGCCGATCGTCGTCCCGGTGGTCGACCCGGCCGCTGCGCGCGCCCGGGTGGTGCAGGCCTACGGCACCGAGCGCGGTGGCGGCCGCGTCGAGGTGGACGACGCCGACGGCGTGGCCGTGTCGCACTGGGCGAGCACGCCGCAGTGGTCCTTCGCGGTGCAGGAGTCCACCGGCGCCGACGGCGTGGGACAGGTCATCGTGAGCGTCGAGGCGGTGGACGAGGACGTCATGGAGAAGGTGCGCGACGACGTGCTGGCGCTGGTCGCCGCGGCGGGCGGGGCGCCGGCGGGCGATGTCGGTGGGCCGGGAGATGATCCGGGTGCAGGCTGACCGGGGTGACCGGGGTGACCGGTGACGACGAGCACGGGTGCGGCGTGACGACGCGCGCGTGCAGCGTGACGACCAGGAGGGACGATCGATGACGGATGCCGTGACGACGTTGGAGCCGTGGGCACGGGCCTTGCTGCGCTGCCCGGTGACGGGTGCGGAGCTGGTCGACGCGGTCGGTCCGGACGGCGAGCCGCAGCTGGTCTCCACCGACCCGGACCGCCCGCTGGCCTATCCGGTCCGCGGCGGGGTCCCGGTGCTGCTGGCCGAGGAGGCTCGGCCGGTGGGCCCCCAGGTATGAGCACGGGCGAGCCGGTGGCCGGCAGCGTTCCGCTGCCCGGCAGCCACGGCGGCGACACGGCGGTGGCCGGCAGCCACGGCGGCGGCACGCGGGCGATCATCGCCGCGCTGGCGGCCAACGTCGGCATCGCCGTGACGAAGTTCATCGCCTACCTCCTCACCCAGTCCAGCTCGATGCTGGCGGAGTCGGTGCACTCGCTGGCCGACTCGGGCAACCAGCTGCTGCTGCTGGTCGGCGGACGGCGGGCCCGGCGGGATGCCGACGAGGGCCACCCGTTCGGTTACGGTCGCGAGCGCTACCTGTATGCGTTCATCGTCGCGATCGTGCTGTTCAGCCTCGGTGGCCTGTTCGCCCTGTACGAGGCATGGCAGAAGTGGTCCGAGCCGCACCCGATCGACGCATGGCGGTGGGTGCCGGCCGTCGTGCTGCTCGCCTCGATGGTCATGGAGGGGCTGTCCTTGCGCACCGCGGTGCACGAGGCGAACACCGTGCGCGGACGCCAGTCGCTGTTCGGCTTCGTCCGAACGGCCAAGGCACCGGAGATCCCGGTCGTCCTGCTGGAGGACTTCGGGGCCCTGGTCGGCCTGACGTTCGCCCTGGCGGGCGTGGTGCTGACGTTGACGACCGGCGACGGGCGCTGGGACGCCGCGGGCACGGCGTGCATCGGGCTGCTGCTCGTCGTCATCGCCGTGACGCTCGCCACCGAGACCAAGTCCTTGCTGCTCGGCGAGTCCGCCACCCGGCACGACGTCGAGGCGATCGCCCGGGCGCTCGTGGGGGACGGCGTGCCGTCGGTGATCCACCTGCGGACCATGCACCTGGGTCCCGAGGAGCTGCTCGTCGCGGCGAAGATCGAGGTCGATGCCGGCGCGGACGCCGGACGGATCGCCCAGGCCATCGACGCGGCCGAGAGTCGCGTGCGGGCGGCCGTGCCGATCGCCACGACGATCTACCTCGAGCCCGACCTGCGGCACGCGTCGGCCGCCGCGGCGGAGGGCTGACCGGGTCAGTTCTCCGGGTCCAGGATGCCGTGCGGCAGCCGGCGCAGGAACTCGCTGTCGGACTCGGCCCGGACGGCAGCCCGGACCAGGACAGCCTCCTCGCGCTGGCGGCGCTCGGCGAGCACGGCGGCGAGGAAGTCCTCGGGATGGGTGCCCGGCGGCGGGGCGGGGGCGACGTGCCGCAGGGTCTCCGCGGTGAGCTGCTCACCCATCCGCACCCGCGAGGAGGGGTGCAGCGTGGTGGCGCGGGCCAGGAACTGGCGGACGGCCAGCGCGAGGCCGTCGGGCAGCCGGGCGATGTCCGCCGTGCCGGCCCAGGCCGCCAGGTACGGGGGCATGACCACCGGACGCCGGACCGGCGCGCGCCCCCGGACCCGGACCGCATAGGTCCCGGCCAGGATGTCCCCCACGCGCTTTCCCTGCGGATGCACGATCGAGCAGATCAGCGCGACCGAGCCGGCGCTCAGCCAGAGCTCGCCGAGCCCGACCAGCGCCCGGACGAGCGACTGGCGCAACCGCACCGGCCCGCCGTCGTCCCGCACGATCCGGATGCCCAGCGCCAGCTTGCCCACGCTGCGCCCGCGGCTGAGCGTCTCCACCGTCGTGGGCGCCACGATCGTCACCCCGGCGACGGCGAGCACGGTGAGGGTGCGCACACCGCCTGGGCCGAGGCCCACCGAGCTCAGGGCGCCGAGGGTGAGCGTGACGGCGACGCCCACCACCCCCAGCACCGCCAGGTCGATGACGGCGGCGAGCAGCCGGGTGGCGAACGAGGCCGGCCGGGTGTCCAGGAGCACGCCCTCGCCGGTGACCACCCCGTCCAGGGGACCTGCCTGGTCCATCGGACCTCCTTGCATCGCCCTGTGGCAGGGTAGCGGCCGTGGACCTGGACGCCTTCACAGCCGTGCGCGCCCCGGTGTGGGCCCGGCTCGACGCACTGGCGGGGCGCCGGCGGTTGTCCGGTGCCGAGGTGGACGAGCTCGTCCGGCTGTACCAGGCCGTGGCGACCGACCTCTCCTCGGTGCGGTCCGCGGCCCCCGACGCGGAGACCGTCACCCGCCTGTCCCAGCTCCTCGCCCGCGCCCGGGCGCGGATCGCGGGTCAGCACGCCGCGGGCTGGGCTGACGTCCGGCGGTTCGTCGTGGTGTCGCTGCCGGCGGCGCTGTACCGGATCCGGTGGTGGACGCTCGGCGTCACTGTGGTCAGCCTGCTGGTCGGGGTGGTCGCGGGGTGGTGGGTGAGCGTCGACCCGGGCGCGCTCGCCGCCATGGGCACACCCAGCGAGCAGCAGCGCTACGTCGACCATGCGTTCGCCGAGTACTACGACCCGGGCGCCGGGTTCGCGGCGATGGTCTGGACGAACAACGCCTTCATCGCCGCCCAGGCGGTGGGTCTGGGCGTCTCGGGGGTCTGGCCGGCGTACGTGCTGCTCACCAACGCCGTTCAGGTCGGGGCCACCGGCGGCATGATGGCCGTGCACGGGCGGCTCGACGTGTTCCTGCAGCTCATCGCGCCGCACGGGCTGCTCGAGCTGACCAGCGTGTTCGTTGCCGGCGCGGCGGGGCTGCGACTGTTCTGGACGTGGGTGGACCCCGGCCCACGGCCACGTACCCGGGCGCTCGCCGAGGAGGGTCGGGCCCTGGCGACCGTGGCGGTCGGGCTGGTGGGGACGCTCGCGCGGCGAAAGTGACGTGTCTTACCCCGGGAGATCGCATCAGTGCGCAGGGCTTTCCCTGCGCTGAGCATCAGGCAACTGACGTTGACCGCTGGTGAGAAGTCAGCAGACGGCATAGTAGGCGGGGAGGCTCTGCTGAAGGCCCAAACGATAAATGAGGGGCTTTGTGGAGTGGCATCTGAATACTGGTGCAAGCCGGCTGCGGTGTTTCCGCAGGATGAATCTGCGGCTGGATTACCTCACTCAATCATGGCAACCAGAGGTCGCAGCGGCTTTGTCGCTTGGGAAGGGAAAGTCTCTTTTTACTCCATAAGATCAATAAACAAAGGGGCAGGTTTATTGCGCACCCTTTATAGTTTGGCTGTCATGTGTGGTGCATGAGGCCACCCGGCCTGGTCAGAAGCATGTCAGAGGAGAGGAATGATGGAACGCAATATTGGTGATATCGAGCGTGTGGTGCA
>CAVPEV010000026.1:0-5297 GCA_963703555.1 uncultured Actinomycetota bacterium | reverse complement strand
GGCGTTGTCCAGGCTGAGCATCCGCTCGACGTGGTCGACCGGGGTGAACTCGGTGGCGAACGTGCCCCCGACCGTCTGGGTGGGCGAGTCGGGAGTCCGCAGCTCGGGGTGGGACTCCTCCAGCGCCTGCAGCCGGCGCATCGTCTCGTCGTACTCCGCGTCGCTGGCCAACGGCTCGTCGCGGACGTAGTAGGCGAACTGCAGGTCCCGCACCCGCTCGACGAGCTCGGACCACAGGTGCCGTGCCGCCGAGGCGTCCAGGGTCTCGTCGGTGGCCGGCGCGTCGATGCTCACCCGGCCATCATCGCCGACTCGACCGACACCCGCTGCGGGAACGGCGGCCGCCACCGGCAGGTCGGCCGGCCGCGACGGCCGCACCCCGGGTCAACCGGCCGCGAGCACCCGGCTCGTCGCCACGACCGTGGCCTGACCGAGCACGCGCGTGCCGTCGTACAGCACGACCGACTGCCCGGGCGCGACGCCGCGCACCCCGGTGACCTCCACCTCGACCGCACCGTCGGTCCCGCTGCGCACCCGGGCCGGCACCGCCTGGCCGTGCGCGCGGACCTGCGCCTGGCACGGCGCCCACACCCCGGCGGCCGGCGGATCGAACCACACGGCCCGGTCCGCGGTGATCGCCGCCAGCTCCAGCTCGTCGGCCCCGCCCACCACCACGGTCCCCGACACCGGCTCGATGGACAGCACGTAGCGGGCCCGCCCGTCGGCGGCCGGCCGGTCCAGCCCGAGCCCACGGCGCTGCCCGACCGTGTACCCGTACGCCCCGTCGTGGTGGCCGAGCACCGTGCCGGCCGCGTCCACGACGTCCCCCGGGCGTTCCCCGAGGCGCTCGCGCAGGAACCCCCGGGTGTCGCCGTCCGCGACGAAGCAGATGTCGTAGGAGTCCGGCTTCGCCGAGACGGCGAGCCCGCGACGCGCCGCCTCGGCGCGCACATCCTCCTTGCTCACCACGTCGCCGAGCGGGAACACGGCTCGGCGCAGCCGGTCCGGGCCCATCACCGCCAGCACGTAGGACTGGTCCTTGGCCATGTCCACCGCCCGGTGCAGCTCGCGCGTCCCGTCGGGACGGTCCACGGTGCGGGCGTAGTGGCCGGTGCACACGGCGTCGAACCCCAGCGCGAGCCCCTTGTCCAGCAGTGCCGAGAACTTCACGTGCTCGTTGCACCGCACGCACGGGTTGGGGGTCCGCCCGGCGGCGTACTCGGACAGGAAGTCGGCGACCACGGTGTCCTCGAACGTCTCCGACAGGTCCCAGACGTAGAACGGGATGCCCAGCACGTCGGCGGCGCGCCGGGCGTCGGCGGCGTCCTCCACCGAGCAGCACCCGCGCGACCCGGTGCGCCACTGCGCCCGCGACCGGGACAACGCCATGTGCACGCCGACCACCTCGTGGCCGGCCTCGGCGGCGCGCGCCGCCGCCACGGCCGAGTCCACCCCGCCGGACAGCGCCGCCAGGACGCGCATCACGCCACCCCCGTGGGGACGGCAGCGGTGGGGACGGCAGCGCGGCGCGCCCGGCCGGACAGCCCGGCCGCTCCGGCACGGGCGACGGCCTCCGGCAGTGCGGCGGCCAAGGCCGCCACGTCCCCGGCCGTGGACGGGTAGCCCAGGGAGAACCGCAGTGCCCCGCGTGCCTCGGCGTCGGTCAGGCCCATGGCGGCCAGCACGTGGCTGGGCTGCGCCACCCCGGCCTGGCAGGCCGAACCCGTCGAGCACTCGACCCCGGCGGAGTCCAGCAGGTAGAGCAACGAGTCGCCCTCGCAGCCGGGGAACGTGAAGTGGGCGTTGTACGGCAGCCGCCGGGCCGGGTCGGCGGGTCCGCGCAGCACGGCGTCCGGCGCGACCCGACGGACCTGCGCGACGAGCTCGTCGCGCAGGGTGGCCACCCGCCCGACCTCGTCGGCCAGCCCGGCCACCGCCGCCTCGACGGCCACGGCCAGCGCCGCGGCACCGGCCGCGTCGAGGGTGCCGGACCGCACCCCCCGCTCTTGGCCGCCGCCGTGCAGCACCGGCGTGAGCCCCAGTCCTCGCCGGGCGACCAGGGCTCCCGTGCCGACCGGCGCTCCCACCTTGTGCCCGGACAGGCTCACCGCGTCGACCTGGCACGCCGCCAGGTCCACCGGCACCTGACCGACCGCCTGCACGGCGTCCGCGTGCACGGGGACGCCGTACCGGTGCGCCAGCTCCACCACCTCGTCGACCGGTTGCAGCGCACCGACCTCGTTGTTGGCCCACATCACCGAGACCAGCGCCACCGCCGGGCCGTGCGCCGCCAGCTCTGCGGCGAGTGCGTCCAGCCGCAGCACGCCGTCCGCATCGACGGGGAGCATGACGAGCTCGGCCCCCTCGTGCTCGGCCAGCCAGGACGCGGGGTCGAGGACCGCGTGGTGCTCTACGGCGGAGACAACCACCCGGGAACGTCGCGGGTCGGCGTCGTGGCGGGACCAGAACAGGCCCTTCACCGCAAGGTTGTCCGCCTCGGTGCCGCCACCCGTCAGCACGACCTCGCTCGGACGGGCGCCGAGCGCCCCGGCGAGCCGTTCGCGCGCCTCCTCCACAGCGCGCCGGCCGGCCCGACCCGCGGCGTGCAGCGACGAGGGGTTGCCGGTGCGACCCAGCTGCTCGGTGAGCGCGGCCAGGGCCTCCGGCCGCACCGGCGTGGTCGCCGCATGGTCCAGATACGCGTGCATCGCAGCAGTGTACGAACCGGCCTGGCATGATGAGCCCGTGACTGCCGACGACGCCACCGTCACCCCGCTGGCCTTCAGCGGGCAGCGACTGGCCTGGAGCGACCTGCCGGTGCCCGTCCGCACGCGGATCGTCGCCCTGGCCGGTGCACCGGTGACCGCCGAGCGGATCGCGACCAGCGGCTTCAGCCCGGGCTTCGCCGCCGTCCTGGAGCTGGCGGACGGCCGCGACGTGTTCGTCAAGGCGGTCTCCCCCGAGCAGAACCCGGACTCCCCCGACCTCGCCCGTGCCGAGATCCGCGTCGCGGCCTGCCTGCCGCCGCAGGCCCCCACCGCGCCACTGCTGTGGTCCGACGACGACGGCGACTGGGTGCTGCTCGGCTTCGCCGTCGCCCACGGACGCCCCCCGGACCTGCCCTGGCGGACCGGGGAGCTGCGCATGGTGCTGGACACGCTGGCCACGGTGGCGGCCTGCGAGCCGGTACGGGCCGACTGCCTGCCCCGCGCCGAGGACGCGCTGGCGCAGGACTTCACCGGGTGGCAGCGGCTTCGCGCGCACACCGCCGCGCAGCTGCGCGTGCTGGCGGCAGCGCACCCCGAGCACGGGGCATGGGTGCTGGACCAGCTGGACGCACTCGTCGTGCAGGAGGTGAGGGCGCTGGACGCCGTGCACGGCTCCGCCCTGGTGCACGGGGACCTGCGTGCCGACAACGTGCTCATCGACCACGACCACGACCGGGTGACGTTCGTCGACTGGCCGCACGCCAGCGTCGGCGCGCCGTGGCTGGACCTGGCGGGCCTGCTGCCCAGCGTGGCCATGCAGGGCGGCGGGGACCCGGCGCGGATCTTCCGGGAGCACCCCCTCGGGGCCGTGGTGCCGCAGGACGAGCTGCGGTCCGTGGTCGCGGGCTTCGCCGGCTACTTCGCGCACGCCTCGCTGCAGCCGGCGCCGCCGGGAATCCCCAACCTGCCGGCCTTCCAGCGCGCCCAGGCGAGCACCGCGCTGCGCTGGCTGCGCACCCTCGGCTGACCTCGGCGCACCCCCGGCTGACCTCGGTGCACCCCCGGCTGACCTCGGTGCAGCGGTCGCCGGGCAGGTGCCCGATGCCGTCGCTGCGGCATCCTCGGCCGTGCCCGATGCACAGCTGGTCGGCGACAGCCGGCCGGCCGACCTGACAGGCCCGACCCGGCCCACCGCGGAACATCAGCCACGCAGGCGGCGCAGCTCCGCCGCGGCCTGCGGCAGCACGCTGAACAGGTCGCCCACGATGCCCAGGTCGGCGATCTCGAAGATCGGCGCCTCCGGGTCGGAGTTGACGGCGACGATCGTGCCCGACGCCTGCATGCCACCGCGGTGGTGCACCGCCCCGGACACCCCCGCACCGATGTACAGCCGCGGCGACACCGTCACGCCGGTCTGGCCGATCTGTGCCTCGCGACCGATCCAGCCCTCGTCGGTGGCCACCCGGGTGGCCCCGACCGCCGCGCCGAGCACGTCGGCCAGCTCCTCCACGGCGGAGAAGTCACCCTCGGTGCCCCGCCCGCCGACGACGACCACCTGAGCGGCGGCCAGGTCCGGCCGCCCGCCCACCGCGCGCTCGGTCCGCTCCACGAGCTGCACCTGCCGTGCCCGGTCGCTCACCTGCACGACCTCCTCGGTGACCTGAGGCACCACCGGATCGGCCACCGGCGTCGCCACCGCCGAACCGGCCTTGACCGTGACCACGGCGCGGGGCACGGTCACCTCCACGCGCGTCGTCCACGTCCCGGCGAACACCGTCTTGGTGACCAGCAGGCGGCCGTCGACACGCTCCAGACCGGTCGCGTCGGTGACCACGCCCGCGTCGATCGCCAGCCCCAACCGGGCGGCGACCTCCTTGTTCGCGAACGTCGATGTCGCCAGCACCAGCTCGGTCCCGGTGTCCGCGACGACCTGGCGCACCGCCTCGGCCAGGGGCGCCGTCAGGCGCAGGTCCGCGTCGGCCGTCAGCACGTGCACCTGCGACACGCCCGCCCGGCCCAGCTCGGCGAGCGGGACCTGCGTCGCGTCGCCCGCCCACACCCCGTGCACCGGGGCCCCGGCGGCGAGCGCGTGCGCAGCCGCGAGGACGTCGGCCACGCCGGCGCTTAAGGTCTTCTCTATGAAGGGCAGATAGGGGGTCACACCCGAGGGTCGCTGTGCGGGAATGATGGGCAAGGCGCCGGCTTGAATGAGAACGCGGATGACGGTCTCGCGGTGCACGTTCAGTTGGGACGAAATCGTTCCCACCGGCCAGCGCTCGGCGTGGTGGTAGCGCAGGATTTGCGCTGTGAGGTCAGGGGTAATGGTCATTTAAATCGGCACTCCTTAAAGTTCGGTTCGAGGGGTGACGAAAGCGGTAGCCCAAAAAGCCCTGGCGCACAAACACGCATACCGAACGGCCACAGAAGTGGCATTTGCAGCTCTGATTTGCGCCGGTTTGCGGGGCAGTTGCTTCGTCTGGCGGGAGTACATCAGCACAGGGAGGTGCTGGGCTACCCTGATGCGTCACTATTTGTTGACGCGCCCTCCATTGCCCCTGCCGCCGGGCATGCGCATGAGCAATACGTGGC
>CAVPEV010000025.1:0-42107 GCA_963703555.1 uncultured Actinomycetota bacterium | reverse complement strand
CGAAGCAGAAGCTATTGAGGTAGACGCGAGGCGGTACGTCGAAGTCGACGACCGCAGCGAGTGCAACTTCTTCCGGCGTCTCCGACGAAACGTTGAACAGGAGGTCTCCGCGGCGTACTTCATTCTGACGCTCCCCGGCCTTCACATCGACCGGAGCCAGTTCGCGTCCCCGGAGGCGAGCATCCCGCATGACCTCTACGAAGGTCACGAAGCGACCGCTCCCACGGCCGAAGTCCTTGCCGCTCTTGCCCGACAGGCCGCCGTAGGTTGCACCGACGGAGCCGAGCGTCACGAGACCCGAGTCACTCATACCTTGACACCCATCGCCGCTAGGTGCGCGACAATCTTCTCGCCGAGCATGTCCGTCTCAGCGTCAAGGTCAGCGACGGTCTCCGCGTAGCGTTCGGATAGGACGCTCAACCGCGTGACGAGATACTCAATTTGGGCGGCGAGCTCAGCTTCGACGCTGCGTGCGATGGTTACGCCCCACTTGTCGTCGATCACCAGCGTCTTGATCTCGGCCTTACTTAGCTTGGCGTACTTTACAAGCGTCGCCTCGTCGAGGTGGAGCTGGAACAGTTTGACGGCTTTCTTGGCGGCGGCCTCGCCGTCGTACAGCTGGATCAGCTTCTCCAGTGCGGCGACTTCGTCGCTCTTGGGGTCCTCATGCTTCGCGTCGCGTAGGCGAGCAACAGCCAACGCCTTGCTGATGTCGTCTTCATCCATCGCACCGGCAAGCAAGCCGTCCTCGCCGGAGTTCTCCTCGACGAATTCCTCGATCTGATGGGTGACCACATCAAGCGCGGCCTGGAATGCGTCGAGCTGCGCGGCCTCCTTGGCGAAGTAGCGCGCCACGATGAGAGCCGGCGGGATCAGGTCCATCTTGTACTTGGTCGAGCTGCGGCCACCGCCGATGACCAGGTCCGGCGTTTCAGCGAGCTTGCGATCCTTGTTAACGATCGGCGGCCGCGGCTTGGCAGCGCCGTCCCAGCCCTCGCTCATGATCAGGGCGACGTCGTCGTGCATGACGTCGTTCCAGTAGGTCATCAGCTTCTCGTAGACGCCGTACTCGTCGATCAGCGGTCGGGGACGGAACACTGCCAGCAGCGACTCACCGAGCTCGGCGATCAACTCGGCCGGTAGCGTCGCGGCGTCGATCGCCTCGAGCTTGTCGCTGTGGAGGTTCCACCAGTGCTTGACGGCGCCGTGGGTTGCGTCGGCAAAGGTCCTGTACTTGGCCGATTCAGTGATGGCCGCCTGGATGTCCATCTTGTCGATGGCGAGTTCCGAGTAGCCAGCGCGGAGGGGCTTGAAGAGCGTGGTGCGCAGCGACGGGAAGGCGTCCCAGTACGGCTGCAGTGCGTCGAGGTCGCGGTCCGGGATGCCGCCCTTTAGGTGGGCGTGCAGGTCCTGGATGTCCTCGGGCTCGGAGGAGTCGATGTAGCGCGGGATGTTGAGGTTGTAGTCGTTCTTGGGATCGGCAACCTCGCTGACCGGCACTAGGCGCGAGTAACGCGGCACCTCGGTCTGCTTGGTGAAGACATCGACGATGTGGTGCACATCGCGCGGGCGCAGCCGGTTCTTCGGCCCATCCTTAGCGAACCCCTTGGAGGCGTCGACCATGAAGATCCCGCTGCGACCTTGGGCGTTCTCCTTGTCTAGCACGATGATGCAGGCCGGGATACCCGTGCCGAAGAACAGGTTCGCCGGCAGGCCGATGATGCCCTTGATGTAGCCGCGCTTGATGATCTCCCGGCGGATGGTCGCCTCGGCGTTGCCGCGGAACAGGACACCGTGCGGCAGGATTACCGCGGCCTTCCCGGTCGACTTGAGCGACTTGATCATGTGCAACAGGAAGGCGTAGTCGCCGTTCTTGGCTGGCGGCTCGGCGTAGCCGTCGAAGCGGCCGTAGTCGTTCTCGACGCCGGTCCTCCACGTCTTGACCGAGAACGGCGGATTGGCGACCAGGTAGTCGAAGGTGTCGAGCCGGTCGCCGGAGCGGAACTTCGGGTCGGCCAGCGTGTTGCCTTGGCGGATGTCGCTGGTCTCGTTGCCGTGCAGAATCATGTTCATCTTGGCCAGCGCCCAGGTGGCGTTGTCCATCTCCTGGCCGTAGATGGTCAGGCCATGTGGCGCGGCACCGGCAACCTTGATCAGCAGCGAGCCCGACCCGCAGGTCGGGTCGTAGACCGTCGCCGAGTGCGGTGTGCTGGCCGGGATCTGCAGCAGCTGGGCCATCACCCGGGAGACTTCGGCCGGCGTGTAGAACTGGCCCTTGCTCTTGCCGGACTGCGTGGCGAAGTTGCGCATCAGGTACTCGTAGGCGTCACCGAGCAGGTCGTCGCCCTCGGTGCGCGAGCCGGTGAAGTCGATGTCCTGGAAGATGCCGACGAGGTTCGACAGTCGATCCTGCATCGCCTTGCCGTCGCCGAGCTTGGTCGGGTCAGCGAAGTCGGCGTTGTTGATTACGCCCTGCAGGTCGTTGGCCTCGGCCAGCTTGCGGACCGCGATGTTCATCTGCTCGCCGATGTTCGGCTTGCCCTTCAGAGCGACCAGGTCGTCGAAGGAGCCGCCGTCCGGCACAACGATGAGGCTGTTGCGGTCGCCCTTGGCCTTGTCAGAGACGTACTTCACGAACAGCAGCGTCAGGACGTAGTCCTTGTACTGGCTGGCATCCATGCCGCCGCGGAGCTCGTCCGCGCTGGCCCACAACGAGCTGTAGAGGTCTGACTTCCGAAGAGCCACTACCACGTCACCACCCTCGTGTTGGCGGCAGCAGTGCCGTGTTCAGTTGTCGATTGGTGACTCATGGTCTGGTAGGTCTCCTCCACGCCGAAGGCGTGCGTTAGTGCTGGTAGGGCTCGCGATCAACGTAGCGGTGTGCGCCGACAGCACGACGCTACTTCGCCCCGCGGGTTGGTCCGTGAGCCGGTCGCCGAGCGGGAGCGTCGACTACACCGGACGCGGCGAACTGCCCTAATTGTACTCTGACCTGCAGGTTTGTTAAAGACAGACGCTCACCTCAGCGTGATGAAGGTGCGTCCTCGCCGCACTGCACGGCGACCAGCTGCCCCAGGCATGGCTGCGCTCGGACGACTCCCTCGTCAGCGGAACCGCGGACACGGCCCGTCCACGTCGGCCGGACGAGTGGTCTTGCTGACCCGCGCGAGTGGATCCGACACCGGTCGGCCGCCCGGGCCTCCGGTCGCTCGCTAGCCTCGGATGTGCCCGCTCGCGGGTGCCGGCTGCCACCGGCGCGTGCATTCGAGTTCCGCCAAGAAGCAACGCGGCCCGCCCCTCTCGACGATGGTGCGGGCCTCGTTGTCTCTGTGCGGGGCACACCATGCACCGGATCGACGGCGAGAGTGGCGCTACCGCTTCTTGGTGAACAGCCCGAACAGCGTCGGGACTCTACCCTTCGCGGTCTGCCGCACGGTGCGCATGACCGGCGAGTACAGACCAAGGCGGTACTTCGCCCGCTGCTTCAAGCGGCTCGGCCTCGTCCAGGCCTGCACCTGGCTGATCCCGAGCCCGCGCCTCACCCGGCGCTTGACCTTCGTGACGCCGAGGAGGGTGTTCAGCGACGGCCGGCGGTAGCGCATGAGCTTCATGGGTGCATAGTCCCACCGGCCAGCGACATGCCAGGCGCGGCTGCTCGGCGAGGGTCAACACTTATGACCGTGACTCTCGCGGCACGGCGAGGCATCGTCGACCGCGCCTCCGGTGCCGAAGTCGTGGACGTCGCCGGTAAGGCTATGACCCATACCGTCTACCGCAAGCTGCCCAGAACGTCGAGTTCAGCGACGCCAACCTTGACCATCCTCGGGCTTCTCACGCGGCTGCAAGCCTTCCACGCAGCTGCCACGCGAGAGATCGCAGCGGACAATCCGTTCTCAAGCGCCGCCCTGCTGCGGTCACTCGCCGAAGTTGTCGCACTCGTCTGTTACCTCATCAAGAAGCCAGGCGAACTGCGCCGAGTCTCGATGCGGGCCGACAACAAGGACCGGTTCAAAATTGGCACGCTGATCGAGGCAGGCGCTCGAGAGGCGCCGGCGTTCAAGGAGAGCTACGCGCGGCTCAGCAACCTCGCACACCCCTCCTACGCCCGCGCGAACAGTTCTGTGACCATAAGCGACGAAGGGGCACTTCACCTGGCAGTCGCAACCATCGTTCAAGGACGATGACGAAGCCTGTGTCATGTACCTATGGCCAGCCGGACCTTGTCCCGCCACAGCGCGCTGTGCCCGCACATGATCAGGCCGAGGGCAGCGCCCTGGGAGACGGCGTTGCGTTGGCGGCTTGGAGTGATTGCCATGACTGGAAGGCTACCCGGCAGCGGCAACAACCCGGAAAATCAAGACTCCCGAAACTTAGGCGGGAAATCCGAGCGAGATTGTCACGCGCTCTATGTCACCGAGAGACGCGGAACCCGAGGTACGTGTCCGCGCCGCTGGGGGCGCTGTTCAGATTGAGCGCCAGGACACCAGCGTGGCTAGTGTTGCCCCAGGTGCCACCACGCTGGAAGGCGTGGAGGGCCGTCTCGCCGTAATTACTGTATAGCTGACCAATGCCTTGGGTCAAACTCCAGCCGGTAATAGCGGCTAGGCCAGGCTGGGATGCCAGGGCACTTGGCTGGCTGAGGGTTGGCAGGCCGTTCATGAGTAACGACGGGTTGTTCCATTGCTTCCAGGCATAGGCTGATTCGCCAGATAACCCCGGTTGAGCACCGCCAGTAATTGTGCCCTGAGTACACTCCCAAAGATTACCGGATAAGTCCCAGATTACCTCGCCGTTGGTCAGGGTCAGGGTGCGGCGATTGTTGGCGCCAGCGCCGCCCGTACCAGTCATGCCGTTCAGGCCGTCGGTATCGTCGGTTGGAGCGTCTAGGGCGCTGGCGGGGTTGTTGTTAATGTGGCCTTGGTAGATGTAGCCACTGCCAACCGTGCCGCCGGACCAGTTACTTGGTACACTCAAGACATTAGCGGCGATTGTCATCCACTCGGCTTCACTTATTAAGTGACAGGTTGGACAACCAGACACGGTTGAGGCTTCGGCCAAGGCGTTGGTCTGGGAGATATTGACCCAAGGGGTGCCAGAGGCTCGCGATTCTGGCACGAAGGCGGCGC
This sequence comes from uncultured Actinomycetota bacterium, assembly GCA_963703555.1. Taxonomy (GTDB): domain Bacteria; phylum Actinomycetota; class Actinomycetes; order Actinomycetales; family Cellulomonadaceae; genus CAVPEV01. The sequence goes on along the minus strand of CAVPEV010000025.1, from coordinate 36,981 downwards.
TGTAGGTTTGGGTACCGTTATCGTTACCTTGAATTTTGGCTTCATATTTCATGGTGCAGAAGTCAGCTGGGGTGCCAAGCGACGGGTTAGCCGGTACGACAATAAAGCCGCTCGGACAAGTCGAGCCATCCGCCAGAACACCAGAACAGGTCCCCTCAGTTGGTGCGGTATTTGAATTAGTTAGACGGTAGCTAATGCTGTCCCGCGTGGCGCTAAGGCAATAGGCCGAGCTCGATTGCTGGTAGTTATAGATAGTTCCGTCCTGACCGGGGGATTTGAGACCAGCCGTGGCTAGGTCGGCTGAATAGCTGCCGGTGTCGACGCGGTAAACTTCAAGCTTTTGGCTCATTTGTGACAGATTGGCTTTGAGGGCGGCAGCCTTAGCGTTGTTGGCGACGCCACGATAGGCGACGACCGAGATGGCGGCCAGGATGGCGATGACTACAATCACAATTAATAGTTCGACAAGGGTGAAGCCCTTTGGCTGCTGTAGTGATTGTCGTCGCGCCTGCTGCATATACTGCACTTAGTTATAAAGCATGAGCGCGATATGTGCAACAGTTTCGCTCTTCAACAGTGGTCCGACGACACCCGACTAGACAGGCGACCGGACGTTGACAGCCCGAACGGGTCACGTATAACAAGCGACGCCGAGCTCAGCGGGCTCGTCGGTGGCATGCGGCCTATCAGGAGAACCATCCGGTTCGCCGGCCGCACCACCACCGAGGAGGCCCTCATGAGTGAGGCCCAGATGCCCGGTTACGAGACCTTGTACCGGGTGCTGTCGGTTCGGATGAGCGATGACACCAGGGCCCAGCTCGAGGTCCTCGCCCAGCTGAACAACCGCTCCCTGACCGAGGAGACTCGCGTCGCCCTGGAGCACTGGACCGAGGTGTCGAAGTCCGACCCCAAGGTCAAGCAGCGGGCCGAAGCGGTCCGTGCCGAGATCGAGCGCGAGGCCCAGACCAAGCGCAACGCGATTGCGGCCATCTTCGGCGAGACCACCACCTCGCCGAAGATCCCCGACTCCCCCAAGGGCCGGAGCACCAAGCAGGCCGAGACCGGCGACAAGCCGGCCGACGCCTGACCACCGGCAGCCGCCTCCGGGATCGAGAACGTTCGAGTTCTCTCCCGGAGCGGCTGCCATCTTCCCCAACGCGCCCTGTCACGTGAGCCCTCGTCGGCGTCATGCGGTCCAGCGAGAACCACCCCGGTTCTCGGCCGCTCGCGTCAAGGAGGCAGCTCTCATGATCAAGGGCATCTACCTGCCAGCCGACGAGGACATCCCGCTCGAAGTGCGGGAGTACGGCGACTACACCGACTACCAGGCCTACCTGGTCGGCGACGCCGTCATCGTCGGGATCCCCGACGACGAGGGCGAGACGACCAGCATCCCGGATCAGCTGCTGCGTGCCTTGACGCACGCCGGACTCTTCCGGGTCGAGGTCCAGCTGCAGCGCGACCCGAAGTGGTACACGAACCTGCAGCGCTACCCCGACTTCTGGGAGGCGGCGGAGTGGGCCGGGCTTCTGCGGGAACGCTGGGGCGAGGTCGAGCTGATCCGGGTCGTGCCGGACGAACCTTCACACGACGACGAGCCCGACGACGACGAGTCGTTCAACGGGAACGGCAACCCTCAGATCGGCGATCCGACCTGAAACACCAGGCGGTAGCCCGCCCGCGGTGGAGAGCTACGAGTTCTCCCGTGGGTCGGCTGCCGCCTTCTTCATAGCCCGGGTCAGTAGCCAAGTACGACGAGCGGCGCGGGACCGTGAGACACGCGACCGGCTCCCCGCGGCGAGCCGCTTCTGCACCGCTGCGCTCTCCGGGGGCGTCGTCGGTCCATGGTGGCATGATCGAGCCATGCCGCACGATGATGAGGGCGCCACCGGCCGTGAGCACGTGCACGTGACGATACAGTCGCGCGCCATTTTGAAGGTGAACGCGGCGGCAAAGCACTTCGAGGCCGTGCATCGCGGCGCGGTCGAGTGGGTGGCTTCTCGTCAACCCCTACTCGCACCCGTCCGCCGTTCCGCCGATGCCGTCAACACGATCGAGATCTTCGAACCCCAGGGATATGACCCGCCGGTGCTGGGGTGGGAGTCCGGGTTCGTCGACGGGGTGCACAATCTGCGCAGCGCCCTCGACGCCTTGGCAATGGAGCTCGCGTACGTGGATGGCCGGGTGCCCTCCGACGAGTCCGACATCTCGTTTCCGATCGTCCCGACGAAGGCCACCGGCGAGGCGCAGGAACTCGCGTGGCAGACCGCGAAGACGACTCGCGCCTTGGCCGAGACCGCGCCAGCTCAGTTGATGGAGCGCATCAAGGCAATCCAGGACTGGAGGCATCCTGAAACGCTGACGCCGTCGTTTCTGTCGGTGCTCGCGTCGGTGGACAACGATGACAAGCACCGCTTCGGCATAGAGGTCTGGACGATGCCGAGCAAGCTCTTACAGCTTCGCGCGCTACCGGTTCCTGAGGATGCACCCAACACGCTCTGGTCGAAGCCGTGGGTCGAGCTGTCGCTCAATATGCCAGCCCCCGCGAAGCCTGCACTCGTTGATCTTGAGGACAACATCCTCCCGCTCGTATCAATTCGCGGGCAGATCGGGCACCTGTTTGACCTGCAGCGCTGCCTCCTGGAGGACATGAAGCGCTGCATCGAGTTCATTTCGACCGGCACCTGGCCACCCGAGCCGGCGCTGGAGCTGTACGCGCCGGACGCGCCGATCCTTGCTGATGCCGGTGTGCCGAACATGCGGAGGCTCGCTGCCCAGCGCCCTCGTGCCGACGCAGGGCAGGCGACGTAGCGCTCCACTTGGCGCTTCGACAGAAGCTCGGGTCGCGGCTCGACTACCCACTCATAGGCCACCGGTCCGGTACTGGCGGAACGCTTCCCGCAGCGCCGCGGCGTTCTCGCTATTCAGGTTGATTGCTCTAGTTGGCGGCAGTCGGGCACATCCGGTGGATTCAGCCACAGAGCCAGCGTTGCAACGGCTGACCGATGGAGGCCGACGCGTTCTAGGTTACCGGGCGACGCGAAACCCGATTCCCCCATCAGACCAACTTGGGGTACGAAGCAAACTCACCGCCAAGATTCCACCATTACTACCATCGCCAAAATACCCCCCCCTCATTATTCCATGCGCCGCTGTCTCGTAGTAGTAAGACCATATACGTCCGATACTCTGCGCAGAAGACCAACCGCTCCCGGCTGGATTTATGTAGCCAGGTAGGCCAGAGACAGGCAAACCGTTCCATACTACCGAACCATTATTCCATTCTAACCAGGCATAGCTATTCATACCAGGGATTCCCGGCTGCTCGTTACCCGATATTACACCTTGTGTCCACTCCCAGACGTCATCGGCTAGGTCCCAAATCACTTGGCCATTACTGAGTGTCAATGTACGGCGTTGGTTGCCGCCAGTGTTAGTTTCGCCATAGTAGCCGTTCGCATCGTTTGTGTCAGCAGCTAGCGAATTGAAGGGGGCACCGTCAACGTGGCCAGGGTAGACGTAACCAGAGCCCACCGCACCGCCGGACCAGTTACTTGGTACACTCAAGACGTTGGCGACGATTGTCATCCATTCGGGCTCGGTGATTAGGTGACAGGGGGGTGAACCGCTGCAGCCAACAGTGGTTGGTGCTTCGGCCAGAGCGATTGTCTGGGAGATGTTGACCCAGGGAGTACCACTAGCGCGCGATTCGGGCACAAACGAAGAGCTATAGGTTTGGTTGCCGTTGTCATTGCCTTGAATCTTGGCTTCGTATTTCATGACGCAAAAACCAATCGTGCCAAAACGAGCATCGCCAGGAACCGGGATAAATCCAGTTGGACAACTCGACGGCTGAGCAAGCTGCTCGGGTTGGCTATCTATGCTTTTAGCGACCCGGAACCCAACATTACCAAGTGGTGTGGTCGGCGGCAGACATAAGAATAGGCTTAGCACGCCAGCTGTCGGCGGCGTGACGGCGTCAAGATATGAAGCACCCCGTAAATACCCCATAGTAGAGGTTGCGCTGTAGTTACTACACATCTGACCAATACCCTGCGCGCTATTCCAATTTGCAGCCTGAGCTGAAATAGCTCCAGGCCTTGACGTAGCAGGTAAACCATTCCAAATTAGTGAGCCGTTTGTCCACTCTTTATTTGAGTTACCCCAATCACCAGACAGTCCCGGTGACTGGCCGGCGTCCACGGTGGCATTAGTCCATTCCCAAACATTACCAGCTAGATCCCACATAACCTCACCGTTATTCAGAGTGAGGGTACGCCGCTGATTGGCGCCAGAAGAAGCCGAATTGCCAGTTCCATAATAGCCATTATTATCATCGATTGAAGCGACTAGTGTGTTGGATGGCGTCGCGTCGGTGTGGCCGATATACATTGATCCACTCCCGGCTGCGCCGCCAGACCAGTTGCTCGCAACACTTAGCGTGTTAGCGGCCACCGTCATCCACTCGGCTTCGGACATTAGATGGCAGGTCGGGCAGGCCGCAGCCGCAGTGCCAATGGCATCGTTCTGAGATATATTCACCCAAGGCGTACCGGCCGCCTGGCTAGTAGCGGCACCATTCACGTTTTTGGCTTCATACTTCATGACACAAAAAGCCGGTGTGTCAAAGCGGCTGTCGCCTGGTACTAAAATATATCCCGCACCGCAGACATCGGGCGAGTAGCTCCAGGCACTGTAGGCGATTTGTTGCTGTAGACTCTGGCTGCCATATCTTAAAGTAACATCGATCTTCGATAAGGTCGCGATAGCACCCGCTTTAGGGCATGACACATTCACGGAAAGCTTGACGTTCACCAAACCTGCAACAGTAATCGGCGAGTTGGTCAACGGCGTGCTGGCCACGCAGGGCGACGGTACCGATGTCCGATAGCGCTCCAAATAATCTTGGGCGGTGTTCTGGGCAATAACCTGAGTCTTGGTCTGACCATCGGCCCGCAGAACGACGATGTAAAGCTGGTAGCTAGCGATTAGGAAAATGGCCGCAACGAACAGTGTCACCAGCAGTTCGATGATGGTGAAGCCACGAGTACTTGTTTCTGGTTCTAACCAACGTTGCCGCATATTCTGCGTCTAGTTATAGAGCATGAGCGAAATGCGGTCAACTGTTCATCGCGACGACAGGAGCTATGGGCTGCTCAGTTGCCTGCGGCGCGGTACTGCTCAAGGACGGCCGTGGGGATGCGGCCACGCGCCGAAAGTTCGACCCTGTTCGAGGCCGCCCAAGCGCGCACTGCCTTCGGGTCGTAGCTGGCGAACGTTGGCTTCGGTGCTCGCGTAGTCCCCCAGCCTCCCGCAGCGGCGCGGCGTTCGCCTCGCTGAGGTCGATCTCGTAGGTGGTCCCATCCAGCGCGAACGTCACCGTCTCGGGGGCCGCCGACCCGTCGATGTCGTCGGTCTTCTGCACCACAATGCGCTGCGCCATGCGAGGTTGCTCCTTCAATGTTCGACATCAATCTGGTATCAAGTCAGCCTACCGGACCCTAGAACGAGACATGAAGATGCCTCGCACATTACTGCTCCGCGCAGTCAGTGGTGTTGCATCTCGCCACTGGTCTGCGGCGCCCCAGGGTCGGTGGTACAACATAATAGCGGCTTGTTCAGTTGCCCGTGTCTCGACCGGCGTCCCTGTGCTCGGCCGATCACTTTCCGGTCGTGGTTTCAGCGGGCTGGGCAGTCGGAAAGGTTGCGAACTCGCTGGTCTTCGGCGTGGCGTGGCCCGGCCAGACACCCCAGGTGATCGTCGCCTCGGTCATGAAGTTGCGTTGAGTCTGGATCTTGGCGACGAGCCGGTTGTCGGCCAATTGGACCGCGAGGACCCATTGCGGCCAGACGCCCATACGCCACTCGACATCGACCTTGAACAACCACTTGCCCTCTGGCTGCAGCACGTGACCCCCGAGGTGATTGAGTGCGCGCACGTAGCCGGTAGTCGAGCTCGGCGCTTCGAAGTCCCACGCGAGGTCGTCGATCGGGTCGTCGTTGACCCACACGGTCGGCGACCGGTACTCCGATGCTGGGTCGATGTGCAGCGCGATGCTGACGAGCACGTTGGCACCGAACTGGTACAGCGTCAGGTGGCCCCAGGGGCGGAAGAACAGTTCCCCGTCCCGAAACAGCGTGGCTAGCTTGTCGGCGCCCCGGTCGCTGCGGCGCAAGCCGGTGCGCTGGTCGACATAGTGCGCTGCGGCATAAGCATCCAGACGCACATTCAGAGTTGCTCCGTCCAGCCCGACGCCGCTGGTCTCCAGGTAGGCACGGATATCTCCGTCCGGTTCGACGGCGTACCGCCTGAACATCTCGAACAAGGTGGCGTGCGCCTGCTCGACGCTGCCCATCCCGACAACCCGGACCAGGGCCTCACACTGCGCGATCCGCTCCGGCGACAGTGCCCCTTCGCCACGCCGCAGCTCGCGCAGTTCCTTGCGCAGCTGCAGCCGGAGCGGGTCGTTCCTCACCGGCCCATCGTGTCAGTTTCGTGTCAGTGACGGGCCCTGGCCTGTGGGCCGACGATGGTCTTGACGCTCCGGAGCGCCTCGGTAAGCACCCACAAGAGGAGACGCAGATGAGCAACATGGACATGGTCCCGTTCCGCCCGAGCGGCGGACTGCAGCGGCGGGTCCAGCGTGAGCTGACCCGGCTGACGGTCGAGACCGGCCTGGCCACCACGACTGTCCAGTCGCGCGCCGAGATCGAGGCGGCGAAGGCTTCGGCCATCGCCTCGGTCGGTCAGCGGGCGATGCAGGAGATCGCCATGGTGACCAAGCTGGAGCGCGACTTGGCCGAGACCGTGCCGGCCGCCAACGCCCGGCTGACGTCGCTGGGTGACATGACCCTGATCGCGTTGGGCGGCGTCGTCATGGACGCTGCTCGCGCCCTGAGGTAGGCCACCCATGGTCGCCGTGGTGATCGCCTGCTTGCTCGTGATGGTCGCCTCCGTCACCTACAGCGGGATCGTTGCCTGGCGCTCGTGGCGCCAGCAGACGCGCGAGTTGGCGCGGATCCAGACCCAGCGGCAGTTGGCCGACTGGCAGATCCAGGTCTTTAGCCGAGCGGCGCAGGAGCGGATGCGTCGCATCGCCGACGAGGCCCGCGACAGCGCCACAGGTTCGCAGTAGCGGGGCCGGTGGTGCGGGCAGCGTGCAACAGGCCGCCCGCACCACCGAATCCCGACGCGGCCGCCGGCGCGACGTTGACGAACTAATTCGCCGGGCGCATAACACGTCACGGCTAGGACGAGTACGCCCTCATTGCAGATATCCACTAAGTCGCCGGAAACGGCGAGAAAGCCACCGCCTATGATCGACAACGATTCCTTCGTCAACGCCAAGAACCCCTGCAACTTGCCGAAGTGGCCGCCGTACCGCGGACCACTGTTCACGACGGTCTTAGCGGATCCGCCGTGGAACGTGCAGCAGTCCGGCGAGCGCGGTGCGCAGCAGCACTACGACCTGATGAGCGTCGAGCAGCTCAAGCTCATGCCCGTCAACGAGATGACGACCGCTAACGCCCATCTATGGCTATGGGTCACCAACGCCACCCTGCACGTCGGCTACGAGCTCGCCGAGGCCTGGGGCTTCACGGTTCGCTCGCCGCTGACGTGGATCAAGCCGCGCTTCACGCTCGGCGTCTACCTGCGCAACGCCACCGAGCATCTGCTGTTCGCCACCCGAGGCAAGGCGCCGGTGCAGTTCCGCTCGCAGCCGACGTGGATGTTCGCGCCGCTGCAGGACCACTCGCACAAGCCTGAGGAGCAGTACGCGGTCATCGAGCGTGTGTCGGGGCCGGGCCCGAAGCTCGAGCTGTTCGCCCGTCGCCGGCCGCCGGAGTTCGAGGGCACGACCTGGTCGATCTGGGGCAACGAGATCAAGTCCGACATCTCAATCCCGGGCTTCCCTGTGCCGTCCGACTTCGACGAGCAGGAGGTCTAGCGCCATGGCCGACAGCCCCGAGCTGGTCTCGATGGCCAAGCGGTTCGTCTTGGGCTGCCTGTACGTGTTCATCGGCATCGCCCTGCTCAAGCTGGCTCTCGACCTGCTGGCCCAGTTCTGGTTCTGGCTGGCCCTGATCGGCTTCCTGGCCACCACCGGCGCGATCGTGCGCTATGTGGTCCGTTCGCGCCGCCAGCGCTGGTAAACGATACGAAACTCACCCGTCCCACCTCTGTTTCAACACCACACGACGAAAAATGGTCTTGACAAATCAAAACCAATTCGTCATAACTGGCGTGAAGCAAAGTGTCCAATAATGGACACACGGCTGGTGGGTTGCTCTGAAAATCGAAGGAGATTACCCGCCATGCCCAGCGCTCGCCCGCAACGTCGACGAACTTCCACCACCGCCATGCGCGGCGGCGCTGGGCTGCGGGTCTTCTCCGTCGACTCCCCGCTCGACGTCCTGGCGATGGCCAAGCTGGTCGCCGCGATCGCCGCGGAACGTCAGGCCGAACGAGACGGACGCCCGACGCCGCATATGGCGGGACGGGACAAGCTCGCCGACCTGCGCCCCAACACCGCATCGGACGATCCCACCGGAGACCAAGCCGGAGGCGCGCGATGAATGAGTCGGCCCGTCCGTTCTTCGCCCGCCTATTCTTGCCTCATCCGCTCGGTGCGGATCAGGTTGCTCAGTTCTTCACGAGGATGGCCGCCGGCCATGGCGCTGGTTCGGCGGTCATCCTCGAGACCCGAGCCACCACCGACGGGATCGTCCAGCTTCTCGGATGCGGCAGTCGCGACGCCTCAACCGTCCACCACCACCTGCTGGGCCTAATCCCGGGCACCACGATCACCGGCCTGGACGGCTACACCCGCACCAGCGTGTACACGGCCAAGCGGCTCAGCGTCGACAACCGCGGCCTGCCGCTGGCCGTCAGCAAGCCCGAGACCGTCACGCGCGCCCTCTACACCGCCCTGTCGCGGCACCTGCACCCGGGCGAGGCTCTGGTGCTCCAGTTGATCCTGGGCCAGGCCCGCGCTCCCGAACATGTTCCCGCTCGCGTCACCGATCCGCGGAAGCGTTCGCTGCTGCAGGCGGTGCTGGCAGGCCCGGGCGACGCACCCCACGAAGTGCGAGCTGCCCTGCGCAGCCGTGCCGCTGAGCATCGCTTCGAGGTGACTGTGCGCATCGGCGTCACCGCCGCCACCAGCGACCGACGCAGCGTCCTCGGCCGCGAGCTCGCCGCCGCCATCGCCGTGGCCGAGGCCCCCGGCGCCCGGATCGACCTGAAGCCCGACGACCCCAACGTCCTCAACGCCGCCCTGCCGCACCGCTGGGGCGCCAGCAGCCTGCCGGTTAGCGAACTGGTGGCCCTGTGCGGCTGGCCGCTCGGTGCTGACGACCTACCGGGCTTGCCGCCGGCGCACCCCAAGACGCTGCGCGCCGACTCGACCGTCGAGACCAAGCAGCGGGTCTTCGCCCAGTCGCTGGCTCCCGGCGACAGTCGCCGCATCGGGGTGTCGCGTTCGGACGCGCTTCACCACGGGATTGCCATCGGGTCGACCGGCTCGGGCAAGACGACCCTGCTGACCACCCTCATTACGGCCGACATCGCCGCGGGCGCGCCGGTCCTGGTGATCGACCCGAAGGCCCAGATGCCCGACCAGATCCTCGCCAACGTCCCGAAGCGCCGTTGGAAGGACGTTGTGATCATCGACGCCACCGCCGAATCCCCGGTCGGCTTCAACCCGCTGGATGCCAGTGGCCGCGACCCCGACGTCGTGGCCGATGGCATCTTGGCGGTCTTCAAGCGCACCTTCGCCGACGCGTGGGGTCCCCGGACCGACGACATCTTCTCCGCGTCGCTGCGCACCCTGGCCCGCGCCGGGCTCGGCGCCTCCGAGCCCTACACGCTGGTCGACATCGTCCGCCTGTGGACCGACCGGCCTTTCCGCACCCAGGTCGTCGGGCCGCTAGTCGCTGCTGGTGATGTCGGCCTGGCCAGCTTCTGGGCCTGGTTCGACGACCTGTCCCCGACCCAGAGTGCCAACGTGCTGCAGAGCCCGCTCAACAAGCTCCGTTCGCTTCTGCTGCGCCCCGCGGCGGTCAAGATCCTCGGCCAGCGTCGCCCGGCCTTCCGACTGCGCGACCTGTTCCGGGACAAGAAGATCGTGCTGGTCCCGCTCAACGAGGGCCTCATCGGGCCCCTAACGGCCGAGCTCATCGGCTCACTGGTCATCGCCGAGGTCTGGCAGGCCACCCAGGAACGCGCCGCCGAGCCCGGCCACGAGAACAACATCGGCTTCGTCTACGTCGACGAGGCCGACCGGTTCATGAGCAGCCTGACCGTCTCCCTGCCCGATGCCCTGGCCCGCTCCCGCTCCCTGTCGGTGGCCTGGTTCCTGGCGGTCCAGTACTGGGCCCAGATGCCGGTCGAGATGCGCGCCGCCGTCATGCACAACGCCCGCACCAAGGTCGTCTTCAAGCAGGACGCCTACGACGACGCCCGCATGCTCGCCCAGCTGTCGCCCGAGCTCGAGGCCGAGGACTTCATGAGCCTGGGCCTGTACGAGGTCTACGTCCAGCCGGTAGCGGGCGGCATCACCAGCCGCTGGGCCCTGGCCAATACCCTGCCGCCAACGCCCGGCCTGTTCGACCCGGCGGTCGTCGCGACCGCGAGCTACCGCCACCACCAGCCGCTGGCGCCCGCCCGGGTCGACGAGCAGGACGCCGTCGACGACCTTGCCGGGCTGCCGACCAGTGCGTCGCTCGGCCCGATTGGGCGCACCAAGCGCGCGGGAGAGGGACGTCTATGAGCGGCTTCATCTCTTGGCGCAGGTGTCCGGCCGCCCGTCGTGTCGGGTGTCGTCCCACGATGGCCAGCCTGTCGGCGCTTGGCCCAACCACGTGCGGTTTCACCTCTGACCAGGAGGGGACTCCCCGCTGCTGCGGTGGTTCCACAGGTCACGCGGGCCGAGCCGAAGCAAGGCACCGAGCGCCATCCGGAGGTTCGCGATGAGCCCACAGTCCTGGTCGCAACTCATCGAACGCCTGGCGCCGCGCGACCTGGCCATCCTCGACGACCTGGAGCGTTTCCGGCTGCTGACCTCGCGCCAGATTCAGCGATTGCACTTCGCCGTCAGCACCGAGCACGCCACCGTCTCGGCGGCCACCCGCGCCACCCAGCGGGCCCTGACCAAGCTGGAGAGCTACGGCCTGCTCGCCCGGCTGCAGCACCGCGTCGGCGGCGTGCGCCACGGCAGCCAGGGCATCGTCTGGCAACTGACGAGCATCGGTAGCCGTCTGCAGCAGGAGCGCTCGGGGGAGCACAACCGCCACCGCTACAGCGAGCCCACAACCCTGTTTGTCGATCACACCCTGGCCGTGGCCGAGATCGGCGTGCAGGTGCGCGAGCTGGAGCGCGCTGGACGCCTCGAAGTCGTCGAGCTGACCACGGAGCCCGACAACTGGCGCACCTTCCTGGGCAAGCACGCCCAGGCGGTCACCCTCAAGCCCGACCTGTCGCTCATCACGGCCAGCCAGGACTACGAGGACCACTGGCTCATCGAGGTCGACCGCGACACCGAGCACCTGCCGAAGGTGCTCGCCAAGTGCGCCGTCTACGCCCACTACGCCGCCACCGGCCTGGAGCAGCAGACCCGCGGCGTCTTCCCACGCGTGCTGTGGCTAACACCCACCCAGACCCGGGCGACCGGGATCCGCAGGGCCATCACCGAGGCCGGGACGCTGCCCGCTGACCTGTTCCTCGTGCGCGCCAGCGCCGACTTCGACGCCATCATCACGCCGCAAGAGCACCCAGGCGACGGCGTCCCGTAGCACCTTGCCGACTCAGTCATCACCCGACGGGCCCCGCCCGTCGTCCACCACAACAACCCCATGCCACAGAAAGGAGGAAACCACTGTGGAACATCAAGAACCAACCAGAAGCGGCCCGAGTCCGGAGGGCTGGGCCGATTTCCTCAAACGCAACCAGGAGCGGCGCCGCGCCGAGAACGCGCTCATGGCCGAGCTGCCCGACCCCCAGGTCGCGCCGGAGTTCCTGACCAAGCTCATGGCCGACGAGGTCCGCCGCGACTTCATCGACAACCTCGTCCAGGGCCGCGACATCGACCCACTCACGGGCCGGATGATCGCCTACTCCTTGATTAAGTACGCCCCCGAGGGCGCGCTCGTCGGCGCACTGACCGAGTACTACACCACCGACGACGGCAGCCACGCCAGTCTGCGCGCTGAGTACGTGCCGCTGTACCGCAACCCACGCATGGAGCCGGAGGGTCGGCTGCTGCTGGACATCTTGGGCACCCACCTGTACCGGCGCGAGCACCCTGACCGAGGCCAGCAGCCGCGCGACTACCCCGTGCGGGGCACGCTGCTGACCGTCACCAACCGTGTCGAGCAGACCCGGCTGCACTTCCCGATGCAGTACCGCCGCGGCCTGCCCGACGAGGACGTTGAGCCGGTCGCCGCCGAGATGTGCCACCACGTCCGGGTCAAGGGCGACCCCTTCCTGGCCTACCTGCGGCTGCCCGGCATCGACGCCTCCGCAAGCGACCTGCTGCACCGCTTCGAGCTGGCCTACCAGGGCGTCGCCGGCGAGGGCATCGACCCGAACGGGCTGACGCGCGGCAGCAACGAGATGTTCGGCCACCACCAGCCGAGCTGGGAAGCCGTGGAGATCGGAGGACAAGTCCATGTCTTCTACCACTGACCCCAGGACCGCCCAGGCGATCGAGGCGGGCATCCACCGTGCCGAACAGCTGCGCCACCCGATCGACGCCACCACCGCCCGCATGATCGCCGTCTGCCTGGGCGAACTCGGCAGCCAGCTGCAGCACTTCGGCCTGACCGGCACCCTACGCCGCACCCAAGCCCTGCTGGAGATGGAATGGCTCGACGTCACTCCGGAGACCCAGCTGTGGGCCGGCGCGCTGTGGGACTACCTCGACCAGCCCCGCCTGCCCCGTCACCACCCGCTGGCCCCAGAAGGCAGGGCCGTCTGATGGAACGCTTCCCCGACCACCCAGCCGAGCCCGAGCGCCAGGGCCGACACGCCGCCGGACCCGAAGAGCAGTTGGCACGCGTCGAGCGCTACCTCGATACCTACGGCAACGCCTTTCGAGCCTTCCTGACCCTGGCCGACAGCGACCAGAGCGACCCGGAGATCTTCGACAGCTTCGACGAGTCCTACGTCGGCTCCTACCGCCACGACCGCGAGCACGTCCTGGAGAACGTCACCGAGTACGCCTCGGTGCGCGATCAGATCCTGCGGCTGGCTCGTGACGCCGGCTGGACGGATGACGTCGTGCACATCGACGTCGACGCGTTGTGGGACCTGACCCAGTCGATCTTGTTCGACATCGTCGACTACCAGGACGAGTACCACGTCTTCGGCAAATAGCCACACACCTATCCACTACTAATCAACCACCTGACACCACCAAGCCCATCATCAACACGGCAGTTCTCCAAAAGCGAACACCCAGGGTGTCCGAAAGTGACCACAAAGCCCTGGCAATTCCTTCGAAAAGGCGTAAAATAGGAAGGAATACACAGAGGAGATGCAGAAATGGCCACCACACCTGACGAGGTCCGACAACTAGGCAAACTCATTCACGAGACCAGGATCAACAAGAAGATCTCACGGCAAGCGCTGGCGCGTCGCTCGGCGGTCCCGCGAACGACCCTGATCCGCTTGGAGAAGGGCACCATCGCCCGCCCGCGCCTCGACCTGGTCTCGGCCATCGCCGTGGCCCTGGAAGTTCCCGCGAGCGAGTACTTCGCCGTCCTGGGCTGGCAGGCCGACACCACGCTGCCCGGCCTGGTGCCGTACCTGAAGGCCCGCTACAGCCAGCTGCCACCCGAGACACTCGCCGAGATCCAGGCCTACCTGCAGACCGTCGCCGAGCGCGACAGTATCGACTTCGATCAACCACCTACCCGACTTGTCGAGTAGCCCCGCAGCTTTAGGTCGCGACGTCAGGCGGAAAGGAGGGATTTCACCATGACAGCAACCAAGAACCAACCACGCGGCGCCCGTCAGTTCACTGACGACATCCACCAGCTGCGCCACCTGCGCCGACTCGGACGGCGCCCCAACCGGCGTCTCGCCCGTCGCCTGACGGCCACCCAGGTCAGAGCGGTCGCACGCCGTTCCGCCGGCGCCGGTCTGAGCACCGATGAGTACATCGGGCTGCAGCCGTCGATTCGCATCGTCTACTCGCCGCACCTGCCGGTGCCAGCACTCACCGTCCCCGGCAACGGTCCCGACCAGTGGGCGATCCACGTCCGTTCGACCAGCCCCGTCGGGGAGCAGCGCTACCAGATCGTCCGCGAGTTCAAGTACTGCCTCGACGCGCCTCTCGTCCACCGGCTCTACAGCCCCGAGGAGAAGCTCGGCCACCAGCAGGCAGCTCTGGCCGCCGACCAGTTCGCCGACGAGCTGCTCATGCCCGCCCGCCAGGTGCGCCACGTCGCCCGCCAAGGCGACGGCACGCCGATCGACATCGCCATCCGCTTCGACGTCACCCCGCAGCGCGCCCGGCAGCGACTGACCGAACTCGGTCTCGCCCACCCGCCGCAGCCTGCTCGGCTCCTGAGAGGAGGGCTACGCCATGGCCGATAAGCAACCGCTGGTCTACACCGTCCAGGAAGCCGCCGCCCGCCTGAAGGTCAGCCCCTGGACCATCAACAAGCTCATCCAAGACGCCCTCCTGGGCAGCATCCAGGTCGGCGCCAGGCGCCTCATCCCCCATGACGACCTGGACTCCTTCATCGCCCGACTCCGCCAGGAACGGGGCCTACAGGAGGCCAGACATGACTAGGAACGCCAACGGAGAAGGCACCGTCAGACTGCGCCCGGACGGCCGCTACGAAGCCCGCGGTTACGTCCAGACCACCGCCGGCAGGCGCAAGCGGGTCTCCGTCTTCGGTCGCACTCGCAAAGAGGCTCACGACCGGCTCCTCGCCGGACTGCACCGCGACCGTCAAGGCGTGCCGATCGCTGCCCAACAGTGGACGGTCGAGCGCTACCTGCACCACTGGCTGCAGAACGTGGTGCGAACCAAGAACCGGCCGCGCACCGTCGAGCTGTACGAAACGACGATCCGCCTGCACATCGCCCCATATCTGGGCAAGAAGCTGCTGACAAAGCTGACTCCGATGGACGTCCAGGAGGCAGTCAACCAGCTCCAGCAGGACGGCTGCCCGCCGCGAACCATCCACAAGATGCGCCAGGTACTCTCCTCGGCACTCAGCCGCGCCGAGAAGGAAGAACTCGTCTTCCGCAACGTCGCCCGGCTTGTCGACCTGCCCCACTACGAACGCCAGGCCATCCGCCCCTGGACGGCCGAGCAGGCCCGCCTGTTCCTGCACGCCGCCACCGGTCACCGGTGGGAGATCGGCTACCAGCTCCTGCTGCTGTACGGCATGCGCCGCGGCGAGGTGCTCGGCCTGCGCTGGGGCGACATCGACTTCGTCCGTGGCGAGATCCATGTCGAGCAGCAGCTCCAGCGCATCGCCGGCCAGCTGCGACCCGGCCCGGTCAAGACCACGGCCGGACGTCGCGTCCTGCCGCTGCTGCCCTCGATTCGAGAACTACTACTCCGACTGGCTGACGAACGAGGTGTGCACCTTGCTTTCGACGACGACCCGTCCCGTTCGCCGGCGGCCGACCAACTCGTCCTGCTGACCACTGAGGGCACGCCCGTCGAGCCGGGCAACTTCGCCCGCACCTTCCACCAGCTGCACGAACAGGTAGGCCTGCCGCGCATCACAGTGCACCACACCCGGCACACCGCCGCGACGCTCCTGAAGAGCCTGGGCGTCCCGGCTAGCGATGCCCAGGCAATCCTCGGCCACGCCCACGTGACCACGACTCAGCAGCTGTACCAGCACGCCGACCTTGACGCCGAACGCGTCGCCCTGCAGGCCGTCGAAGCAGCCCTCATCACCGGCCAGCACGGCGCCGCACAGGCGCACGACTTGTCTGCACTGGGCGCGGGTAGGGGTCAAAAATGGGGGTCAAATACCCACCGGGTCATACTCGGGTCAAATGTCAATACCAACGAAAACCGCCGTCCCACGGGGGTGGAGACGGCGGAATTCGTTGGAGGGCCAGATGGGAATCGAACCCATGACATTCTGCTTAAGAGCCCGCTCGACGCCTCTGTTGCGCTCCTGCCCACCCCCGTTATCTGCGCGCTTCACACACGTACCAGACGCATCATCCTGGGACGCGTTGGGGTCAAAATGGGGGTCAATTTGGATCGGCCGCTCGATGATCTGCTCATCTTCCGCCACGAGCTCGAAGCTGCCTTCACCGCCAAGCTGCGCCTTCTTTCCTTCCCCTACAACCTGCTCCCGTCCACGCCACTGACCGAAACCAAGGAGGCCGCATGACCGAGCTACTGCCAGATCCCGACCTGGCGCGCTGGAAAGACCCCCTGCAGCCCGACCAGCTGCCGCTCGGTCAGATCCGCGCCGAGACCTTCGACGTGTCGGCCGTGCCGCCCGGCAAGCGGGCCGTCATCTACATCCGGGTCTCCAGCGCCGGCCAGGTCAAGACCGACTACGACCCTGAGGGCATCTCACTGCCCGCCCAGCGCAAGGCCTGCCACCGCAAGGCCGACCAGATGGGCATCGCCATCGTCGACGAGTACGTCGAACCGGGCCGCAGCGCCACCGAGATGTCCCGGCGCATCGCCTTCCGCCAGATGCTGGCCCGCATCCGCGCTCAGCAAGACGTCGACTACGTCATCGTCTACAAGCTGTCGCGCCTGGCCCGCAACCGCTACGACGAGGCCCTGGTCGGTGTCGAGCTGGCCAAGCTGGACATCACGCTGGTGTCAGCGACCGAGCAGATCGACGGCTCGCCGGTCGGCCAGTTGATGCAGGGCATGCTCGCCGTGATCAACGAATACCAGTCGCGCGAATCCGGCGCCGACATCGCCTACAAGATGGGCGAGAAGGCCAAGCACGGCGGCACCCTCGGCCTGGCCCCACTCGGCTACCGCAACGTCATCGACACCTTCGAGGGCCGGCAGATCCGCACCGTCGCCACCGATGATGAGCGGGCACCCTTCGTCAAACTGGCCTTCGAGCTGTTCGCCACTGGCGAGTACACCCTCGCCGCCCTCGCCGAAGAACTGACCGACCGCGGCCTGCTGACCCGCTCCTCGGCACGGCGCACGGCCCGTCCGGTGTCGGCCAGCCAGCTGCAGCGCCTACTGAAGGACCGCTACTACCTGGGCATCGTCGACTACAAAGGCGAGGAGTTCGCCGGCCGACACGAAGCACTAATCGACGAGGAGCTCTTCGACCGCGTCCAAGAGATCGTCCGCACCCGCGGCCACTCCGGCGAACGCCGACGCCTGCACCACCACTTCCTGAAGGGCACCGTCTACTGCGGCGAGTGCAAGCGCGTCCGCGGCGTCGACCAGCGCCTGCTGCTGCAGCGAGCCATCGGTCGGCACGGCGGCGAGTACTACTACTTCTTCTGCCCGAACCGCCGCGACGGCAACTGCCAGCAGCCCTTCCACGACCTGGGCCGCGTCGAAGAAGCCGTCGAGCGCCACTACAAGCGCAAGCGCTTCTCAGCCGAGTTCATCGGGCTGGTTCGCCGCATGATGGACGAGGCGGTCAGCGACCAGGACGAAGCCCAACGGCTCCTCAAGCAGCAGCTCGACGAGCAGATCGACCGGCTCGACACCCAAGAAGAGAACCTGATCGACCTGGCCGCCGACGGCGAGCTACCGCACGACAAGATCAAGGCCCGACTGTTCAAGATCCAGCACGAGCGGCAGCGGCTGACCGAACAGGCAGCGGTCGTCGACACCGACCTCAAAGCCGGTCAGCGGGTCATCGACGAGCAACTGAACCTGCTGCGCGACGCCCACCGGCTGTACATGAGCGCCGGCGACGAGAACAAGCGGCGCCTCAACCAGCTGATCTACAAAGCCATCTACGTCGAGGACTCCACCGACACCGCAGTCACCGGCAACGACATCAAGGACCCCTACGACGCGCTCTACGCCGGCCAAGCGGCGTTCGACGCCGTCGGGCGGCAGAAGAACAGCGCCGAGCAGGCCAGCGCCGCCTACCGGCGGGCCCACGCCGACAACCACGCCAACAAAGACGAAGGGACGGTCCAGTTGGACCGCCCCGACACTCCCGCCGCGCGTTGGACCTCGTGCTTCACCGCCGCGCTCTCGGGCGGGGGTTTGACTAAGCCTCAAATGGTGGAGCTGAGGGGATTCGAACCCCTGACCCCCTGCATGCCATGCAGGTGCGCTACCAGCTGCGCCACAGCCCCGAGAACCCAGTCGGACCACTCATGCTGCCCGATCAGGGCCCGAGCAGTCTAGGACGGTACCCAGGCGGAGCGCTAATCAGGGTCGCGCACGGCCGCATCGGCGTTGCCGTCCTCGTCGGGGCCGGCGTCCCAGTCGCGCGACGCATCGGTGGGGCCGAGGTTGTGCCCGGTGAGTCTCCACGCCGTGCCGCCCAGGACGGACAGGCCGGACCCGGCCGGCCCGCCGTGCGCGGCGGTGAGCTCTGTCCAGTGGGCGTTGCGCAGGCCCGCGATCCCGCGCCACGACGCGGGTTGGCCGAGGATCGCCGAGACGGCGATGGTGATGGCGGCTCCGTGGGAGACCAGGACGAGCTTCCCGTCCTGGTCCAGCGCGCGCAGGTACTCGTCGATAGCCGGCACGACCCGGCGGGCCACGGCCTCGCGCGTCTCCACGCCGCCGACGACCGGGTCCTCCCCGGAGCGCCAGCGTTCGAAGTCCTCGGGCCACCGGGCGGCGATCTCCTGGCCGGTCAGCCCCTCCCACTCCCCGAAGGAGCGCTCGCGCAGCCTCGGGTCCACGACGAGCTCGCTGTTGACGATGTCGGCGAGGATGTGCGCCGTGGCGATCGCCCGGTCGAGGTCGGAGGTGATCACGGTGTGCACGGGACCACGCCGGGCGAGAGCCGCCCCCGCCGTCGCGGCCTGCCAGCGCCCGACCGCGTCGAGCGGGACGTCGACCTGGCCCTGCAGGCGTGCCGACACGTTGTAGCTGGTCCGCCCGTGCCGCCACAGGACAAGCGTGCGCGAGCTCATCCCAGAGCGCCGTCCAGGACGATGTCGTCGGGCAGCGGGATGACCGGGCAGTCCTTCCACAGCCGTTCCAGGGCGTAGTAGACGCGGTCCTCGGCGTGCTGGACGTGCACGACGATCTCGCCGTAGTCCATCAGCACCCACCGGGCCTGCGCCTTCCCCTCGATGCGCACGGCCCGGGCGCCGGCGCGGTGCAACGCCTCGTCGATCGCGTCGACGACACCTGCGACCTGCCGCTCGTTAGACGCGGACGCGATGAGGAACACGTCCGTGAGGACCAGTCGCTCGCTCACGTCGAGGATGATGATCTCCTCCGCCTTGTGGTCGGCGGCAGCGCGGGCCGCGACCATGGCAAGCTCGACGGCGTGCGGTGTGGCTGGCACGGGACTCCTCAGGACGGGCCGAGCGGGTTGGACCGCCCGCCGGCAGAGCCTGTCACGTCCCCCCCTGCGATCGCCACCTGCGTCGTCTCCGCGCCGGCGGCGCCGGTCGGGCTGTTCGAGGCCCGGAACGCGATGTACATCAGCAGGAAGCCGAGGACGAACGCCACCACGGCGAGGACACCGAACTGCAGCCAGGAGTACGGCAACGACCGCCGAGGCGGTTCGACGTCGTCCTGCGCGCCGGGCGAGAACGGCGCGTCGTCCTGCGCGCCGGGCGCGAACGGTGCCGCGGGATCGCCGGCACCGCGGCCGGGGTCAGGGTGGTCGGGGTCAGGGTGGTCGGGGTCAGGGTGGCCGAGGTCAGGGTGGTCGAGGGCAGGGTGGTCGAGGGCAGGGTGGTCGAGGGCAGGCTGCGCCGCCGGGGTGGCGAGGACCGGGCCCCAGTGCAGCACGGGGACGGCGGAGTCCCGGACCGCCGGTACGCCGACACCGTCCGCGGTCGGCGCGCCGACCGCCTGGCGGGGCGGCACCAGGGCCTGCTGGACAGGGACCGCGCCGGCCGGCCGGCCCACTGCGGGGACCATCGGCTGCGGCGGATCGAGCCGAGCGGGCGCAGCGGCGGCCTCCAGCGCGATCGGCGCCGGAGCCGACCACGTCGGCGTCCGTTGGACCGGGGTGCCCACCCCGGTGGCGCCGTGGTGCTGGGCCACGGACCCGGCGCCTGACGAGCCCAGGTCCCCGGCGCCTGCCGAGCCCGGATCCCCGGTGACCGGGACGGTCGGCCAGGAAACGCCGTCGCCCGGGGCAGCACTCGCCGCCGCGATGCTGGTCGGGCTCAGCCGCGCTGTCGCGGCGAGACGCGAGGGCGGCTGAACCGGCGGAGTCGACGAGACAGGCGAGGGGAGCTCGGCCGACGGAGTCGACGAACGCCGTGACGGCGCGCCGACGGGCGGTTCCGGCGACCAGGTCGGTGCCGGCGACCAGGCCGACGGAGCGGACCGGGCCGTGGCCGGCGACGGGGCGGACCGCCTGGCGGTCTGACGGGCCGGCTGCGATGGGCTGCTGCCCGGCCACGCGTCGGGGCGGCCAGGCTGGGCCGGCGCACCCGGGCGCGGGGCGAGCGGAGCGGCATGCAACGACGCCCGATACGGGGACGGCCCAGCCCCCGGGTGCTGGGCCGCGGAGGTCCGGGGCGTCGACTGCGTCTCGGGGCGCCGGGGTGCCGGCTGCCCCGCCGCTGGGGCAGGCCGGCGCGCCGGTTCACGCAGCTCGTGCCGCGACGTGGGGGCCGGCCCCGCCGGCGACGGGGTCGTCCGGGCCGGCTGAGGCCAGCCATCGCCAGCGGTCTCGGCAGCGGCACGCTCACGGTCGCGCAGCTCACGGCGGGAGGCGGCGGACGCGGGACCGGTCGGAACGGACGGCCGCGCGGTCGGGGAGGACATCGGGGCGTTCGGTGTCGGGCGAGCAGCCGGGCTCGGGGAGCCTGCGGGAGCCGCCTGCTCGCCGTCGTGCTGTTGTGCGGCGGCGGCCCGAGCCCTCAACTCCCGGCGGGTGAGGGGCTGTCCTGCCTCAGGCATGTCGACTCCCTCGATACAGCCCGTGCTTGGCGATGTACTGGACGACGCCGTCCGGTACCAGGTACCAGACGGGCTGGCCGGCCCGGGCTCGGGCGCGCACGTCGGTGGACGAGATCGCCAGCGCCGGGACCTCCAGCTGAGAGACGTGCTCCGGTGGCAGCCCGGCGATGGAGAGCGTGTGCCCGGGCCGGGTCACGGCGACGAAGTGCGCCTGCTCGAACAACCGATCAGGATCCTTCCACTGAAAGATCTGCGTGATCGCGTCCGCGCCGGAGATGAAGTACAGGTCGGCATCGGGGCGCTCATGGCGCAGGTCGCGCAGGGTGTCCGCCGTGTAAGTCAGCCCGGGCCGGTCGATGTCCACACGGCTGACCGTGAACCGCGGGTTGGACGCGGTGGCGATGACGGTCATCAGGTAACGGTGCTCGGCCGGGCTGACGCCCGATCCCTGCTTGACGGCGGACTCGCCGGTGGGGACGAACACCACCTCGTCGAGGCGGAACGTCGCCGCGACCTCGCTGGCGGCCACCAGGTGACCGTTGTGGATGGGGTCGAAGGTGCCGCCCATCACGCCCAGCCTCAGTCGCTGCATCATCGGACCAGTCCCGCTCCCGTCGCGCCCGTCAGTGGCGGGTGCCCACGCTCCGGAAGGCGTACGCGACCAAGAGCAACGCCACCAGCGCTCCGAACGCCGCGGCCCCGGCCAGCAGCGGCGGTACCCCGACCGCTGAGCCGGCGGCCTCCTCGGCAGCGAGCAGGGCAGTGTGCACGTGGATCACCTCAGGCGCCTCGACGGGTTGCTTAACCTCCAGTGTCGCACGGACGGCGACCTGCCCGAGCTCACGGCCGGACCTGTCCGTCCCCGTGGACGACCCACTTCGTGGTGGTGAGCTCGGCCAGACCCATCGGCCCCCGCGCGTGCAGCTTCTGGGTGGAGATGCCGATCTCGGCACCGAGCCCTAGCTGGGCACCGTCGGTGAACCGGGTGGACGCGTTGACCAGGATCGCCGCCGAATCCAGTTCCGCGACGAACCGCTCGGACGCCGCCAGGTCCTGGGTGACGATGGCCTCGGTGTGCCCGGACGTCCAGCTGCGGATGTGCTCGATCGCCGCGTCGAGGCTGTCCACGACCCGCACGGCGAGATCCAGCGACAGGTACTCCGTCGCCCAGTCCACGTCCGTCGCCGGCTGCACCGTCAGGCCCGGCGGCGCCAGCGCGGCCGTCGCCGGGTCCGCGTGGATCGTCACACCGGCCTCGGCGAGCGCCGCCAGCGCCGACGGCAGGAACGCGTCCGCCGCGGCGCGGTGCACGAGCAGCGTCTCGGCGGCGTTGCACACACCGACCCGCTGGGTCTTCGCGTTGAGGATGATGCGCAGCGCCATCGCCGGGTCGGCGGAGGCGTCGACGTAGACGTGGCAGTTGCCCACCCCGGTCTCGATGACCGGGACCGTCGCCTCCCGGACCACCGTGGCGATGAGGTCGGCGCCACCCCGCGGGATGAGCACGTCCACCAGCCCGCGGGCGTGCATGAGCGCGACCGCACCGGCACGGCCGTAGCCGTCGATCGACTGCACGAGGTCGGCGGGCAGACCCTGGCCCGCCACCGCCGCCCGCAGCACGTCCACGATGACCGCATTGGTCGCCGCGGCCGCGGAGCCACCGCGCAGGATC
This sequence comes from uncultured Actinomycetota bacterium, assembly GCA_963703555.1. Lineage (GTDB taxonomy): Bacteria > Actinomycetota > Actinomycetes > Actinomycetales > Cellulomonadaceae > CAVPEV01. Next base: position 14,274 of record CAVPEV010000025.1, on the reverse strand, counting down.
ACCGCGTTCCCGCTCTTCAGCGCCAGCCCGGCCGCGTCGACGGTGACGTTCGGCCGTGCCTCGTAGATCATCCCCACCACGCCGAGCGGCACCCGCAGCTGGCGCAGGCGCAGGCCGTTGGGCAACGTCGACCCGCGGACCACCTCCCCGACCGGGTCGGGCAGACGAGCCAGGTCCTCCAGGGCGTCCGCGATGGCGTCGATCCGTCCCTCCGTCAGCTCCAGACGGTCGAGCAGCCCCGGCGACGTGCCGCGGGCGCGACCGCGCTGGAGGTCCGTGGCGTTGGCGGCGACGATCTGCGGGCCCGCCCCCCGCAGCGCGGCGGCCGTGGCGTGCAGCACGGCGTCCTTCGTGGACCTGTTCGCGGTCGCCAGGGAGCGGGCGGCACTCTTCGCCCGCCCGGCCACCTCGAGCACCGACCCGGCCACGTCGTCCGCCGGTTCGGGCAGGGACCCGGACGCAGGCTGATCAGGAGCGTGCACCGTCATCGGGGAAGACTAACCCCGTCGACGCGCCGACGAGCGGGGCGGCGGCGGACCAGCACCAAGTCGTCACGGTGCACCAGCTCCCGGTCGTAGCCGGGACCGAGCGTACGCCGCAGCTCCGCCGTCGATCGGCCGAGCAGGGCGGGCACCTCGCCGGTGCCGAACGCCACCAGGCCGCGGGCGACGACCACGCCGTCGGGGCCGACCAGCTCCACGGGGTCGCCGGCCTCGAACTCGCCCTCCACGCCGACCACGCCGGCGGCCAGCAGGGACGAGCCTCGCTCCACGACGGCCGCGACGGCTCCGGCGTCCAGGACCAGCCGCCCGCGGGTGCGCGCGGCGTGGGCCAGCCACAGCAGCCGGGTCGGCGCGCGCCGCCCGGTCGCGGCGAACCAGGTCCCGACGTCCTCGCCGGCGAGTGCGGCCGCAGCCCGCTCGGCCGAGGTGAGCACCACCGGGATGCCCGAGCCGGTCGCGATCGACACCGACTCCAGCTTGGTGACCATCCCGCCAGTTCCCACCGCGCTGCCCCGCCGGGAGACGTCCACACCCGCCAGGTCGGCGGCCCCCCGCACGACGGGCACCCGCCGCGCACCGGGCCGGGACGGGGCAGCCGTGTACAGCGCGTCGACGTCCGTGAGCAGGACCAGCGCGTCCGCGTGCACCAGGTGGGACACCAGGGCGGCAAGCCGGTCGTTGTCCCCCAGCCGGATCTCGTCGGTGGCGACCACGTCGTTCTCGTTGACGACGGGCGTGATGCCCAGGTCGAGCAGCCGGTCCAGCGCCCGCTGCGCGTTGCGGTACCGGGCACGGCGCACCGTGTCCTCCTCGGTGAGCAGCACCTGGGCGACCCGCAGCCCGTGGTCGGCGAAGGCACGGGCGTAGTGCGCGATGAGCAGCCCCTGACCGACCGACGCGGCCGCTTGCTGGGTGGCCAGGTCCCGAGGCCTGGCCGACAGTCCCAGCGGGCCGATGCCTGCCGCGATGGCGCCCGAGGAGACCAGGACGACCTGTCCCCCGGCCTCCCGCCGCGCGGCGAGCACGTCGACCAGGGCGCGCACCCGGCCACGGTCCAGGTGGCCGGTTGCGTCGGTCAGGCAGGAGGACCCCACCTTGACGACGATGCGGCCGGCCCCGGCGAGGTCGCTGCGCGTCTGCAGCACGGGTGGGGGGCTCATGGCAGCGATTGTCCTCCGGGCCGTCCGGTCAGTTGTGCTCCGGGCCGTCCGGTCAGTCGGCGTCGGTCCACAGACCGGCCTCGCGCTCGGTCCACAGCTCGTCGCGGGCGGCAGACTTGGCGGCCATCCGGTCGTGGTGCTCCCGGCGGCGCTCGTCGTTGCCGCGCCGCGACCGCTCTTCCAGCCGCACGTCCGTGCCGCGCGGGCCGCCCAGCAGCTCCGGCCCGGTGAGCAGGGTCGGCTCCCAGTCGAACACCACCGCGTCGGGTCCGTCGCCGATGACGACCTCGGCCCCGGCCAGCGCACCGGCGCCGAACAGGGCGTCCTCCACGCCCAGGCGCGCCAGCCGGTCCGCCAGGTAGCCGACGGCCTCGTCGTTCGTGAAGTCGGTCTGGCGGACCCAGCGTTCGGGCTTGGTCCCCCGGACCTGGAACCACACGTGACCGGCCTCGGCGCGCCTGGTCACCGTGAACGCGGCTGCGTCGACGGCGGCCGGCCGCAGCACCCGCCGGGTCGGCGCGGCCGGTGCCGCGCGCCGGGCCCGCGCGACCATCTCGGCCAGCGCGAAGGTCAGCGGGCGCAACCCCTCGTGGCTCACGCTGGACACCTCGAGCACGGGCAGCCCCCGCGCCTCGATCTCGGGCCGCACCAGCTCCGCCAGCTCCCGGGCCTCCGGCACGTCGATCTTGTGCAGCACGACCAGTCGCGGCCGCTCGGTGAGCGGCACGCGCCCCCCCTCGATGCCCAGGTCACCCTCGTAGGCGGCAAGCTCGGCCTCGATGACGTCCAGGTCGCTCACCGGGTCCCGGCCCGGGTCCAGCGTGGCGCAGTCGAGCACGTGCACGATGACGGCGCAGCGCTCGACGTGCCGCAGAAAGTCCAGACCGAGCCCACGGCCCTGGCTCGCCCCGGGAATGAGACCGGGGACGTCCGCGACGGTGAACCGGGCGTCCCCGGCCTGCACCACCCCCAGGTTGGGCACGAGGGTGGTGAACGGGTAGTCGGCGATCTTCGGCCGTGCCGCGGACATCGCCGCGACCAGGCTGGACTTGCCGGCGCTCGGGTAACCGACCAGCGCGACGTCGGCGATCGTCTTCAGCTCGAGGACGACGTCGGCCTCCTCTCCGGGCTCGCCCAGCAGCGCGAACCCGGGAGCCTTGCGCCGAGGTCCGGCCAGCGCCTCGTTGCCCAGGCCGCCGCGGCCGCCGGGAGCCAGGACGAACCGCATGCCCGCCCCCACGAGGTCGGCGACGAGCTGCCCGTCGGAGGTCTTGACCACGGTGCCGTCGGGTACCGGCACGACGAGGTCGTGGCCGGTCGCACCCTGCCGGTGGTCGCCCATACCGGCCGTGCCGGACGGCGCCGTGCGGTGCGGGGCGTGGTGGATGTCGAGCAGGGTGGTCACCTGGGGGTCCACGACGAGCACGACGTCGCCGCCGTCGCCGCCGTTGCCGCCGTCGGGGCCACCGAGCGGCTTGAACTTCTCCCGGTGCACCGAGGCGCAGCCGTTCCCGCCGTCACCGCCGTGCGCGTACAGGACGACCCGGTCGACGAAGCTGACCATGGCTCACCTCCCGGTGGTCTCGAAGCTGGACGCCGGCCGGCCGCACGCGGGACGGGACGACGAAGGGGCGCACCGCCGCGGTGCGCCCCTTCGCGATCGCGTGCGGCGGATCAGTCCACCAGGACGTCGACGACGCGACGGCCCCGCCGCGTGCCGAACTGGACGGCACCGGGGGCCAGCGCGAACAGCGTGTCGTCGCCACCCCGGCCGACGTTGGCGCCCGGGTGGAAGTGCGTGCCGTGCTGGCGGACGAGGATCTCGCCGGCGTTGACCGTCTGGCCGCCGAACCGCTTCACGCCGAGGCGCTGGGCGTTCGAGTCACGGCCGTTGCGCGAGGAGCTCGCGCCCTTCTTGTGTGCCATCAGGAGGCCTGCTTTCGTGCTGAGCAGAGGCTGGGGGTTCGGTGCGCGGCCGGGGCTGCCGGTCCGCAGGTCACTGGATGCCGGTGACCTTCAGACGGGTGAGCTTCTGGCGGTGACCCTGCCGGCGGCGGTAGCCCGTCTTGTTGTGGAACCGGAGGATGTCGATCTTCGGCCCCTTCTCGTCCTGCACGACCTCGGCGGTGACCGTGACCCCGGCCAGCGCCGCAGCGTCGGTGGTCACGGTCGGGCCGTCCACCAGGAGCAGCGCGGGCAGCTCGACCGTCGAGCCGGCCGCCGCGGCCATCCGGTCGACGACGACGACGTCGCCCACGGCGACCTTCTCCTGGCGGCCGCCCGCCTTCACGATCGCGTAGACCACGGTGCTGCTCATCTCTGCTCGTCGAACTCGTCTGGTCGGCGCTCGCCGCGGACACAGGTCCACCACTCACGCTGAGGGGGTCGCGCCTGCGCGCGCTGGATCGGCGCGGACGCCGACGCTCCAGGGTACGGACCAGGCGCGAGCAGGTCAAACACGGCCCGGCTGGTCGACCTCCGGGCGGTCACCGGCGGCCGGCTCGGGCGCCTCCCGGACCGCCCCGGCCACGGCGTCCGCGACCGCATCCAGGGCAGCGCCGAGCAGCTCCTCAGCCGGGGGCGCGACCTCGGCAGGGGCGCCGCCGGCCGCGTCGTCGCCCTGCTCGTGGGCGTGGGCGGCCGCGGCGGCGATGGTCGCCAGGGTGGCCCTGACCGCGTCCCGGGCCTCCGGCAGCACCGGGACGGCCGCGGCGTGCGCCGACTGCTTGGCGGCACTCTTCCGGCGCCCCGACGTACCACCCCTGGCCGCGGTGGCCGACTCCTCGTCGTTCGCGTCGGCCCGGCGCTCCACCGGATCGGTGTGCACGATGAAGCCGCGACCGTTGCAGTGCTCGCAGGTCTCGCTGAACGCCTCCACGAGCCCCTGGCCCACCCGCTTGCGCGTCATCTGGACGAGCCCGAGCGAGGTGACCTCGGCCACCTGATGCTTCGTCCGGTCCCGGCCGAGGCACTCGACCAGCCGGCGCAGCACGAGGTCGCGGTTGGACTCCAGGACCATGTCGATGAAGTCGACGACGATCATCCCGCCGATGTCCCGCAGCCGAAGCTGCCGGACGATCTCCTCGGCCGCCTCGAGGTTGTTCCGGGTCACGGTCTCCTCGAGAGTCCCGCCGGCGCCGGTGTACTTGCCGGTGTTGACGTCGATGACGGTCATCGCCTCGGTGCGGTCGATGACCAGCGAACCGCCGGACGGCAGCCACACCTTGCGGTCCATCCCCTTGGCGAGCTGCTCGTCGATCCGATGCTCGGCGAACACGTCCCGGTCGGACGTCCATCGGGTCACCCGGTCGGCCAAGTCCGGCGCGAGGTCGGCCAGATAGCCCGAGACCTCCGCCCAGGCCTGGTCACCCTGGACCACCAGCGAGGAGAAGTCGTCGTTGAAGATGTCCCGGACCACCCGGATCGCCAGATCCGGTTCGCCCTGCAGCAACGCCGGTGCGGACGCCGTGCGGGACTTCTTCTCGATGGCGTCCCACTGGCCCTGCAACCGCTCGATGTCCGCGCGCAACTCGGCCTCGGTCGCCCCTTCGGCAGCGGTCCGGACGATGACGCCGGCGTCGTCGGGGACCACGTCGCGCAGGATCTTCTTCAGCCGCGACCGCTCGGCGTCGGGCAGCTTGCGGCTGATGCCGGTCATGCCGCCACCGGGGACGAAGACGAGGTAGCGGCCGGCCAGGGTGATCTGCGACGTCAGCCGCGCCCCCTTGTGGCCGATCGGGTCCTTGGTGACCTGGACCATGACGGGGTCGCCCGCCTTGAGCGCCTGCTCGATGCGCCGCGGCTGGCCCTCCAGGCCGGCTGCGTCCCAGTTCACCTCGCCGGCGTAGAGCACGGCGTTGCGCCCCTTGCCGATGTCCACGAACGCCGCCTCCATGCTCGGCAGGACGTTCTGCACGCGGCCGAGGTAGACGTTGCCGGCCATGGACACCTGGGCGTCGCGGGTCACGAAGTGCTCGACGAGCACCCCGTCCTCGAGGACGGCGATCTGCGTGCGACCCGTCCGCTCGCGCACCACCATGCTGCGCTCGACGGACTCGCGGCGGGCCAGGAACTCCGCCTCGGTGAGGATCTGGCGGCGACGGCCGACGTCACGGCCCTCCCGGCGGCGCTGCCGCTTGGCCTCCAGGCGGGTCGACCCGCGCAAGGCCGTGACCTCGTCGCCCAGGTCGCGCGCCGTGCGTGGCTCGCCGTCGGCACCGCTCCCGCCGCTGCGACCGGACCGGCGCCGCCGACGACGCCGGCTGCTGCTGGGCGCCGCGCCGGCCGCGTCCGAGGGCGCCTCGGGCTCCGCCCCGCCGTCCGCCTCCTCGTGGTCTTCCGCGTCCGCGTCCGCGGGCTCCTCGTCGGCCCCCGGCGCAGTCGGGGCCGACTCCTCCAGATCGCCGCCGGAGCGACCGCGGCGACCACGCCCACCACGCCGGCGACGCCGCCGGGCGCCGGTCTGGGACTCCTCGTCCGGCGCCTGCGCAGCCGGTTCCTGGTGCGTCCCCTCCTGGTCCTGGTCCTGGTCCTGGTCCTCGTCCTCGTCCGGCCCGGCCGCGGTGCGCGCCGGCTCGCCCGGAGCGACGGCGACGCCGGGCCGGGCCTGCGCGTCCGTCGGCTCGCCGTGGTGGGTCGCTGCGGAGATCTCCTCCGGTGCGCCGGTGGCGACCTGGACGCGGCGACGACGCGGCCGGGTCACCACGCTCGGCTCCTGGAACAGCAGCGCGGCAGCCGGACCGGCTGCCTGCGCCGGCCCGCTGACGACCTCCGCCGACGTAGCGTCCGCAGCTCCGGCGCCAGCCTCGGCGACCGTCCCGGCGAGCTCGGCGAGCACGTCGAGGGCCGGCGCCGTCCCGGTCGCCTCGCCCCCGACGGGCGCCTCGGGCGTGCCCGCCGCCGCGACGGCACGCCGAGAGCTCCGGCGCCGGCGGGGCGTCGTGGCGGTGGCCGGCGCCTCGGGCGCCGGCTCGTCAGGCGTCGCCGCCACGACGGGCGCAGCACCGGGCTGCTCCACCACGACCTCGGTGGTGGACGGTGCCGAGCGGCCCCGCCGCCGGCGCGGCGCCGGCGGCGCCTCGGCCGATGCCCCGTCCGCCGGCGGTGCAGCCGATCGAGCCCGTGCTGGCGACTGCTCGGCGCCCGTCGGTGCCTGCGGACCCGCGGACCCCTCCGGGCCTGCGGCCGCGGCCGGCTCCGCGCCGACCGGGGCGCTGCTGCGCCGCGTGGCTCGGCGCCGACGCGGTGCGGGTGCTGGCTGCTGGTTCTCCGGTCCTGCTGCGGGGATGCCTTCGACGGTGCTGTCCGTGGTCACGTGCTGTGCTCCTGGGTGCTGCGGTCGGCGCCCACACCTGCGCCGCCCCCAGCGGTCTGTCGTCGCTCGTGCATGCTGCACGGCAGCGGAAGTCCTGTGTGCGGGCCCGGCGCGCGGGCACCCGGGTGCCGCCTCCCGCCTGCCGTCCGGTGATGCCGGGCGGGGGCGGCGGCTGGCACGGCCGGTGCACCGGTGTGCTGGGCTCGTCCCGGCGCCCGAGGCGATGTGGAACCGGTGGACGCCGGGCCCAGTATCGCACGCGACGCCCGTCGGCACGTCAGGCCGACGCGCGACACGACGGCGTGTCAGTACCCGGGACGTTGGTCCCGGGTCTGCGCCGACGGCCCGCCTCTAGCGTGGTCGGCAGGTCCCCGCGCGGGCCGTCGCCGCTGGTCGCGAGGCTGCTGGCCATGCGCAGCGCGGGCGAGGACGGGACCGGACAAGATCGTCACACACCGGACGGAGCACCGTGGACGTTCTCGCACTGGCTCGCTGGCAGTTCGGCATCACCACCGTCTACCACTTCATCTTCGTTCCGCTGACGATCGGGCTGTCGGCCCTGGTCGCGATCATGCAGACCGCCTGGTACCGGACGGGCAACGAGCGCTGGCTGCGTCTGACCAAGTTCTACGGCCGGCTGATGCTCATCAACTTCGCCATCGGCGTCGCCACCGGGATCGTCCAGGAGTTCCAGTTCGGCATGAACTGGAGCAGCTACTCCCGGTTCGTCGGCGACGTGTTCGGTGCGCCGCTGGCCATGGAAGCGCTCGCTGCGTTCTTCGTCGAGTCGACCTTCCTCGGACTGTGGATCTTCGGCTGGGACAAGCTGCCGAAGAAGATCCACCTGGCGTGCATCTGGGCCGTCGCCATTGCCACCACCCTCTCGGCATACTTCATCCTCGCGGCCAACTCCTGGATGCAGCACCCGGTCGGCGCAACCTTCAACACCGCCACCGGCCGGGCGGAGATGACCGACATCGGGGCGGTGCTCACCAACCCCACCCTCGTCTCGGCCTTCTCCCACACGATCACCGCGGCATTCCTCACGGCCGGCACGTTCGTCGCCGGCATCGCCGCTTGGTGGATGGTCCGGCTGGTCCGCCGGGGCGACGAGACCACCGCCCGCGACGTCTACCGACCCGCGCTCATGGTCGGGCTGCTGACGATCGTCATCGCCGGGGTCGGCGTGGTGGTCAGCGGCGACCAGCAGGCCAAGCTCATGTTCCGGCAGCAGCCCATGAAGATGGCCGCGGCCGAGGCCTTGTGTGAGAGCGCGGACGGAGCGTCGTTCTCGATCCTGTCCATCGGTGACCTCACCGACGACTGCGCCGGGGTGCGGCGCCTCATCGAGGTGCCCGGCCTCACCTCCTTCCTCGCGACCGGCACCTTCGATGCACCGATCCAGGGCGTGACCGACCTGCAGGCCCAGTACGAAGAGCGGTTCGGCGCCGGCGTGGACTACTCCCCCAACCTCGCCATCACGTACTGGTCGTTCCGGCTCATGATGGGCTTCGCCGTGGGCTCCGCCGCGCTCGCCCTGCTCGCCCTGTGGCTGACCCGCAGGGGCCGGGTGAGCGGCAACCCCTGGCTCGCTCGCGTCGGGGTGTGGGCCATCCCGATGCCCTTCATCGCCGCCGCATTCGGCTGGATCTTCACCGAGATGGGCCGCCAGCCCTGGGTCGTCGCGCCCAACCCGGCGGGCATCGACGAGATCCGGCTGCTCACCGCACGGGGTGTCTCGCAGGTGGTGAGCCCCACCGAGGTGGTCATCTCGATGGTGGCGTTCACCCTGCTGTACGGGTTCCTGGCCGTCCTGTGGTACCGGCTCATGCACCGCTTCGCCGTGGAGGGCGTGGCGGACCACGAGCCCGACACCAGCCCTGACAACCCGGCGAACCAGGACTCCGCCGACCGTCCCCTGACCTTCGCGTACTGACGAGCACTGGAGACCGTCATGGAGCTGTCGACCGTGTGGTTCCTGCTCATCGCCCTGCTGTGGACCGGCTACCTGGTCCTCGAGGGGTTCGACTTCGGCGTCGGCATGCTGCTGGCGATCCTCGGCCGCAAGGACAAGGACCGGCGGGTGCTCATCAACACCATCGGCCCGGTGTGGGACGGCAACGAGGTCTGGTTGCTCACCGCCGGCGGCGCGACGTTCGCCGCGTTCCCCGAGTGGTACGCCTCCATGTTCTCCGGGTTCTACCTGGCGCTGCTGCTCATCCTCCTGGCGCTCATCGTGCGGATCGTCGCCATCGAGTGGCGCGGCAAGATCAACGAGGAGGGCTGGCGACACTGGGCGGACCGGGCGATCATGGCCGGTTCCTGGGTGCCGTCCCTGCTGTGGGGTGTCGCGTTCGCGAACCTCGTCCGTGGCGTGCAGCTGGACGCCGGCCACGAGTACGTCGGCGGATTCTTCGCGCTGCTCAACCCGTTCGCCCTGGTCGGCGGCGTGACCATCACGCTGCTGTTCCTCACCCACGGTGCCGCGTACCTCGCCCTCAAGACCGGCGGCGAGATGCGCGAGCGTGCCGGCGTCTTCGCTGCCCGGATCGCCCCCGTCACCCTGGTGGTCGCCGGCGGCTGGGCGGTGTGGGCCCAGGTCGCCTACTCCGTGGCATGGACCTGGGCCGTGGTCGCCGTCGCCGCCGGCTGCCTCGTCCTCGTCGTGGTCAGCACCCGCCAGCGCGCCGAGCGTCGGGCGTTCGCCGCGACGGCGGTGACCATCGTGGCGGCCGTGGTGCTCATCTTCGGTTCGATGTGGCCCGACGTCATGCCCGCCCTCGACCCGGCCAACTCCCTGAGCGTGCAGGCCGCCGCCTCGTCCCACTACACGCTGACGGTGATGACCTGGGTCGCCGTCATCCTGGTCCCGATCGTGCTGGCCTACCAGGGCTGGTCCTACTGGGTGTTCCGCACGCGAATCTCCACCGACCACATCCCCGAGCAGAGCGGGCTGACCTTCGCCGTGGTGGCCGGGCGCGCCGACCCTCGCACCGGGCGGCAGACGGGCTCCCCCGACCCTCGGGTGGGGACGGGCTCCTGACCTCCCCCACCCGGGACGGCTCGCGGCGCGGACGGTCCCACCGGCACGGCGCTGGGAGACTGCTGGAGTGAAGCCCCTCGACCCGCGGCTGCTGCGGCACGCGCGCGCCGCACGCGGGTACCTTGCGCTGACGGTCGCACTCGGGCTGGTGACGGCGGCACTGGTGATCGCCCAGGCGCTGCTCATCGGCCACACGCTCGGCCCCGCGGTGCACGACGGAGCCACCCTCGCCGACATCCGCTCCCTCGTGGCGGCCCTGGTCGGCGTCGTCCTCGCCCGCACCCTGGCCACCGGCGCGCAGGAACGGTTCGCCCACCGGGCCGCCACCCGGGCCGTCGCCGAGCTGCGCGAGGGCGTGCTCGCGCATGCCGCCCGCCTGGGTCCACGCTGGCTGGCCGAGGGCGCCGGTCCGCAGGTCGTCACGCTGGTCACCCGTGGCCTGGACACCCTCGACCCGTACTTCGTGCGGTACCTGCCCCAGCTCGTGCTGTCCGCCACCGTGACACCGGCGACGCTGGCCGTCGTGCTGGGGATGGACTGGCTGTCCGCGGTGCTGATCGCCGCCACCGTGCCGCTCATCCCGGTCTTCATGGTGCTCATCGGCCGGCTGACCCAAGGGCGGTCCGAGCGGGGACTCGTCGTCATGGAACGGCTCGGGTCGCAGGTGCTCGACCTCGTGGCCGGGCTGCCCACCCTCCGGGCGTTCGGCCGCGAGCGCGGGCCCGCCGCCCGGGTCCGCGAGCTCGGTGACGCCCACCGTCGAGCCACCATGGGCACGCTGCGCATCGCGTTCCTGTCCGGGATGGTGCTGGAGCTGATCACCACCCTGTCGGTGGCGCTCGTCGCCGTCGGCATCGGCCTGCGTCTGGTGTCCGGGCGCCTGGACCTCACCACCGGGATCGCCGTGCTCGTGCTCGCCCCGGAGGTCTACGCGCCGTTGCGCCAGGTCGGGCTGCAGTTCCATGCGTCCACCGACGGGGTCGCCGCCGCCGACCAGGCGTTCGCCGTCCTCGAGACGCCCGTGCCGCCGACCGGCCACCGACCCGCACCCGACCTGCGCTCGACGACGATCCGCCTGCGCGACGTCGCGGTCCACGCCCCCGGGCGCGACCTGCTGGCCCCGGACGGGCTGGACCTGGAGGTCCTGCCGGGCCGCACCGTGGCCCTGACCGGTGTCAGCGGCGGCGGGAAGACCACGGCAGTCGCCGTCCTGCTCGGCCTGCTGGCACCCGACCGCGGTGCCGTCCGGCTGCACGGCCCGACCCTGCCGCCCGGCGGGGTGGCGCTCAGCGACATCGACCTCGGCACGTACTGGCGCCAGATCGCCTGGCTGCCCCAGCGGCCGGTGCTCGAGCCCGGGACCCTGGCCCAGCTGGTCGACCCGGGCGGTGCGTCCACCCGGGTCGAGCGCGACCGGGCGGCGCGGCTCACCGGCCTGGCCGACGTGCTCGACCAGCTGCCGCTCGGCTGGGCGACGCCGCTGGGCCGCGGCGGCACCGGGCTGTCCCTGGGCCAGCGCCAACGGGTCGCCCTGACCCGGGCCCTGCTCGTGGACGCTCCTGTGGTCGTCCTCGACGAGCCCACCGCGCACCTGGACGCCACGGGCGAGCAGGTCGTGCTGGACAGCGTTCGCGCCCTGCGCGCGGCGGGGCGCACCGTCGTGCTCGTTGCCCACCGGCCGGCACTGCTGGCGCTCGCCGACGACGTCGTCGAGGTCAGGTCCGCCGCTCCGGCGCAGGTGCCGGCATGATGCGGGCGCCCGGGGCGGTCTCCGGTCGCGGAGCGGACGCGACCCGCACACCCGGTCCCACCGGGCCGGCGGCCTCCGTCATCGGCGGGCCCCGGTGGCGTCGGGACCCGCTGTGGCGGGCCGTCGGGCTGCTCGGCGTCGAGCCGTACCGCGCCGCACGGGCCGTCGCGCTCGGTGCCCTGGCCCTGGGCTGCGCCGTCGCGCTCTCCGCCGTGTCGGCGTGGCTCATCGCCCGGGCGGCCCAGATGCCCCCGGTGCTGGCCCTGTCGGTGGCCACCGTGGCGGTGCGGACGTTCGGCATCGGCCGCGGCGTGCTGCGCTACACCGAGCGGCTGGCGTCCCACGACGTCGCGCTGCGCGGGATGGCGACCCTGCGCACGACGCTGTACGAGCGCCTCGCCGCCGGGCGCACGGCGACGACGCTGGGTGTGCGCCGTGGCGACCTGCTCGCCCGGCTCGGTGCCGACGTGGACGCCGTCGGCGACGTCGTGGTCCGCGGCCTGCTGCCGGCGGCGGTGGCCGCCGTGCTCGGCGTGGGTACCTGCCTGGCCATGGGCGCGTTCCTGCCCGCCGCAGGCGCCGTCCTGGCGGCGTGCCTGCTGCTGGCCGGCGCGCTCGCCCCGGCGGTCGCCGCCCGGACCGCGCGGACCACCGAGCTGCGCGCGGCGTCCGCCCGGTCCGACATGGCTGCCACCGCGCTCGGCGTGCTCGACGACGCCGGCCCGCTCGCGGTCGCCGGCCGCCTCGACGCCGAGCTGGACCACCTGCGGCGCACCGACCACGAGCTGGCCGCCGCCGTCGACGCCGGAGCGGGTCCCTCAGCGGCAGCTGCCGCGACGGGCGTGCTCGCCCAGGGGCTCGCGGTGCTCGGCGCCCTGCTGCTCGGGGTGCCCGCCGTGCGCTCCGGCGCCCTCGCGCCCGTCGAGCTGGCCGTCATCGTGCTCACCCCGCTGGCCGCCTTCGAGGCCACCTCGGCGCTGCCCGCCGCAGCCGTCCAGGTGCAGCGGTCCCGTGCCGCGGCCACCCGCCTCGTGGCCCTGCTCGACGCCGCCGACCCCACCACAGGCGACCCCACCACAGGCGACCGCGCCACGGGCGACGCCACCGCGGGCGACCCCACCACGGGCGACGCCACCGGCACCGCGGGTGCGGGGCTCCTGCTCCGGGCCCGCGGCCTGGCCTGCGGCTGGCCCGGGCACCCGCCGGTCGTCCGCGACCTGGACCTCGACCTGCCGCCGGGGCGCGCGATCGCCGTCGTGGGGCCGAGCGGCACGGGGAAGACCACCCTGCTGCTCACCATCGCGGGGCTGCTGGCGCCGCTGGCCGGTTCCGTGCGCGTGCCCGGGGGCCCGATCGGCACGCTGGACAGCTTCGAGGCGGCCCGCGCGGTGCTGGTCACGACCGAGGACGCGCACCTGTTCGCCACCACGGTGCTGGAGAACCTGCGCGTCGCCCGCGGCGACGTGACCGCCGAGGAGGCCCGGCAGGCCCTGTACCGCGCCGGCCTGGCCGACTGGCTCGGCGGGCTGCCCGACGGCGTGGACACCCTGCTCGGCCCGGACGGCCGCAGTGTGTCCGGCGGTGAGCGTCGACGGCTGCTGCTCGCCCGGGCCGCGCTCGCCCCGGCCCGCGTGCTCCTCGTCGACGAGCCCGCCGAGCACCTCGACCCGCAGACCGCTGATCGGCTGGTCCGGGACCTCTTGACGGGCCGGCTCACCGGACCCTCCCCGGAGGGCCCACGCGCCGTCGTGGTGGTGACCCACCGGCTCGCTCCCCTCGACGCCGCCGACGAGGTGCTGCTGCTCGGCGGCGGCCGGCTCGTCGCGCGGGGCCGGCACGCCGACCTGCTGTCCGAGGTTGCGGGCTACCGTGACTCGTACCGCCAGGAGCAGGAGGCCTCATGAGCCATGGTGCCGTGATCAGGACCGTCGAGCCCGCGCCGTCCCCGGCGAGCCCCGAGGAGGGTCTCACCGAGCTGTTGCAGGCCGTGCTCGCCGTGGCCGGCGAGCTGGACCTGCCGGCCGCCCTGGAGCGCTTCGTCCGGGTCAGCGCCGAGCTCACCGGGGCGCACTACGGCGCCATCAACGTCCTCGACCAGCGCGGCTCGTCGACGATGTTCGTGCAGACCGGGGTGCCGGCGGCACTGGCCGCGCTGATGTCCAACGCACCGCACGCCTCCGGCGTCCTGGGCGAGATCCCCGACCAGGGCGTGCTGCGGCTGGACGACCTCACCCACCACCCGGCCTTCCGAGGGTTCCCGGCCCACCACCCGCCGATGGGCTCGTTCCTCGGCGCCGCGGTGCGGGTCCGGGACCACGTCTTCGGCTACCTGTACCTGGCGGACAAGCCGGGCGGCTTCGACGACCACGACGAGGAGATCGTCCTGGCCCTCGCGGCTGCGGCCGGCGTGGCCGTGGCCAACGCGCGGCTCTACGCCGACGCCGCCCGCCGGGAGCACTGGCTGCGGGCCGGTCAGGACATCACGACCATGCTGCTGTCCGGTG
>CAVPEV010000024.1:0-3986 GCA_963703555.1 uncultured Actinomycetota bacterium | reverse complement strand
CGGGCGCGCGGCACCCCCCGGCTCCCGGCCCGGGTCAGGCGACCGGACGGACGGCCCGGTGCAGCGCGACGATCCCGCCGGTCAGGTTGCGGTAGGCGACCTGCGACCAGCCCGCCGTGCGCAGCATCCGGCCGAAGGCGACCTGGTCGGGCCAGTCGCCGATCGACTCGACGAGGTACTCGTAGGCCGCGCGGTCGTGGGCCACCAGCCGAGCAACCCGGGGGAGCCCCTGCGACAGGTACTGGCCGTACGCGGCCCGCAACGGGCGCCACGTCGGGGTGGAGAACTCGCACACCAGCAACCGGCCCCCGGGCCGAGTCACCCGGAGCAGCTCGGCGAGCGCAGCCGGCGGGTCGGCGACGTTGCGCAGGCCGAACGAGATGGTGACCGCGTCGAACACGGCGTCGGCGAACGGCAGCGCCGTCGCGTCACCGGCGACGAAGGCAAGGTCGGGCCGGCGCCGGCGGGCCTCGCGGAGCATCCCGGTGGACAGGTCGCACGCCACGACGCGCACACCCGAGTCGGCCAGGCGGGCGCTCGACGTGCCGGTCCCGGCGGCCAGGTCGAGGACGGTCTCCCCCGGTGCGGCGGCCAGCGCAGCCGTGGCGGCGCGCCGCCAGGCGCGGTCCTGCCCCAGGGAGAGCACGTCGTTGGTGCGGTCGTAACGGGCGGCGACGGCGTCGAACATCGCGGCGACGTCGCGGGGGTCCTTGTCCAGGCTCGCACGCGGCATGGGCCCATCGTCGCAGGTCCCCCGGAGTCCCGCGGCGCTCCGGCACGGCCCCGGTCCTACCCGTGCCGCTCGGGGCCCGGGGCACGTGCAGCGGCGGCCTGCGCGGGCCGGACCCGGCGGGGGCCACGGCCCGACGTAGGCTGCCCGCGATGACCAGCATCTGCGCGGACCTCCCGGCCTCCTTCGTCGCCCGCACCGTCGAGATCGGTGATGTCGGGGCCCTCATCGGTGCCCTGCCGGCACGCGCCCCCCTCGCCTGGGTGCGCCGTGGCGACGGCCTGGTCGGCTGGGGCGAGGCGGTGACGGTCCGCACCTCGGGCGCCGACCGGTTCGCCGACGCCGAGCAGGCCTGGCGGGACGTCCTCGACCGGGCCGTCGTGCGGGACGAGGTCGGGCTGCCGGGCACCGGCCCCGTCGCGTTCGGCTCCTTCGCCTTCGACGAGACCTCCACCGCCGGCGGGGTGCTCGTGGTGCCCAGCGTGGTGCTGGGCCGGCGCGCCGGCCGGACCTGGCTCACCACGATCGGTCCGACGTTGCGCCGGGCGACACCGGCGGAGCTGCTCGGCGAGCCCGAGCCCGTCACCCCTCCCGGCCCGGTGGCCTACACCGACGGCGCGGTCCCGCCCGCGGCGTGGCGGGAGGTCGTCGCCCGCGCGGTGGCCGCCGTGCGCTCCGGCGAGGTCGACAAGGTGGTCGTGGCCCGCGACGTCGTGGCCCGCACGAGCGCCCCCCTGGACGTCCGGTGGGCGCTGGCCCGGCTGTCCGAGCAGTACCCGTCCTGCTGGACGTTCCACGTGGACGGGCTGCTCGGTGCCACCCCCGAGCTGCTCGTGCGGTCCGAGAAGGGCCTGGTCACCTCACGTGTCCTGGCCGGCACCGTGCGCCGCACCGGGGACGAGGCCGCCGACCTGGCCCGGGCCGCGCTCCTCGCCCAGTCGTCCAAGGACCTGGAGGAGCACGAGTACGCCGTCGCCTCGGTGGCCCGCGCGCTGGAGCCGTTCTGCAGCTCCACGAACGTGCCGGACGTGCCGTTCGTGCTGTCCCTGCCCAACGTGCTGCACCTGGCCTCCGACGTCACCGGGGTGCTTGCCAGCGTGCCCGGCGGCGGGCACCCGTCGAGCCTGGCGCTGGCGGCCGCGCTGCACCCGACGGCAGCGGTCTGCGGCACACCCACGGCGGCGGCGCGCCGGCTCATCCGCCGGCTCGAGGGCATGGACCGAGCGCGCTATGCCGGCCCGGTGGGCTGGCTCGGGGCGGACGGGGACGGAGAGTGGGGCATCGGGATCCGGTCGGCCGCCGTCGACGGCTCCGACCCGCACCGGCTGCGGCTCTTCGCCGGGTGCGGCATCGTCGCAGCCTCGGACCCCGACGCCGAGCTCGCCGAGTCGGAGGCGAAGCTCGAGCCCGTGCGGGACGCGCTCGCCGCTCGGTGATCCCGGCCGTCGGTCGACGATCCCGGCTGGCGATGGGTCCCAGCACATCGGGGGGGCTCGACGGACCCGGGGGCACATGCGCAGGACGGTCGGCACCCGAAGGTGCCGACCGTCCCGGGTGGGAGCCCCGCAGGGGGGTCGGGCTCCCACCATGTCCGATCGCCCGTGCGGCCGGGCGGCACGCGGGGGGACGCGCGCCTGCGCCGGCCAGGCGGTCGGACAGTCCTAGGTCCGGGCCCTCAGCCCTGGCCGCCGCCCTGCTGCTGCAGCCAGTCCCACAGGCCCTTCGGTGACAGCCCACCCGGGCTCCCGCCGGGCTGCTGGCTCCCACCCTGGTTCGACCCGCCACTGCCGCTTCCGCCGGACGAGCTGCTCGCCTGCTCCTGACGGGTGGCGAGCGTCACGTCCACGTCCATGGCCTTGCCGTTGCGGACCACCGTCAGCGTAACGGTTTCACCGCCCGCATGGCTACGGACAAAAGCCGTCAACGATTCCGCGCCGCCCACCGGATCCTGGCCGATCGCCACCACGGTGTCCCCGACCTGCAGGCCGGCCGCCGCCGCGGGGGACCCTGCGGACACCTTCTGCACCACGGCTCCGCGCCGCGTGACGCCGTCCGCCGTCGCGGTGCCGTCCGTGAGGCTCACCCCGAGGAATGCGTGCTCCGCCGTCCCGTTGCGGATCAGCTGGTCGCCGACCGAGCGTGCCAGGTTCGCCGGGATGGCGAAGCCGAGCCCGATCGACCCCGACGAGCTGGACAGCGTCGCGATCGACGACGTGATGCCGATGACCTGCCCCTGCGCGTCGAACAGCGGCCCGCCGGAGTTGCCCGGGTTGATCGCCGCGTCGATCTGGATGGCGTTCGTCACCACCGGATCACCGGTCCCGGTCTGCGACGCCGTGCTCACCGGGCGGTCCACCGCCGAGACGATGCCCGTGGTCACCGTGTTGGCCAGCCCCAGCGGGTTGCCCACGGCCATCACCGGCTGGCCGACCTGCACGTCGTCGGAGTTGCCGAACTGAGCGGCGGTCAGGTCGCTCGGCGCGTCCTGCAGCGCGATCACCGCCAGGTCGGTGGTCGCGTCGGTGCCCACGACGCTGGCCGAGAAGATCCGGCCGTCGGAAAGCGTGACGGTGACGGCCCCGCCCTGCGCACCCTCCACGACGTGGTTGTTGGTCATGACGTGACCCGCGCTGTCCACGACCACACCGGAGCCCTGCGCGGCACCCGAGCCGGTCTGGACCGCGATCGCCACGACGGATGCCTGCACGGCGGCGGCCACGGCCTGCCAGTTCACCGTGTCCCTGGAGCCGCCGGAGACGGGCACGTCCGGGTTGCGGGACGTCCCGACGGTGGACAGTGAGGTCGGCCGGGTGGTGTCGTTGTCGGAAAAGCCCCCACTGAGCGCTGTGGTCCCGACCGAGGCGAGCACGGCCGCGACCACCGCGGCAGTGACGACGGGCAGCCAGCCGCGACGCGCCCGCGTGGGGGTCGGCGAGGCTCCGGTCGTGTCGGTCGGCCCGACATGCCCGGTCGGGCCGACCGACGGTACGCGGAACGGGTCCACCGGGTCGCCGGCCGGCGGCGCGGCATAGGGAAACGGCCCGGTGTACGGCAGCGGCGCGGTGGGCTGCTCCGGGACGGTCTGTCGGGGCGCATCGGCCCCGGCAGCGGACGCGCCGGCCCCTGGAGCGGGCTGTGACGGGGCGCCCGCCGAGGGCGCCGGCTGCACGGGCGTCCCGGCCGGGGACGTGGGCTCGGGGGGGGTGGGCAGGCCCGGCTGGGTCCCGTCGGGACCGTCCGTCGGCGGCTGGGACAC
>CAVPEV010000023.1:0-47465 GCA_963703555.1 uncultured Actinomycetota bacterium | reverse complement strand
TGCCTCGACGTTACGTATTGCTATGCAGCCTGCACGCGTCCCAGCACCAGCACGAGGTACATGAGCGGGACGAGCAGCACGACCGCTCCCCCGATGAACTCCACCACGGCGTTGCCGTCGTCGGCCCCGGCGGAGCCTCGGGCCCCGGCACGGGCCTGCGACCGCCAGCGCGCCGGTCCCCTCGCCACCCACATCGGCGACCACCTGGCCGCCCGCCGGACCTGCCGGACCTGCCGGCTCCGCACCTGCCGGCCGCGCTCCGGACGACCTGGGTCCGTGACCGCGCGCCCCGGGAGCCTCACGGTGTCTCCGCGAGCGCATGCGCCGTGACGTCGAGCCGGCGGTCCGGCCCGAGCAGCCCGGCGACCGGCAGCGGCGCGCGCACCCGGACCTCGACGAGGTCCAGCCCGTCGCGGACGACCCGACTGGCCGACACGTCGCTCGTGTACGTCGGCGACAGCGACTCCGCGACGAGCCGGCGGGTCCGGGCCTCCCCGTCCGCCGGGGTGTGCCCGGCGAGCGCGGCGTACCGGGCGCCCTGCGCCGCGCTGTCCACCAGGACGGCGCGCACGTGCTGAGCCAGGGCCACCTGCACGACGGCCGCGAACAGCACCAGGACCAGGCTGCCGACCAGCACGAAGTCCACGACGGCCGAGCCCCGGTCACGCGCGTCCCGCCGGCCAGGCCGATCCCGCCGGTTGCCGCGGCCGGGCCGTGGCGCGCAGCTGCTCGAAGAACCGGCCTGCAGCCGGCGGGGAACCGCGACGCGGACCCGGCTCAGCCGGCCCCGGGTCCCACCACGCTGCTGATCGCGGTGCTGAACAGGTTGACGAGCATCGGTCCCGCCACCGCCCAGAGCGCCACCACGAGGCCGGCCGTCATGAGGGTGACGAGCACCCACCCAGGCACGTCGCCGCGCTCCGGGTCCGCCACCGTCAGCGACCCGGGCACCACGGCCCGCGTTCGCCCCCACGGGCCCCGGCCCCACAGGCCCTGCCACCACCGTCGCATCCACCCCACGCTCCTCACCTGTCCACCCGACCTGTCCGCACCGACCACCACATCGCCCGTCGTGGCGCCACATCGCCCGTCATGGCGCCACCTGCAGCGCCACCAGGCTGGGGAAGAGCGCGAAGACCACGGTCACCGGGAGCACGAGGAACACCACCGGAACCATCATCGCGACCTCTTTCCGGCCGGCCTGGTCGAGCAGCGCACGGCGGGCCTGCTCGCGCACGTCCTGGGCCTGCGCCCGCAACACGTCGCCGAGCGGCGTCCCCCGCTCCACAGCGACCACCACCGCCTCCGCCAGCCGGCCGAGCCCCGCCACGCCCGTCCGGTCGGCGAGGCGCTCCAGCGCCACGGTCACCGGCACCCCGGCGTGCACGTCAGCCAGGGTTGCCGCCAGCTCCTCGGACATCACGCCCGACGTCTGCCGCGCCACCCGGTCCAGGGCCGCCACGACGCCCTCCCCGGCCGTCACCGCCAGCGCGACGAGCTCGGCGACGGTCGGCAGCTCGGCGACCACCCGCCGCTCCCGGGCGGCGACCTGGCGGGACAGCAGCCGGTCAGGCACCAGGGCGCCGAGCAGGGCGGCCACCCCCACGAGAGCCAGCAACCCCACGGGACGGGCCGCCCCTGCTGCCGCGAGCGCCACCGCGATCGCCAGTCCCGCGGCGCCCCCCACCGCGGCCGAGACCACCTGCCCCACCCGGAACTGCTCCGCCGTGTCTGCTCGGCCGGCCCGCGCCAGCCTGCCCCGCAACTGGGCCGTGCTGGGACCGATCCGAGCGACGAGCGCGACGGCGTCGGCGAGGACCGGGGCGAGCAGCTGTTCCACCGTCGGGAACGGGGTGCGGTGGCGGGAGTCGGCCAGGAGCGTCGACCCACGGGATGGCACCCGCAGGTAGGGCGCGAGCCGGTCGTCGAGCCGCACCCGCAGGGCGTCCGCTCCCCACCACACCAGGAGGACGCCGCCGGCGCCCAGGCCACCGGCCACCGCGCCGAGCGCGGCCGTCATCGCAGCACCCGCGGGTCGTCGTCCAGCCGCCCCAGACGCAGCATGAGGAGATAGGCCAGCACCGACGAGACCGCCCCGGACGCCACCACGACGCTGCCGGTGGCGGTGGCGTACGCAGCCCGGGCCTCGGGCCGGGTCGCCAGCAGCGCGAGCACCACCCACGGAGCCGCCACCGCCAGGCGTGCGGCCACCACCGTCCAGCCCTGCCGGGCCTCCAGCTCGTTGCGGGTGCGGGCGTCCTCCCGCAGGAACGCCGACAACGCCCGGAGCAGCCGGCCCAGATCGGATCCGCCCACGTCCCGGGTCAACCGCAGCGAGGCGACGATACGGTCGGCCACCGGGTCGGCGAGCCGGGCCTGCAGACGGTCCAGGCAGTCGTCGAACCGCCCGGAGGCCCGGTAGTCCTCCCCGAACGCCGCGAACGCCGCCCGCAGCGGCACCGGTCCACGCTCGCCCAGCTGGGCCAACGCCTCGGGCAGCGACAGCCCCGCGCGGATCCCCGAGGTCAGGTGGTCGACAGCGTCCGGCCAGGAGTCGCGCAGCCGACGCCGGTGCCGTGCGGCACGACCTCGCACGACGACGACGGGCGCGGCGACCCCGGCTGCCCCGGCGACGGCACCGACCGCCGATACCCGGGTGAGGACCAGGCCGAGCAGCAGCGCGGCGAGGCCCGCGCCTGCGCAGGTCGCCACCAGCCGGGCCGGCGTCACCCCCGGTGCCCCGGCGTGCACGAGCAGGTCCTGGGTCCGCTGGGACCAGGCCCTGCCCCGGGCTCGCGGCGGCGGCGCCGTGCATGCCCACCACACACAGCACAGGCCCGCGCCGAGCAGCAGTCCGGCCACCACTCCCACGGCTCAGACCTCCCGAGCCAGCAACGCAGGCAGGTCGATGCCGGCGCGGGCGAACCGGTCCGGGTGCGGCGGGACCCCCCCGCCGCGCACCAGGCGGTCCCCGTCCCGCCGGAACACCGTGGCGGTCTCCACCACCGAGCCCTCGACCCGCCCCGGCACCGCGACGACCTCCTCGACGCGCCGCCGCCCGGCCAGGTCCGAGCCGACGTGGACGACGAGGTCGACCGCGGTCGCCACGGTCGGCACGACGAACCGGTCGGAGATGTTGTCCGCCGCCAGCAGCGGCAGGGTGCACAGCTTGACCAGTGCCTCCCGCGCCGAGCCGGCGTGAATGGTGCACATGCCTGGCACACCGGCGTTCAGCGCGATGAGCAGGTCGAGCGCCTCGGCCTCCCGCACCTCCCCCACGATGAGCCGGTCGGGGCGCATCCGCAGCGCCTCCTTCACCAGTCGGCGCAGGTTGATCTCCCCGGTGCCCTCCAGGCTCGGCTGCCGGGACTGCAGGGCCACGACGTCGCGGCGGTCGTCCAACCGCAGCTCGAAGACCTCCTCGCAGGTGACGACCCGCTCCCGGGCCGGCACCGAGCCGGCCAACGCCCCGAGCAGCGTCGTCTTGCCGGCCTGCGTCGCCCCGGACACGAGGATGCTCAGGCCGGCCCGCACCGAGGCGTCGAGCACGGCTGCCGCAGCGGGCGGCAGGCTGCCCAGCACGACGAGGTCGTCGAGGGTGCGGGCCCGGGCGACGTACTTGCGGATGTTCACCGCCCACCAGCGGCGGGTGACGTCGGGGATGACGACGTGCAACCGCTCACCACCGGGCAGGGTCGCGTCGACGAACGGGCTGGACAGGTCCAGCCGCCGACCGCTGGACCGCAGCATCTGCTCGACGAGGTCGCGCACCTGCTGCTCGGTCAGCAGGGTCGTGGTCAGCTCCGGCAGGCCCCGGCGGGCGACGAACACCGCCGTGGGCGAGTTGATCCAGATCTCCTCGATCTCCGGGTCGTCGAGGTAGCGCTGCAACGGACCCAGGCCGGCGACCGCGTCGACCACCGCCCGAGCCGCCTCCCGCGGGTCACCCAGCGCCGGCACCGCGCCCAGGACCGCCCGGGCGTCGTAGTCGGCCAGCGCCGCATCCACCAGCCCGACGACCCGCCCCCGCTCGGCAAGCGGGTCCAGCCCACGGCGGCGGATCAGCTCGCGCACCTCACCTTCGAGGATCGCCTGAGCGTCCATCCCCACCCCCGGTCACCCACGGTCGCCCCGGTCCCCACCCGGACAGGTCAGACGATAGGGGACAGACCGGACCTGGCGCAGCCCCTCGATGCGGCTGTGGAGGGTTCAGACCCGCCGTGGCACCCGGTCAGCGAGGTGTGTGCGGGCCCTGGGCCACGGCGAAGCTCCACAGCCGCGTCCTCGTCGCACCACCGGGTGACCACCATCGTCACGACGGTCCGCGGACATCGTGGCACCGCCCGGGGCGCCCCGCACCGGACCGCGGGGAGCCGTTACGGTGACCCGCGTGAGCATCCCGTCCGGCATCCAGCACGCCCTGCACCTCGGTGACCAGCACGTCGTCGTCGCCGAGGTGGGCGCCAGCATCCGCAGCTACGCCGTGGCCGGTCGGGACGTCGTCCTGCCCTACCCCGTGACGTCCATGGCTCCGGCGTTCTCCGGCTGCGTGCTCGCCCCGTGGCCGAACAGGCTGCGGGACGGGGCGTACGAGTGGGACGGCGAGCGCTACCAGGTGCCGATCAACGAGCCCCAGCGGTGGACCGCCCTGCACGGGCTGGTCAGCCACGAGCGGTTCCTGCGGGTCGGCGCCGACGACCCGGCCGACGGCGTCTGCGACCACCCCGCAGCCCGCCCTGGCGACGGCGCAGCGCGAGGGCCGGCCGACGACGCGACGACGCTGACCCTCGAGCACGCCCTCGTACCCACCCCGGGCTACCCGTGGCCGCTGCGACTGCGGGTGACCTTCACCCTGTCCGACGGCGGGTTGCAGGTCACCACCACCGCGACCACCGACGGGAGCACGGTCGCGCCGTACGGGCTGGGGTTCCATCCCTGGCTGTCGCCGGGCTCCGGGAGCGTCGACGCCTGCACTCTGCGGGTCGACGCGCGCACCCACGTGCTCGTCGACGACCGCCTGCTGCCGACCGGAACCATCCCGCTGGGCCGGGCCGAGGACATGCATGCCGGGCGACCGCTGGCCGGGGTCGCGCTGGACGACGCCTACGTCGACGTCGACCGGGACGGCGACGGGCTGTCCTGGGCGGGGCTGACCGGAGCCGACGGTCGCACGGCCGCCATGTGGATGGATGCTGCGTTCACCGCGTGGCAGGTGTGCACGGGGGACCAGGTCCCGGCGATCGCCCGCCGGGGTGTGGCGATCGAGCCGATGACCTGCGTGGCGGACGCATACCGGACCGGGGACCGGTTGATCCGGCTGGAGCCGGGCGTCCCCCACGTCGCCCGGTGGGGCCTCACCTTGCGTTGACGTCAGTCGAAGTACGTGCCGGCGGCCCGGGTACCGCTGGTGTACTCCCAGTGCCACCGCTCGTACGGGCCCGCCCCACCCGGCCGCGCCCAGCTGGGGTTGTCCCAGCCGAAGGCGGGCCCGTTTTCGTTGAGCCACTGCCACGGAGCACCGGCGGTCTCCTGAGAGCAGAGGTCCACGGCCAGACCGAGCCCGTGGTTGCTCTTGCCCGGGCTGGCGGCGAGGCCGCCCCGCACCGCCTTCACCGCATTCTGCTGGGCCAGCGTGCGGTATCCGCTGGACAGGCACAGCGACCGCCCGAACCGGGCCGAGAACGCCGCGTTGAGCTCGGCGAAGGCCACCGCAGCGTCCGCACGGGCCGACGTCTTGCCGTCCCACAGGACGCACAGGGACGCGGCGGGCAGCGCACCGTTGGTGCCAATGCTCTGGACGGTGCCGCTGCAGCCAGGCAACGGGCTCCGCTCCTCCGAGCGGCTGGCCGCGACCTGCGCCCGCACCGCGGTGAGGTTGCTGGACAGCAGCGACGTGGGCGGGGTGACGGTCGGTGCCGTGGCGGCGAGGGCCTCGATGGTGGACGGGTAGGCGCCGGTCGCCCCGGCACCCTCCGCGACCGGTGTCGCGTGCTCGCCGATCGCTACCGGGATGACCAGGGTCGCGGCCGCGAGCGCACCGAGCAGACCGGCGCGGGTCGCCCACCGAGCGGCGACGGTAGGTTCGATCAGCGCCGGTCGTGCCCGCGGTGCGTCGACGGCCCGCCGGGTGCGACGGCGCGACACCGGCCGATCAGCGTGCGACCCCACGACACCTCCGAACCGGCGCTGACGGCGATCGACCGGGAGGCCGATGGCCCCACGGGTCCGGACCGCGCGCCCGGACCAACATCACGAGACCATAACGGAGGTGGGTGGCCGATTCCAAGCCCGTGGGGCTCATGCGGTGCCATCGGATCCGTGATCTGTGGGTGGCTCGGTGTGGTCGGGCGCGCGGGCTGCCGGCCCACCCCCCGCGCCCGATGCCCACCGGCCGACGCCGGTCAGCGGTTCTCGCGCTGCATCGCGTCGTGCACCTCGCCGACCAGCTCCTCGAGGATGTCCTCGAGGAAGACGACACCCACCGCGGCGCCGTCGTCGTCGACCCGGGCCAGGTGCGCGCCGGTGCGCTGCATGGCGGCCAGCGCGGCCTCCACCTCGTGGTCGGGTGCCGTCACGGCGAACTCGCGGACCCGCCCGGCGGGGACCGGCAGGTCACGGCTCGTCGCGTCGGCGTAGAGGATGTCCTTGAGGTGCAGGTAGCCGGACAGCGTGCCGTCGGGCTCCTGCACGGGGAACCGGCTGAACCCGGTCCGCGCCACCACGTGCTCGATCTGCGCCGGGGTCACCCCCGGCGCCACCGTGACGAGCTCATCCACCGGCACCATGACGTCCCCGGCGGTCCGGTCGGAGAACTGCAGAGCACCCGTGAGCAGGCCCTGGGTGTCCTCGAGGACCCCCTCGGCCTGCGAGCGCTCGACGATCGACTGCACCTCCTCCGCCGTGAAGGCCGATGTCACCTCGTCCTGCGGCCGGACCCCGGCGAGCCGCAGCACGTGGTTGGCCAGCCAGTTCAGCGCGACGATCACCGGGCGGACGGCCCGACTCACCGCCACGAGCGGCGGGCCCAGGGCCAGCGCGGCCCGGTCCGGGCCGGTCAGGGTGAGGTTCTTCGGCACCATCTCACCGAGCACCACGTGCAGGTAGACCACGAGCACCAGCGCGATGACGGTAGCCACCGCGTGCACCCACGGGCCCTCGACGCCCAGGGCGTGCAGGGGCGACCGGATGAGCACCGCGATCGCCGGCTCGGCGACGACGCCGAGGCTCGTGGAGCACACGGTCACGCCCAGCTGCGCGGCCGCCAGCATGAGCGAGACATGTTCCATCGCCCACAGCACCGTGGTGGCCCGCCGGTCGCCCTCGGCGGCCAGGGGCTCGATGGCGGACCGACGGGCGGACATGATCGCGAACTCCGCGCCGACGAAGAACGCGTTGCCCGCCAGAAGGAACACTGCCAGCAGCAGGGCCGGGCCGGTGCTCATGGCCGGCTCCCCTGCGGCCCGGGCCCGGCCGGGACGCCGGTCGGCACGGCGCGCACCCGGGCCACCCGGCGGCCGTCCATCCGCTCGACCCGCAGCGCCACCCCGTCCACGACGACCTCGTCGCCGGCCTGCGGCACACGGCCCAGCGCGGCCATGACCAGGCCGCCGAGGGTCTCGTACGGGCCTTCCTCGGGCACCCGCAGGCCGGTGACCTCCGCCACCTCGTCGGGACGCATGAGGCCGGGCAGCAGCCAGGAGCCGTCGGCGGTCCGTGACGGCGTGGGGCGGAGCGGGTCATGCTCGTCGGACACCTCGCCGACCAGCTCCTCGACCACGTCCTCCAGGGTCACCACCCCGGACGTGCCGCCGTACTCGTCGGCGACCACCGCCATCTGCGGCCCCTCGGCGCGCAGCTGCAGCAGCAACGGGCCCAGGCCCACCGTCTCGGGCACGCGGGGCGCCGGGACCATCAGGGCGGCGGCCGGCACCTCGGCCCGCCGCTCGTAGGGCACCGCTACGGCGCGGCGCAGGTGGACGATCCCCACCACGTCGTCGCGGTCCTCGTCGATCACCGGGAACCGGGAGTGCCCGGTCGCCTGCGCGAGGGCCAGCACGTCGGCCGCGGTGGCCACCCGCGGCAGGACCACCATGCGCTGGCGATCGGTCATGACGTCGATCGCAGTGAGCTCGCCGAAGTCGATGGAGTTCGTCAGCAGACGCGCCGTCGACCGGTCGAGCGTGCCGGCTTCGGCGGACCGGCGCACCAGGGCGGCCAGCTCCCGGGCGGACCGCGCCCCGGACAGCTCCTCGGTGGGCTCCACGCCGAGCCGGTGCAGGACGGCGTTCGCGCTGCCGTTGGTCAGCGCGACCACCGGGTACAGCACGGCGGTGAAGGCCCGCTGCAGCGGCGCGACCGCCCGCGCGGTGCCGCGGGCGTGGCTGATGGCGAAGTTCTTCGGAACGAGCTCGCCGAACAGCATCGAGAAGCCGTTGACGAACAGGATCGTCACGACGCCTGCCACCGCGCCGCCGGCCACCGGGCCGAGGGCGGCGTCCGCCGGCAGCCGGAGCAGGCGCAGCACGGCGGGCTGCGTGGTGTAGCCGAGCAGGATCGTGGTCAGGGTGATGCCGACCTGGGCGCCGGACAGCTCGGTGGACAGCCGGTGCAACGCCCTCAGCACGGCGTGGCCCCGCCGGTCGTCCGGTCGCGTCTCCCGGGCCAGGATCGCCGGGTCCAAGGTGACCAGGGAGAACTCGGTGCCGACGAACACCGCCGTGCCCGCGGTGAGCAGCACCCCGAGGGCGACGAGCAACCAGTCGCTCAGCACGGGCGGCCGGCCCCCGGGCAGGCGTCGGCGGGTGCGGCTGGCAGGACTCGGGGGGGGCCGGCAGGGTCACGATCGGGACGGGGACCCCGCGGACGACGCCGGCAGCGACTTGAGCTGCTCATGGTCGCCCCATCATACGAATCCCGTGGCCGCGATCGCGAGGGCGACCACAGGATCGGCCGGACCGCTGAGCACGCCTGTGCCACGCTGGACGTCATGACGACGCCCAGCGGCCCGGCCCCGGCGACCCACGGCGACGAGCCGGCTCTGGTGCTGGTCGTGGAGGACGAGCCGTCGATCGCCGCGGCGGTCGCCCACCGCCTGCGCGCCGAGGGCTACCGGGTGCAGACGGCGGTCGACGGGCCGTCCGGCGTCGCCGCGGCCCGCCGGCTCGAGCCGGACGTCATCGTCCTGGACGTCATGCTGCCCGGCATCGACGGCCTCGAGGTGTGCCGGATCGTCCAGGCCGAGCGCCCCGTGCCCGTGCTCATGCTCACCGCGCGCGACGACGAGACCGACATGCTCGTCGGGCTGGGCGTGGGGGCCGACGACTACATGACCAAGCCGTTCTCCATGCGGGAGCTCGTCGCCCGCACGAAGGCCTTGGTGCGCCGACAGGCGCGGGCGGTGCTCGCCGCCGCGGCGGGCTCCCGGTCGGACGCCGAGCCACCGCTGGTGGTCGGCGACGTGACCGTGGACCGCGCCCAGCGGCGCGTCCTGCGCGACGGCCGGGAGGTGCACCTGACCCCCACCGAGTTCGACCTGCTCGTGGCGCTGGCCGGGACACCGCGCACGGTGCTCACCCGTGAGCGGCTGCTGGCCCAGGTCTGGGACTGGGTCGACGCCAGCGGCACCCGCACGGTCGACTCCCACATCAAGGCCCTGCGCCGCAAGCTCGGCCCCGACCTCATCCGCACCGTGCACGGCGTGGGCTACGCCTTCGAGCCCGCCGAGCCGGGCGGAGCAGCAGGCTCCGCGACCGACCCCGGACGGCGACCCGCCGACCCCGCCGAGGCCGACCCTGCCGAAGCCGGCTCGCCCACGTGACCACGCCACGGCACGTGCGGGGCGCACCGCGCCTCGGACGGCTCAGCGACGTCCGCCCACTGGACCGGCTGCGCTCCCTGAAGGTCAAGCTGGGCGTGCTCGTCACTGCCACGGTGACGCTCGCCGCCCTGATGACCTGGTGGGGGTTGAACCGCCACCTCGGGCCGACCCGGACGTTTCCCCTGGTCATCGTGGTCTCCCTGGTCGTGACACAGCTGCTGGCACGCGGCATGACGTCCCCCCTGCGGGAGATGACCCACGCGGCCCGGGCGATGGCCGGCGGCGACTACACCCTGCGGGTGCGCGCGACCAGCCGTGACGAGGTGGGCCAGCTCGCCGAGGCGTTCAACCGGATGGCCGAGGACCTGGAGTCCGCGGACGCCCTGCAGCGCGAGCTCGTGGCGAACGTCTCCCACGAGCTGCGCACGCCGGTCACCGCCCTGCGCGCCCAGCTGGAGAACATCGTCGACGGGGTGACGGAGCCGGACCCGGCCGCCCTGCGGGCGGCGCTGACGCAGACCGAGCGGCTCGGCGCACTGGTCACCCACCTGCTCGACCTGTCCCGCCTCGAGGCGGGCGTCGCCGGTCTGGACCTCGAGCCGGTCGCGGTACGCGGCTTCCTCGAGGACGTCGCCGGGGAAGCCGTGCTGCTCGGCGCGGACAAGCAGCTGTCCTTCCCGGTCGACGTCGAGCCCGCCGACCTCGTCGTGCCGGCCGACCGCGAGCGCCTGCACCAGGTGCTCGCCAACCTCGTGGCGAACGCGGTGCGCGCGTCGCCCTCCGGCGCGCCGGTGCGGCTGGTCGGCCGACGATCGGGGCACCACGTGCAGCTCGACGTCGTCGACCAGGGGCCCGGGATCGCCCGGGACCAGCGCGAACGGGTGTTCGAGCGGTTCACCCGCGGCAACACGCCCGCCTCGACCGGGCAGATCCCGACCGGCGGCACCGGCCTGGGGCTGGCCATCGTGCGCTGGGCCGTGACGCTGCACGGCGGCACCGTCGAGGTGGCCGACACCGCCGCGGGCTGCACGATGCGGGTCCGGCTGCCGGCCCGCCGGCCGACCTCGCTCGGCGGGGCGACCGCCGGCTGAGACCTCGGCCCGGCGCCGGGCTGCCGCCATCCCCTAGCATCGGGGCGCGGGAGCACCGCACCGGGCCGCAGAGCACCGCACCGGGCCGCCGCAGAGCACCCGGCGCCGGGCACACCAGCTGCTGGGCGGCGTCGCGCAGCAGGGTCAGGAGAGGCATGCCCGCACACTCGCCGTCGGACGGCGTGGTCGCCGTCACGTCGCTGACCAAGACGTTCGGCCCGGTGCGCGCCGTCGACGACGTGACGTTCACCGTCCGGCCCGGGCGGGTGACCGGCTTCCTCGGGCCGAACGGCGCGGGCAAGACGACGACGTTGCGGATCCTGCTCGGCCTGGTGACCCCGACGTCCGGCACCGCCACCATCGGCGGGCGCCGATACGCGGAGCTGGACCGGCCGCTGGCCACCGTCGGCGCAGCGCTGGAGGCCGCCAGCTTCCACCCGGGCCGCACCGCCCGGGACCACCTGCGCGTCTACGCCCCGCAGGCCGGTGTGCCGGACCGCCGGGCCGACGAGGTCCTGGAGCTGGTCGGGCTCACCGACGCCGCCGACCGCCGGGTCGGCGGGTTCTCCCTCGGCATGCGCCAGCGGCTCGGGCTGGCGACCACGTTGCTGGCCGACCCGGCCGTGCTCGTGCTCGACGAGCCGGCCAACGGCCTGGACCCGGAGGGCATCCGCTGGTTGCGCCAGCTGTTGCGGGCGCTGGCTGCGCAGGGTAGGACCGTGCTGCTGTCCAGCCACGTGCTCTCGGAGGTGCAGCAGACCGTCGAGGATGTCGTCATCATCGCCCACGGCCGGCTGGTGCACGCCTCGCCGCTGGCCGAGCTGGCCCGCCTGGCGGAGCCCTCGACGCGCGTGGTCTCCCCCGACCCCGCCGGCCTGGACCGGTTGCTCGACGCCCACGGCTGGGCGGCGCGCGCCGAGCGCCCCGCGCCGGGCGTGGCGCAGCTGCGCGGCCCGACCGCCGCCGAGGTCGGCGACGCGGCCTTCGCCGCCGGGGTCCCGCTGCACGAGCTCAGTGCCCACGAGGTCGGCCTGGAGGACGTCTTCTTGTCCCTCGTGGGGGAACGGTCAGCGGCGGGGGAACGGTCAGCGGCAGGGGAACGGTCACCGGTGAAGGAACGCCGACCTGCGGAGGACCCGTCAGCCGCGGCCGCCGCCGGCCCGACCGTCGCAGGAGGTGCCCGGTGAGGGCCGCGCTCGTCACCGAGTACCGCAAGCTGGTCACGACCCGGATGTGGTGGATCCTGCTGGCCTGCATGGCCGCGGCCATGGTCTTCCTCGCGGCAGTGCTGGGGTTCGCCCTCACGACCGAGCCGGCCGGAGGTGCTGCGGCCGGCCAGCCGATGAGCGACGTCGACGTGGCGCACAGCCTGTACAGCCTGGCGGTGTCGCTCGGGTACGCGTTCCCCCTGATCGTCGGCGCCATGATGGTGACCGGGGAGTTCCGGCACCAGACCCTCACGCCGACGCTGCTGGCGGACCCGTCCCGTACCCGCCTGCTGGTCGCGAAGCTCGTCACCGGCCTGGGTGCCGGCCTGGTCTTCGGCGTCGTCGGCACCGCAGTGTCGGTGGCCACCGGCGCCGGGGTCCTGGCGATGCGGGGCCACCCGACCTTGGTGGCCGACGATCAGGTGCTGCGCGGCATCGGTCTGGGGATCGTGGCGATGGCCCTGTGGGCAGCGGTCGGTGTCGGGTTCGGCGCGATGCTGCGCAACCAGGTCGCCGCCATCGTCGTCATCCTCGCCTTCAACCAGATCGTCGAGCCGCTGCTGCGGATCGGCCTGGCGCAGTGGACCGCGACCGCCGGCATCCCCCGGTTCCTGCCCGGGGCCGCCGGGGACGCCGCGGCGGGAGGCAGCCTGTCCGCGGCAGCCGGCACGTCGAGCCTGCTGTCCTGGTGGCAGGGCCTCCTCGTGCTCGTCGGCTACGCCGCGGTGCTCACCGCCCTCGGCCGCTGGACGACGTTCCGCCGCGACGTCACCTGACGGCTCTGGGTCCGGCACCCGACCTCGTCCGGGCGACCTAGGACCGGAGGCCTAGGCTGGGCGTTGACAGATCCGACGATGGCGCGGCGAGCCCTGCCGCGCGGAAGTGGGCTGACCTCGCGTGTCCCCCCAGACAGAGCCGGGCTCCGCCGGTGCGGACTTCGGCCCCAACGAGTGGCTGGTCGACGAGTTCTACGAGCGCTACCTGCAGGACCGGAACTCCGTCGACCCGGCCTGGTGGGAGTTCTTCGCCGGCTACCGCCGCGCGCAGCGCCCGAACGGCGCCGCCACGCCAGCCGACGGCGGGACCGCCTCCCCGAACGGCGCTGACACCGCGCCCCCCGCAGCCGCACCGACGGCGAGCTCACCCACGCCGGCACGCGTGGTCCCGCAGCCGGTCACGCAGGCACCGGCACACGCCGGCGACCTCCTCGAGGGCGAGGAACCGGTCGCGACCGCCCAGCCGGCGACGGCCCCGTACGCCCAGGCGGCCGCCGCACAGCACCCGGCCATCGCCCCCGAGCCCACCGACGTCGTGGACCGCCTGCGCGGGG
This sequence comes from uncultured Actinomycetota bacterium, assembly GCA_963703555.1. Lineage (GTDB taxonomy): Bacteria > Actinomycetota > Actinomycetes > Actinomycetales > Cellulomonadaceae > CAVPEV01. The sequence continues at coordinate 34,019 of CAVPEV010000023.1, read as the reverse complement.
CGGCCGCCCGGGTGGTCACCAACATGGAGTCCAGCCTGGCGATCCCCACCGCGACCTCCGTGCGCGCGGTGCCGGCCAAGCTCATGGTCGACAACCGGATCGTCATCAACAACCACCTCAAGCGCGGTCGCGGCGGAAAGATCTCCTTCACCCACCTCATCGGGTTCGCCCTGGTCGAGGCGTTGGCGCAGATGCCGGTGATGAACGCCGGCTACACGCTCGTCGACGGCAAGCCCGGCGTGCTGGCCCCCGGCCACGTCAACCTCGGCATCGCCGTCGACATCACCAAGCCGGACGGCACCCGCCAGCTGCTCGTGCCCAGCATCAAGAAGTGCGAGATGCTCGACTTCGCCCAGTTCTGGTCCGCCTACGAGGACGTCGTCCGCCGGGCCCGTGCGGGCACCCTCACCGTTGACGACTTCGCCGGTACCACGATCTCCCTGACCAACCCCGGCACGCTGGGCACGGTCCACTCGGTGCCCCGCCTGATGGCCGGTCAGGGCACGATCATCGGCGTCGGCGCGATGGACTACCCGGCGGAGTTCGCCGGCACGTCGGAGGAGCAGCTCAACCGGATGGGCGTGTCCAAGGTGCTCACGCTCACCTCCACCTACGACCACCGGATCATCCAGGGTGCCCAGTCCGGGGAGTTCCTGCGCATCGTGGCCGGCAAGCTGCTCGGCCAGGACGGCTTCTACGACCGCGTCTTCGCCGCGGTGCGGGTGCCCTACGAGCCGATGCGCTGGCGGCGGGACGTGTCCACCAGCCCCGAGGAGGAGGCGATCAAGCCGGCCCGGCTGGCCGAGCTCATCCACGCGTACCGCTCACGGGGCCACCTCATGGCGGACACCGACCCGCTGGCGTACCACCAGCGCCGGCACCCCGACCTCGACATCGAGTCGCACGGCCTGACCATCTGGGACCTCGACCGCCAGTTCCCGGTCGGCGGCTTCGCGGGCCGGGAGCGCGCCACGATGCGCGACGTCCTGGGCATCCTGCGCGACTCCTACTGCCGGACCATCGGGGTGGAGTACATGCACCTCCAGGACCCCCGGCAGCGCCGGTGGGTGCAGGACCGCCTGGAGCACGGCTGGCAGCGCACGCCGCACGACGAGCAGGTCCGCATCCTGCGCCGGCTCAACGCGGCCGAAGCGTTCGAGACCTTCCTGCAGACCAAGTACGTGGGGCAGAAGCGGTTCTCCCTGGAGGGCGGGGAGTCGGTCATCCCGCTGCTGGACGCCCTGCTGTCCCAGGCCGCGGACGGCGGCCTGGACGAGGTGGCCATCGGGATGTCCCACCGCGGCCGGCTCAACGTGCTGGCCAACATCGCCGGGAAGTCCTACGGGCAGATCTTCAGCGAGTTCGAGGGCAACCAGGACCCGCGCTCCGTGCAGGGCTCCGGCGACGTGAAGTACCACCTGGGCACCGAGGGCGTGTTCGCCGCCGAGTCGGGGGCCACGACCCAGGTCTACCTCGCCGCGAACCCCTCCCACCTGGAGGCCGCGGACCCGGTGCTCGAGGGCGTCGTGCGGGCCAAGCAGGACCGGATCGACCTGGGCGGCGACGGCTTCTCGGTGCTGCCCGTCCTGCTGCACGGCGACGCCGCGTTCGCCGGGCAGGGCGTGGTGTACGAGACGCTCAACCTGTCCCAGCTGCGCGGGTACCGCACCGGCGGCACCGTCCACGTCATCATCAACAACCAGGTCGGCTTCACCACCGGCTCGTCGTCCTCCCGCTCCACCCCGTACCCCACCGACGTCGCCAAGGGCATGCAGATGCCGATCTTCCACGTCAACGGGGACGACCCGGAGGCCTGCGTGCGGGTCGCACAGCTGGCCTTCGCCTACCGCGAGGAGTTCGGCCGGGACGTCGTCATCGACATGGTCTGCTATCGCCGTCGCGGTCACAACGAGGGTGACGACCCGTCGATGACGCAGCCGCTGATGTACAACCTCATCGAGGCCAAGCGCTCGGTCCGCCGGATGTACACGGAGGCCCTGGTCGCCCGCGGCGACATCACCAGCGAGGACGCCGAGCACGCTCTGCGCGACTACCAGGCCCAGCTCGAGCGGGCGTTCGCCGAGACGCAGGAGGGCGGCTGGACGCCCCCGGCCCCGGAGGCCGAGCCGGTGGCCGGTCTGGAGCGCCCGGAGTCGCAGCGCCAGGACGCCGGCGTGATGGTCGGCTGGCGGACCGCCGTGGACGCAAGCATTCTCGAGCGCATCGGTACCGCCCACGTGCGGCCGCCGGAGGGCTTCACGGTGCACCCCAAGCTGCAGCAGCTGCTCGCCCGCCGCGAGCGGATGTCCCGCGAGGGCGGCATCGACTGGGCGTTCGCCGAGCTGGCGGCCATCGGTTCCCTGCTCATCGAGGGCACACCGGTCCGGCTCGCCGGCCAGGACACCCGGCGCGGCACCTTCGCCCAGCGGCACGCGGTGCTGCACGACCGCCAGACCGGCGCGGAGTGGACCCCGCTGCTGTACCTGTCGGCCGACCAGGCCAAGCTGTGGATCTACGACTCCAGCCTCAGCGAGTACGCGGCGCTGGGGTTCGAGTACGGCTACTCGGTGGAACGGCCGGACGCCCTGGTCGCCTGGGAGGCGCAGTTCGGCGACTTCGTCAATGGCGCCCAGACGATCATCGACGAGTTCATCTCCTCGGCCGAGCAGAAGTGGGGGCAGCGCTCCTCGGTCGTCCTGCTGCTCCCGCACGGCTACGAGGGCCAGGGCCCGGACCACTCCTCGGCCCGCATCGAGCGGTTCCTCCAGCTGTGCGCGGAGGACAACATGGTCGTCGCCCAGCCGTCCACCCCGGCCTCCTACTTCCACCTGTTGCGCCGGCAGGCCTACGCCCGGCCGCGCCACCCGCTCGTCGTGTTCACCCCCAAGTCGATGCTCCGCCTCAGGGCAGCGGTGTCCGCCGTCGAGGAGCTCACCTCGGGAACGTTCCGGCCGGTCATCGGCGACGACGCCGCCACCGCCCGTGCCGACGGCATCGACCGGGTCCTGCTGTGCTCCGGCAAGCTCGCCTGGGCCCTCGACGCGCACCGGGCCGCGCTCGCCGACGAGCGCACCGCCATCCTCCGGCTGGAGCAGCTCTACCCGCTCGACGCCGCCGCCTTCCGGGCCGCCGTGGCCCCGTTCGTGGGGGCCGAGCTCGTCTGGGTCCAGGAGGAGCCGGCCAACCAGGGGGCGTGGACGCACGTGTCCGGCGTGCTGCCCGGCCTGCTCGGGACCCAGCTGCGGCTCGTCTCCCGCCCGGCGTCGGCGTCCACCGCCGCCGGCTCGGCAAAGGCCCACCAGGCCGAGGAGCAGACCCTGCTGGACGCGGCGTTCGCCCGCTGACCGGCGCGCACCTGCGCCGGATGCGGCCCCACCGTGGCGTGCCGCCGCGTCGGCGCGCGGCCACCTGCCAGACTGGGCGGGCGCCCGGCCGGGCGCGGTCCCGCGTCGTGGACGGCGGTCGTCCCGGACGGGGTCTGCCCCCGGGCCCCGGGGGCCGGTCACCGGAACAGGAGCGACGAGCGTGCCAGACACCCCCCTGCGGGTCGTCGTCATCGGGGACGAGCTGGTGGCCGGGGCGGGCGACCCGCGAGGCCTTGGCTGGGTCGGACGGGTCGCCGGGCGCACGCGCGCCGCGCCTGCCGCCATGTTCCTGCCCCTCGCCGTGCCCGGTGAGACGACCACGGCGCTGCGCGCCCGGTGGCAGGAGGAGGTCGCCCGACGCACGCACCGGGCGGCCGACAACCGCCTGGTCGTGGCGGTCGGGCGCGCGGACCCGGGCGCGGGCGTGTCCTTGGCCCGCACCAGGCTCAACCTGGCCGACATCCTCGACGTCGCCCAGTCCGGCAGCACGAAGTCGTTCGTCGTGGGCCCGCCGCCGGGTCGCCCCGAGGATGCCGGCCCGATCGCCGAGCTCTCGGCCGCCTGCGCCGACGTCGCCGGCCGGCGCCGGGTGCCGTACGTGGACACGTACGGACCGCTCGCCGGCCACGAGCAGTGGCTCGCAGACCTGGCCCAGGGCGACGGCCTGCTGCCCGGGCAGGCCGGCTACGGGCTGATGGCCTGGTTGGTGCTGCACTCCGGCTGGCGGGCCTGGCTCGGCCTGCCCGACGACGAGGCCTGACGGTCAGGACACCACGCCGGCGCCGCGCAGCTCGACGGTGAGGTCCTGGGGGTTGCTCGCCACCGTGCAGGCCTCCTCGTAGGTGATGGCCCCCTCGCGGACCAGCCGGAAGAGGTGCTGGTCGAAGGTCTGCATCTTGTAGAACCCGCCCTCCCGGATGAGGTCCTGCAGCGGCGGGTTGTCGGACGGGTCGAGGATCGTCTCCGCGGTCCGCCCGGTGTTCACCAGCACCTCCACCGCCGGCCGGCGCCCGGTGCCGTCGGCCAGCCGCACGAGCCGCTGCGAGACCACGCCACGCAGCGCCTGCGCGAGCGCAACCCGGATCTGCTGCTGCTCGTACGGCGCGAAGAAGTCGACGATCCGGTTCACGGACTCCGCGGCGTCGGTGGTGTGCAGCGTCGACAGCACGAGGTGGCCGGTCTCCGCGGCGGACAGCGCCGCACGCACCGTCTCCACGTCACGCATCTCCCCCACGAGGATGACGTCCGGGTCCTGGCGCAGCGCGGCACGCAGCGCCGTCGCGAAGTCCGCCGTGTCCTGGCGGACCTCCCGCTGGGACACGATCGCCTTCTTGTCGTGGTGCAGCACCTCGATAGGGTCCTCGATCGTGACGATGTTGACCTCGCGATAGGTGTTGATGAGGTCGACCATCGAGGCGAGCGTCGTGGTCTTGCCCGAACCCGTCGGACCGGTGACGAGGACCAGCCCCCGCGGCTCCAGGCACAGCTCGCCGACCACGTCGGGCAGCCCCAGCTCCTGCAGCGAGCGGGCGCCGACGGAGACCCGGCGGAACACCATGCCGTAGGTACCGCGCGCCTGGTAGGCGTTCACCCGGAACCGCCCCACCCCCGAGAGGGAGTAGGCGAAGTCCGCCTCGTGAGTGCGGCCGAACTCGTCCACGAGGCCGACGGGCAGGACCTCGGTGAGCATGTGCTGGGTGTCTGCGGGCGTGAGCGGGTCGATCTGCAGGCGGCGCAGCCGACCGTCGACGCGGACCCGCGGCGCGGAGCCGACCTTGACGTGCAGGTCCGAGCCGGCGGTCTCGGCCAGGGCGTGCAGCAAGGGGATGACGGACTGGGGCTGCGCAGCGCTCACGTCCTGCTCCATCGGATGAACCGGGCGCCGACTTGACCTCCGCGATCGGCCGTGCACCGGGGCTCGGCGGCCGGCGAGCGGCCGATCCTCGCAGGTGTGGGAAGATGGCCGGCGAGACGGGGTGCCGCAGGCGCCCAGACCCACCCGGGTGTGCAGCAGGAGGGATCCGCCGCGCGCCCCCCGACCTGAGGGAGCACCGATGAGCAAGCGTGGCCGCAAGCGCAGGGACCGGCGCCACAACCCCGCGAACCACGGCAACCGCCCGAACACCTGATCGCTCAGGTCAGGTCAGATCTGCGTCAGGTCAGATCTGCGACGGGTCAGATCTGCGTCAGGTCAGATCTGCGACGGGTCAGATCTGGGTCAGGTCAGATCTGCGACGGGTCCGTCCACGAGGTTCGCGCCCGGAGCATCATGAACTGGGCCTCGACCCGTGCTCGCAGCTCGCCGGGCGCCTCCTCACGGCAGCCGCGGCGCACCACGCTCTTCAGCACCGAGTCGAGGTCGAACTCGTCCCAGCAGCTCGCGCAGCCGGCCAGGTGGTCGCGCACCCGGTCGGCGTCCGGAGCGTCCAGCTCCGAGTCCAGGTACTCGTAGAGCCGATCCAACGTCTCCGCGCACCCATCGCGCGCCGGCTGCTCCGCACCGTCCAGGCAGCGGGCCCGCACCAGCTCGTCCGTCGTTGCGAGCTCCTCGCCGTCCGGGACGGCCGAACCGGCGGTCATTCCTCCCCCTCGCGCGCGGTGGGGACCAGTCCGCGCTCGCGCGCGTAGTCGCCCAGCAGCGCTCGCAGCTGGGCGCGGCCGCGGTGCAGCCGTGACATCACCGTGCCGATGGGAGTGCCCATGATCTCGGCGATCTCCTTGTAGGCGAACCCCTCGACGTCCGCCAGGTAGACGGCCATCCGGAAGTCCTCCGGCAGCCGCGCCAGCGCGTCCTTGACGTCCGAGTCGGGCAGGTGGTCCAGCGCGTCGGCCTCGGCCGAGCGCAGCCCGGTCGACGTGTGCGACTCGGCACGCGCCAGCTGCCAGTCCTCGACGTCCTCCGCCATCGACTGCTGGGGCTCCCGCTGCTTCTTGCGGTAGGAGTTGATGTACGTGTTCGTCAGGATCCGGTACAGCCACGCCTTGAGGTTGGTCCCCGGGCGGTACTGGTGGAACGACGCGAACGCCTTGGCGAAGGTCTCCTGCACGAGGTCCTCGGCGTCTGCGGGCTTGCGCGTCATCCGCAGCGCAGCGCCGTACATCTGGTCGAGGTAGACCAGCGCCTCGGCCTCGAACCTCGCCGCTCGCTCGTCGTCACTCTCGGACAGTGGTGCCCGGTGCGTCTGCTCGCTCATCACCTGCGAGCCTAGCCGGGCCAGGACCGGCGCGACGGTCGGGCCCGCACCGGCAGCCGCCGGCCTGCCGACGATCGCCGGGACGGGACCGGCCCAGGGCCCGGACATGGACAGGACGAGGGAGACGGGACCCCGCAGGACGGGGTCAGCCACAGCGCACAGCATGTCGGGAACAACAGGCCGTACCCCCGGGCGATTCCCAGGAAGGGGTGCTCCGCGGCCCGCGCGCCCAGGGACGGCGCGGGCTAGCGTGGTCGACGCAGAGGTCCCGTGCCCGGGCCGGTGCCGACAAGGAGGTCCCCCATGGTCGTGCGACGCATCGCCCGCCCGATGTTCGCGTCCTGGTTCGTCTCGGAGGGCGTCCACGCGCTCCGTCAGCCGGACTCCCACGCCGAGCAGGCTCGCGAGGTGATCCGGTCCGTCCAGCACCGGGTCCCGAAGGGGCGGCTGGGCCCGCTGGAGCAGTACCGCGAGCCGACCCATCCGCAGCTGGTCCGCCTGGTCCGCGCACACGGGGCCGCCACGGCCGCGGCGGGCCTGGCCCTGGCGGCTGGGCGTGCGCCCCGCCTGGCAGCGCTGGCCCTCGCCGGGCTCACGCTGCCGCTGGCCGTCGGTGCCCTGGTCACGCCGACGCCGCACGACCAGCACGCGCGGGAGGAACGCCGGTCCCGGGTGGCGACGCGGGTGGCGTTCGTCGGCGGCGCACTCATCGTGGCCGCCGACCGCGAGGGACGGCCGGGACTGGCCTGGCGGCTGGACCGGGCCAGGACGACGGGCGCGCGCCAGGCCCGGCTCGGCCTGCGTGACGCGCAGGTGGGCGCCGAGCGAGCCGCCCACCGCGTCACGCGGTCGCTCTGACGGCCCTCATCGGGCCGCCGGCGCCCGATAACCTCGACCTATGACCCAACCGGCCGCAGCGCACGACGAGGCCTGGTGCGCACCGACCGCGACAGCGCCGCTCGACGCGACGGTGGCGGTGCCCGGCTCCAAGTCCCTCACCAACCGCTACCTGGTCCTCGCGGCGCTCGCGGACGGGCCGTCGCGGTTGCGCGGTGCGCTGCGCTCCAGGGACACCGAGCTCATGGCGTCCGGACTGCGGGCGCTCGGCGCCGGCGTGTCCGACGGCCCCGACGTGACCGTCGTGCCCGGGCCGCTCCGCGGCGCGACGTCCGTCGACTGCGGCCTGGCGGGCACGGTCATGCGCTTCCTGCCGCCGGTGGCGGCGCTCGCCGACGGCCCGGTCCACTTCGACGGGGACCCCGGTGCGCGGGTCAGGCCGATGGCGCCGCTGCTCCAGGCGCTGCGCGGCATGGGGGTGCAGGTCGCCGAGCACGGTCGGGCCGGACGGTTGCCGTTCACCGTCGTGGGGCGAGGCCGGTTGGCCGGCGGCACGGTCGACGTCGACGCGTCGGGCTCGAGCCAGTTCGTCTCCGGTCTGCTGCTCGTCGCAGCCCGGTGCGACGGCGGCCTCACCGTCCGGCACACGGGGTCGACGCTGCCCAGCGCCCCGCACATCGCGATGACGGTGCAGCTGCTGCGCGACGCAGGAGTCGTCGTCGACGACGCCCGGCCCGGGGTGTGGCGGGTGGAGCCCGGCCCGATCGCCGGCCGCGACGTGCGCGTCGAGCCCGACCTGTCCAACGCTGCGCCCTTCCTGGCCGCGGCCCTGGTGGCGGGTGGGACGGTGCGGGTCCCCGGCTGGCCCGCCACCACCACCCAACCGGGCGGTCTGCTGCCGTCCGTCCTCGAGGCCATGGGTGCCTGGGTGCGGCTCGACGGGGACGTGCTGGCCGTCACGGGTTCCGGCCGGCTGCACGGCGTGGACCTCGACCTGCGACCTGCCGGTGAGCTGGCCCCGACCCTCGCCGCCCTGGCCGCCCTGGCCGACTCCCCCACCCGGTTGCGCGGCATCGCCCACCTGCGCGGGCACGAGACCGACCGGCTCGCGGCGCTCGCCACCGAGATCACCAGGCTCGGCGGGCGTGCCGAGGAGACCGCAGACGGCCTGGTGATCACGCCGCACCCGCTGCACGCCGGCACGGTGCACACCTACGCCGACCACCGGATGGCGACCGCGGGCGCACTGCTGGGCCTCGCCGTCCCGGGGGTGCGGGTCGAGGACGTCGCCACGACCGCCAAGACGCTGCCCGGGTTCGTCGGCCTGTGGGACCGGATGCTGCGATGAGACCACCGTCGCGCCGGCCCCTCGACGAGACCGACGTGCGGGTGCGGCCCAACCGGCAGGGCACCCGCCCGCGCAGCAAGCTGCGCCCGGAGCACGCCGACGCCGAGCAGGGCTTCGTCGTCGCCGTCGACCGCGGGCGCTACACCGTGCTGGTCGGACCGGACGAGCAGCGGGTGCTCACCATGAAGGCTCGCGAGCTCGGCCGCCTGCCCGTCGTCCCCGGGGACCGGGTGGCGGTGGTCGGTGACACCACCGGGGCTGCCGGCTCGCTGGCGCGGATCGTGCGGATCGAACCGCGGGGGACCGTGCTGCGCCGGACCGCCGACGACGACGACCCCGTCGAACGGATCATCGTCGCGAACGCCGACCAGCTGGTGGTCGTCACCGCCCTGGCCGACCCGGCGCCGCACCTGCGGATGATCGACCGGTGCGTGGTGGCCGCCTACGACGCCGGCATGGCCGTCCTCCTCGTGCTGACCAAGGCGGACCTGGCCGTCCCCGACGACCTCCTGGCCCTCTACGAGCCGGTCGGCGTGCACGTGCTCGTCACCACGATCGAGCCGGGCCGCCCGGTGGTCGGGCTGGAGCTGCTGCGGGCCGCGCTGTCCGGGCACGTGTCCGTGCTCGTGGGGCACTCCGGGGTCGGCAAGTCGACGCTGGTCAACCAGCTCGTGCCGGCTGCCGGCCGGGCGACCGGCGTGGTGAACGACGTGACCGGGCGCGGCCGGCACACCTCGTCCTCCGCGGTCGCGCTGCGCGTCGCGGATGCCCGGCCGACCTGGGTCATCGACACGCCGGGCGTGCGCTCCTTCGGCCTGGGCCACGTGGACCCGTCCCACCTCCTGGCCGCGTTCGACGACCTCGACGCCGCCGCGGCCGACTGCCCCCGGGACTGCAGCCATGCCGGCGACGCACCGGACTGCGTCCTCGACGACTGGGTCCGCGATGCGCCCGACCCGGCCACCGCCCGCCGCCGTAGCACCCGGCTCACATCGTTCCGGCGGCTGCTGGCCAGCCGGCTGGGCACACCGGACGGCGACGACCTCTGGTCCGGGACCGGCACGTCGGGCTCCGCGAGCGGCGCGTCGGGACCGACGCAGCAGCCGGGCCGCTCGGGCGGCGACACGCCGGGCTGATCCGGGGCCGGCCGGCGGCTACCGTGTCGGCCATGACCGCTGCCGGCTATGACGACGACCTGCGCCTCGCCCACGTCATCGCCGACCAGGTGGACGCGCTGACCATGGCCCGGTTCGGTGCCGCCGACCTGGCGGTCGACACCAAGCCGGACCTCACCCCGGTGACGGACGCCGACCGGGCCGCCGAGCAGACGGTGCGGGCCCAGCTGGCCCGGGCGCGCCCCCGGGACGCGGTGCACGGGGAGGAGATGGCCGACACGGGGCACGGACCGCGGCGCTGGGTGGTCGACCCCATCGACGGCACGAAGAACTTCGTCCGCGGGGTGCCGGTGTGGGCGACCTTGCTGGCCCTCCTCGACGGCGACGAGGTGGTCCTCGGCGTGGTCAGCGCCCCCGCTCTCGGGCGACGGTGGTGGGCGGCGTCCGGCACCGGGGCCTGGACCGGCCGCTCGCTGTCCGCGGCCCGGCGCCTGCACGTGTCCGCCGTGGCGCACCTGTCCGACGCGTCGCTGTCCTACTCCAGCCTGACGGGATGGGAGGAGCGCGGCAGCCTCGACCGGTTCCTCGCACTGACCCGCACGGTGTGGCGCAGCCGGGCGTACGGGGACTTCTGGTCGCACGTGCTGGTCGCCGAGGGCGCGGTGGACGTGTCCGCCGAGCCGGACCTCGCCCTGCATGACATGGCCGCGCTGGTTCCGATCGTCACGGAGGCCGGCGGGACGTTCACGTCCGTCGAGGGGGTCCCCGGGCCGTTCGGCGGGTCCGCGCTGGTCAGCAACGGCCTCCTGCACGACGAGGTCCGGGCCATCCTCCAGGCGCGCTGAGCCCGGCCGCGCGGCTGGGTGGCGCCCGGCCGTGACAGGCCCCCGGTCACCCGGGGATCGAGCCCGGCACGCGGTCACCGGGGGATCGAGCACAGCTCGCTGGCGTCGTACCAGAGCAGCTCGCGCTCCCACAGCCGGTCCGCCGCCGCGGCGTCGCCGGCCAGCGCCGTCTCGACGTCGCGTCGCGCCGCCGGCTCGTCCACGAGGGCGCAGATGATGTCGCTGCGGTCCACGGCCCACTGCAGCTCGACACTGCTCGGTCCCCGGGGGTCCTGGCTCGGCGCCACCTGGCCGTCGGGCACCTCGGCGGCCAGCACGACCCGCAGGCGCGGCGCACCCGGGCGCTCCGCCAGCAACGCGAGACAGTCGTCGGCCGCTGCCAGCTGCGCCGCGTACTCCAGGGACTCCTCGTCGTCGTCGGGCAACGCCGCCCGCAGCGCCGCAGTCACGGCATGGGCCGGTCCCGCCGCGACGCCGGCAAGGTCGCCGACGTCGTCGAGGGTGGCCGGCAGGTAGACGCGCATCCGGTCAGTCTGCCCGACGGCCCGGGCCTGCGGGGCAGCATCGCCCGGGCAGGTGCGGATCGTCACCGACCCGGGCAGGTGCGGATCCTCACCGACCCGGGCAGGTGCGGATCCTCACCGACCCGGGCAGGTGCGGATCCTCACCGACCCGGGCAGGTGCGGATCCTCACCGACCCGGGCAGGTGCGGATCCTCACCGACCCGGCACCGCGGACGCCGCCCTCGCCCGCTCGCGGCGCTCGCTCCGCACCCGCCGGTGCTCCCGACGGGGCTCGCCGGTCCCCGTCCCCAGCAGGTCCGCGACCTCGGCGATCGCCCGTCGGGCGGGAGAGCCCGGCGCCACCTCGTGCAGCAGGCGGGCACGCAGCAGGCTCGCGTCGAGCGCAGCCGGGTCGTCGGGCACGATGTGCACGTCCCGCACGCCGGCGTAGCGAGCCAGCGCCTGGGCGACCGCGGAAGCCGGCCGCGGGCCGGCGACCGATGCGCGCACCCGGTTGACCACCACCGTGCGGCGGGCGGTCACCTGCAGCTCCGCCAGCGCGTCGAGCCCCCGGACGAGCCGCTGCATGCCGACCGGGTCCCCCGCGCCCACCACGACCACGTCGTCCGCTGCTGCCAGCGCGGACAGGGTGGCCGCGTTGCGCTGCGGGGCCCGCGTGTCGTAGCTCAGCGCCTCGTCGCGCTCGAGGCAGAACCCGCAGTCGACGACGACCCGGTCGACCATCGCGCGGGCGACGGTCCACACCACGTCCAGCGCCGGCGCCGCCAGCTCCGGCCAGCGCTCGGCCCGGGAGATCCCGGTGAGGATGCGCAGGCCGGGCACGACGGCCGGGGCGAGCCGTCCCAGCCCGGCGACGTCGAACGCACCCTGCGCGGATGCACGCACCGCGGCAGCCAGTCCTGGTGCCTCGTCGAGCAGGCCGAGGACCTGGGCGACTGTGCCGCCGTAGGTGTCCGCGTCGATCAGGAGGCAGGTGTGGCCCGCGAGAGCCAGCTCGGCTGCCAGCTGCACCGCGATCGTCGTACGGCCCGGCGCGCCGGTCGGTCCCCATACGGCGACCAGGCGCCCGGCCGGGCGGTCCTCGCCCGCCTCCCCCGGCCGGCGGTCCGCGGGCAGCCCGTCCGGCGTGGCAGTGCTGCCCAGCCCCGCGGCCGGACCGGCACCGGTGACCGGACCACGCCGGGCGGCGCTCGCCGCCGAGCCCGCGGGGCTCCCCGCGGTGGCCGGCGCGGCCGGTGCCCGCGCGGCCGACCCGGTGGACCCGCCTCCCGCCGGGCCTGTCCGTGGGCCGGGACTCGAGCCGTCGAGCAGGCCTGTCAGCACCGCAAGGAGGTCGTCCGCCTCCGTGGCGTCGGCGGGGGCGGGCCGCACGTGTTCGACCCCGATCGCGACGAGCCGCTCACCGACCCAGGGGGCGGCCTGCTCGGTGAGCCCCACGACCAGGACGCCGGCCCCGGCGAGCGCGACGACGGCCGGCCGGTCCAGGTGGGCCAGCCCGGCGTCGACGACGGCGACCCGGCCGAGCCCGGCCTCCGCCGCGGCCTGCAGCTCGGTCAGGTCGGCGCACCGGCGGGCGACGGCGAGCCGGCCGCCGGTGCGTTCGACGGCACGCACGACCAGCGCGTCCACCGTCGCCGGCAGCGCGCAGAGGATCCCGACGGCCACGCTCAGTTCCCCGGCACGGCGACGAGCCGCACCGTGTCCCGGCCCGCGACGACCGCCAGCACCTGCCCGAGCAGGTCCTCCGGCACCACGACGTGCACGACGCACGCAGGGGCGACCGAGAACCCCCCGTCGGGACAGCGCACGTCCTCGACGGTCAGCCCCGTCGCCACCGCCCGAGCCGCCGGCGGGACGGCGTCGGAGGCGACCGCGTCGCCGCCCACCGCCGTGGCGCCGCCCGTCCGGCCGGGGTCGGGGACGCGCCACAGGTCGACGACCGCCCCGGCCACGACTGCGTCCGGCAGGGCATCCGACACCGGCACCGCGACCGACCGGGTGCCGAGCAGCTCCGGCGTGCCGAGCGCTGCCCGCGGGACCAGCTCGCCCGCGTCGACCACGCGCACCGCCACCGCGTCCGCCGGCAGCTGTCCTGGCGACAGGTACCGGCCGAGCTCCGCGTCCGGGAGCCGCACTTGCACGTCCCGCACGGCGTCCCGGCCCACCGGCTCGCCGGGGGTGAGCGGGTCGCGGGCCACCAGCACCGTCACGGTGTGCTCGGCGGAGGTCACCGCCCAGGACCCGAGGGCGACCGAACCGGCCACCAGCACGATGCCGACGACGAGGCGAGGGTCGCCCCAGCCGGGGCGCCGGAACCGCCGCGCGACCCAGACCGGGCCGCCGGACGGCGCCTGACCCGCGGCCGTCATGCCGTCTGCCCCGACGGCCACCGGGCTCCAGCGGTCCGACCGGCCACGGCCCGGGGTCCGGCCCCGCTGCCGACCACCCGCAACCGCGCAGGCCGTGCCGCAGATCCTCGTTGTGCCGGTCCAGGGTGCACGTCCCCTCCTCGCCAGACGGCCCGCCGCCCCCGCGGGGGTCCGCGGGCCACAGTCTGCCCGGTCCGCCGGGCCAGGAACAGTCGCTGTGCACATCCGCGGCGGCACGCAACCGCGTGGGAGACTGCCGTCATGCCGCGACGGTTCCTCACGCTCGCCGACGTGACCGAGGTGCTCAACATCTCCACGCCGCAGGCGTACGCCCTCGTCCGGTCCGGCGAGCTGCCGGCGATCCAGGTCGGCGGGCGCGGCCAGTGGCGGATCGAGGAGGCCGAGCTCGAGCGCTACATCCAGCGGATGTACGCGCAGACTCGCGCCCGGACCGGGGCGGACCAGGCCGTCGGGGCGGACCAGGCCGGTCCGCAGCACCAGCAGGCCTGACCGGCCCGACCTGACCGACCTGACCCGCGGGCGCACCGTCGGTTCCTCCCGACCGTGCGCCCGCGGTCAGCCAGACGTGACCACGAGCAGCGCCGCGGTCGGCACGCTCCAGGTCCGCGAGGCGCCGATCTGCGTCTGGACATCGACGTGGTCGGCGCCCACCGCGCCGATCCGCCCGACCACCTCCGCTCCCGTGGTCCGGACCCGCACGACCTGGCGGTCCCGAGCCAGCGCACGTAGTGCGTGCCCCAGGGTGAGCCGCCGCTCGACGAGACCTGGCGGGTCGGCCCGCAGGCCCAGCCCGGCCACGGCCGCCACCGCGCTCAGCGGCACCAGTGAGCGCCGGCCCGCCCGGGTGTCCCCGAGGAGCAGCCAGTCTGGGCCCGAGTCGAGCAGGTCGCCGCTGACCTGCTCCCCGCCCCGCACGGACACCGTGACGGGCGCCCCCGCGCCGTCCGCCACGCGAGCCCGCAGCCGGTCGGCCAGGCGCACCGTGGCCCGCTCAGCACGCGTCAGGTCGACGACCGCCGCCGCCCGCCCCGCCACCTCCTCCGCCTCGAGCCGGGCCTCGAGGTCGGCGAACAACAGCTCCCATCGCATCGGCACACCGTACGCACCTGTCCCCAGGAGGCATCGGGCACTGGACGTCCATCGCTGGTTCAGGTACACCTAGTGACGCCAATCAGCATCAAACAGCATCACTAATGATGACATGAGGCGTCCACATGGACAGGACATCAGCCGGCGCGTCGGCCGGCGCCGCGGTCGCACCCCCACCCAGCGGGCCGGCACCGCGCGGGCGGGCCCGCTGGCTCGGCGCGGGGTTGCTGCTGTCGGCTGCGGGCACGTGGCTGCTGGCGCGGCGGGCGGTGACGATCGCCGCGACACCGGGGCTGCCGGGGCAGGTGGACACGATCGTGGAGCTCACGGTCGTCGCGCTCGGCGCCGCGGTGCTCGCGCGCACGGTGGTGGCCCTGAGCGTCGCCACGACCTGCGGGGCGCTGCGGGCGGTCGGCCGCTGTTGGACAGGGGGCGAGCAGCTCGCCATCCGAGCGGCTCCGAGCGTGCTGCGCGCAGCCGTGGCCACGGCGCTGGGAGCCGGGCTCGGTCTTGCCGGGACGGGGACCGCTCTTGCCCAGGACGTGTCCGCACCGAGCGCCGCGGTCCCGGATGCGCCACTGACCGCGCTGACCTGGGCCCCGACCACCGACGGCGGCCCACCCCTCAGCTGGGTCGCCTCCGACCCGGCTCCCGCAGCCGGACACCCGGCGACACCCGGCGCCGAGGGGACACCCGGCGCCGCAGCCGCGCCGCGCCGGACCGTCGTCGTCGCTCCCGGCGACAGCCTCTGGCGGATCGCCGCTGCCGCGCTGCCCCCGACGGCGGGTGATGCCATGATCGCGGCCGCATGGCCCGACTGGTACGACGCCAACCGGGCGGTCATCGGCGCAGATCCGGACCTCATCCGCCCGGGGCAGGTACTCCAGGCTCCGCCGGACGGCGCGGACCGATGACCGCGCAGCCGGCCGGCCTGCCGGAGGTGCCACCCGAGCCGGACCGGCCACCACGCGCGAGGCTGCTGCCCGGCTCGGCCGGACGGCCGGCGCGGATCCTCGAGGCGACCGGACCGGCCCGCCCGCACCTGCCCACCGCCGACGAGCGCGCCCGCGCGCGACGCCGCGAGGCCCTGGCCGTACCCGAACCGGTGGTGAACCCCCCCGTCCCCACCACCGACCCCGGCGTCGTCGCCTGCACCATCGTCCTGGCTGCGGTGGAGGCTCTCGCGGGTGCGCGGCCCGCTGCTCAGCTGGCCCGGTGGGTGGCGCCGGAGATCCTCGAACCGTTGGCCCGCCGTGCCGCCCTGGTCGCACGGACTCGGGTACGGTCCACCGGCCGGGTCGAGCTCCGGCGGTTCCGGGTGTGCCGGATCGGACCACGCGTCGCAGAGGTGTGCGTCGTCGTCGCCGACAACGGGCGGGTCAGGGCCGCCGCGATCCGGTTGGAGCCGTGGCGCGGCGCCTGGCGGGCGGTGGCGCTGGAGATCGGCTGACGCCGGTCCGTCCCCGCCGGCGCCGGCCCGGTACGCCCGCTCCGCCGGTCCTACCGCTGGCGGCGAGCCTGCTTGGCCGCCCTGCGCCGAGCCTCGCGGTTGCCCGCCGCGGTAGCCGCTGCGGGTTCGGCGCCGGCCCGCTGCGCCATCGCCCGCTGGGCGCCGTCGGACAGTGTCGTGACACCGCCGTCGCCGTCGACCGTGGGCGCCGAGTAGGACAGCGGGACACGGCGGTGCGGCTCGTCCAGAGCAGCCGCCGCGGCACGCCGGGGCGCGGCGGGACGCGGCCCGCGGCTGCCGGCCTGTCCGCGCCCGGCCGTCGCGGCCGCTGCCACCCCGGCAGCTCCGCCCACCCCGGTCGGCGCGGTCGGCGCGGCGAGCGGCGTGCCGACCGGGGTGGTCCCGGCAACCGGCGCGTGCTCCTCGGCTGCCACCTCCTCGGCTGGCGCACCGGCCTGCTCCGTGGCCAACTCGAGGCGGAACAGATAGGCGACGGTCTCCTCCCGGATGGACTCGGTCATCGCCTGGAACAGCTGGAACCCCTCGCGCTGGTACTCCACGAGCGGGTCGCGCTGCGCCATGGCGCGCAGCCCGATGCCTTCCTTGAGGTAGTCCATCTCGTAAAGGTGCTCGCGCCACTTGCGGTCGAGCACCGCGAGGGTCACCCGCCGCTCCATCTGCCGCATGACGTCGGCGCCGAACCGCTCCTCGCGCTCGGCGTAGGTGACCTTCGCGTCGGAGACCAGCTCCCGCTGCAGCACCTCGGCGGTCAGGCGGGTTGGCCCGCCGACCTCGTCGACGACCTCCTCCGGGGTGATCGTCACCGGGAACACGGCCCGCAGGGCCGTCCACAGCGCCTCGAGGTCCCACTCCTCCGGCCGGCCGACGGTGGTGGCGTCGGTGACGTACCCGGTGACGATGTCCTCGATAAAGTGCTGGACCTGGTCGGCGAGGTCCTCCCCGGACAGCACGCGCCGGCGCTCGGAGTAGATGACCTCACGTTGGCGGGACAGCACGTCGTCGTACTTGAGGACGTTCTTGCGGATCTCGAAGTTGCGGGCCTCGACCTGCGTCTGGGCCGACTGGATGCTGCGGGTGACCATCTTGGACTCGAGCGGCATGTCCTCCGGGAAGCCCGCCCGGGCCATCAGCGACTCGGCCATCTGCGCGTTGAACAACCGCATGAGGTCGTCCTGCATGGACAGGTAGAACCGGGACTCGCCGGGGTCACCCTGCCGTCCGGACCGTCCACGCAGCTGGTTGTCGATGCGGCGGGACTCGTGCCGCTCGGTGCCCAGCACGTACAGCCCGCCCAGCGCGACGACCTCGTCGTGCTCGGCGGCGACCGCCGCGGTGGCGGAGGCCAGGGCCGCCGGCCAGGCCGCCTCGTACTCGTCGGGGTCCTCGTTGGGGTCCAGCCCACGGGCCGCCAGGTCGGCGACCGCCATGAACTCGGCGTTGCCACCCAGCATGATGTCGGTGCCGCGTCCGGCCATGTTCGTGGCGACGGTGACCGCACCCTTGCGCCCGGCCTGCGCGATGATCGCCGCCTCCCGCGCGTGCTGCTTGGCGTTGAGGACCTCGTGCGGGACCCCCTGCTTGCGCAGCAGCGAGGACAGCAGCTCGGACTTCTCCACGCTCGTCGTCCCGACCAGGACGGGCTGCCCGGCGGCGTGCCGCGCCACGATGTCGGCGACCACCGCGTCGAACTTGCCCGCCTCGGCCTTGTAGACGAGGTCGCGCTGGTCGTTCCGCTGCATCGGCATGTTCGTCGGGATCGGCACCACGCCGAGCTTGTAGGTGCTGAGGAACTCGGCCGCCTCGGTCGCGGCCGTGCCGGTCATCCCGGCGAGCTTGCCGTAGAGCCGGAAGTAGTTCTGCAGGGTGATCGTCGCCAGGGTCTGGTTCTCCGCCTTGATGACCACCCCCTCCTTGGCCTCGATGGCCTGGTGCATGCCCTCGTTGTACCGGCGCCCGGGCAGGATCCGGCCGGTGTGCTCGTCGACGATGAGCACCTCGCCGTTCAGGACGACGTAGTCCTTGTCGCGACGGAACAGCTCCTTGGCCCTGATCGCGTTGTTGAGGAAGCCGATGAGCGGCGTGTTCAGCGACTGGTAGAGGTTGTCGATGCCCAGGTAGTCCTCGACCTTGGCGATCCCGGGCTCCAGGATGCCGACGGTCCGCTTGGGCTCGTCGACCTCATAGTCCTCGTCGCGGTGCAGCCGCAGCACCACCTTGGCGAACTCCGCATACCAGCGGTTCGCGTCGCCCGAGGCGGGGCCGGAGATGATGAGCGGCGTGCGCGCCTCGTCGATGAGGATCGAGTCGACCTCGTCGACGATCGCGTAGTGGTGGCCGCGCTGGACGAGCTCCTCGGGCGTCCACGCCATGTTGTCGCGCAGGTAGTCGAAGCCGAACTCGTTGTTCGTGCCGTAGGTGATGTCCGCCGCGTACTCCTCGCGCCGCTGGGCCGGCGTGAGCCGGTCGAGGATGCAGCCGGTCGTCAGGCCGAGGAAGCGGAAGACCCGGCCCATCAGGTCGGCCTGGTAGCCGGCCAGGTAGTCGTTCACGGTGACGATGTGCACGCCCTTGCCGGTCAGCGCGTTGAGGTAGGCCGGCAGGGTCGCGACGAGCGTCTTGCCCTCGCCGGTCTTCATCTCGGCGATGTTGCCCTGGTGCAGGGCGGCGCCGCCCATGATCTGCACGTCGAAGTGCCGCTGGCCCAGCGTGCGCCGGGACGGCCTCCCGCACGGCGGCGAACGCCTCGGGCAGCAGGTCGTCGAGCGACTCACCGTCGGCCAGGCGGGCCTTGAACCGGTCGGTCTCCTCGCGCAGCTCGGCGTCCGACAGCGACTCGAAACCGTCCTCCAGCGCGTTGACCTGGGCGGCGATGCCGGACAGCTTCTTGAGGATCCGACCCTCGCCGATGCGAAGGACCCTGTCGACGATCGAAGGCACGCGTCACTCCCGACGTTCGGGCGCCCCCTCGGGACGGCTCCGGAGCACCGGTCGTGCGACCCGTGCCGCATCCATGGTAGGCGAGGCAGGTGCGTCGTCCACGGCCGGCCCCAGGCTGACGATGGCCGCGATCAGCAGCACGCCGCCGACGAGTCCTGCCCGCGTGGGGACCTCGTGGAGCAGGACTGCCGCGCCGACCGTCGCCGTCACCGGCTCCAGGAGCGCCACCACGGTCGCCGTCGTCGCCGGCACCCAGCGCAGCCCGGTGAAGTACGCGCCGTAGGCCAGCGCCGTCGGGCCCACACCGAGGTACCCCACGAGCGCCCAGCCCCGCGGCCCGGTCGGCAGCGCCACACCTGCGCCGACGGCGGCCAGCGGGATCAGCAGCAGGCCGCCGAGCAGGAACGCCGCACCGGTGAGGGTGAGCGGGTCCAGCCCAGGCACGGCCGTGCGGTTGAGCAGGGTCGTGGTGGCGAACGCCGCTGCCGCCACCAGCGCCAGCGCCAGACCCAGCGCAGGGTTGCGTGACTGCGTCCCGGGCGACCCGACGAGCAGCCCGAGCCCGACCAGGGCGACGGCGAGCGCGACCACGACCCGCACGGCGAGCAACCGCCGGCGCCGGATCGCGCCGGCCGCGACGGCGAGCACCGGTGCGGCACCCAGGGCGACGAGGGTCGCGGTGCTCACCGCCGTCGCCCCCACGGCGACGAAGTAGCACGCCTGGTAGGCCGCGGCGAGCACCCCCGTGGCACCGATCTGCGCCCACGCCCGTGCGCTCAGCCGCGCTCGTCCCGCCGCGGGTCCGCCGCGACGCCCCGGACGGCGGACGCAACGCACGACGACCAGCCCGGCCAGCAGCAGCCCTCCCCCGGTGAGCAGCCGCACCGTCGCCACGGCCAGCATCGACGTGCCCGCCTCCCTAGCCAGAGCCGAGCCGGCGAGGCCCCCGGTGCCCCACAGCACGGCCCCGGACACGACGAGGAGGAATCCTCGCGACGGGCCGGGGCCGGCGCTCGCTGCGCGGCCGGTCCTCCGGGTGGTCACGTGCCGACGCCCTGCGGCGGCATGCCGGTCGCGACCACGTCCACGGTCGACACCCAGCTCGCCTGGGCCGAGCGCTCCACCCGCCCCAGCCCGAGCCAGGCCGCCATCGAGGCCAGCTCGGCCGCGAGCTGGTCCGCCGTGTCGGGCGGGGCGCCGCCCAGCCGGTGCGCGGCCACCACTCGCAGCACCCCTGCCGTCCGGTCCGCCTTGAGGTCGACGAGCGCGGCGATCTGCGTGCCGAGCAGGAACGGCAGCACGTAGTAGCCGTGCACCCGCTGCGCCCGCGGCACGTAGATCTCGATCCGGTAGCGCAGCCCGAACAGGTCCTCCAGCCTGCGCCGCTCGAACACCAGCGGGTCGAACGGGCTGAGCAAGGCCCGGGCGTGCACCCGCCGCGGCACGGCCGCGTCCCGGTGCAGGTAGGCAGGCCGGGACCAGCCCTCCACCCGGACCGGGGCCAGGACGCCCGCGTCCACCAGCTCGCCCACCGCGGGCGCCGCCAGTGCGGTGGGGATGCGGAAGTAATCGGCCAGGCAGCGCAGGGTGCCGATACCGTGCGCGCGGGCTGCCACCTCCACCAGGCCCCGGACGGCGTCCGCGTCGTCCGGGGTGGGCCGGTCCAGGACCCGCCGCGGGAGCACCCGCTCGATGAGGTCGTACCGGCGCTCGAAGGCCGCGGTGCGCCCGGCCGAGGACAGCCGACCGGTGAAGAACAAGTACTCCAGGACACTCTTCGCGGCGCTCCAGTTCCATCCCCAGGCGTCCGCGGGCGGCCGGCGACGCCGTGCCGCCGGACCGTGCACCGCACCCGTGGTGACGAGGGTCTGCACCTGCGACCCGGTCAGCGGGCCGTCCTGCGCGACCACCGCGAGCACGTCCTCGACGAGCCCGGGGTGGCGCTGGGGCGCCTCGCGGATCGACTGCCACGCCTGCGTGCGATAGGCGCGCCGGCGCCACGCCAGCAACGGGTAGGTGTCGACCGGGACGTAGGACGCCTCGTGCGCCCACGCCTCGACGATGCGGCGCGGCGCGCGCCCGGCTGCCTGATCCAGCAGGCCGACGTCATAGGGCCCCAGCCGGGAGAACACCGGCACGAGGTGCGCTCGGGTGAGGACGTTCACCGAGTCGATCTGCAGCACCCCGATCCGCTCGACGACGGACCGGACCTGCCCCGCGGTCACCGGTCCGCCAGGCCGTCCCGGCGAGCCGTCCAGCCGTTGGGCCCGCAGTGCGACCCGCCTGGCCTCCTCGCGGCTGAGCGAGCCGGCCGGGGTGCCCGACCGTCGAGCCCGCCCGGGCGCGACGGCGCCCGCCGGAGGACCGGCGGGCGCCGAGCGGACAGGGCTCATGCGGTCGCGGTGCGGGTCCGAGCTTCCACGCCCGAGACCGGGCTGTCCAGCCGGATCACCCCGTAGCTCCACCCGTGCCGGCGGTACACCACCGACGGCTGGGCGGTCTCGGCATCGACGAACAGGAAGAAGTCGTGACCGACGAGCTCCATCTCGTACAGGGCGTCGTCGATGGTCATCGGCTCGGCGCTGTGGATCTTCTCCCGGATGACGACCGGGGAGTCGCCCAGCGTGGTCTCCACGACCCCGTCCTCCACGGTGCTCTCGGCGACCGCCTCCGCGGGGGACGGCGGCCGGACGTCCACCGGGACCACGGGCACGTGCTTGCGGTGGTCCTTGCCGCGGTCCCGGACTCGGCGCAACCGCTCCTCGAGCTTGTCCAGCGCGAGCTCGAACGCCGCGAAGCGGTCGTCCGCGGAGGCCTCTGCCCGGATCACCGGTCCCTTCCCGCGCACCGTGAGCTCGACCCGCTCCGCGCTGTCCGCCTGACGCGGGTTGCGCTCGTGGATGACCTCCACGTCGATGCGCTGGGCGCGGGGAGCGAGCTGCTCGACCCGGGCGAGCTTGTCGACGACGTGGCTGCGGAAACGCTCGGGGACGTCGGTGTGGCGCCCGGCGACGACGATGTCCATGGCTGACCTCCTGGGAGGGTGTGAGGCGGCGAGCCGCCCGGTCCGGTGCGAGCGCGCCTGGCGAGGCGCGGGTGTAGCGCCACCTCCCCTCCGGCGCCGAGGGGGCGGACCCGAGATCCGCACGCGACGTCACTGACTCTGCCACCACGCTAGTGCGGCGCGCACCCACCCCTCAACGCCACGCCCTGACGCCGGGTGCCGCGTCCTCGGGCCGGCGTGCCGGCGGCCCCGGGGTGGCGTGCGCCCGGGTCACCGGGCTCCCGGGTGCGGTGTCGCGACGAGCGTCATCGCCCCGACGATCGTGCGACCCGCAGCCGCGAGGACGTCCTCGCAGGCGGCGAGGGTCGCCCCGGTGGTGAGCACGTCGTCGACCAGCAGCACGGGACGAGGATCGGCCGGCGGCCCGCACCGGCGCCGCAGGCCGAACCGGCCCGCGGCGTTGCGCGCGCGTCCGGCGGACCCCAGCGTCGCCTGGTCCCGCCCGCCCGCGCGGTGCCGCAGCTCGGGAGCAGCACGCGCAGCCACGCCCGCCGCGGAGCAGCCCACGGCGACCTGCACG
Source organism: uncultured Actinomycetota bacterium (assembly GCA_963703555.1). GTDB lineage: Bacteria > Actinomycetota > Actinomycetes > Actinomycetales > Cellulomonadaceae > CAVPEV01. The sequence continues at coordinate 11,320 of CAVPEV010000023.1, read as the reverse complement.
GCGAGGCCACGCACCAGGTCCTCGCCGCGCCGGCGGACGGCCGCCGCGGACGACGGCACCGGGACGACGGCCAGCGCGCCCCGCGGACGCCCGGCCACGGGGCGCTCTCCGGCCGGACCGGTCCGCACCGGACCACCGACATCGGCGGCACGCAGCACGGACCCCACGGCCAGCCCGGCCCGGCGCATCTCGGCGCCCAGGGGCACCGACAGGTCCGCCCGGCCGCCGTCCTTCCACGCGAGCACGACGCTGCGGGCCACGCCGACGTTCAGGGCGAGGGTCCACACCGGCAGCGGCGGCCGCCCGTCCATCCGGTCCAACCGGCCCGCGTGCTGCTCGCACCGGAACGCCGGTGCCTGGAACACCACCCGGCACCGCGGGCACAGCGGCACGTCCGGCGCACCGCACCCCGGGCACGACACCGGCAGCACCAGACGACCGAGGTCCCGCAGGCCGCCGGCGATCGTGCTCACCACGCTGTGTGCGCAGGCCACGCCCACAGCGTGCCCGCCCGCCCGCCGCGAGCGCTCCGCCCGTCCACACCACCCGCCGCGACGGCCCCCGGCGGACCGGCGCCTGTGCGGCCCTCGGCGCACCGGCGGCGGAACCTCGACGCACGCCCGGCCCGACCCCCACGCGCCCCGCGGCCACCGGCGTCACCCAGGGAAGAACGCGTCGCGGACACCCTCGGCCACGACGGTCCAGCTCGGCCCGGACCGGACGTAGAGCGCACCGCCGCTGGTCACCAGGTACAGCGCCGACTCGCCGGCACCACCGGCGATCGAGGCGGTGTCCGCCACCACCGGGCGGGTCGTGGTCGGTCCCCCGACCGGCACGAGCTGGTAGGCCGGCGCTGCCGAGTTGCCCGACCGCCCCAGCACGCCCAGCGTCGACTCGTCGACCCAGACGACCTGCCGCGGATCGCTCACCGACGCCCCGACGCCCAGCGCCTCACCCAGCTGCTGCGGCGTGCCGGAGTCGTCCCGCACGACGGATGCCACGTCCACCACACGGCCCACCGCGCCGCCGGCGGCGGCCTCGGACACCACGGCAGCCCGCGAGCCGTCCCGGGAGATCCGCACGGCCAGCACCCGGCGCCCGGCGAGCCAGTCGGCACCCACCTGCACGGCCGTCCCGTCCGTCCGCACGGCCGTCAGGACGCCGGTGCGCCCGCTGTCGGCGGTCCACACCCACCCGATCCGGTCCACCGACGGCGCCGCCAGACCGGCGCCCGCCAGCAGCACCACCGATGGCTGCGTCGTACCGGGCACCGTGACCAGCCGGTCCGGCCCGTCGAGCACCACCCGGACCCGGCCCGCCTCGTCCCGGGCGGGGCTGCGGGCGTCGATCCCGCCCAGCGGCGCCACGTCCGGGACGTCCTCCAGGCTCGTCCCGGTCAGCCGCACGAGCCGGTCCCCTCGGAGCATCTCCGGCACCACGGCGGTGCTGGTACCCCGCTGCAGGCCGGCCGCGGCGACCTCGAGCGGCACCCCCTCGGCCGTGACCTGCACGCTGCGCACCCGGGGGATCCGCAGCGAGGCCTCGACCTGGGCGAGCAGCAGCGAGCGGGCGCCGGGGTCGGCCGGCAGGGACCCGCGGGCCAGGCTCACCGTCGCCACCCCGTCGGCGTCGACGGGCACCGCGTCCGGCGCGAGCTTCGCACCCTCGGGGACCGCGGTGCGGACCCCGTCCCGCAGCCACGGCGATGGCCCGGCGATGAGCGCGCGCATCACCGACGTGGCCAGGTTGCGCACCGGGAACCACCGGGTCTCCGGGACCAGGAACGTCGAGTCCTGGGACAGGAAGTACACCGGCGACGCACGGAAGATCGCCTCGAAGTTGGCCTCCGCCAGGACGACGCCGTCGTCCAGCCCGGAGATCCGCCACTGGCCGGCGTCGTCCTGGACGAGGTCGAAGACCAACGACTCCTCGGACTGGGCCGGCGCCTGCGCGTACCGGCCGGCGGCGTCGATCCGCGCCGAGACCGGGACGGTCACCGCCACCCGTGCCTGAGTGTTCGCCAGCAGCGAGACCTCCGGCGCCGCCGGGTAGACGACGACGCGCTCCCGCGGGTTCCAGCTGCCGCGGGCATCCCCGGTGAGGTAGGCGCGCGCGACGGTGAAGTCCTGCTGGGCTCCCGAGGAGGTGTCCAGGCTGAACCCGGCGGCACTGGCGGACAGGAACCCCCGCACGATGTCCTCCGGGCCGGCGTCCAGGGCGGGCAGGTCGCCCAGCGGCATGACCGACCCCGGCTCGGTGACCGCGTCGACGCCCTCGTGGACGGCGCCGCCCGTGGGCAGCGCGACGCACCCGCCGAGCAGGCCGCCCAGGACCAGGACGGCCACCGCCGCTGCGCCGGCCCGGCCGCCGGTCCACGTGCTCATGGCGTGTCCTCCGTCGCGGTGCCGATGTCCAGGGCGTCCAGCTCCGGCAGCGCGGCCGGGTCGGTGGTCGCGCGGCGGGGGGCCACCGCCGGCGGAGCCACGGAGGCGTCGTCCGGGACCAGTGGCAGCGGTGAGGAGGTCAGCGTGATGCCTGCCCGCCGGGGCAGGGTCAGCCGGAAGCAGGCCCCTCGGCCGGGTCGGCCCCACACCTGCAGCCATCCGCCGTGCAGGTGCGCGTCCTCCAGCGAGATCGCCAGCCCCAGGCCCGTGCCGCCGGTGGCGCGCGCCCGCGCTGGGTCGCCGCGCCAGAACCGGCCGAACACGTGCGCAGCCTGCTCCTGGGTGAGTCCCACCCCATGGTCCCGCACCGTCACCGCCACCGCGCGGTCGTCAGCGGCCAGCCGCACGTCGATCGCGGTGCCGTCGGCGTGCTCCACGGCGTTCACCAGGAGGTTGCGCAGCACCCGCTCGATGCGGCGCGGGTCGACATCGGCCACGCACGGCGTCGCGGGCAGGTCGACGGTCAGCCAGGAGCCGCGCCGTTCCGCCAGCGGCACCGCCTGGTCGACAGCACGGGTGACGACCTCCCGGACGTCGCGGCTCTCCGCGTCCAGTGCAGCGGCCCCGGCATCAAACCGGCTGATCTCCAGCAGGTCGGTCAGCAGGTCCTCGAACCGGTCGAGCTGGGCCTGCAGCAGCTCGGCCGAGCGGCGCAGCGCCGGGTCGAAGGTGTCCCGCGCGGCGTGGATCATCTCCCCGGCCATCCGGATGGTGGTCAGCGGGGTCCGCAGCTCGTGGGACACGTCGGACACGAAGCGGCGCTGCAAGGTGCCCAGCTGCTCGAGCTGACGGATCTGGTCCTGCAGGCTCTCGGCCATCTCGTTGAAGGACCGCGCGAGGGTCGCCATCTCGTCCTCACCACGGACCGGCACCCGCTCGTCCAGCTGGCCGTGGGCGATCCGCTCGGCGACCTCGGCAGCGGACCGCATCGGCCGGACCACCTGCCGCGTGACCAGCCACGTCATCGTGCCGAGCAGGACCACCAGGACGACGGCGGCGCTGGCGAGGACGCGCTGGAGGAAGGCCAGCTGCTGCTGCTCGGCCTGCAGCCGGTACAGGAAGTACAGCTCGATCGTGCCGACCGCCGGCACCGTCACCGTCTGACCGACGACCACCCCGGGCACCGTGCCCTGCGACGTGGAGTCGATCGGCACGGCGACGGACTGCCAGCGCTGCCCCTCGCCGGCCGCGGTGGCCCGCCGCAGGTCGGTGCCGATCAGCGGGACGAGGCCGGCGTCGGAGGCCAACGACGTGACGAGCACCGGCAGCGGCTGCCCGCTGGGCAGCAGGAGGAAGACCTCCCGATCCCCGGACCCGCCCGACCGGAGGGCGCCCCAGACGTCGTTGAGCAACTGCTGGACCTCGGGGGCGGTGGTGGCGGTGCCTGAGTCGAACGTCTCCTGCGCCAGCTGGGTGCTGCGGGCGCTCTCCTGGAGCACCTGGTCCACCCGCTGGTCGAACAGGCCCGAGCTGATCCGCTCCGACAGGTAGGAGCCGAGGCCGGCGAGCGCCAGCAGCCCGATCGCCAGGGTGGAGGTGATGACCCGCAGCTGCAGCGAAGACCGCCAGCCCCGGCCGACCCGGCCCACCCGCCGACGCCACCGGGCTCGCGCCAACCTGGCCGCACGGCGGGCGGTGCCGGCGCGCGCGGCCGCGCCCGAGCCGGTCACGAGGTGGTCGTACCCGCCTTGTACCCCACGCCCCGGACCGTGACGACGATCTCGGGACGCTCGGGGTCGTGCTCGATCTTCGACCGCAGCCGCTGGACGTGGACGTTGACCAACCGGGTGTCCGCGGCGTGCCGGTAACCCCAGACCCGCTCCAGCAGCACCTCCCGGGTGAACACCTGCCAGGGCTTGCGGGCCAGCGCGACGAGCAGGTCGAACTCCAGCGGGGTCAGCGCGATCGGGATCCCGTCGCGGGTGACCCGGTGACCGGCGACGTCGATGCGCAGGTCGCCGATGACGAGGTTCTCCGGGGCTGGGTCGTCCCCGCGGCGCAGCCGGGCACGCACCCGGGCGACGAGCTCCTGCGGCTTGAAGGGCTTGGAGATGTAGTCGTCGGCACCCGACTCCAGCCCGGCCACCACATCACCGGTGTCGGTCCGGGCGGTGAGCATGACGATGGGTACCCCGGACTCGGCCCGGATGAGCCGGCAGACCTCGGTGCCGTCCCGGCCGGGCAGCATCAGATCGAGCAGGACCAGGTCGGGCTGGGTGTCCCGGAACACGTCCAGCGCGTCGTCGCCGTTGTCGCAGAAGGCCGGGTCGAACCCGTCCGAGCGCAGGACGATGCCGATCATCTCCGCCAGCGCCGTGTCGTCGTCGACCACCAGCACACGACCCTTCATGCCGCCATGATCGCATCGCGTCCGCGCGGAGGCGGAGGACCCGCCGGGGCGACCCGCCGCGCCGGCCCGCCGCGCCACCCGGGCATGGCACGATGGCTGCAGCCCGACCAGGGGGACAGCGCGACGACGAGGGAGCGGACATGACGGCGGACGACGACGGCTCGCCCGGCTGGGTGCCACCGGCGGGGCCCCCCGCCGCCGAGCCTCCGGTCCCGCCGGCACCCGCTCCGGAGCAGCCCGCGCCGCCGCCCGGCCCGACGCAGCCGCTGCCCAGGTACGGCCAGTACGCGCCTGGCTACGCCCCGCCCGCCCCGCCCGCCCCGGGAGCCGGTCCGGCGGCGCCGGCCGCCGGCGCCGAACGTCCTGCCGGGCCGCCGGCCGCAGGCTACGGACCCGGTCCCGGCTACGGACCCGGTCCGGTCGGCTACGGGCCCGGTCCGGTCGGCTACGGGCCCGGTCCGGTCGGCTACGGACCCGGTCCGGTCGGCTACGGACCCGGCGCCGGCTACGGGCCCGCCCCCGTCGGCTACGGACCCGGCGCCGGCTACGGGCCCCCGCCCGGCGCCGCCACCCCGTACGGCTGGCAGCCACCCGTCGTGCAGCCCGGGATCGTCCCGCTGCGGCCCCTAGGGCTCGGCGAGATCCTCGACGGCGCCTTCCGTGCCGTGCGAGCCAACCCACGGGTGATGTTCGGCCTGTCGGCGATCGTGGCCGTCGTCACGGTCGGGCTTGGTGCGCTGGTCACCTGGTACATCGGCACCATCGTCTCCGGTGCGACCGCCGACGTCTTGAGCGGCTACGGCACGCCGGCGACCGACCTGCAGGGCGCCCTCGCAGCGTCGTCCGGCCCGCTCGTCAGCACGCTGCTGCAGGCCGTGGCGACGACCGTCCTCACCGGGCTGCTCGTCGTGTCGGTGAGCCGCTCCGTCATCGGCCAGACGGTGGACCTGGGCGGTGCGCTGCGAGCCGCCGGCGTGCGGGTGCTGTGGGTGCTGGGGTTCACCGCGCTGCTGTGGGTCGTGCAGGCGGCCGCGGTCGGCCTGCTCGCCGCGGTGCTGATCCCGCTGATCCGGGCCCAGTCGTGGACCGCGGTCGCGGCGGTCGGCCTGGCCGGCGGTCTCGTGCTCGTCGTCGGGTTCGTCTGGCTCACCGTGCGTACCCTCCTGGTGACCCCGGCCCTCATCCTCGAGGGGGGCCGGTTCTGGCCGACCGTCGCCCGGGCCTGGCGGCTCACCCGTGGCAGCTTCTGGCGCCTGCTGGGCATCTACCTGCTGACCCAGATCATCATCGGCATCGTCGCGTCCTTCCTCACCGTGCCCGCCGCGGCGATCGCGACGCTCGTGGCCGGCGGGTCCACGACGAGCTTCGTCGCCATCGCCATCGGGTCCGTCGCGCAGGCGATCGCGCTGACCCTGACGATCTCGTTCTCCGCCGCGGTCGTCTCGCTGCTGTACATCGACGTGCGGATGCGCCGCGAGGGTCTCGACGTCGAGCTCGCGCGCGCGGCCCAGGGCTGAGCGCGCCGCATCGTGCTGCTCGACGTCCCGGTCACCCCGGACCCGCAGACGGCGGGGACGTGGCTGCGCCGGGAACTCGCCGACCCGGTGTACCACCAGCGGCCCAGCCTGCTGTCCCGGCTGCTGGAGTGGGTGCGCAGCCTCTTCGCGCAGGCCTCGGCCGCCGACACACCCGGCCTGGTGACCACCCTGACGATCGTCGGCGGCGCCCTCCTGCTCGTCGTCGTCGCGTTCTGGGTCACCGGTCCGGTGCGCCGGTCCCGCCGGCTCGGCCGACCCGGCGTGCTCGACCCGGACGACCGCCGCACGGCCGAGCAGCTGCGCGCCGACGCCGATGCGGCCGCCGCGCGCGGCGACCTCGCGGCAGCCGTCGCCGACCGGTTCCGCGCGGTCGTGCGCAGCCTGGAGGAGCGGGCCGTCCTCGACGAACGGCCGGGCCGCACCGCGCACGAGGCCGCCGCCGGCGCCGGCGCCCGCCTCGTCCCGGTGGCCGAGGAGCTGCGCCGCGCCGCGGACCTGTTCGACGCGGTCGTCTACGGGCGCCTGCAGGCGACCGCCGACGACGATGCGTGGCTGCGCTCCGTCGACGCCCGCACCGCCGGCGTGCGCCCGTCACCCCCGCCCGGGGTCGCGTCAGGACCGCCGCCCGGCGAACCGGACCGCGCCGGCGTCCCGGCCGGACGCGGTTGAGCCGATGACCACCATCCCCCGCCCATCCGCAGCCGGCCCGGTCGGGACCGCCGCGCGCCCGCCGACGTCGGCCGGCGCGCGCAGCGCAGGGGCCGAGCCGGTGAGCTCGTCCGTCGTGACCGGACCGACGGTGACCGGACCGACGGTGACCGGCGACGGGACGACCGCCGCCGGGCGGGCCGGCGGCCGTTGGCGGCGCTGGCGCTGGCCGGTGGGGGTGGCCGCCGCGCTCGTCGTCGTGGCGGTGCTCGCTGCGCTGCCCCAACCGCGTACGTCGGACGTCGCGCTGGCCCCGGACAACCCCGCCGGCGCGGGAGCCCGCGCGCTGGCCCAGGTGCTGGGACAGCAGGGCGTGCAGGTGGACTACGTGCGCACCTCCGCGCAGGCCGTCGCTGCGGCCCGGGCGGGGACGACGCTGCTCGTCACCGGCGACGCACTGCTCTCCGACGCTCAGGTCGACGCGATCGCCGGCACCCGGGCCGACCTCGTCCTCGTCGATCCGGGCTGGACCCTGTCCCGGTTCACCGGCGGCGCGGCCACCGAGGCGTGGCCCGGCACCGGCGGGACCGACGCGCTGCAGGCATCCTGCACCGACCCGGCCGCGGCCGCGGCCGGGTCGATCAGCGCGGACGCCGCAGGCGCGCCCGGGTTCTCCGGCACCGCCTTCGTCGCCCGGACCCCCGCGGCCACGGTGTGCTTCCCGATCCCCGGCGACGAGCAGGGTGCGGGCGCATACGTCGCCGTCCAGACCGATCGCAGCGTGACGGGGCTGGGTTCGGGCCGGCTGCTCACCAACGCCGCGATCCTCGAGGAGGGCAACGCGGCGCTCGCCCTGCGGGTGCTCGGTCGCCAGCCGCAGCTCACCTGGTACGTACCGTCGGCCGACGACGCGCGCGACCCGGCGGCCCGGGGCAGCTCCGTGCTCGACCTGCTGCCCGGCCAGGCGCTGCCCGTCGCGCTGCTGGCCCTGGTCGTCGTGGCCGTCGCTGCCGGGTGGCGCGGCCGCCGGCTCGGCCGGGTCGTCACCGAGCCGCTGCCGGTCGTCGTGCGGGCGGCCGAGACCACCCGCGGGCGCGGCCGGTCGTACCGGCGCTCCGGCGCGCACGGGCGGGCTGCGGCAGCGCTGCGGGCCGGCACCGCGGACCGCACCGCGCACCGCCTCGGCCTGGCCCGGTCCGCATCGGCCCCGGCTGTCATCGACGCCCTGGCCCGCGCCACCGGACGGCCACCGGCCCAGATCGCCGACGTCCTGTACGGGCCGCCCCCCATCGACGACGCCGGGCTCGCCCGCCTGGCCCGAGCCCTGTCCGAGCTGGAGAACGAGGTTCATGGATGACCGAGACCCCCGACGACGCACCGCCGCCCCGCACCCCCGACGACGCACCGCCGCCCCCCACCCCCGACGACGCACCGCCGCCCCCCACCCCCGACCCCGGGCCGGTGCCGCCTGAGGCGCCGCACCCGGCGCCGCCGTGGGCCACCCGGCCCGGCGACCCGCACCCCTCCACCCAGCTGCGCCAGGCGCTCGCCGGGGTGCGCACCGAGGTGGCCAAGGCGGTCGTCGGCCAGGACGCTGCCGTGACCGGGCTGGTCATCGCCCTGCTGTGCCGCGGCCACGTGCTGCTGGAAGGGGTTCCCGGCGTCGCCAAGACGCTGCTCGTGCGGGCCCTGTCCGCCTCCCTGGACCTGGACACCAAGCGGGTGCAGTTCACCCCGGACCTGATGCCCGGCGACGTCACCGGCTCGCTGGTCTACGACGCCCGCACCGCGCAGTTCTCGTTCCGCGAGGGACCGGTGTTCACCAACCTCCTGCTCGCCGACGAGATCAACCGCACCCCCCCGAAGACCCAGTCGTCCCTGCTGGAGGCCATGGAGGAGCGGCAGGTGTCGGTCGACGGGCGGCCGCGCCCGCTGCCCGACCCGTTCGTCGTCATCGCCACCCAGAACCCGGTGGAGTATGAGGGGACCTACCCGTTGCCGGAGGCCCAGCTGGACCGCTTCCTCGTCAAGCTCGCCCTGCCGCTGCCCGAGCGCGACGAGGAGATCGAGGTGCTGCACCGGCACGCGACCGGGTTCGACCCGCGCGACCTGGCCGCTGCCGGGGTCCACCCGGTCGCCGACGCCGCCCTGCTCGCCGCGGCGCGAGCGGAGGTCGCCCGGGTGCGCACCGGCAGCGAGGTGCTCGGCTATGTGGTGGACGTGTGCCGCGCCACCCGCCGGTCACCGTCGCTGTCGCTGGGTGTCTCTCCGCGCGGTGCGACCGCGCTGCTGGCCACGTCGCGCGCGTGGGCGTGGCTGTCCGGCCGCATGTTCGTCACCCCGGACGACGTCAAGGCGCTGGCCCTGCCGACGCTGCGCCACCGCGTGCAGCTGCGCGCCGAGGCGGAGCTGGAGGGGGTCGACGCGGCCGCCGTGCTGGACACCGTCCTCGCCGCCGTGCCCGTGCCGCGCTGAGCGGCGGCCATGGTCGTCACCGGACGGGCGGTCGCGCTCACCGCGCTCGGCGTGGTGGCCGTCCTGCTCGTGCCCGTGAGCGCGACGGTGCTCGGGTGGGCGCTCGTCGTCGTGGTCCTGTGCGCCCTCGACGCCGGGCTGGCGGCCTCGCCGCGGCGCGTCGGCGTGCAGCGCACTGTGCCGGTCTCGGTGCGCCTCAGCCAACAGGCACATTCGGTGCTCACGCTCACCGCGCTGGGCGGGCGGCGGGTGCGCGGCCTGGTGCGCGACGCCTGGCAGCCGTCCGCCGGCGCCGCCGAACCACGCCACCGGGTCGACCTCCCGGCGGGCGAGGCGATCCGGGTCACCACCGTCCTGCTGCCGACCCGCCGTGGTGACCTGCACGCCGACCGGGTGACGATCCGCACGCTCGGGCCGCTCGGGCTGGCCGGCCGCCAGGCGTCCCTCGACGTGCCCGGCCGCCTGCGCGTGCTGCCCGAGTTCGCCTCCCGCCGCCACCTGCCCAGTCGGTTGGCCCGGCTGCGGGAGATGGACGGGCGGTCCGCCGTCCAGGTCCGCGGCCAGGGCACCGAGTTCGACTCGCTGCGCGAGTACGTCATCGGGGACGACGTCCGCTCGATCGACTGGCGGGCCACCGCACGGCGGGACGACGTCGTCGTACGGACCTGGCGACCGGAACGGGACCGCCGGGTGCTCATCGTGCTGGACACCTCGCGCACCTCGGCCGCCCGGGTGCTGGACGCCCCTCGGCTGGATGCGTCCATCGAGGCCGCGTTGCTGCTGGCGGCGCTCGCCTCCCGCGCGGGCGACCGGGTGGAGCTCGTCGCCTTCGACCGGCGGCCGCGAGCCCGCGTGGCGGGCGTCAGCGGAGCGCGCCTGATGACCGCCCTCGCCAACGCCCTGGCCGACGTCCGACCGGCCCTCGTGGAGACCGACTGGCCGGGCGTCGCGGGCCTGATCCGCGCGCGGCTCACCCAGCGCGCGCTCGTCGTGCTGCTGTCCGCGCTGGAACCCGCCGCGGTGGAGCAGGGCCTGCTCGGCGTGGTCGACCGGATCACCGACCGTCACCAGGTGGTGCTCGCCTCCGTGCGTGACCCGGAGGTCGAGCAGCTGCGCACCGACCGCCGGGACGTGGACGCCCTGTTCGACGCCGCCGCTGCGGAGCGCACCGAGCTGGAGCGGGCCGCGGCGGGCGACCAGCTGCGCCGCCGCGGCGTCGAGGTCGTCGACGCCCTGCCCGACGACCTGGCCCCCCGCCTGGCCGACACCTACCTGGCCCTCAAGGCCGCCGGTCGCCTCTAGCCCGGGTCCCCGGTCTCCGCTCCCCTCCCGGCGGTAGTGCAGCGAACTGGTCGTGACACTCCGTGCGAGCCGACCGTTGCACTCCACTCGAGCAGTGGCCCGGAGGGCGTCAGCCGGCGACGGCCGCCGAGTAGCCGGCGCTGTCCGCCGCCAGGTCGCCGGTCTCCCCCTCGGCGACGGCGCGCCGACCCAGCAGGAGGGTGTACGTCCAGAACCCGGCGAGCGCCACCGCGCCGATGACGATCTTCAGCCACCACGGCAGGGCCGATCCGGTGACGAAACCCTCGATCAGACCCGACACCGCAAGCGTCCCCACCAGCCCGACCGCCACGGTCGCCAGGGCCCGACCCTCCTCGGCGAGCGCCCGGGTACGTGGCCGTGGGCCGGGGTCCACCCACGTCCAGAACAGTCGCAGCCCCGCCGCGCCGGCAACGAACACGCTGGTCAGCTCGAGCAGCCCGTGCGGCGCGATGAGCTGCAGGAACACGTCGAGCCGCCCGTGCACGGCCATCATGCCGCCGGTGGCCCCGACCTGAACGGCGTTGGTGGGCCGGCGCGACCCG